>CAZFNV010000009.1:0-15819 GCA_964520225.1 uncultured Candidatus Saccharibacteria bacterium | reverse complement strand
AGTAAAAATTTAGTAATATCTAGAAATGGATCACTCCAGGTCACTGCGGCATATTCGCTACCTTTCGGATTTATAGCAAACAAGAAAACTATAAACTCTGGATCATAAGCCGGGAAATAGCCAAAGAAAGAATGGTTATTCCTGTCTTCATAATAGCCTCCGGATTCCGAGTTGGCAACTTGAGCTGTACCAGTTTTTACCGCCACGGAAAAGTGCTCGAACTTGGCCTTGCCTTCTTTAAGTGATTCATCCATCACCTTCACTAACATTCTAGTTATTTCTTCCGAGCTTGCCTTACTTATTTTCGTGGGAATTAATTCATGCTCCACCTCATCAGTCGTACCATCAGGATATTTTATCCTGTCCACTACATGCGGAGTCACCAGGTTGCCACCATTGCCAAGTGAGGCCAGCGCCCGCACCATATTGATAGGAGTGAGAGCTATACCCTGCCCGAAAGCTGCATTCGCCGACTCTATTTCCCTCTTTGAGTTTAAGAAGTTAGACACAAGACCAGAAGTCTCGTTCGGCAAGTCTATGCCAGTTTTATCTTTAATACCGAAAGCAAGTAAATATTCTTTCAAGCGCGCAATACCCAGCTTCTGCTCTATAAAAACCATCCCGGTATTGAGCGACTGACTGAGCACTGTCTGCATTGTAGTGTTTGGACCGCGAGCTTTCTTGTCGAAGTTAAAAATCTCCTTCTTCTCCACCACCACCGATCCACGATCATTATAAGTAGTATTGGCTGTGATCACTCCAGCATCGAGCGCCCCTGCTACCACTAGAGGCTTCACCACCGATCCGAACTCATACACGTTCTCTACCCATGGGTTCGAAAAAATTTTTGCATTTTCAACTTTAGAAAAATCATTTGGGTTGAAGTCCGGCTTGGCCGTAAGCGCATATATAGAACCATCCTTCGGATTCATTACTATCCCACCTATCAGATCTGTGTTGTACCTGTTTTTAACTTCATTTAACTTAGACTCGAGGAACCCCTGCACTTGTGGCTCGATAGTGGTCACGATGTCGCCCTCTCGCGTTGTGTCACTCCAGATGGCTTGATTCAAGTTGGAAAATATTTCTACAAAAAAACTTTTATATAAATTAGTATTTTCACGCAGAAGCTCGGTATTGTATTTATTCTCGAGTCCATAACGCCCGCCGAAATCCTCACCCTTCCAGCCCACGAGCCCTAGCACATGCGATGCTAAACTTCCGCCCGGATACACTCGCCACTTTTCTCTGTAAATATTTACACCTTTGAGTTTGAGGTCCCTGATTTTGTCAGCTTGTTCCTTGTCTAACCTCCGTAAAACTTCTTCATATGGATCGTTTAACTTACCGGCCTTCTCCATAAACTCATCATAGTCGAGCGGGGCGATTAGAGATAGCTCGCGATACACTAGCTCGCGGTCGGTAATCTTGCTTGGATCAATAGCTACTTTATAACCAGAGATCTGAGTAGCAGCAGACGAGAGAGTGCCATCTTTATCTTGAAAATAAATTGTGCCTCGCTCATATATATCTTCTTGTGGCGTAGCGTATTGGTGCTCAGCTTTTTCGGCATAAGCATCGCTACGCACTACCTGCACCATAAAAAGCCTGCTAACTAAAACAATTCCAAAAAGCACGATAAGGGCCAAAATAATACGTGTCCTAAAAATAAAACTAGATGCCATTTTGGGCTAGATTTATATTGCCACGAGATTGACCAAGGGATAGACCTAGAGGTTGCCTGACAGCAAAGCTCGCCTTAACCTCCTCGAAACCTAGCGAACGTGAAAGCTCCATGTCGATACTGCTCAACTTTTCTAAATATTTGAGCTCGAGAGCGCTGGTCTCAGCTACTAGCGAACGAATTTCAGACTCAGCCGAACGAAATGCCACTACATTAAGTACAGTATTGCCGAGCACAGCTACATAAGATAGAGCCACCAAACCAAGAGCGCCGAGTATTACACGCAAAGCTAACCCTTCGCCGTTTTGATTGACTATACTTACACTCCCTGTGTAGCTCTTTATTTTTATTCCTACTTTTTTCATTTCTTTTCTAATATTCTTAACTTTGCACTGCGCGCTCGGGGATTATTTTCTATTTCTTTGGCCCTTGGTGTGATAATTTTTCTATTCACTAATTCGGCCTCACCGCCTGCGACTTTTGCTTTATAAAATTTTTTAACTATTCGGTCTTCTAAACTATGAAAACTTATAACTGCGAGCCGACCCTGTGGTTTCAAAATATCGAATGCTCGCTTGAGCCCCTCAGTGAGCGCGCCTAGCTCATCGTTCACCGCAATTCTGAGAGCCTGAAATGTTTTGGTGGCGGGATGTATCCTGCCTCGTCTACCAACTGCACTCTCAATAATTTCCGCAAGTTCACGGCTAGTAGTGATCTTGCCCTTCTGCCTTGCCTCGACAATGGCTCTCGCTATTCTCCTACTCAACTTCTCCTCACCGTAACCATAGATAATGTCGGCAATACTCTGCTCTTCCCAAGTGTTCACTATCTCCATCGCTGTTAGGTCTTCCGGCCCGGGATTTTCCTTCATGGTCATGAGCAGTGGCTCATCTTTCATAAAAGAAAATCCTCGACCAGACACACCTTGAGGCGGAGTAAGTTGATCAGAAGAGAGCCCTAAGTCGAGCATCACGGCATCGGCTTCTACTCCTCCGATCTCGCGGAAATTTTGATTTAAAAATTCCACATTGCACCCGCGCATCTTTGCCCTTCCTCTATCTAGCGCACTAGCGTCTTGATCGAAAGCAATTATTTTGATGCCTGGGTAACGCTTGCAAATTTCAAGCGAGTGCCCCCCACCACCAAAAGTGCCGTCCACCACTGTCGCCCGAGGCGACAAGTTAAGACCATCTATAACTTCATTTAAAAGAACTGACTGGTGTATGCTTTGCATATGTGTTGTTCTTGAAAAGCAAAATTTAGGGGGTTTCGAGGCCGACGGGCCGAGAACTTCAGGAATTTTTAACCTTCAAAAATTCCGTACCCTAAATTTTACTTTTCAAGAACTTGCTAATTTCTCCGCCAAACCTTCGGCTTCGCGAGCCACCTTTTCCTTCTGCTCACCCCAAGCCTTCTCGTTCCAGATTTCCACCCTATCTTTCACTCCGATTATCGCCGCTTTGTCACGAAGGCGAATGCCTTCTTGCAGAAATTCTGGTAGCAACATTCTGCCGATACTATCGAGCTCGACTTCCGCCGCTCGCCCGAACATATAGCGGTTGAAGCTTCGCTGGTCGGCCCTGAGGAACGACAAGTCACTCTCAGAATCAGAAAGTTTCTTGGCTACTTTCTCCCACTCTTTTGAATTGAAAATGAACAAACATTGCCCGAGCCCTGGAGTTATAACTATTTTCTTACCGAGCTCTTTGCGAAACTTCGCTGGCAGCGATACTCGGTTCTTTTCGTCGATTGTATGAATATATTCTCCTATCAGCATATATTTTGTATTCGCCTACTTGCCCCGTACTAAGCTTTGCTTTAGTGCGGGGTTAACATGATTTTGGTTCGCAAAAACCCAAGAAAATAATTTCCCACTTTTTCCCACTTGATATACATTATAAACCACTCTCATAAAAATGCCACAAGTAAAAGTGTGGATAACCCCGTAGTAGATTTTGGCGATATTTTTAAAATGCGCTTTGCGCCTCGCCAAAATTCACTACAGGGTAAACCCCTCCTTGCACATTTTAATTTTAGTGGTATGGTGAAAACGGATTGGAAGGAGGTGAACTAGATGCTGAAAGCGGAACTCCACCTGGGTCCGTACGACCAGGAAGCGAAAAGAAAGCCCCGTCGTTGGCCCTGGGCTCTGGCCGCCCTCCTGCTCCTCGCTGGTGGAGCATGGAAGATGGGCTACCTCGCGGCCCTGTCGTCCCTGTTCTGAACTGCCTGCGTCTCGACCCACAGTCAAGGCACGGGCACATCGCAACCCTTGGTTGGCTTCGGCTGACCAAGGGTGTTTTTTATATAATTTTTGGTATATTGATTATTTTTTATAAAATGGTATAGTATAGAAAGATTGGAGGTGCGCCCATGGACGATCGCAGAGAAGAAATCGAGGAGAGGGATCTCCCGGAGCTCGTCCTTGATGAGATCAAGGACGGGGAGGTCGCCAAGGCAGAACCGGAGTTCGCAAGACCGGTCCCCTGGAGAGAAGAGGAAGAGGACTTCGAGAAAACTCTCGAAGGCGACTCCGAGATACCCTTCTAGTTCCCCCGCGGCAGCTTGTCCGGACAAGCTGCCGCATAGAGGGTTGAGCCCCGGTTCATCTTCTTCCCGGCGTGGCTCCCCTTGTTCGCCCCCTCTTGTCGCGCTGGTGTGCTGCACCCACGGCAAGAGTTTCCACAAATGACCCGCCCCGCACAACCCCGCATCCCGACCAAAGGGTCGGGGCGCGGGGAATCTAAAAACCTCGGAAGCCTCGCGCGACCGAGGTATTTTTATTTTTTGATTATTTTTATTTTTATGCTAGTGTGCTTGACGGGTTAGGCTCATGCCTGCGATACTCTACGATCCCATGCCCCCGGGACGTAGCCAAATCGCAAGACCAGACTCCGTAGTGGTGTGGTCGCCCCTCGAGACCGCCTCGCGTACGAGGTGAGACCGTGGCGGTCTCGAGCTCTTTGTTCTTTAGCTTGTGCCGTATTCGCGCGCCGAGTACGGCACAGGCACCTAAGTCTTCGCCCACAAACGAAGCACATCATCAAAACCCCAGCTACCCTAGCGTAGTCTGGGGTTAAGTTATTTATATAAAGTATTTATTCTTTCGGCTTCATTAGCGGGAACATTTGAAGTTCACGCATAGGTTTGTCTACAAGAACTGCAAACATCCTTTCACCAAAACCAAATCCGCAAGTCGGTGGCATACCGTATTCGAGCATTTCCACAAATTCATAATCCGCCATCATTGCCTCGGTGTCCCCTTTATCGATTAGTTTCTGCTGTACATCAAATCTCTCCGCCTGGTCTACGGGATCATTTAATTCAGAATAACCTCTCCCGACTTCCGTACCTGCAAAAATCGGCTGAAACATTTGAACGGTGGACTGCCCCTCTACGCTTTTCGCAAGTGGCGCCACGAGTACAGGATGATTTATGAGGAATGCCGGCCCGGCAATATTTTTTCTACAATATTTCCAGAGAGTATCCATCAAGCGTTCTTTATTGTTTCCATCATACTTCACGCCGAGTTCTACGAGCTTTGCCTCCATATCTTTTTCGCTCGCGCTCCCTATATCTATACCGGTTTGTTTTTTTATTTCTTCCGCATAGTCAATCTTCACCCATTCATCTGCCAAATCAAAAGTGTAACCCCGAGAAGTAAACTTTGTAGTGCCGAAAACTTTCTGCGCGATATCTATATACATCTCTCGCACCAGCGCCATACCGTCATTATAATTCGCATATGCGAAATAGAATTCCATATTTGTAAATTCTTGCGCGTGCTCCGGGCTAGTGCCTTCGTTGCGATACGCCCGACCTATCTCGAAAGTTTTCGGAAAGCCTCCAGCCATCAGCCTCTTCTGCCAGAGTTCGCCGATAGAAATGCGTAAATACACATCTAGGTCATAGTCGTTGTGGTGCGTCTTGAAAGGCGTTGCTTCCGCCCCGCCAGTAGTAGTTTCGAGTGTTGGAGTTTCCACTTCGAGGAATCCTTTTCTCTTCATAAAGTCTCGAGTAACATCCCAGAACTTCGCTTTCTTCTCAAAAAGATCTCTGAGTTCTGGATTCATTAGTATATCCAGATATCGTTTTCGAAATTTTTCTTCTACATCTACTAACCCATGCCATTTCTCAGGCAGTGGACGCAGGCTTTTTGAAAGCATGCGCCAGTCATGCGCTTCTAGAGTTTTTTCTCCCCTACTTGTAATGAAGAAAGTTCCATGGAGCTCCACGAAGTCCCCGATGTCTACCACCTCATTCCAAAACTTAAATTTTTCCTCACCCAATACATCCTTCTTTAGCAACCCCTGAAAAGATGCGGTGCCATCGAAGAGCGTAGTGAATATGATCGCCCCCTGACCACGGAGAGACATCACTCGGCCAGCGATCCATTTCTTCTCTTTATTTTTTTCAAGCTCATTAAAATTAGAGATGGCTTGCGCGAGTGCAAGTTCGCGCTTCGAATCTGCTGGATATGGATTCACTCCTCTTTCTTTCAGGAGTTCTAATTTCTTTATGCGGACTTCGCGAATATCGTCAAGAGATGACATGTTAATAAGTTATAAAGTGTAAAGTAAAAAGTTATAAAGAGGACCCAGACCCAGATATTAACTCACGCTGATTATCTTGTAATTTACTTTGCCTTTTGGTGTAACCACGGAAACTTCACCTCCTTTTTTCTTGCCGAGAAGCGCTATGCCGAGCGGGGACTTGTTGGATATTTTGCCTTCTAGAGTATTGGCCTCTTCAGAACCCACTAATACATAATGTATTGCGTCCTTAGTGCCTTCTTTTTCTAAAATAATTTTAGAACCTATACCTATAGTATCGCCTCCACCGTGGGTTACCGTCTCAGAAGAATTCAAGATCTGCTCTACTTGCATAATGCGACTCTCGAGCTTGCCTTGATCCTCGCGAGCCTGATGATATTCCGCATTCTCGGAGAGGTCCCCGAGCGATTTCGCGTATTTGAGAGCTTCGAGAATTTCTTTCCTTTTCGGGCCACGCAGGTCTTCGAGCTCTGCTTCGAGCGCGAGCCTCTTCTCTGCTGTAATATAGTTACCAGTCTGGTCTTTACTCATAACGCAATTTTATCTTGTTTAGGTGGAACAGTCAATTTGCGAAAAAACCATTCATATGTTATTGTGTCCCCCATATGGCTAAAACTGTAATCGAGGTTAGTAAAAATCCAAATGAAAACAATTCCGGCATTTTGCGCCGTTTTTCGCGCAAGGTCCAAGAGTCAGGCATAATCCGCAAGGTTAAAGCCGAGCGTTACAATGTTCGCACAGAATCAAAAGTCAAAGTTAAGAAGAGCACGCTGAAGCGTATGGCTCGCCGTAAGGAAATCGAGCGCTTGAAGAAACTCGGCAAGATAGTTACCAAAGCTAGATAAACTATGCGTTTGGCCGATAAAATAGAGTTGTTGCGAAAAAATATTTTAGGTAAAAAATATTCTCTTTCCGTTGCTTTTGTAGATGAAGAAAAATCTCGCGCAATAAATAAAAAGTACCGTCGCAAGAACAAACCTACCAACGTTCTCTCTTTTGCTTTCAGTAAAGAATCTGGGGAGTTGGTGCTTTGCAAAAAAGTCATTCAGAAAGAAGCCAAAAACCTCGGAAAAACATCCAGTGACTGGCTCACCTTCTTAATTATCCACGGCATGCTCCACCTTAAAGGCCTCGACCACGGCGAAGCTATGGAGAAGCTCGAAAACAAACATTTCGCTCGCGCGAAAAATTTAAACTCGTGATATAATATCAAGTATTAATCAATAAATTAATACTTGATGGTCAGAAACGTTGTTGTAGGCATAGACATCGGATCCAAAACGACACGAGTCGTAGTGGGAGAACTCGAGAAAGGAGAAAAATATCCGAAGATTATAGGCGCGGGTGAAGTAGAAACCAAGGGAGTCCGCCACGGCTATGTCACGAATTCCGAAGATGCAAAGAAATCCCTCCGTCTTGCTCTCGATATGGCTGAGAAATCTTCTGGTATTAAAATACGACGCGCGTTTTTGGCTATAGGTGGTGCAACACTGCGCGGCGACACTAGCTCTGGAATGGTAGTAGTGTCGAAAGCCGATGGCGAAGTCACTACTCTCGACATTACCAAGGCCATTGAGGAATGCGAGAACAATTTAAACTTAGGAAATAGAAAAATAATTCAGTCATTTCCCACTTCGTTCCGCCTCGATGGCAAGGAAGTGCTGGGCCGACTCGAAGGTATGCGGGGCACCAAACTCGAAGCGAAAGCTTTATTTGTCACATATTCTATACAGCATTTAGAAGATATGCTCGAAGTAGTAGAAGAAGTAGGGGTAAAAGTGGTAGATGTCATACCCTCACCCATAGCCACTGCGAACGTCGCCCTGTCTGAACGCCAGAAAGTAGTCGGCGTAGCCTTAGTAACCATAGGCGACCAGACCACCAACCTCGCTGTTTTTGAAAATGAGCTCCTGATATCTCTCCAGACTTTCTCCATAGGATCATCCGACATCACGAATGACATAGCGCTCGGACTCAAAGTTCCGCTCGACACCGCAGAACGATTGAAGCGAGGTACTGCTGAAGAGAATGTGCCAGCTAAAAAATTAAAAGAGATAGTTGAAGCGCGACTTTCGGACATTTTCGAACTCATCGACAACCATTTGAAGAAAATAAAACGAAGTGGACTCTTGCCGGCAGGCATCGTCTTCACTGGAGGTGGTGCCAACACTCGTGACCTAGAAGAATTATCAAAGTCAGTGCTCAAGCTTCCATCATCCCTAGGCTCCACTGAAATTTTCAATAACGCTAAAACCAAACTCCGCGACAGCGCTTGGATCGGAGCACTAGGGCTACTCATCTCGGCTGAAGACAGTGGCGGATATTCTGATAATTCTTTCGTCAACTTGTTTAAAGACTTAAAAACCGCGATAAAATCAAGTATAAAGCAACTAATGCCCTAACTCGGCCACCCATATAGCCAAGTTGCTTTTTTTGGTGCGAGTGCTAGTATGGTGATTACAAGAGTTCCGATACGCCGAATCGGATTTTATTCAATAAATATCAAGTAAAAACTATGCCAAAAGTCAACCAAGAGATAGAAAGCTTCGCTCGAATTGTTGTGATCGGAATAGGAGGTTCCGGGAAAAATGCAGTAAACCACATGATAACTTCCAAGGTTAAAGGAGTGAGCTTCATCTGCATGAACACTGACACTCAAGACTTGCATCACTCGCTGGCAGAAAAGAAAATCCACATCGGCAAAAACTTGACTAAAGGTCTCGGCGCGGGCATGAATCCAGAAACTGGAAAGAAAGCGGCAGAAGAAACTAAATCTGAAATCCAGGATGTGATTAAAGGTGCTGACATGATATTCATTGCTTGCGGTATGGGTGGAGGTACTGGCACCGGCGCAGCGCCAATAGTGGCACGCGCAGCTAAAGAACAAGGCATACTCACTGTGGCTGTAACTACCAAGCCGTTCTTCTTCGAAGGTAACCACCGCATGAAGATTGCCGAGAAAGGAATTGAGGACTTGGCTAAAGAAGTGGATGCGATCATTGTTATTCCAAACGACAAGCTTCTACAACTTTCCGACAAAAATACAAATTTCAAAGACGCATTCGCAAGCTGTGACAACATCCTCCGCCAAGCGGTCGAAGGAATCTCTGACCTCATCACTACTCCAGGTATCATCAACGTCGACTTCGCCGACATACGCGCGATAATGGCAGATGCTGGCTCAGCACTCATGGGCATAGGTATAGCGTCTGGTGAAAAACGCGCTGAAAATGCAGCACTCGGAGCTATTAATTCCCCACTGCTTGAAGTATCGATCCACGGAGCAAAAGGTGTGCTCTTCGCAATATCTGGCGGTGAAGATCTGACAATTAACGAAATCCAAGAAGCAGCGAAAATCATCACTGAGTCGATAGATAAAGATGCTAAAGTTATCTTCGGTACTATCCGCGACGAAAATCTGAAGAAAGGCGAGCTTAAAGTAACCGTAATCGCAACCAGCTTCCCTTCCGATATGCCTAGAAAAAGCCTTTTCCCTGCGACGCCAGTGACTAAGCCAAGTGAAGTCCTGAAAGAAGAGAATGCAGTAGTTGCAAAAAAAGAAATACACAACACCATAGAGGCGAGTATTGGCACAGACACTAATACTTTCATCAGAAAACCTGAAAAGAAAGTGGAGGACATCATAGAAGATGACGGTGACGACTGGAGCGCCGTACCTGCATTCTTGCGAAGGAAAAAATAAAAACTCGTCGCAGGCGCACTTCAGAAAACTAGCAAAAACAAACTTTTGGAGGGGTTTGGCGAGCGACGGCGAGCCAATTTCAGGATTTTTTAAGCTTCAAAAAATCCGTACCAGAAAAAGTTTTGTTTTCGCTAGTTTTTCTGTGCTATAATCAAACGCATGCAATACGATTTAATAATCATTGGTGGAGGTCCAGCAGGCGCAGCGGCAAGCGTGTACGCAGCCAGAAAGAGGCTTAAGACCTTGATGCTTGTAGCTGAGTGGGGCGGGCAGAGCATCGTCTCGGAAGAAATTTTCAACTGGATAGGCACGCCTTCTATATCCGGCTCTAGGCTAGCCGAGAGTTTGAAAGAGCACGTACTAGCAAACGCTGAGACAGCAACAAACAAAGACTCCACTCTGACAGTAAAGAGCGGAGAAAAAGCGGAGAAACTAGAAAAAAATGGTGAGGGTTTTGTAGTTAAAACTGAGTCCGGTGCAGAGTTTTCTGCTCGCGCAATACTTATAGCCACGGGTAGTGGACGCAGGAAGCTTGAAGCTAAAAATGCTGACAATCTGGAACATAAAGGCCTCACCTACTGCGCGTCTTGCGATGGGCCACTTTTCTCAGGAATGGATGTGGCTGTGGTGGGCGGAGGCAATGCTGGATTTGAAACAGCAGCCCAGTTACTCGCCTACTGCAGTTCTGTGACCTTATTAAATAGAGGTGACACTTTCCGCGCTGATGAAATAACTGTCGAGAAGGTTTTGAAAAATCCTAAAATGAAGGCGCTAAAGAATGTAGAGATATTGGAAGTACTGGGTGAAAAATTTGTAGAAGGTATGAAATATCGAGATAGCGCAAGTGGTGAAGAAAAAGAATTGAAAGTTTCCGGCATTTTCGTAGAAATAGGCCAGATACCAAACACAGACTTTGCGAAAGGTGTAGTGGCTCTCGACCCAATCGGTAGAATAAAAATCGATCCGAAAACTCAGCGCACAGAAGCTAAGGGGGTCTGGGCCGCAGGTGACTGTACTGACGTGCTATACCACCAGAACAACATCGCTGCTGGCGATGCCGTCCGCGCGCTTGAAGACATCTATTTGGCTCTACACACCGAGTAGCGGAAAGTTTAGGAAACGAAATTTAAAATATATCCGTAGATTAAGAACATTAGGAATTGGTAGCCAGCCTGAATAGAGAAACGCGCCCAGGCCACTTTGGCCGAATCATTGTTCCACATTGCACCTGCGGCTATAGTCGGCATTACGAAGCCTGCCCATAGAAAGAGCCCGAGCTTGATAGCATCTGCCCCTGGCCATGCAGCGACGAGATACGCCAGAACGTAAACTTGGAAAAGTGTAAGCGCAAACTGAGTGAAGTAAAGCTTGCCTACGCCCTCCATCATTTTCTTGCGAGCTTCTAAATCGAGATGCGTAGCACTGATAACCTTGAGCCACATTTTACCAAAAAAGTGCGGGCCATACCACACCGCACCAACCGCGAGCGACACAACTCCACACAAAAATATTGCAAAATAGTTTACATCCATAAATTTAAAAAAAATTTATAATCTAAATACCCCTTTATTGTAACACAAAAAAGTGCTAGATTAGCAAGTATGGAGGCGTGGCTGAGCGGTTGAAGGCACCGGTTTCGAAAACCGGCATCTTGGAAACAGGATCGTGAGTTCAAATCTCACCGCCTCCGCCCTTGACTTTATTGGTAAATATATATCAAAATATATTGGATTATTAGATTTTAATTTTTAAAAAAATATGAAATTTAAAATGCCAAATTTGAACGTTCAGAAAGAAACAAGCGCACCACAAAACAAAACTAACGTGATTGAAGCCAAAAAAACGAGATTGCAAAAATTACAGGAAATATTGGATCAATATGAAGCTCAATCACATGTGGGTGGCCTAAATAAAGCAGGTCTCTACAAGGTCGCACTACTGCAAACCATGCTGCCTGAGGGTGTTGTGGACCCAGAAAAAGTTAAGCACGAACTAAAAGCGCTTGGTGGAGAATTCGACGAACAAGCATATAAAGAAGCTGTAGAGCTCATCCAAGATTTGTCTGGATCCAACCAACAAGAACAGCAGGCTGCTTGAATTTATTAACTAATTTAATTTTAAAAACCAAAAGAACCGCCCAAAGGCGGTTCTTTTTGGTATAAATCGAAACTGTTCTGGCTTCGCAACCCTTACCTTTACAAAAAATTTTCGAGTGGTACTATAAAAAATCGGAGGCAACAATGAGCAACACCGGGTGCTTTCCAGGCTACGTGAAGGTCACCTTCGCCAAAGTTCCCGTCCGCTCCAAGTTCTGGAGTAGTGTGGGGCCCGAGTTCGGTTGCCAGTTTGAGAAGACTGGCAAGCGAAGCTGTGTTGGTGTCGGTGAACGTATCGGCCGACACTACGAGAAAGAGGCCTTCTCGTGCGTGGAGCCAGGTTGGCTTGTCTGGCTCCCGATCTGATCCCTGCCCGTGGGGTGCGACGAAGTCGCCCACCCCACGGGCATTTTCTTTTTTAGTTTGCATTTGTTTATAGCCGAGAGCATAATACCTACATGAAAGAAAATAAAATTTTTCTCACGGGTGTTGTGCTCTTTGTGCTTTTACTAGTGGGTATGGGAATGGCGCAGAAGGGCTCACCTAGCGCTGAAGCTCCTGAGGTCAAGTTGGATGCACTCCTAAGTATCGACTACTTCTGGTCTTCGACTTGCCCGTATTGTAAGAGGCAGAATGAATTCTGGAAAGACTTTGAGCTAAAGTATCCACGAGTGCAAGTCAATAAATATCTAGTCAGTGAGCGCGAGAATATTCCCCTGCTCGAAGCCTTAGCCGAGAAACACAACTTGGGTCAGAAGGCCGGCATAGTACCTATGACCTTCGTGGGTGACAGTTATTTTATAGGCTTTGATGGAGCGGAAGGTACTGGTCGACAGATAGAGGAAGCCGTGCAGGCAGAGCTCGCTAAGGAAGAAGCCTCGCTCGCGCAGTAAAAAATGGATAGTTTTACCTGGCTCGCTATAAGTATGGGCACAGTGGACGGCTTCAACGTCTGTTCGCTCGGCTCACTCATACTCATCATATCGCTCGTAATGGCTTTCCAGTCGCGCCGGCTGATAGTGCTCGCGGGCGGGACCTTCATACTGACCACGGTCGTGGTATATGGCGCGCTTATTTTCCTTTGGCATAAAATATTCAGCTACCTGCTACCATATCAGGGCGCTTTTCAGCTAATCATCGGCACACTATCGCTGGTCGGTGGACTATATTTTTTGAAAATATTTTGGGAGGGCATACAGGGCAACCCTTCTTGCGCAATAGAAAATAATTCTCTCATCAACTGGGCCACACTAAAGGTAAAAGGCGCTATGGAGAGCGCCAGCTACCTAACTATATTCCTAGGTACCCTGCTCTTTGCCGGAGTAGTGGCCATAGTCGAGTTCCCCTGCTCGGCTGCGGTACCGCTCGTGTTCGTAGGTATGCTTGCCGACGCTGGGCTTTCGGGGCTCGCGAACTTTGCCTACATCGGGCTCTTCCTATTGTTCTATATGCTGGATGAAATAATAGTTTTCCTGGGCGCAGTATGGCTCAAGAAAATATGGTTCACTTCGCCGAAACTCGTCACTGGCTTTAGCTTTATCGGCGCGCTACTACTCCTCGCCATCGCGGCGAAATACCTTTTTGGAATTAACTTTTTCTAAGCTTTACAAAAAATATTCTAGTTGTATGATAAAAAATCGGAGGCAACCATGAATAATACCGGAAACTTTCCGGGCTACAAGAGAGCCACCTTTGCCGAAGTCCGTGTTGGTTCCACATTCTGGAACGGTGCGGGCCCCGAGTTCGGTTGCCAGTTCAGGAAGACTGGCGAGCGGAGCTGTGTCGGCCTCGACCGACACTTCAAGGGCGAAACCCTGTCGTACGCGGAGCCTGCTTGGCTCGTCTGGCTCCCGATCTGATCTTCGCCCGCGGGGTGGTAGCGTGATGCCCACCCCGCGGGTATTCTGTTTTATCTAAAAATATTTTTGCGAAATTTAAGAAAATGGGGTAATATAACCCTGAATGGCCTCATCGTCTAACGGTTAGGACAACGGGTTTTCAATCCGTTAATCGGAGTTCGATTCTCCGTGAGGTCACAATTTGAAACTTCCTCGGTAGTGAGCGAAAAATGCGGGCGCGCCGAAGGCGCGCTGTGTGGCGTGAATGCGAATTTCGCTTTGCGAATGCGGGCGAAATCGGAGGGCGGGCAAAATGAGATCGAAATAGTTTTGTCTTTCATCGCGGGGTTCGTTCCGAAGGAACGCAGAAAATCTCGTGTTTCGTGGAGATTTTCACTGGTTGCCAGAAACCCCGCGTGTTTTGAATCCAAAATCCACTTACGCAGGGGTTCGACCCAATTCTTTCTCTCGGCTCGGGCAGATGAAGATTTTACTTGAAGCGAGATTTTTTGACGCATCAAACTGTCTTTTTTTGCGAGATACGCTTCACGTTCAATATCTCCGTTTAGATGTAAATCAACAAGTGTATCGAGCTTCGCTTCAAGCGCTTTTAAATCCTCCTTCATCTGTCCGAGACGATTTCCCGAAGCGTGGATTTCCTCGTGCTCAAAAACTTCTACTTTTTTGAGCATATAGTCTGCCCACGCTTCGGGAAGCGATACTGATTGAAGCTGTTCTTTGACTTGGAGAGCGAGCGAATCTTCCTGTAAATATCCTTGACCACATTTTCCTTTCTTTTTCGTACAACGATAGTAACGATACTTGCCACCAAGTTTTCCAGTCGCCCACTGTGCGGTAATCATCGAGCCACATTCGCCACAACGAAAAAGTCCAGTGAAAGGAAAATTGTGAGATATTTTGCTATGTCTCGGATGTCCTCGCTCGACAAGTATTTTCTGCACAGCTTCAAACAGTGTCGGAGAAAGAATTGGCGCAAAGCTTCCGGGAAAATACTCTCCGTGATGCAAAGTAAATCCCAAGTAAGCACGATTGGTCAGTATTCTTTTCACGGAAGCTTTGCCAAGTGGCGTTCCGGACTTTTGAGCAACACCGTGGTCAGCCAACAATTGCGACAGCGAAATGAGGGTATGTGTTCCTTTTACATATTCACCAAACGCGCGCACGATAATTTTAGATTTCACTGGATCAGGTTCAATATTGCGCGTAGTGGGATTGTTCACATACCCGAATGGAGCTTTAGTGAGCCATTCTCCTCGTCGCAATTTTTGGCGCATACCTCGCTCGACATTTTGCTTCAAATTGTCGGAGTAATACTTGCTCTGTCCGAACGCCACTTGCAACATAAAGAGCCCCTGCGGTGTCGGTTCAAACCAAAATGTCGGAAAACGCAAAGAGACGATTTTAGAAGTGTCTACGGCGTAAATGATGCGTCCTCCGTCCACGCTATTTCTCGCTAGTCGGTCAGGATGCCATGCGAGAATACCAACATTGCCTAACTTTTCTACTTTGAGCATCATTTCGTCGAACACTTCTCGTCCCGGACTCTTTGCGCTTTTCGACTCTTGAAATTCCTCAAGAATTTCAAGATTTTCTCTGCTCGCAAATTCACGAAGTTCCACCAGTTGAGCCGGAATACTCATCACTTGTTTATCATCATCTTCGGTGCTCTTGCGAGCATAGAGAAAATATTTTGGTTTGTTCATAAATAGATTTTGGATTTAAAAAAAGAAACTATTAAGATCTCATTTCTTGCTTTCCGCCCGCCCTCCGATTTCGCCCGCATTCGCAAAGCGAAATTCGCATTCACGCCACACAGCGCGCCTTCGGCGCGCCCGCATTTTTCGCTCACTACCGAGGAAGTTTCAAATTGTGATCTAATCATAACCTTTGCACGAAATTATTTCGAGAGCCACTAATCATGTCG
>CAZFNV010000008.1:0-38932 GCA_964520225.1 uncultured Candidatus Saccharibacteria bacterium | reverse complement strand
GTCAGGAGTTCGAATCTCCTCGGGTCCACAAAACACTAAGAATCTAAAAGAAATTACTTGTAGCCACAAACTTGACATTTTTATAAAAGATGTTAGTTTGAGAACTGAAGCAGTTCCCAAAAATAAAGGAGAAAATGAAAAATGGACCTGACGAAAGATTCGTTTAGTCAGTTCGTGGGTGGCCGCATGGAGATCCGAAGCTCCCTCTACCCCCACACCTACTGCGGGGAGATCGGGGGCATCGAGGTCGAGAACGACATCCTCGTGGTGAAGTTCGCCCGGCTCGAGATCCGCGACGCCGCCTCCAAGAACGGGCGAGAGAGTCGGAACGTGGACTGCGTCCTGGACCTCAGGCGGCACCAGGCAACCATCCGCCCGGGCAAGGCCACGCTCCGGTCGATGGACCGGCATCGGGACGAAACCTTCATCATGACACCACCACTGAGCGGCTCCCACTAGTCTCCCGCCAAGCACGGCGATCAGCCGGGCCCCAACATAGGGGTCCGGCTCGTTTATTTTTAGGGGTGTTTCTCTCGTGGTTTTATATTTTATCTCAACACTGATATAATAGACCCATTGTATAAAATGCTTACCTTAGAACCTCAATTTTTTGACATATTCGGAGCGCTGACGTTTATTTATATTGTTGCTTTTTCCCTACTCGGCATATTTAATAAAAAAATATCTAAGTGGATGTATTTTGCCCTTTTACTAATTGGGCTCGCTGGCTTATTAATTGACGGGATAATAGTTTATAATTTTTATATAAAATAAATCTATGAGAGAAAAACCATACCTGGCACCCAAGCCATATTCCGAAAAAGGTATTCCTGAACTTCCAGAGATTCAGAGACAAATGGAAGAATACTTTACAGAACTAGTAAAGCGAGGTTTAGCTACAAGAGAGGTTGGAGAAAATGGAGAAATAACGATAAGAAGTCCAAAGGGTGAGGTGCTGTTTTACCAAGATATTAATCTTGAACAAAGAATTAGTGACACTATGGTAGAACAAAGGAGAAGGGCTATCGAGCAACACGAGCAAAGAAAAATAAAAAGTGATATTGGAAATGATGATTTTCTGAACTCACCTGCAAATGAAAAATTAGACGGCCAAGGTCACTAAAAACTTATTTTTTAAAAAAAAACAAAAAACACCCTTGCGGGTGTTTTTTGGGCACATACGTTGTTACGATAAATGTGAGACTACCTCACACTCACACTACTAGTATAGCATACTTGATAAAAAAATGCAAGTATTATAGGCTTGATGAGGAGGTGTCAGATAGCTACCCCGACCTTGTTGTCGGGGAGGAAAGTCCGAACACAGCCCCGGCCCAGTATCGGGGAGCAAGGTAGCGGGTAACGCCCGCATGTGGCGACACATAGGTGCGAACAGTGACGAACCGATTCAGTTCGGGTGAAACGGCTAAATCCTTACCCCTGTGCAAGATCGTGCCCCGACCTTGTGTCGAGGAGAATCGCTCGAGCCAGTGAGCAATCACTGGCCTAGACAAATTGCTATCGCTCCGACTTGCCCCGCCTTGGCGGAGTAAGTAGAAGAACAGAATTCGGCTTACAGGCACCTCCAAAAACACGAAAATTCCCCGCCTCAAAACGGGGAATTTTCTTTTGTATTTTAGTAGCCAAACTCTGCTTTGTCCCCCACCTTTATATTTTGATTTTCCGTAAACCCAGCATTCACCTCGAGCACATATCTGGCCGGAAGTCGCGGGGTAAAAGTTTGCGGATACGAGTCTGGGCGCACATCTTTTTCTATATGCACCACATCGCCATCGCCCTCTAGCCAGATTATATCAATCGGGAAATTCATATCTTTCATCCAGAAAGAGTGTCGCCCCGGTCTGTCGAAAACAAAGAGTAAACCCTCGCCTTCTTGCAAACTCTCCCGCCCTGAGAGGCCTTGCGTGCGGGCTAGCGGATTGTCAGCCACTTCCACGCCCACCCGCACCAGAGCGAAATCTACATACTGGATTTTCCCTGTTTCGGGAGCGCGATTCAAATGCAAAAGAAAAAGCAATAAAAAAAGTATTAGAGCGAGCTTAAAAATATTTTTCACCATCAAATTATTTATGGTCGCCGTTCGTCCAACCGAACATCTTACCTATTGAGTCTGCGCTCTCACGCTTGCGGACTACTTTCACATCTCCATCCTGAGCTGAGAGCTTCATCGGCGCCGAGAGCAAGCAATGTCGTGAGGACAGCCCGTCTTGGTATGCCCCCGTGTCGAGTATGGCCACTAGTTGTCCCTGATCTTGGTGTAGCTTCGGCATTAAAATATAATTTCCGCCAGCAGTGTATTTATCATCCGAATCGCAGGTGCTCCCAGCGAGCCACACTGGCTTGAGTGGGCTATGCATATTGTTCGCAGGTATTACATGGAACTTCTGGTGTATTGCCCAAGTATCCTTGATGTCATTCATAAAGCTCCCATCCACTATGTACCAGGCTTTTGCATTCGCCTTTGGTATTGGTTTTTCCGAAAGAACTTTGTATATGGTTATCTGCGCCGGAGCTACGATGTATTGCCCCCACTCCACCGCCAAGTTCGGATGCCTGATCCCAGCTTTGTCGGAAAGATTTTTTAAAATTTTTACAATTTTGCTAGACACACTTTTACCAGTGTAGAACTTCTTCTTCTCATAAGGCACGCCTAAGCCCCCGCCTATATCTAGGGTATCGAGCGATGGATGAGTTTTCTGTAGATCGACATAAATTTTAAACGCACGCTTTATACCTTCGAAAATACTTTTCTGAGTTTTGATCTGGGAGCCGAGGTGATAATGTAAGACTTTCAAGTTCTTCATCTTCGGTAAATTGAGCACATCTTTCTCTGGGAGTCCGAAACGGTCGAACTTCTTGTCCCAATGAGTATCGGCTTTGACTTCTAGGTCAACCCGCACACCCACGTCACCCTTATATTTAGAAACGCGGTCGAGCTCTTCACTACCTTCGATAACAGGCACAATGTTCATACCCTTACCTCGGAGCTCCTCGATCAAATCTAAATATTGTTCGGTCTTCGGTCCGTTGCAAAGCACGCGGATACGGCTGTGAAATTTCTCGCCTTCCCAGAGTTTCTTCACTATCCAAAGCTCGTTAGCCGAAGTTACTTCCAAATTCGCCCCTTCTGAGAGAATGGGTAAAATAAATTCTTTATTCTGATTCACCTTCATCGGGTAATGATAAAAGAATTTACCTTTATACCCGTAGATTTTCATATAGGCTTGGAAATATCCGGTCAAGTCTTTGAGTCTATCTTCGATAACAAAAGGCAGAACAACCTGAAGCGGTGTGCCATATTTATGCGCGAGGTCGCTCAGATTATAGAAGTGGTTGCCTTCAGTCGCGGTGAGCTCGCCATCCTTGTTCACGCCCAAGAACTGGGTGTTAAATTCCTCAGTTCCTAACTTCCAAAGTTTTTTCCAATTTTTGCCCGACTTCTTCATTTATGATTTTAGTAACTCGAAAATAATACAACAACAACCCTATAAATGTAAAGGGTTTTAAGGTGTTCTAGTCTTAAGATAATTTCCCAGAAATTCCTGCTTGAATTCCATAAAGTCGCCGTCGAGTATGGACTGGCGGATTCTTTTTACTAAGTTCACTATAAAAAATAGATTATGAATTGTAGCGAGTGTACCTGCTAGCATTTCTTTCCCATGGAAAAGATGGGCTATGTAGGCACGAGTATAATTTTTACAGGTATAACATTCACAATCCCCTTCTATCGGCTTATAATCTGTGCGAAATTCGCGATTCATGATTATTATCTTCCCGTGCTTAGTGTATATAGTACCGTTCCGACCAAGGCGCGTAGGTAGCACACAGTCGAAAAGATCCACCCCGTTTTCTATGCCCATAAATAAATCCTCCGGCTCGCCGATGCCGAGCAGGTGACGCGGTTTTTCTTCCGGTAATATTTCGTTCACCCAGCGCACAGGCCCAGCCATATCTTCCTTAGCAAAACTTCCACCAATACCGAAACCATCAAAATCTAAATTTTTTATAAAATTAGCAGACTTCTTGCGCATCGCCTCGTCCCTACCACCTTGCACGATGCCAAATAATGCCGAGGAAAATATCTTTTCTCCTGTGGAGCCGGGCATAGTTTTTCCGAGCGACAAGTCGGTGATAGCGAGAGGAGTCGAGGAAAAATTATGCCCGGCGGAACTGAGTTTCTTGTGTTCTTGTAAACTCCGCTCTGCCCAGCGGTGGGTACGCTCGAGCGCTTCTTCTTGATATTTCATATCTTCTGCCGGCGAGATACATTCATCAAAGGCAAATATTATGTCTGCGCCCAAGTTGTGTTGAATTTGTATAGATTTCTCGGGCGTAATGTAATGTATTGAGCCATCGAGATGTGACTTAAAAGACACTCCGTCTTGCCCCACTTTAGCCAAGCGTGGTGCAAGTGTGTCATCGAAACGCTCCGGAATCATAAGTGATGGATCGGTAACTTTTACAACTTTTGAAATATCTTTACCATATGCTGCACCCAGTGAAAAAACTTGAAACCCGCCCGAGTCAGTCATGGTCGGCCCTGGCCAATTCATAAATTTGCCAAGTCCGCCTGCATCTCGCACCACCTCATCTCCGGGCTGGAGATATAAGTGGTAGGTATTGGCCAGCACCACCTCTGCCCCAGAGCTCGCCACCTGTTCCATATTTATAGACTTAACTGTAGCCTTGGTACCCACAGTCACAAAAGCCGGCGTATGAATGGCGCCGTGCGCAGTTTCAAGTATTCCCGCTCGCGCTAGAGTTCCATCTAGCTTTTTCTCAATCTTAAATTTCATTTTACTTGGCGATCTCCACAAATCTAAGCTCTTCTATATTGACCGGGCTTGTGAGTATCACCTTCTGAAAAGCATCTCGCGGGTCAGAAATGGTATCTTCCACTACCGCCACCGGATAAGAAGATATACCAGGCAGAACCGCTTCACTATCTTTCTCCACAACCAAGTCTCTGGGTAAAATAACTTCGAAATTCCCCCCACCTCGACCAACCAGTTCAAAATTCATACCATTTATTACTGCATCATTTTTTTCTTCCGCGCTTGAGAATAGAATTATTCTTGCAGAATCTTTATACACGGTTGCAACTCGGCCTATCGGTACGCTCCCATATGCAAAAACGAGTTTACCTACGGCCACGCCGTCACCATACCCTGCGTCAACTAAAATAGTGTCATATGCGCTTCGACTTGGTTTACTGAGCACGCTAGCTAAAACCAAATCCAGACTCTCGGGCTTCCTAGAAAGCACCTCTTTGAGTTCAGTATTCTCGGCAAGGAGGGTTTCATAATTAGACATTCTGGCGTCACTCCAAGCAAGCCTGAATTTCAAATCCCCTACTTCTTTAGTTAGGGACTCTTTAGATACAAAATAAGAGGATAAACCAGACAGCTTATCGCTTGCCACTTTACCGAACGAAAGCACTGGCCGAAAAACTATACTAGTCGCAAAAGACAGAGTGTGGAATATTTGGACATGAAATAAAAATAGTAGAACACAAACCACCACCACGGCCGTAGTATATGTCAGACTATTTTTTTTTATTTTTCTATCTTGGAGGTAGTTCATCTTGGTGGCCTATCAAAATCTCTTTATATGAAGCCAAGTCGTCTAGCATAACTCCGGCGCCTCGGGCTACAGCTGAGAGCGGATCATCCACAACATACACGGATATCTTCAACGCTCGTGATAAAAGCTGGTCTAGTCCTCGCAAGAGCGCTCCGCCACCAGATAGGGTAACACCGCGTTGCATGATATCTGACAGTATTTCTGGCGGTGTAGTCTCGAGCATGTCCCGCACCCCAGCCACGAGCTCCCTCACCGAAGGAGCAATCGCCTCACGGATATCTGCATCGGTAACCAAAACTTGCCTAGGCAGACCAGTCAGCAAGTCTCGCCCATGCACTAGAGCTTCCGCATATTCACCAGGCAAAACAGAACCAATAGATATCTTCACAGCTTCAGCAGTGCGCTCACCCACCAGAATCTTAAAATTATCGCGCATATATGTGATGATATCGTTGTTGAGTCTGTCTCCTGCTATTTTCAAATTGCGAGATTTTACAACTCCACCAAGTGATATCACGGCGATATCCGTAGTACCGCCACCGATATCTATAACCATAGAACCCACTGGGTCTTTGATCGGAAGCCTAACACCTATGGCAGCAGCCATAGGTTCTTCGACAAGAAAAACTTCCCGAGCGCCAGCAGAACGAGCTGCGTCATATACGGCACGGGTTTCTACATTGGTAGTACCAGAAGGCACACCCACCACCACGCGAGGTCGAGCAAATTTCTTGGAAATTTTATCGGCTTTATTGATTAGATATGAGAGCATTTCTTCGGTAACTTCAAAGTCCGATATCACTCCATCAACCAGTGGCCGCACCGCGCGGATATGACCCGGAGTTCGGCCGAGCATTTCTTTTGCCTTAGTACCAACAGCCAGAATTTGATTAGTCTTGATGTTAACTGCGACCACTGAAGGCTCATTGATCACTATGCCGTGACCCTTCAAATACACTAAGGTGTTCGATGTACCTAGATCGATACCAATATCGTTGGATATTAATTTGTAAATTTTATCGAACATTAATATTTAAGAACTCGCCTTTAATAAATCTAAAAGCTCAGTGAGAGAAACAATTTTACCTTTTTCTTCGGTTCTCTTTTTTAGCTCTATACCGCCGTCTTTAATACTGCGCGCCGACACCACCGCACGATAAGGCATACCGAGCAGGTCCGCATCGGCGAACTTTTCACCAGCCGAGAGTTCAGCGCGATCATCAAACAGAACTTCTACACCAGAACCAGCTAGTCTTATATATGTATCCTGAGCTTCTTTCACTACACTATCTTCGCTACCGAGCACCAGAAGATGAACCTTAAAAGGAGCGATAGCTTCAGGCCAAATTATGCCTTTGTCATCTGACAACACTTCCACCACAGTACCCATAAGCCTGCCCGGCCCAATACCGTAAGACCCCATGAATACTGATTTTTTCTTTCCATCTTCGGTTTGATATTTTAAATCTAGCGCATCTGAAAACCTGGTACCAAGAGTAAATATGTTGCCTACTTCCACCGCCCGCTGTTCGACGAGTTTAGCCTTATCTATCCCTAAAGTCTCCATTACTTCATCGGTGTGCACTTCTTTATTTATAGCGATGCCCTTAGTTTCATCTATATATATAGTATCTTCGCCGGCGCTAGTAATTGTCTGAAATTCGTGCGAAAATTTCGAAAACATTCCTCCGGAAGCAAAAGTGAGATATGTGAGGTGACCAATGCCAACTCGTTTGAAAATTTTAGTATATGCCACCTTAGCTTTCTCGTAGAACTCCAAATGCACCTTCTCATCCACATCGAAAGAATACAGATCCTTCATGATAAATTCTCGACAACGCATTATGCCACTCTTTGCACGAATTTCGTTTCGGAATTTGGTTTGAAACTGATAAATATATTTCGGCAGGTCACGATAAGAGTGAATAAAATTCTTCAACATTTTGGTAATCGGCGCTTCGTGGGTAACTGCAAGCCCGAGTTCACTTTCATTTTTTAATTTTGTTTTGAACCACACATCCACATTGGCATCATTCCACTGATCTGTAGGTTCCCAAGTTTCTCGTTCTTGTAACGCGGTCATAGTTATCTCTTGCCCGCCGATCGCATTCATCTCTTCTCGAATGATATTCTCGATTTTACGCAACACTCGTAGGCCGAGTGGTAGGTAGCTATAAACACCAGCCATTTCTTTATTTATAAAACCAGCCTTGATCAAAAGCTCGGCATTCTTCGATACCTCGTCAGCCGGCGCTTCTTTACGCGTCTTAGTAAAAAGTTGTGATTGTCGCATATGATTCATCTTAGCTGAAAAAATCCTTTTGGTCAAAGACCGTAAAGAGCGTGATGGAGCCGGCCAAAGGCCATTTCTCAAGTTTGCAAAAATGGCAACTTTCTGCTAGAATAATTCCCATGCAAAAAGTAGCAAATGAGAGTTTAATAGAGGAAATGTTCAAGGCTGGTGCCCACTACGGCTATTCAAAAACCCGCAGGCATCCATCTGTTTCCCCTTACATTTTTACCACAAAAAACAAGAGTGACATCATAGACCTAGAGAAGACGACTTCTTTGCTCAGCGAAGCAACAAAATTTGTGGAGTCTCTGGGCGCAAAAGGCAAAGTAATACTTTTCGTCGGAACCAAGCCTGAAGCCCGCAATGCAGTGAAGGTAGCAGCAGAATCTTTGAATATGCCCTACGTTACCGAGCGCTGGATAGGTGGCACGCTCAGCAATTTCGGCGAGATTAAAAAGCGCATCAATGAGCTTGAGACATACCGCAAGGAGAAAGAATCTGGCGAGCTAGAGAAATACACCAAGAAAGAACGTGTAGTTCTGGCAAAAAAGATGGAAAGACTTTCGAAATACTATTCAGGTATGATCGGGCTCAAGAAAATACCAGACGCCCTTTTTGTGATAGACGGCAAGGCGGAACACATAGCGCTCTCCGAAGCTAAGGTAGCTGGAGTAGAAGTGGTAGCGCTCCTAAACTCAGATTCAAACATTAAAGAAGCGGAGTACCCTATCGTGGGCAACGACTCTAGCGCTCCATCTATTAAATTTTTCACTAATACAATTGCTAATGCTTTCAAAGCGGGCACTCTTAATGTGGTTCCTGCAAAAGCAGACGTAAAATAATAAATATGGGAAATCAAATAACAACTGAGCTTGTTAAGGAACTTAGAGATGCTACAGGCATCTCAGTGATGCAGTGTCGCAAGGCCCTAGAAGAAGCAAATGGCGACATGAAGACAGCCCTCGCCATACTCAAGAAGACTAGCGCCAGCATCGCTGAAAAAAAGGGAGACCGCGAGGCGCGTGATGGCGCAGTGGTTGTGGCGAGCGAAGGAGATAAGAGCGTTCTACTCGCCCTACGTTGTGAGACTGACTTCGTAGCTAAAAATGAAGACTTTGTAAACCTGCTAAATACCCTCAGCGCAAAAGCTCTCGCTGAAGGCGTGGATAAAATGACTTCGAGTGCGAAAGAAATGATCGACCCGGTCATTCAGAAAACTGGTGAGAACATAAAGCTGGGTGAAATTGTCGAGGTAACTGGCAAAACTATAGGTAGTTATGTACACAATGGTAAGATAGCAGTGATCGTGAGCTTAGAAGGTGGCGACAGCTCGCTTGCTCGAGATATAGCTATGCATATCGCGGCCATGAATCCAGAATACATATCTGAAAGTGAAATCAGCGCGGACGCTCGAGCGACCATGACCCAAGTATTTGAAAAGGAGGTAGCTGAGGTAAATAAACCCGAAGATATCAAAAAGAAAATGCTTGAGGGTAAGATAGCTACATATTTCAAAGAGAAAACTCTCACCCATCAAGAATTCATCAAAGACAGCAGTGTAACCATCGGACAACTTCTAGAAAAAGCGAAAGCAAAAATAAAAGAAGTTAAACGTTATTCTATATAAACCAAAACAATGACCACCTTGTTTGCATCCTTCTTTGTATCACTATTCTCTATCGCCTTCATGATAGGCAGGAAGCTAGTGTTGATTCGCAATCGAGACATATATGTCGCCGCAGAAGTATTGAGCCAGCAGATAGCGCCAGATGTAAATAAGGTGAAACCATTCGTAGTGAATGTTTCGAAGAATCTAATAAAGATCGCTGTATTTATAATCCTGAAAATATACGTGAAGATGGTGAATTTCTTGAAAGTTAAATACAGCGAATTTCGAATAAAAATTGCTGCGATGGGCAGAGGTAATGAAGGCCAAACAGGATTCCTGCGCACCGAAACAAATAAGTTCTTGAAAACAATTGCCGAATACAAGAACCGCGTGAGCCGAATGAAAGAGAGTATACACAGAGAGGAGGAAAAGAATTCGTAGATACGCCGGGGTAGCTCAACGGTAGAGCAACTGTTTTGTAAACAGTAGGTTGGAGGTTCGAGCCCTCTCCCCGGCTCAGTTTCCGCCAAAGGCGGATAAAGTCCGAGCTCCCGTGGCGCCTGTCCCGTAGGGTTTGCGAAGCAAACTCCTTCGGGATAAACGGGTGGTCGTCGGTTCGAGTCCGACTTCCGGCTCCATTCTAAAAAACCTTTATTATATAAGACTTTTTGTTTATCTAAAACCAAACCTTGACTTTTATATCAAAGTATGATATACTATATAGAATAAGTAAAAATTGCTCTTTGAGAAAATTTGATCATAATTCCTGCATACGAATGGCACTCTGAGTATCTGAAGTTTCAGGTGCCTGGAGCGCTGTTCGTATGGGGGAGACCCCTATTGAAGTTTTGATGCTGTTCCGGGGAGACCCGATTGCGTCCCCTGCCGAGATTTTCTCGGTGGGTTTTAGGGCCATCGGGCCCAGGAGCTATAAATGCAGAAGAAGATTTTCCGCGCCTCGGTTGAGGACAGGACGTTCGACGAGGTCGTCACCGCCCTGGGTGGTGGCATGGCCAACGTGTCTTCCGGGGAAGCCGAGGAAGTCGCATACTTCCTCGCCGAGCACGGCCTCTGGGCAGTGCCCCACCTCTTCATGGCCATCAACTCCATCGGTGGCCGTGAGTGG
This sequence comes from uncultured Candidatus Saccharibacteria bacterium, assembly GCA_964520225.1. Taxonomy (GTDB): domain Bacteria; phylum Patescibacteriota; class Minisyncoccia; order Phycocordibacterales; family UBA9973; genus UBA9973. The sequence goes on along the minus strand of CAZFNV010000008.1, from coordinate 28,300 downwards.
GCTCTTCGCCCCGGGCGAAAGCCCGCGTTCTATGCGGAACCGTGCTTCAACGGGGGGTGGCTCGTTCTCGTTGAGGATGACGTGGAATTCGTCCAGTACATCTCGGCCACCTCGGGGAGCCGCTTGACTGCCAAGCGGGATGAGTCCGTTTTCAGCTCGGGGTGGACGGTGACCCTCGAGGTGCCGATCCAGGATGGCCGCCCCTACAAGGGGTATTACTGGAAGTGCTTCTATGGAGCATTCCAAAAGGAGGAGATCGTGATCGAGTAGTTCACAAGGCGCAGGGGTGCGCCATAAGTAAGCCGAAGAGGCAACGACCCCCGGAGCACCGCTCCGATACCAAACGGATCGTATCAGGCCCCCGCGGTTAACACCGCGCGGGGCCTTTCGTTTTTTATACTAGTATTGACAACTTTTCCAAACCAGTCAAAACCCTTACTATACGATATATCGTAGACTAAGGATTTTTGGTTTTAATTATTTTTATCTTCTTTCTCCTCCCCTTCTTGGAGTTTGAAGGAGGCGGTTATTTTATTTTCTACGGTTTCTATATCCTGGAATCCGGTAAACACATCGCCGTCTATCACGAGCGCTGGCAGAGCTGTGTCTTTGATTTTATAAATCTGAAGCATGGCCGATACTGCTGACAGATCGGTGCTGTAGTCGAATGAATACACACGTAGCTCGGGGTATTTGTTGCGGAGCGCTGAGAGCACGAGGCCTTGCTTCTCACATTCGCTACAATCTTCTTTGTTGGTATAGAAATAGAGCACGAACGCGCTTTTTACTTTGCAACGCTCAGATATCTTCTTGTTAAGAAGGTAATCTTTAATCTGAAGAAGTGAATAATACTTACGCAGATATGTGACCTCTTCTGTCGCGCCTAGGTTCTCCTGCCCCCATTCGAGTTTGCGACCGAGCTCCCCTAGCTCGCGAGAAAAATCTGACTCCCCTATGTTCTTGCAGGAAAGCTCTGAAAGTAGCGAGAACTGCGTTTCCGAAGAAAGTATATCGATAGATATCTTGTCCTGGATAGATTTGAGCTCAGCCACCTTCCTGCCACCTATGTAGTTACTCAGAAATATCGCCGTCAAAAATAAAGTGATAGTGATGAGTAGCACAAGTAAATATTTACGCCAATCAAGATTGTTGTTCATAAATTTATTTTATCGCCAAGACGGAGTCTTATTCCAAATAGTATTCCAAACAGCGCGGATAAGCCAAAATGGAGCAATCACTCCAAACACTGGGAAGAAATAAAACATCTCAGGGGTTATGCTCCACTTATCCTCCACCATACGCTTCCCGAACATTATCGCAAAAAGAACAGACAAGTATGTAACTACCGATAGTATCATGTAAAACTGCGTGTTAAAGAAAAACAAATCTATCTCAAACGACCCGCCGCCAATTTGCATACCAACAGTTTCGAAAGCGACAATCTTAGAATGGATGAATCCGCCTATACTGTATACAGTTCTCCCAAACACATAACAAACCGACGCGGCAGACACTATACCTGCAGGAAGAGTAAAGAGAGCGAAGTTGCCGTATTTTTTCTTAAGCAAAACATTGCGGTAGTCCAGAGTATTATTCAAAAACCCATATATCCAGCGCAATCTTTGTTTATATAATTTATAAATTGTGGATGGGGTGTTGGTGTACACGTGGGCATCGTTACAATGATCTATCTTGTAACCATTAGTTTGCATTCTGTAAGCTATCTCCATGTCTTCGGTATTATGAGCATGACGATAACCTCCTAAATCGTCGAAAACTTTTTTGCGGAAAATTGTAAATGGCCCTGGGGTCACGTGTATAGCTCCCATGAAACCAAGCATTTTTTTAGAGAAAACACCCATATTGTATTCAGCTTTCTGAACGCCCTGAATAAAGTTCTTGGGCTCATGCACTGTTACAGAGGGAACCACGGCCATAACTTCGCTGTCACGCTCGAAATAGCTCATTATCCGCACCAGGGCCTCCTTGTCTACAAGCGAGTCAGCATCAAGGCATCCGAAGAATTCTGTCTGCATTTTCTCTATTGCCAAGTTGAGAGCAGTGTACTTACCCCCATTCTCCTTACGGAAAACTTGTACATTCTTCTGCTTGGCGAACTTCGACATCACATTCCATGTGCCATCCGTAGATCCGTCGTCGATAAGCATTATTTTAAGCTTGTCTTTCGGATAATTAAGATTGAGTAATGAGCGCACTGTCTTATACACCGTCCGCTCTTCGTTGAAACTAGGAACAACTATGGTCACCGATGGGTATTGCACTAGCTTAATCTTGTGCCGGCGAATGGTTATCTTTTTCCTGTTTTCAAAAAAGGTAACAAGAAAAAACACCTGCGCGTATATTGACAGAAAAACAAACACATACAAAATTGCGCTAGATAAAGTAGCCATACTGGATCTTAATAATACAGTATTCTAAGGGAAAAGTAAATAGGGGTCACCTACATATCTTGGGTGCTACTTTTACAACTACCGCAAGAACATGACCCACCAGAACATGAGCAAGCTCCACACTTGCAGTGGAAACACTTCATGACGGCGGCCACACCCACGAGCACATACACCACAGCTTCGAGAGTAGGCATAGATCCGAGTAATATATTTACCAAATTCCAAGCATCTCCTTTACCAAGAATCATACCGAGCCCAACCAAACCCCAGTTAATACCTCCGACCCACAAGAGAGTACTTGCGACTTTAGCGCCAGTACAACCGCCCATTTTTGAATCTATCATAATTATTTTTCCTCTATGAGGAATTTTTTATAAAAAGACCTTTAGTTATTAATGTCAATATTATAGCACAACACCCAAATGTGATATAATAGAAATATTAAAATTAGCAAAAAATACAATGGAAGAACACAATAATCATAGTGCAAAGGGTAACCAAAGCCAGATAGTCGGTGCAATAGTCCTCGCGGGGGCAATGATTGCTGGAGCTATTTTATTAAAAGGAACCACATCTAATACCGTGCCAGCGCAAGGTAATGCTAACCCTACCGAGTTCCAGGGTAAAAAAGTTTCTGCTGACGACCACATCCTAGGTAACCCAAAGGCAAAAATAGTTATCGTAGAATATTCAGATACCGAGTGCCCATTCTGTAAGACTTTTCATAATACAATGAAGAGAGTAATAGAAGAACGTGGAAACGAAGTAGCTTGGGTTTACCGGCACTACCCTATCCCACAGCTTCATCCTGACGCAGCGTATCAAGCCGAAGCTACTGAATGTGCCTGGGCTCAAGGAGGCAACGAGGCATTCTGGACATTCACAAATAGGCTTTTTGAAATTACTCCTTCTAACAACGGCCTTGATCGATCTGAACTTCCAAAGATAGCTCTATATGCTGGTCTAGATGTTACAGAATTCAACACCTGCCTCGAAAATGGCACATACAAGGAGAAAATCGCAGAGAGTATCAAAGACGCCAACAAAGCCGGCGTGCGTGGCACACCTTCTTCTTTCCTTTTCGTAAACGGTAAGTTAGTTGATTCTATCGGCGGAGCGCAACCCTACGAAGCAGTGATAGAAGCCCTAGAGAGTGCAAAGTAATTCTTAGTCGAAGTAAGTTTTTAAGCGCGAAATTTTTTCGTGCTGGCGAAGCTTATCATGCACTTTCGCTTCTATTTGACGTATTCGTTCACGAGTAACGCCAAATTCCTCACCCACTCGCTCTAGAGTGTGCTGAATACCGTCAAGAAGTCCATAGCGCATCTCTAATATTCTGCGTTCTTTCGGGTTAAGCTCATCTAACACTTCGCGAATCTGATCGGACAAAATTCTGCGTGAAGACTCTTGGTCCGGGCGGAGAATTTTATCGTCAGGAATAAAGTTCTCAAGAGTGGATTTGTCATCGTCGTCACCAACCGGTTGTTCAAGCGACACAGTCTCCTGAGAAATATTTTCAATAGTATGGATTTTCTCTACGGGCACCCCCATCTCAGTGGCTATCTCTTCTGCTAGTGGTTCACGGCCGAGATCTTGAGAAAGCCTGCGGTGAGTCTGCTTGTATTTAGAGATTGTTTCTACCATGTGTACTGGGATACGAATAGTTCGCGATTGATCGGCAAGCGCGCGAGTAATAGACTGACGTATCCACCAAGTCGCATAGGTAGAGAATTTAAAACCCTTATTCCAATCAAACTTCTCTACCGCTTTGAAAAGCCCCAAGTTGCCCTCCTGAATAAGATCTAGTAGCGATAAATTCGAAGACCTGCCCACATACTTCTTGGCGATAGAAACCACCAAGCGCAAGTTGGCGCGAGCAAGCAGATTCTTGGCCTCAAGATCACCTCGCTCAATTCTTTTTGCTAGCTCTTTCTCCTCACTTCCGTGAATTAGCGGGTACTGACCTATCTCTTTTAAATACATCTGGATCGAGTCATGCATACTACCCCGCCCTAGATCTTTGTCGTTTATATCTATATCTAAATTGAGCAAGTTACCACCCTCGAGAACATCTATACCGGCTACACTGAACTTTTCATACAATTCATCCAAGAACAGTATGTTGTTCTCAATATCGGGAAAAGTTTTGAGTATTTCGTCATAAGTTATAAACCCGCGCTTCTTACCCTTGTCTATCAACTCTCCCGCCAGGTGCTCAAGCGCCTCGGCCTTCCTCTCAGCCAGAGACAACTTCTTCGGTTTAAGGACGACCTTCTTGGCTGGTTTTTTGCGAATTACTTTCTTAACCACCTTTTTGCGACGCACTTTTGGCTTCGGCTTAGACTTTTTAGTAGAACGAGCCTTGGTTGTAACTTTTTTACTTTTTGTTTTTTTATTTTTCTTTTTCATGTTTTTTATTATTTAAGGCTTGTATTTCTTCTAATAATCTTACTTCTTCTTGTTTATCTTTTGTGTTTCGGAGCTGTTCTATTTTTCTCAGCAACTCATCATTTATTTTTTCCTTTTCCCAATTGGCAAGTAAACTTTCTATCTCCCTTTCTAAATTTTCGCTATCTTGATATAAAAGCTCCGCTTCGAAAATTAAGTCGCTTTCCCTGTCTTTATATTTATCTAAAATTCCAGCGAGTGATTTCTCTAACTCAACATCCTTTTTCCAAAACACTATACCGGCGAGCCTGCGTTCAATAAAGTCTCTTCGGTCCTTAGTAATCGCTTCATCTGCTTTTTGTAACTCGACTTTTTCTGATTTAAATTCTTCTTCAACTTTTGCCAAATCATCTCTGATCGCACCCTCGGGGATGCTGGACCTGTCGCTGATGGCTTTAATAAAATACGCTTGCTCCATCGCACCCCCGAGCATATTAACATACGGTAGAACCCTGTCAGCTATCTCTCGACTCGCCTTGCGAGGATCTTTCTCAAAAGAATTCGTAACCTTTTCTAAAGCAAACAAGATCACATGCTTTGCATCTCGCACCAATCCACGCCATGCACCAACGCCAGATTTTGTTATCAGATCAGCTGGATCCATACCCTCTGGCAGTGACACTACTTTGACATCGAGTCCGAGCGAAAGGGCTATTTTGCCCGCTCTCGCCGTAGCGTTCTGTCCAGCTTTGTCGCCATCAAAAGCTAGCACTAGATTCTCTGAAAGTCGGCGCACCAAGCCAAGGTTTGAAACAATGTTTTCTTTAGACATTGTGGAGTCCGATAAGGCCGTACCTGAGGTGGCCACCGTATTCTTGTAACCTACTTGGTGCGCCGAAATCAAATCAAACTGCCCTTCCACAAGAATTGAGAAATTATTTTTTCTGATCGCATCTTTCGCTTTATCGAGCCCATAGAGAACAAGAGACTTACTAAAGATAGGCGTCTCAGGGCTATTGAGATACTTGGGGCCGACGCTTTCGGTCGGCCTCCCGACCCCTTCGAGCGTCGGGACCGACTCAAATAACCTGCCCGAAAATGCAATCACTCTCCCGCTGGTATCCGCGATAGGGAAAATTATCCGTCCGCGAAATCTGTCATAATACCCGCCTTTCTCACCCTTTTTGATAAGCCCAGCTCGCTCTATCTCACTCACCGAGAAACCTTTCTTGGTAAGAAAATTAAACAAGGATTGCCAGCCATCCTCTGCAAAACCTAAACGAAAATCTTCTATGCTTTTATCGAGTATCCCTCGTGATTTCAAATACTCTAGCGCAGGCTTGTTCTTGGCTAAATTGTCTGAGAAATACCGAGTACTTTCTTCCATCACTGCATAAAGCCTTTCTTTCTCTCCTGTATTTTCGCTTTTGTAACCTTTCAGTTCCACCCCCGCTCTATCAGCAAGCAACTTTAGTGCGCCTTTAAAGTCGAGTCCTTCAAACTCCTGCACGAAAGAAAATATATCCCCCGATGCGCTACAACCAAAACAGTAGTAACTACCCCGACCTGGCGAAACAAAGAAAGATGGAGTCTTCTCGTTATGAAAAGGACACCTGGCTTTCAAATTCGCGCCAGCACGTTCAAGCTTTATGTAAGAAGAGACGACATCTTCGATTGAAAGTCTCTCCTTGATCGCTGTTACGGGAGAGTTCATGATTTTTATTTATTGCCCGGAAACCCAGTTCCGGCCGGTATTAGTCGGCCAATGATCACGTTTTCTTTTAGCCCACGCAAGTTGTCTACGCCACCCTTAACTGCGTTCTCAATCAAGACGCGGTTGGTATTTTGGAATGAGGCAGCTGACAGCCAGCTCTTAGTGCGAAGAGACACTTCGGTAATACCAAGCACCACTATTTCAGCCTTAGCTTCTTTTTGGCCTATTTCTAAAACGCGATTGTTTTCTTCAAGCAGTGTAGAGTTTTCCACTATGTCTCCGGCAGAAAAATTAGTTTCTCCGGCATCGGTTATCTTGCGACGAGAGAACATCTGACGAATTATTATCTCGATATGCTTCCTTGATATGGAAGCGCTTTGGAGCTCGTAGACTTTGTTTATTTCTTGAATGATGTACCCTTCGACAGTATCCTTACCAGCAAGCTTGAACATTTGCGCAATATCTGCAGAACCATCAGTCAACAAATCACCTCGCTTAACCTTGTCTCCTGCCTTCACTAACGGTGTTCGACGAAAAGGTATCACATATTCCATCTCGTTCTTTTTACCATCCTCTTTAGAATCAGATAGGACTTTTATCACTTTTTCTTTGCCGGCCTGCTCGGTCACTGATATAACCTCACCATCGGTCTCCGATATGACCGCAGGATTTTTAGGAATCCTTCTTTCAAATATTTCTTCAACACGAGGTAGACCAGTGGTAATATCAGTACCAGCCACACCTCCGGCATGGAAAGTACGTAATGTTAGCTGAGTTCCCGGCTCTCCGATCGCTTGTGCAGCGACAATACCTACCGCCTCGCCCAATTTGACCAAATGACTTCTACCGAGATCTAGACCATAACAATTTACGCACAGTCCGTGCATAGTACTACAAGTAAGAGGAGAACGGACTAACGCTTCAGTAACTCCAGCGCTTTCTATTTTCTGCGCATCGTCTTTAGTGATCAAAGCCCCCTTCTTGTAGATCACCTTGCCGTCTTTGTCTTTGATATCTTGAGCCAACACTCGACCACGAATATTTTTCGACAAAGGAATTTCGATACCTGAAATGTTTTCCTTAGTAACCAACTTGCCTTCTTTGGTCCCACAATCTTCTTCGGTAATCACCACATCTTGCGCCACATCGACTAGACGACGAGTGAGATAACCTGCCTTCGCGGTGTTAAGCGCAGTATCTGAAGCACCCTTTCTGGCACCGTGGGTAATCACGAAATATTCGATCGGTGATAGACCTTCTTGATAGGAAGGAATTATCGGAAATTCTAGCGTCTTACCTTGGTTGTTCTGAATGAGACCGATCATACCCGTCATCTGCATAAGAGACGACATAGTACCTCGAGCCTTAGAGGTGAACAGATCGTACGTTGAACCACGTTTATCGAGAGTGGTAGGCACCACCTTTTCTAGATCTTTTTTAGTGTGAGTCCAGATCTCTATGATCTTCTGATACTTTTCTTCCTCAGAGAGGAGACCTTCGTTCCACTCTGCAACTATCTTCTCTTCCTGCTCCTTACCTTTAGCAATGATCTTAGGTTTCTCAGGAGAAATAGAAACATTGTCTAGGCCCCAAGTAGTACCGGACACAGTAGAATATTTAAAACCAAATGCTTTAATCTTATCCAGGATAGCCGGAATCTCTTCTACGCCAACATGCGCAATCAGATCATCGAGAACAATGAATAATTTATCCTGTGTCATCTCTTCATTCACAAAAGGAAAATCTGACGGCAAAATACTATTAAACAATAATCTGCCCACAGAAGTTTCAAAAATTTCACCGTTGAATTTTTTATACTTAGCGGTATTAGTAGCTAAAACTTTAATCTTTGCCCGGAGTGTAACTGCGCCATATTCGTACGCAGTAATTGCGGTATTTGGGCTAGAGAAATATTTACCCTCTCCAAGCTCACCTTCCATGGCTTTGGTCATCCAATAAGCCCCCAAAACCATATCCATGCGCGGGTTCACAATCAAATCCCCGTTCTGCGGTTTAAGCAAGTTCTTGTTAGCCGCCATCAGATCTTTAGCCTCTGCTTGTGCCTCTTCAAGGAGAGGTACATACACAGCCATCTGGTCACCGTCGAAGTCAGCATTGAAGGCCTGACACACAAGAGGATGCACTTGAATAGCGTTACCTTCGATCAGGATTGGGTTGAAAGCTTGAATACCTAGACGGTGAAGCGTAGGCGCACGGTTTAAAAGCACGTATTTGCCTTGAATAACTTCTTCAAGCATCGCCCACACTTCGCTCCCGCGCTCTTCGATAAGTTTATTAGCGCCACGAATATTGAAAGCAAGTTCGGCTTGTAGAATCTTAGAAATAACGAATGGTCGGAAGAGCTCGAGAGCCATGTGTTTAGGCAAACCACATTGATTGAGCTTTAAGTTTGGACCAACCACGATCACAGAGCGACCAGAGTAATCTACACGCTTACCTAGCAAATTCTGACGAAATAGACCTTGCTTTGATTTCAAATTGTCAGAGAGTGATTTTAGTGGACGCTTCTGCGACTGACTCATCGCCGCAGAATCATTCTGCCTTGCGATAGAGTTGTCAATCAATGCATCAACCGCTTCTTGGATGATTCTTTTTTCGTTACGCAATATAACATCTGGAGCATTTATCTCCTTGAGTTTCTTTAAGCGATTGTTGCGGTTGATAACTCGACGATAAAGATCATTTAGGTCTGAAGTCGCGTGCCTACCACCATCAAGCGCCACCATTGGACGAAGCACCGGTGGGATCACAGGAATCACGGTTAAGAACATCCACTCAGGCCTAATGCCTGAATAGAGCATTGCTCGGATAAGAGAAAGTCTCTTTTGCAACTTTTCCTTTTCAGCCACACTCGCCCCTTCGAGCATTTTCTCAGTGTGATCTTTGAGTTTATTTAAATCAAGATTTTTGAATATAGAGTAGATAGCCTCCGCGCCTATGCTGGCGTCGAAGCAAGTACCGTACTTGAGAGAATAATGGTGGAAGGATATTTCATTAAGAACTTTACCTTCATATATCTCCCCTATTTCTTTCTTGGTAACTGAGAGTAAGTTCTTAAGTTTTTCTCGAGTATCATCATCAGCTGCATTCTTAAGCTTTACTTTGTATTCCCTCTCAAGACCAGCGACAACTTCTTCCTTTTCTTTCTCGTGAACTCGAGTGATTATGTAACCTGCAAAATATATAACCTTCTCGAGATCAGCGACTGAAATATTGAGTAATATGCTCATTCTTGAAGGCACACCACGCAAGAACCATATGTGTGACACAGGTGTTGCGAGCTCGATGTGGCCCATCCTCTCGCGACGAACAATAGATCGAGTAACCTCCACCCCGCATTTTTCACAAATAATGTCCTTATAGCGGATTCGACGATACTTACCACAGTAACACTCGTAGTCTTTCTCTGGACCAAATATTTTCTCATCGAAAAGACCACCGCGCTCGCTACGACCAGTACGATAGTTGATAGTTTCTGGCTTAGTAACTTCTCCGTAAGACCATTCCTTGATGTCTTCAGGGGATGCTAACCGTAACGCAATCTCGTTGAATTCCGTTGTGTTTAGAGTTTTCATATTTTTATTCTTCAAGATTCTTATTTATTAAATCGACATCAAGTGCAAGTCCGCGTAGATAGTTGAGAAGCACGTTAAACGATGCAGGTGAGTTCGGCGGGCGAATAGGTTCGTTCTTAATTATCGCATCAAATGTAGCTGAGCGACCCATTATGTCGTCGGATTTGATAGTGAGCATTTCTCGGAGTGTGTAAGCAGCACCATATCCTTCGAGAGCCCACACTTCCATTTCTCCAAATCTCTGACCTCCACCTTGCGCCTTACCACCAAGTGGTTGCTGAGTGATGAGAGAGTAAGGACCAATTGAGCGCATATGGATCTTGTCTTCCACCATATGGTGGAGCTTGAGCATATACATATATCCAACTGCTACGTCCTGGTCAAAAGCCTCCCCTGTACGTCCGTCAAAGAGCTTTACTTTACCGCTCTCTGGTAACCCAGCTTTTGCAAGCTCACTCTTGATTTCCTCCTGGGAAACTCCACAGAAAGGTGGAACGATGGCCTGGTATCCTAGACTGTCTGCAGCCATGCCAAGATGCATTTCGAAAATCTGACCCAGGTTCATGCGTGAAGGCACACCAAGCGGGGAAAGTATTATGTCTATTGGCTTACCATCAGCAGTGTAAGGCATATCCTCTTCTGGAAGAATCATAGATATAACACCTTTGTTGCCGTGTCTACCAGAAAGTTTATCGCCCACAGAAATGTTGCGAATTTGCGCAACTTCGATAACTATTTTCTTAATTATCCCAGCTTCGAGAGTGTGGCCCAATTCACGAGAGAAAATTTTAACTCCGATAATACGTCCGCGCTTGCCGTGCTCCATGCGAAGCGAAGTATCTTTCACGTCGCGCGCATTCTCCGCAAAGATAGAACGGAGCAAGCGCTCTTCAGGAGTAAGCTCGGTTTCGCCTTTTGGAGTAATTTTACCTACTAATATGTCATTCTCACGAACCTCTGCTCCAACACGGATCACCCCGTCTTCATCCAGGTCTTTCAGCTTGAGCTCACCAACGTTTGGTATATCACGAGTTGTTACCTCAGGACCTAGTTTGGTATCACGCACCACCGCAGTAAATTCCTCTACATACACAGAAGTGAACTTGCTTTTCTTTACAAGTCGCTCAGAGATGATGATCGCATCTTCATAAGTGTTACCAGACCAAGAAAGGAATGCTACGAAAATATTTTGGCCTATTGCAATCTGACCACCTACGGAGCTAGTGGTATCAGCCAGAACTTCACCCTTGGCAACTTTCTGCCCCACGCTCACTGCTGGGCGCTGATGAAATACCGCAAAGTTGTTATTGCGCATAAAGTTCACCAACGAATAAGTAGTCTCTTTTTTGCCTTGAACTATTACTTTTTTAGCATCAACATAAGAAACTGTTCCGTCTTCTTTGGCAATTATTAACCTACCAGAGTCTCGAGAAGCACTCTCTTCCACACCAGTGGCTACAAGTGGCGCTTCAGGTAATACGCAAGGTACAGCTTGTTTCTGCATATTACTACCCATCAGCGCACGATTAGCGTTGTTGTGCTCCAGGAATGGCACCATCGAAGTCGCGATAGAGAAAGCCTGGTTGCTCGCCACGTCTATAAAGTCTACCTCTTCCCTCGACACTGTACCTGGCTCAGTTTTGATGCGTGCCTCCACCTTTTCTGTCAGAATCTTGCCGTCCTTGTCATAAGCCACACCCGAATGAGCAATATTGTATCTTTCTTCGTCGAGAGCATTTAGATAAACCATCTCACCGGTCACCTTGCCGTTTTTTACTTTAATATAAGGTGTTTCTATGATTCCAAATTCATTTATACGTGCATAGGTAGAGAGGTGTAAAATGAGACCTATGTTCGGACCCTCTGGAGTGTGAATAGGACAAACTCTACCGTAGTGTGAAGGATGCACGTCACGCACCTCAAGCCCCGCGCGCTCACGAGTAAGGCCCCCGGGGCCAAGAGCAGATAGCTGTCTTATGTGTTCTAGCTCTGCCAAAACATTCTCCTGGTTCATGAATTGTGAGAGCTGGTTGGTAGTAAAGAATTCTTTTATTCTAGCTTGTAGTGGACGCTGATTTATGATTTGTATTGGCATCGCAGTCTGCACATCGATAATAGACATACGATCTTGAATGTTTCTCTTGATCTGCATCATGCCTGTACGGATTTTCTGTTGAAGAATTTCTCCAACAAAACGTACCCGCCTCTGACCTAGGTGATCTATATCGTCAGCCTGAGCTTCGGGTGTATTGTTGAGAGTTATTATATTTGCCACCACTAGAAGCAAATCTTCTTTAGAAATGGTCCTGCGTCGCAAAGATTCTTCATCGGTAGCTTTGTCAAAACGCTTATTGAATCTAAAACGTCCTACTGGAGAAAGGTCATAACGCTCTGCAGTGAATAATGAGTCTATGAATTCTCTGGCGTTTTCTGCTGTGGCCATATCGCCATCACGCAACCTCTTATATATATCCACATAAGCATCATTAACGCTCTTTGCAGTATCTTTTGATAGGCATGCCTTCACCCCCGCTTCGATTGTAGTACTTATGTCTGACTTGAGACTAGAAAAAGCCTTTAATATTGCCTCATCCGTCTCAAAACCCATAACTCGCAAAAGCGCAGTGGCTGGGAACTTTCTCTTTTTGTCTATTCGGACATAGATACCCCCATCCGACTCAGACTCTATCTCTATCCACACACCACGCGCAGGTATGATCTTGGCACCAAAGTTGCGCACACCCCTGGTTTCTGATTCAGTAAAAAATACACCGAAAGATCGCGCTAGCTGTGGCACTATCACTCGCTCTACCCCGTTGATTATGAAAGTTCCATGTGGAGTCATAAGTGGAAGCTCCGACATAAATATCTCTTGCTCTTTTACTGTGCCGAGAATTTTGTTGGTTAGTTTAACCCGAGCCTTGAGTAATCCTTGGTAAGAAAGCTTGTTTATTTTAGATTCGTTTTCATCAGTTTTTGATTCACCAAGTGAGAACGACAAAAACTCCAGCTGAAACTTTTTGCCAGAGTAATCTGATATTGGAGAGAATTCTTTAAATACCTCACCGAGCCCTTGCCTAACCAGCCAAGCGAAAGAGTCAAGCTGGGCTTCGATCAAATTCGGGAATGGCGCGAGAGGTTTCTTGTATTTCGAAAAATACTTCTTCGGACGCATAGTTTCTTTTTGCATATATAAGCACAAAAAGAAATCAAAGAAAAATAAAAGAGAAATTACTTTTCTTTAACTTCTTATATTTAGATGATTAAGTAAACCCTAGTAATGAGACACAAAACAAAACTAGATTCGATCCGCTACTCAATCATTGAATCCCGTATACCCTATCTCAATTCCCACCCTTTGTCAACCCCGAGCTGGGGATTATCTACCATTTCGCCATTCGTCGATCTTTTTATGATTGCCAGACAGGAGGACCTTTGGTACACGATACAATTTTGCCTTCTTGCCCCGTCCACCAGGTGGGGTGTATTTTAGAACTTCGGGCCGAGTGTAAACTTCACTACTTGATATTCGTTTTTCCTCAAGAGATTCGTATTTTCCTAGAACCCCAGGTATTTGCCTGGATATAGAGTCGATCAGAACCATAGCTGGAAGCTCACCGCCCGTTAGAACATAATCTCCTATTGAAATATTTTCTGCCCTTACGATTTTCCCTACACGCGCATCTATGCCTTCATATCTACCGGAAATTAGAACAATGTCTGTGTATCGCTTAGCAGAATTCTTAGCGTAGGTTGTATCGAATTTTTTACCCGACGGAGAAAACAAAATTATTTTTGTCTTTTTTTTGTCTTTTATTTTTATTTTTGAAAACGCCTTTAAGAAAAGTTCTGGGCGCAAAACCATGCCTGGACCTCCTCCATATGGCCGGTCGTCCACTCGCCTTTTCGGTTCACAAAAATCCAGAGGGTTGTAGAACTTAACAGATATTTTCTTGCTCTTTATCGCCCGCCCAATAATAGACTCCTTTAAATAAGAGTCGAAAATCTCGGGAAATATTGTAATGATATGAAAACGCATAATCTTCAAACAAAAACCCTCGTCGCGAGGGTTTTTGTTATTTATATTCCTTTCAGATCTTCCATTGCCTCGTCCACGGTCTTGAGCACGCTAGGTGCTGCACCTGGCGAACGCTCTCCTGCTGGGCGTTCATATGTGTGCGTTGTGTGTGTGCTACCCTCTGGCTCGTTAATTTTTAAGTTCACTCGCGCGTTATTCTTCATCCCGATGATTCGAAGAAGTGTGCGGATGGCTTTAGCTGTGTTGCCCATTCGGCCGATGATCTTACCCATATCGGCAGGATTGACGGTGAGAGTGATAAGTACCCCCATCTCATCTACGGTGCGATCTATTACCACATCATTAGGGTTATCGACTAGAGCCTTCACCACATACTCAAGGAAAACCTTATCTGCATCTTGCATATTTTTTAAAAAATTACTCTTATTAATTCGTGCAGTCGTACGACAGTACTGCTTGTATATTATTATACAAAACTATTTTGCAGCTTTCAATTCTTTGCGAGGCTTGGTAGGACTTTTCCTGGATAGAACATTCACTTTTTTGCCAGACAATACCTTGTCTGCAACAAGGAAATTGTGGAGAGTGCTAGAACACTGAGCGCCACGGCTCATCCAGTATTTTATTCTATCCGCGTCAAAAGCTCTAGCAGAAACCTTGTTTTTAGCTTTTGGATTATAAGAACCTAAAACCTCTAAAAATCTACCGCTTTTTGTGCTGTTCTTGGAGTCAGTCAACACAACCCGGAAACTCGGATCATTCTTCCTGCCAATTCTTTGTAATCTTATTTTCAACATAGAAAACAGTCTAACACAAATCTCCAAAAAGGCAACTGGACATTAGATATCGGGAATTTCTGCTTTTATGTTATATTTATCAAGTGAATAAGAAAAATAAACACAAAAATATCCTGCAAGAAGGGGTTATATCTATCACATCGAGAGGCACTGGCTACGTGGCGGTCGGTGAAGATAAAAAGAAGGGTGAAGATCCTGAGATTGACTTCAAGCACCTCCATACCGCACTTCATGGCGACACTGTAAAAATATTACTCCACCCTAAAGGGCACGGACGGCAAACGGGAGAAGTAGTTGAGGTAACAAAGCGTGCAAAAATGCGTTTTGCTGGAGTTCTGGAAGATGAAGGTGGTGTAATTTTTCTCAAACCAGACGATCCGAAAATGTACACCGACATCCTCATTCCGAACAACCCAGATTCTAAGACGAAAATTAATGAAAAGGCACTAGTGGAAATAGTCTCTTGGAAAGATGCGAGCAAGGCACCGATAGGAAAAATAATTTCCATTTTAGGTAAACCAGGAGACAACAACACCGAAATGGAATCTATTGTTCTAGAGCGGGGTTTTAGTGCGCGCCTACCAGAGAGCCTTGAACATGAAGCGCAAAGAATGTGCACAGAAGGAATAAGGGAAAATGATATGACGGGACGTAGAGATTTTCGTAAAATTTTAACTTTTACCATAGACCCCGAAGATGCCAAGGACTTTGATGATGCGATATCCTTTCAACAAATATCTAAAACTGAATTTGAAGTGGGCATACACATAGCCGATGTGTCTCATTATGTAAAGGAAGGTAGTGAACTAGATCGCGAAGCGCGCGAAAGAGGAACTTCTGTATACTTGGTCGACCGCACTGTACCCATGCTCCCTGAAGCGCTTTCGAACGACCTATGTTCCCTTGTGCCCAACAAAGATAGACTGACCATGAGCGCGGTTTTTGTTTTGAACCACAACGCCGATGTGCTGAGCGAGTGGTATGGTCGCACGGTCATCCACTCTCAAAAAAGGTTTACCTATGAAGAAGCAGAACTATCCATTAAAACAAAAACCGCTCCGCTTCATGAAGAATTGTTCATTCTAAATTCTCTGGCTAAAAAGCTTCACAAAACCCGATTCTCTGCAGGCGCTATATCCCTCGAACAGACTGAAGTGAAATTTGTACTCGACAAAAATGGTGTGCCGATCAAAGTAATTAAAAAGGAACGTGGGGATTCAAATAAAATGATAGAGGAGCTGATGTTGCTAGCCAACAGAAAGGTCGCCGAGCTACTTTCCGCTTCTGGTAAGAAAGGTGGCAAAGCAGATAAAGACAACATAGCCATTTTCCGCATACACGACTCCCCCAGCCGAGAGAAGATGGACGACTTGGCGTTCTTCTTACGCAGTATGGGTCATCGAGTTTCTCAGAAAAACGGGCTCATACCATCAAAAGAGATTAATAAGTTATTGGAGAGTCTATCAGGTAAAGGAGAGGCGGATACTGTGCATCGCGCCGTGATTAGGTCAATGGCAAAAGCTATTTACTCCACTAAGAATATCGGCCACTATGGCTTGGCCTTTTCTCACTACACTCACTTCACTTCCCCTATCAGGCGGTATCCCGACATTATAATACACAGATTACTATCTCAGAAACTAGAGAATAAAAAAATTGGCCGACACGAGCTAAAAATCTTTGAGGAGATGTCTCGAACCGCTTCCGAACAAGAAAAGCGAGCGAGCGACGCTGAGCGAGCTTCCATAAAATATAAGCAGGCGGAATATATGGGCCAAAGATTGGGTAAGGTTTTCGAAGGCGTTATAAGCAATATCACAGAGTGGGGTATATATGTGGAAGAGCGAGAAACAAAGTGTGAAGGTCTAGTGCGTATTCGAGACCTTAAAGATGATTACTATATATTTAACGAGAAAAAGCTAGAACTCCGAGGTCGCTCTAAAAATAAGAAATACCGTTTGGGCGACAAAACTAAGATAAAAGTAAAGAGTGTAGACCTAGAGAGAAAAACTATTGACTACGAGCTAGTATGACGGAGAAAGAAGAACACAAGCTAAACCAGATGCTAGGGGCCATAGCTATTTGTGCGATAATACTCGGCGTTAATTTTAAAGTTTCTGGTGATACCTGGCACAAAAACCAAATAGTAAATACTCTGGACGCCATAAACGAAAATAATCCCAAAGCCAAATATTACATCAACCGAGATTTTGACAACACGCTCGAAGTGTCAGCAGAAGCGTATCTGGTTGGTGACCTGCATACTGGCGAAGTAATAATTTCTAAAAATGGTAATGTTGCATACCCTATCGCTTCGGTGTCAAAACTTATGACCGCGCTCGTAGCAGAAAATCTACCCACTGAAGAGAAAACCGCGGTGGTCAGCAAAAATGCTCTCTCAACTTATGGACAGAACGGCAATCTACGCGCCGGAGAGAAGATCGCTCTGGGGGACCTCCTATATCCACTACTCCTCGAATCAAGCAACGACGCATCGGAAGTAATAGCCGAACATTTTGGAAAAGAAAATTTCATAAAGAAGATGAACCAGTTAGCCGAGAAACTTTTTATGACTAAAACCGCCTATGAAGACCCAAGTGGACTTTCTGCTAACAATAAATCAAGCGTAAACGACCTGTTCAAACTCACCGGCTATTTGTTATCAGAAAAAACAAATTTGCTAGAAATAACGAAAACCAGAAGTTACTCGACCAAGAGACACAACTGGTCTAATAACGGTAGATTTTTGCGCGAAAAGGGATATATGGGAGGCAAGAGTGGATACACAGATCCAGCCAAAGAAACCATAGTCTCTATCTTCTCTCTCCCACTCGGCGAAGACGCGGTTCGCCCTATTGCGATCATACTTCTCCGAAGTAAAGATCGGTACCAAGATGTCAAAACTGTCCTTAAATATATTGAAAAAAATATTTATTACCGAGGAACAGGCACTCATACTAACGATTGGGTAAGGAGTCGAGCAGATCTGCCAGACATCAGTGAGCCGGATTTTGTGACACTTTCTTTCGGAGGGGATGTAATGCTTGATCGTGGAGTACGCGCATCGGTTCTGAAAAATTTCCAGAATGACTACGGCGCACTGTTTGAAAATTTAGAAATATTTAAGAATGATGACATAAGCTTCTTCAATCTCGAGGGTCCAGCATCAGACACCGGCACCGACAGGAAAAACCTGTACTCATTTCGCATGGATCCGACAGTTTTACCTGCACTCTCTGGCGCAGGAGTGGAGATAGTGTCGGTAGCCAACAATCATGTGGGGGACTGGGGCCGAGATGCATATCGCGACACCCTGGTTCGCCTTAAAGAAAACCGGATTCTCTACGCAGGTGGCGGCACGTCTAGACCAGAAGCTGAGGAGCCAACGGTAATAGAAAAATACGGGATTAAGGTGGGTTTCTTGGGGTTCTCAGATGTAGGCCCAGACTGGATGCGAGCCACGGAAGACCAAGCTGGGCTATTACTTGCAAACAATCCCCGCTTTGAAGAAATTATTAAAAATGCATCCGAAAAAGTAGACTATCTGGTAGTATCATTCCATTTTGGCGAAGAATATAAAACTACGCACAACAGTAGACAAGAAAATCTAGCACGTAAGGCCGTAGATGCCGGCGCAAAAATAGTAATCGGCCACCATCCACACGTAGTGCAAGATGAAGAGGTTTACAACGGCGCTTACATCGCCTACTCGCTCGGCAACCTAATATTCGATCAAGCTTTCAGTAAAAACACTATGGAGAGCCTGCTACTTAAAATCAAACTCGGTCGCGACGGCACCATGACCGTGCAAAGAAATAAAGTCACATTAAACAGAGCCTTTCAGCCAGAAAAAATTATCGCAGAAAAAGAAGAAAAAATTCCTACTACTTTGCAATAGCGGCGGCTTCGTCGAATTTCACAGAGAGGAGTTTGGATGCACCGTCAGAGCCAATAGTTACCCCATATAGAGTTCCCGCGCGCGACATAGTCTCGCGGTTATGGGTCACCACCACCAACTGAGAATGTTTCGAGAGTTTCTCCAACATATCACCGTATTTGCGCGAGTTAGCTTCATCTAGCGCAGCGTCTGTCTCATCGAGCACCAGGAATGGTGGCGGGTTTACTTGGGACATTGCAAATAGTAACGCAATAGAAGTGAGCGACCGCTCGCCACCAGAGAGCGCCTGAAGCTCTTTGACTTTCTTGTGAGGCAAAGCCACGTTTATCTCTACCCCCTGCTCGGGCTCACCTTCTTCATCTTCTGGCTCGGTTCCATAATCCTCTTCACCTTCTTCTATTTCAGCTTTGCGTTTTCTTTTCTCTTCGGTCACAACTGTAAGCGCACCATTTCCTCCGCCAAACATAAGGGTGAAGAACTCTTTGAACTCAATATTTATCTTCTTGATTCCTTCTTCGAACTGCGAAGCAATTTGATTCTTTAGATCTGCTATCAGTTCTTCAAGCGCAGTAATACTCTTCTCGAGATCTTCCATTTCTTTTACTAGGAACTGGTCGCGCTCTGAAACTTCAGAGTATTCTTTCATAATATCTCCACTCGACCCGAGCCCAGCGTCTTCGAGTTTTATTTTCAGGCGTTCTATTTTACGCTTCTGTTCTTCTATAACTTCCCTGCCCACCTCACTCGTAATTTCATAATCTTTATAATTCATTAAAGCGCCACCCACCAGCACTTCGCCCTCTCTAATTTCATTCTCAAAAGATTCGAATTCTCGGCTCAAGCTCTCCGTTTTGATCTCTATTACTTGCAGAGCGCTTTCGAGCTCTTGATATTTAACCTTGAAGCTAAATTTCTCTCGCTCCAGATCTCGCAGAGCTTCCATTTCTTTGTTTAGTTCCAATTTTAGCTTGTCGGCAAGTTTAGTGTTCTCTATTTCAAAACTCTCCAGCGCCCTAATCTCAGCCACGATTTCAGCCTGTGAATTTTTAAGCTCAAGTAATTCTTTTTCCTCACTCTGCCTTTTCTCTATCTGCTCAGCATGAAGCTCTTTAATCTCGCTCCCGCAGAGCGGACACCTGCCGGCCAGCTTGACCTTGTGCTCTTTGGCCTCGAGCATGCCTTCTATACGGCCGAGCTTGCGCTCAAGTTCATTCTTGCGCAAACGCTTTCCATTGATTTGTTGTTCCAGCGCCCGAAGCTCGTCTATTTTCTTCGCACCAGTAGTCTCGTCGCCCGCCTCACGACCGGCAATTTTAGTTTTTAATACCTCGAGTTCTTCTGCAATGCGACCTCTCTCCGCAAGCAAACTACCTTTTTCTTTTTCTAGATATACGCTCTGCCTCTTCAGATATTCATGGTAAAGCACCAGAAGTTCTGCTTCCATTTCTTTAGCTTTCTCAAGTTTTTCAACCTGCTTCTTTAAGAAATTTAAATGTGGAGCATTTTCTCGGCGAAGCATAGTCACCTCCTGCATGTTTTGATTGGCCCGTTCTAACTTGCGTTCACTCTCACGTATTTTGTATTGATAGACTTTGAGCCCGAGCGCGTCTTCTACCATAGCTTTGCGCTCTTTAGGATTGGCGTTCAGTATTCTATCCGCTTCCCCTTGAGAAATAATGTGGTGACCCGAAGAACCAATATTGACAGAGGCTAGTAGATTGTGGATATCTTTGAGCCTGACCTCTGTGCCATTTAGAATATAATTATTTAGTCCGTCCGTAAAAACCTCACGCGATATGCTAACTGTATCAAAATTGAGATTCACTTCTTCTCCAGCATCATTCACGAGCTTGAAAACTTTTGTCGAATTGTCGAAATAAATCGAGACCGACGCGCGCGATCCAGCCGAAAGATTCTTAGAACCTTTAAATATCAAGTCCGCGCCGGATTTGCCCCGCATAGATTTGATAGATTGCTCACCTAAAACATAGCGGATAGCCTCCACCACATTTGACTTACCAGAGCCGTTCGGTCCGACTATGGCCACTATGGGATCTTTGAATTCTAAAACGCTTTTGTGCGCAAAGGATTTAAAGCCATTGAGTTCTAAGGTCTTCAGTCGCATTTAGAGAGTATTCTACCATATCTAATCGAGCCAACCATTCACCTTGAGCGCTGCTTCGGCCGCCTTCTGTTCGGCCTCTTGTTTAGACTTGCCTTTGCCTTCAGCCACAGATTTTTTGCTGAAAAATATACCGACTGTGAAATATTTATCATGATCGGGGCCAGACTCGCTCAAAACTTGATAAGATGGTGTAACATTCAGGAACTCTTGCGCTTTCTCCTGCACCAGGGACTTAGCATCACGCCAGAGCTTTTTATTAACTATCTCGTCAGTTTTCTTGAGTAAAGTTTCAGAAATAAATTTATCTGCCGACTTATATCCTTGATCGAGGTATAGCGCACCCACATACGCCTCGTAAGTGTTCGCGAGTATATACTGACGCGCCTTACCGTTATCTTTACCTTCACCCCTGGAAAGCAGGAGAAAATCGTTCATCCCTACGTCACCTGCAACCTTAGAAATTATAACGGCATTTACTAGAGCGCTCCGAATAGAAGTGAGCTCTCCTTCGGTGCAATTTGGATATTTTTTGTAAAGAAAGTCTGTAACCACGAGCTCGAGCACCGCATCTCCCAGAAATTCTAGCCGCTCGTTGTGAGACAAGCCATTACGAGGATTCTCATTTATAAAAGAACGGTGAATAAAGGCCTGCTTAAGCAGATTCTTGTCTTTGAAAACTATTTTTGTTTTTTTCTCGAAATCCGAAAAATTTATCATTGATTTTTTTTATTTACTAACTCTATAGCTTTGACTATGATTGGTACGATGTCTCCGTAAACCCTAAGCTCTGGAATCTCAGCTAGTTCAAACCATCGCGCACCGTCGAGTCCGCCCGTCTTCTCTAAAACCAAATCACTGTACTCGCTTCGTGCCAAAAAGTAAACCACCTTTTTAAGAACCTTGCCTTTGACGGGATGCACTGCTACATACTCATTGTCTCCAAGCTTGTCCTCAATAACAACGTCGAGCCCCAGCTCTTTCTTGATTTCTCTAGCAGTAGCCTCAGCCTCACTTGCAGTTCCTTCGATTCCACCTTTCGAAAGTGTCCAGTAACCAAACACATCATGAACTAGCGCCAATAAAACTCGTTTAACGCCACCCTTCTCGACAATTGAATACACCAACGCTCCGCCCTTTCTCTCAACAGGAAGTTTAGATATATCCACTTCGCCAGTCAGATTTGGATCTTTCCTTTTGCTAACTTGCTCTTTGCCCGGCTCGCCGAGCTCTTTATACACAGCACCAAGAACTCCATTGATGAACTTGCCAGAATTCTCGCCACCAAATGTTTTCGCTAGCTCAATAGCTTCATTGATAGCTACTTTTGGCGGCACTTCTTTGCGGTCACCGAAGAGTAACTCGCTGAGCCCTATGCGCAAAATGTTGCGATCAATTATGGAAATCTTTTCTATAGGCCAGTCAGGTGCGGCTTTCTCTATTATTTCATCTACCACACTCTGATTTTTGAAAACTGAGTCTAGAAGGCCCAACGCAAAAACATCTTCCTTGAGTCCTGGCGCAAACTCCTTTATGTTCCTATCTAAAATTTTGCGAACTGATGGATCGCTTGCGTCGCCGCCAAGCGAAAAATCAGCTGGCCCCGACTGAGACAGATTAAAGTCCCACTCAAACAGAGTCTGGAGCACTATTGATCTAGAAAGGTGCCTGTTTGCCATTGTTTTAGGCATTAGGCTTTAGGCGTTAGGCGTTAGCTTTCTCGCTAGTGCCTAGGGCCCAGGGCCTAATTGCTTTTTTCTTTTGCCTTCGCTTTCTTGTTTTTCTTTTCTGCCTTTTTTACCAAATCCAAAACTTTCTTCCCGCGATAAAAACCGCAAGAAATACACACAGTATGTCGCATTTTTTGCGCTTGGCAATTATCGCACTTAGCGAAATTAGTTGCTTTGAGCGCATGGTGCGAGCGCCTGTTTGCCGTATGGGATTTAGTATGCCTCATTCGTACTACCATAATGTGGCTATACTAGCATATGGACCTTTATTTGACAAATGACTTGCCCAGGTTTAACATAAACCTTGTAGAGATTGTTGCGACCACCAATCGCGATCCCCTAATAGGGACCCTGAAGGGCTAATCTGCATAAAAACGAGTCCGCCGAGAAGCGGAGAAATCGGGTGGAACCGCGAACTCGAATCGCCCCGACAAAAATGAAGCTTTTCATTTTTGTCGGGGCGATTTTTAATTGTAAAATTAATAAAACTATATGAATCAAGAAAATCTAAACAATAAACGGCACACGCTGGCCCATCTCTTGGCCCAAGCTGTCGGAGAAATATATAAATTTGACAAGGTTAAACTAACTCTAGGACCAGCCATAGAAAACGGCTTTTATTACGATATCGATTTCGGAGATGAAAAGGTTGCCGACAAAGATCTCGCTAAGATAGAGAAAGTAATGAAGAAAAACCTGGCGAAGTGGACAGGGTGGGAACAAAAAGAACTCTCTAAAGAAGAAGCTTTGAACTTTTTCAAAAACGAATACAAGCAAGAACTAATTAATGAGATAGCAGAACGGGGTGAAAAAATAACCACATACACTTGCGGAGGATTTACTGATTTGTGCCGTGGCGGACATACAGAAAACCCAAGCAAAAACATCGACCCGCTCGCCTTTAAACTCGATCGTATAGCTGGCGCGTATTGGCGCGGAGATGAAAAAAATAAAATGCTTACTCGCATATACGGCCTAGCTTTTGAAACCAAAGAAGAACTGGATGCGTATTTGAAGCAAAGAGAAGAGGCAATGAAAAGAGACCACCGCAAGCTTGGAAAGGAATTAGATTTATTTACTTTCTCAGAGCATGTTGGCAGCGGACTACCTCTTTACACCGCGCGTGGTGCTCTGATCAGAAAACTACTAAACGACTACGTAGAAGAATTACAGTCAAAAGAGAACTATATGCAGGTCTGGACACCTCAGATTGCAAAAGCATCGCTCTTTAAAACATCTGGACACTACGATAAATACAAAGAGGATATGTTTCGAGTGGTATCGAATTATTCGGAGGAAGAATTTTATCTGAAACCGATGAACTGCCCGCAACATACACAAATCTACGCATCTAGGCCAAGAAGTTATAAGGATCTGCCCATACGATTAACCGACTTTGCAATGCTATACCGCGACGAACAACCCGGGCAATTAAATGGTCTTGCAAGAGTTCGTTCATTCTCGCAAGATGATTGCCATATATTCTGCACAGAAGAACAAGTCGATGAAGAAATCGACAAAGCTCTCCAGATGACAAAAGAGATAATGAGAACATTTGGATTCAAATACAAATATAGACTATCGACTAGAGATCCAAAACACCCAGAAAAATATCTGGGAGATCCAGCAACTTGGGATAAAGCTGAAGAGTGGGCTGAAAAAATAATGAGGAGGCACAACATAGAGTATGTGGAAGGAGTTGGGGAAGCATCGTTCTACGCTCCAAAGATGGACCTTATTGCTACTGATGCATTAGGTCGTGAGTGGCAACTTTCCACCATACAAATAGATTATGTTCAGCCACAAAGATTTGAGCTAGAATACACCGGCAAGAACGGAGAAAAGAAAAGCCCCGTAATGATACATCGAGCTATTTTAGGATCTTCGGAAAGAATGTTAATGATATTAATAGAAAATTACGCAGGCGCATTCCCCCTCTGGCTCTCGCCGGTGCAGGTGAAAGTAATACCTGTTCGAGAAAGCCACAACGACTACGCCAAAGAAGTATATGAATTATTGCGCGAAGCCAACATCCGTGCAGAGCTTGCTACGGAAGATGAAAACCTCGGAGGCAAAGTCCGTAAAGCCAAAGAAGACAAAATTCCTTACTGGATAGTCCTAGGCGACAAAGAAGTCGAGGCGGGCAAAATAACTCTCGAGTCTCGTGACTCTGGCCAGATAGGCCAGATGTCAAAAGAAGAACTTGTGCAAAAGTTGTCGGAAGAAATAAAGAATAAGAAATAAAAATTTCTAAAAACTTACTCTTCTACCCTAGTTTTCTTAATATACGATATATGATATACTAAGAATATGCCTCATGTATCGGGTAAAAAACTAAAAAGAGAAAACTTGCAGAAATTATACGACGAGTTTAATGATGCCCTTGAAAAATCAGCAAAGAGATCATGGGCGAAGATTTTCCTAAGAGATTTTTTAACCAGCACAGAGAAAATAATGCTAGCAAAAAGATTCGCTGTTATATATCTCCTGTCAAAAGATATCCCTCCTTCCTATATTGCCGACGCCCTGCATATGAGCCCATCCACCGTAGCTAGAATGTCTCTTAAACACGAAATTGGTAAGTACTCTGCTCTATTGAAAACAATAAAAGACAAAGATATCTGGGAGATTTTAGAAAAAGTCCTGCGATCAGGATTACCGCCTCGTTTTGGGCGTGGTAGATGGAAATTTTTGTATAAATAACTCCGACAACGACACCCCAGATTCGATTCCTTAGTATACGATATATGATAAACTAAGGAATTAAAACTTTTTATCTTTCAATAATTCCAGTAGCTTATCCATCGCCTTGCCACGATGGGAAACTTTATTTTTTTCTTCTATCGATAGCTCGATCATGGGTTTATCCATGCCGTCCAATACCACAAATAAATCATAGTACCTACCATTATGATCTTTGCGCTCCGGTACAACCACCCTACCCGCAAATTCCCCTTCTGCGATTATAAAATCATCTATGCCTCGACAAATACCAAGACGGCAAACCGCCCTGATTTTTGACCCCGCAAACTTCTCACCGATTTCGTAAGGTGTCATACACTCAAAGAAATCCTTCATATAGGGACCTGGGAAACCGTTCAGCGCTTCAAAATGCGCAGAAGAGTCGTCAACCAAAACCGGTTTTTGATAAATCTCATAAGCTCTATTTAATTTATGCCTTAGGATTTCTTCGGGTGTACCCTGAATTTCGGGCTCATTCCAATCGGCCTGTTCGCAGTCAAAAAATTGAGAGAGCCCCGCCGAAAGTTCTTGAAACTTCAGCCGACTGCCTGTGACAATCAAAAGCCTAGGCTTGTCCATGCTTAAATATCTATCTCTGCGAGTTTGGCATTCGACTGGATGAAGGACTTGCGAGGTGGGACTTCGGAACCCATGAGTATGTCGAACACTTTATTCGCCTCTTCAGCGTCAGCAATAGTGACTTGTTTTAAAATTCTATTCTTCGGATCCATTGTGGTCTCCCAGAGTTCTTCTGGATTCATTTCACCGAGACCTTTAAAGCGCTGAATGTGGAATTTGTTGGCTTTCGATTTCTTTTCCTCCTCCGGCTCTTCTTCAGCACTTTCTGCGGGAGCGGGTTCATCTACTTCTTGTATTTCAACCACGTCTGCGCTTTTGCCGACGATTTTGAGCTTGTCTTCATCGGTATATGCGTAAGAAACTTCTTTACCTTTCTTTATTTTATAAAGCGGAGGCTGGGCGATGTACACGTAGCCAGCTTCGATAACATTACGGAAATATCGGTAGAACAGAGTCAGGAGGAGCGTACGGATGTGTGAACCATCCACATCGGCATCGGTAGCAATTATTATCTTGTGATAACGAATTTTAGAAATATCAAAAGTGTCACCTATAGAAGTGCCCATGGCTATCACCAATGCTTTCACCTCTTTAGAGGCGAGCATTTTGTCTATGCGCGCGCGCTCAACGTTCAAAATTTTTCCACGGAGTGGAAGTATGGCTTGCGTTCGCCTGTCTCTACCCTGCTTCGCGCTACCACCTGCGGAATCTCCCTCCACTAGGAATAGCTCAGACTCTTCTGCGCTCTTGCTTTGACAATCAGCGAGCTTGCCTGGCAAAGTCATACCCTCGAGCGCACCTTTGCGGAGTATTGAATCTTTCGCAGCCTTAGCAGCTTTACGGGCCTTGAGCGCCAGAATAGATTTGTTTATTATAGCCTTCGCATCATCAGGATTTTCCTCTAAGAAGTTAGCAAACGCCTCACCGAAAACTGTAGCCACTGCGCCTTGCGCCTCCATAGAGCCGAGCTTGGCCTTAGTCTGACCTTCGAACTGTATTTCACGGAGCTTGACCGATACCACCACAGTTAGACCTTCGAGCACATCCTCGCCGGTGAATCCACCTTCGGACTCCTTCATCATCTCATTTTTCTTGCAGTAAGTATTCAAGGTGCGAGTAAGCGCGGTCTTGAATCCGGTAATGTGAGTACCTCCTTCTGGAGTATTTATGTTGTTAGCAAAAGGTACAATACGATCCACAATATCGTCCACATACTGAAGTGCTATCTCTACCCCCACACCATCTTGCTCTTTCTCAACATAGAAAATATTACCCTGGATAGGCTTCTGAAATTTATTGTAATACTTCACCAATGATATTAGTCCACCTTCGAAATAGAATGACGTTGAAGGTAGCTCAAGCCCAAGCTCGCGGAAGTAGAACACATCTTCGTCAGTCATGCCTTTACCATCCCACTCGCGCGCATCTATGACAGAAATTTTTAAACCCTTCACCAGGTACGCTTGCTGGCGGATATGGTTCACGATCGTCTCTAAATTAAACTTCAAGTCTTTAAAAATTTCCTGATCGGGTTCAAAAGTTACTATCGTGCCATGAAGTTTAGAAGGGGCAAGCTTCTTCACTGCAGATTTCTTCTTGCCTTGAGAATATTCTTGCGCATACTCGCCACTATCACGATGCACCACTACCCGACAAAATATGGAAAGTGCATTCACGACAGATGCGCCCACGCCATGGAGACCGCCAGAAACTTTGTAACCCTGACTGTCCCCACCGAACTTGCCTCCGGCGTGGAGTGTAGTCATGACTGTTTCTAATGCAGAAACCTTAGTCTTCTTGTGCACATCGACGGGGATACCTCGGCCATTATCAGTAACCCGAACCCGATTCTGTGGCAATAAAACTATCTCAATGTCATCACAAAAACCGCCCATCGCTTCATCGCGAGAGTTGTCAAAAATCTCCCACACTAAATGATGAAGCCCTTCTGGACCTGTGGTACCTATATACATGCCAGGACGTTTCCTGACGGGTTCTAGGCCTTCTAAAACCGATATATCTGAAGCGTCATAATGGTGCCCGCTACCGTTCTTCTTCGCGTCTTTTTCGCTTGCCATACCTATGTATTATAGCAAATTCTACCGCACCTGCCAAGCTGGATTGAGCTTAATTTTCGCGGTTATTTTATCCATTATTTCACCCACTTCAGCATCAGTCAGGGTCCTGTCGTACGACTGGAAAACTAGGCGAAAGGCATAGGATTTTTTGCCTTCTTTTTCAAACTCATCAAACAAATCAGGGCCACGCACCAACAACTCGCCAG
>CAZFNV010000007.1:0-40502 GCA_964520225.1 uncultured Candidatus Saccharibacteria bacterium | reverse complement strand
AGACGATAATAAAAATTATTCGCCATTTTTTTCTTCTCTTCGTTTGGTATCAGATTAATCATGTTGCAGAATTAACGATTATGAAAATCCCCTAGCGCCAGACCTATAGACGCCGCGAAGGATAGTGCACGCTTGAAGCCTATGCTCGGAACTTCTTTTTCTATGTTTTCTATATTTATCCAAATGTTTGCCATCTCTACGGGCACTTTCATGCTAGTCGAAAGGTAATCCGACAAACCTATAAGATTAGAATCGCCGCCGCAGAGAATTATTTTCTCTATCGGAGGGTTGCTGTGGCCTGCATCATCCTTGTGTGTATTCCAGTAAATAAAATGTTTTGACACTTCATCACGCAAGATGGAAACGCTGTTGAGTAGAACAGAAAAAACTTCTTTATTGTCAGTGTTGCGACGGAGACCATATTCGCGCTTTATTTTCTCTGCTTCCGCGTGGTTAATATTAAAACTCTTCTCCAGCATACTATTTAGCGTGAAGCCTCCAACATCGAGAGTAGAAGTAAACATAACAATCCCTCGCGACACGATAAATATACCTGTCCGCTTCTCACCAAAATCGACTATCATATATGTACCCATATCGCCATTCTTGATCACTGCTCGCGCCACAGCCTGAGCCTCAAGCTCGAAAGATTTCACAGCCATGTGAGAATTTTTAAATGCATTAAGATAACTACCTATAACATTCTTTGGAATAGCCGCGACCTCTATATAGAGATCTTTGTCGCTCTCGTGAATTATCTCATAGTCAAAGATTGCATCTTCGGCAGGAATAGGTATATGGTCTTCTACCGAAAGTTCGATACCCTCACGGACACTCTTTAAACCTTCTTTAGGTAAACGAAATTGATATAGGTAAACTTGTTGTTCAGGTAGAGAAACTCGAACAGATTTTATCTTCTCCTCCTTACGAAGAATAGTTAAAATTTCCTCCATCTTTTTCATGTCTTTGATTTTGCCCGCCTCCACAACCCCTGGAGGCACTGGACGCTCTCCATACCGCCCTGCGCGGATTCCGTTGGAAGTAACAATAAGTTCTATAAATTTTACAGATTCGTCGGAAATATCTAAACCAAAAGAAGTATCAGAAAGTAGTCCGGGTGTCGGAAAGAATCTACTAAATAAATGCTTCGACATGCTTATATGATAACATATTTGTCTTAGCTATTCTTGTGATTAGCGCGACGATCTAAATATCTCTGCAGGATTAGCGCTGCCGCTGACGCATCCGCGCGCCCAGCGAAGCTTTTATTACCCTCACTCTGGCGACGCGCTTCGACAGAAGTCAGAAATTCTTGGATACGATGAATAGGCAAGCCGAAGTCCTCAACAAGCTTGCGAGCGAAAACTTCGGCATCTTTCTCAACTACATTTGGCTCACCCTTATAGTCCCTAGACTCCCCCACCACCACCTCGGTGATATTCTCTTCTTTTATAACTTGCGCTATTTTCCCCAGAGTCTCGGCATCGTTCGGGATAACATCCTTCGGGAAAGCTAAGACTTTATTCTCGTCCGAAATAGCTAGGCCTATTCTTTTAGTTCCATAATCCACACCCAAAATACGCCCGTTTATCATATGTAGGATACTAGCACCCGGTAGTGAATTTTGAAAGCGTGCGGAGCACGCAAGTAAACTTGCTCTTTCAAAATCTACTACGGGGTAGCACAAAAGACTTTTTTGTGATATAAAAAACCAATGATCGATTCATTTAGTTTAAATTGGATTATCATTTTGGCGTGGACTTTGCCTTGGAAGGCTTATGCTGTTTGGACAGCGGCCAAGCATAACCACAAGAAGTGGTTCATAGCACTTCTCTTGGTTAACACTTTGGCAATATTGGAGATCTTCTATATATTGAAGATTGCCAAGAAAAGCGCGGAGGAAGTAAAAGCCGATTTCCGCCGAGCGTGGAATTCAATAAAATAAATACTGGACTATTGTGTTTGTGGTATACTGGATGAGTGGCCGAGTCTTATAAAAGACATCCAAATACTGTGTGTTTTACCTGTAAAAAGCAGATCTACAGAAGACCATCTGAGATTGGAGCAAATAGAGGTCGAGTTTTTTGCAGTTCTGCTTGCTATGGGATTTCTTTGCGGCAAGAAATCCCTTGCGTAGTATGCCAAAGACCAATTCTGGCAGGTTTAAATAAAAAAACTTGTAGTAGAAGTTGTGCAAACAAGCACAGAAGGGGTATAAAATATAATTCGGGAAGAAAGAAAGATAAAGTAAAATCCCAACAAATCTTAAAACTAAGATTAATAGAGGCACGAGGCAGGAAGTGCGAGAGATGTGATTACAATAAATATGAAATCTTGCATGTACATCACAAGGATAGGGATCGAAGTCATAATGATTTAGAAAATTTAGAGCTTATTTGTCCTAATTGTCATTACGAGGAACATTTGTTAGAAAAAAGTTGGTTAAGAAAAAGGCTTGAGAAAAAATGAAGGATGGTTATACTAATTGAGTAACACGGAGGGATGGGTGGCGGAGAGGTCTAACGCGCTTGTCTTGAAAACAAGAGTGCCGCAAGGCACCGTGAGTTCGAATCTCACCCCATCCGCCATTGACAGCTAGCACGAGATACTTGAGAAGTATATAATTTAACTATGATATTAAATTACCCATTATTGCTTCTTATATTTGTTTCAGTTTATATCCTCCAAGAAATAACTTCTCGGATTGTTCGTACCTTGAATAAAAGTGTAGGACATTTTATTGATGCAAAAAAGAACGAAAAGGAATTTACGGAAAACAAATATTTTAAAAAGGAAATACTGGGCTTCAGACTCATACAAAGTAAAAAAGATTATTTAGGTTTTATAACAAAAATCGTAGGTTATTTTGAGACCATATTCTTTATAGTTTTAACTGTTATTATATTAACCTATTCACCTCTAAATTATTCTTTCAGTTGCAGGAGGATGGATTGGTCTAAAAATTTTTGGTAGCTACCAACAGTGGTCTGGAGTGGTATTAGGAAGAACTACTTTCTACATTTTTCTTATTGGCAGTATAATAAATATTATTGGTTCTATTACGCTTGGGTTAATATATTATGCTTATCGTTAAACAGTCTATCTCACGAAAAATATGAATAAGATATTAGTCGCCACACTATTTATCATAGTAATAGCTTATGGAATAAACCTTTTTTTAAAAAAGGATGTATTTATTGGTTTTTATTATCCTGATAAAAATAATCTAATAAACGATATTCAAAGCGAAGACACCTTTGATACGTTAGAGGCATGTAGAGATTGGGTTGATGAGCAAGTATCTAGGTACAACCCAGATGGCTCCGGGTATGACTACGAATGTGGCAAAAATTGTGATTTATCAGGTGGTAAACCTTATATTTGTGAAGAAACCTTAGAATAAGATTACAGAGAAAAAAATTTATGAAATACATCTGGATAATATTTACGATTTTATTTATGATTTTAGCAATTTATCACTTTCGCCAAGCTCGTCTTAAAGTAGAAAAAATCGAAAGTAAAGCTAAAATTAAATCAATAAATGGTACCAATCTTGGTATTGCTGAATTTATTTCTGAATTTAATAACTACATTGATAAGCAAAACACAAGCAACAGGATAATAAACATTATACAAGGAGTCGGTTATTTATCAGCAGCTGCAACTGCTTTGTTCTCTTTTTTTTTAAGTTAGGAGCTCGAGACGCATCGTTATGGTACATTTAAAAAAGTCTCAAAAGCCTTACAGGTGTTGTTACTGAAAAGTTCTAACGCGATACGGCCCGCAAATTTTCAAAAAAGGTTCCCGAACCCCAAATGCACTCGGCACGAAGCGCCGACATTTAATTAAAATTAATTACAAAACTATACATCCCCATTCCGCACACCCCTCTTAGGGGTTCTTCTGCTTTTGGAACACCAAGGTCGATTTCTGTATTCCCCGTTCGAGGAAGAATATCTTGGAATCCAACCGCAGGAACAACCAAGGACGCCGAGCAATCAAAAGTTCCACTAGTTTGCATAATTAGTTTTGTGGGTATGCCTGCTTGCGCATTAGTCACCTGCGGGAAATATCCACCTCTTGCCTGTATCGTAACATATTGAACCCCATCTTTTACTTCAACCTGTTGCGCAGATTCTCCGCTACCGTTTGAGAAAATTATGCCGATAGCTACGAGAAGTCCAAAAGTAATGATTATATAAACTGCTTTGTTCATAACATAATTATAGATTAAGTACTGGATTTATAATACTGAGCCCAGCAAGCCCAGACAGAAGCGCAAACAGCCCAAGACCTATGACGATTACCCCTGCAGATTTGAAGAATAATGGGGCATGCTTACCATGTGCAAAAGAGGCCGACCCGAATGAAAGGAGTAGGAGTATTGGTAAGGTACCCAGAGCAAATGCAAACATGATTCCAAACCCCGAAATGAACGATCCACTACTTAACGCTTGAACTTGCATCGACTGTGTAAAGCCACATGGCAAGAAGAAGGTGGCGAAACCGAGGGCAAGGGGGGTGAAAGTTTTGTGCTCAATTCTTCGGAAGAAATTAAATATTCCGGACGGCAATGTGATTTTATTTTTTTCAAAAACCCCAACTAGATTAAGGCCTAAGAATAGCATCACTACCGATGCTAGAATACCGAGTATCGCAGTGAAGGTAAAATTAATACCTATTGCCCCACCGATTGCGCCAAGCACTCCACCCAATACAGCGAAGCTTACAAGCCTACCTGCGTGGAATAATACAAAGGTTTTAGTATCACTTACATCGTCTTGCGATATTTTAGCTGAAAGCGATAAAACTAAACCACCTACCACCGCCAGACATGACGATACCGATGCGATCAGTCCGATAATGAAACTAGTGGCGAAAGAAATCTCTCCACCAATTCCAAAATTGAGGATGCCAGACTTTTGTAGTAGGAAAAACAAAGCGAGAAAGCCAACCCCTATCGGGAGCGCTTGCCAAATGATGTTGCTATTTTTTTCACCCTGAGCGGAGTCGAAGGGCTCAACTGAAAGAGTGTACCCGTTTTGCTTTATCTTCTCTGTGAGCATCTCCGCAAGTCTATTCTGACTTTCATCGAGAGTTGTCTCTAGTGACACTGTTTTGTTTTTCAGATCAACGTTTACATGCTCAATCCCAATTTGCTCATTCAAAATATCTTCAATCAAGATTTTGCACGAAGCGCAGTGGGTACCTGAGACGTGAAAAGTGTAAGTTTTTGATGTCATGAACTTACAATTTAACACAAAACCTCCCTGTACGGCAAATTACGAAACAGATAACTGAAAAAACTAGTGGTTTACTAATTGATTAAATTCTAATGGCAACTTTGTCCAGAATGATGCCGGTTGTCTTTTTTATCCCTCGTCTCCGAATCGGATCCACAAGAATGTTTACGCCTATGCGTAACTAAAAAATGAATTAATATACAACCACCCAACAGAATAAATGCTAATATTGAATTGTTCATATAATTTTTTATTTATTTTCTACTAAACACCGCAACTTGCTCCCCCACGAGACTTTTGTGGTCCGATCTGCGACAAAACATTACTGAACCCTGTGGCACTGGAATACTCGACGCTCAGAATTTCTTTTGGATCTACTGTGTTCCAATCCGCACCTCGTGACTCAAATAGCGTTTGGATCGCCGTATATGTATCCGGAAACCAGAGCGTGTTTACCTCAAGCGCTGTTTTGTACATCTGTTCTTCTGTTGCCCCCTGCGAAGCCATAAGTTCCAGAAGTCCGAGCATGGCCATGCCATGATTACAATCAGGAAAATAAGTAGAATTGTTGCAACATGGCCGGTAGATATTCTGTGATACTTTTTCCACTAAAACCTGCTGTTCGGGAGTAAGCGTCACAAATTCATGCATTCCATAATGCTTCATTGCTCCGTCTTTTGCTAAAGTCCAGCCACCAGTAGAGGCAAAGTTGCCTGCGCCTCCATAACGCGGATCCATCATGGGGCCTTCGGTTAGTATCGGATTTTTATTCGCCAAACCAAAAGCCCACAAGGTATTTAGAACAACGCGGGAATTTTGAGAATTTATTTCTAGATTGCGCTCGTTGTGATAATTCGGAAACTTCTCCGAATCGATAACTCCCACCTCCACCATTCTTTTCCCGAGATCACCCCAATAGATTGTGATGGGAAAATTTTTGTCTTTGCTCGTCGGA
Organism: uncultured Candidatus Saccharibacteria bacterium; assembly: GCA_964520225.1. GTDB lineage: Bacteria > Patescibacteriota > Minisyncoccia > Phycocordibacterales > UBA9973 > UBA9973. The sequence goes on along the minus strand of CAZFNV010000007.1, from coordinate 34,304 downwards.
ACAAAACCCAACAAAACAATAATTGCCAGGGCTGAAAGCGTATATAATATTTTCTTGATTTCTTCTTTTATATTATTCATTTTATTCATCACAGCAATCGGCCAATTTAGAAACCAGGTCTTCCAACCGAGAGCTGTCCTGTGCTTTTTCTTTTAATTCCCGACCCGTGATCAATTCCAGTTTCAGCGCCCAAAAAATAGAGTAGACTTGATATGCTTTCTTGAACATTTCTTGCGCCCCAGATTTTTCTCCTTCAGAGTTTAACTTATTTCCAACTTCAATTAGTCGCATGGTTGTAGACAGGAGATGTTTGGAAATACACCAAGTTTCGCCCTCATGTTTAGGCATAAGCTTGGCTAAAAGCTCTTTGCGCATTTCCCGAATTTCCAGTATGGTGTCAAAGTAATTATCCTTATTGGTCTTCACTCCAGTGAAAAAGAAATGCTCTTCCAAGCTGATGAGATTCATCACCGCCATACTCAAGTCCTCGGCAGTTGACAAGTCAACCCCTGATTTTTCTTTTAAGGAATCAATTCTTTGCAAGAATTCTTCAAGACTTATTTTGTTTTTGTTCATATTAGATGTATAAGATTAAGATACCAATAATAATCATCGCAATACCCACCCACAGTTGAAGCCCACTCATCTTTTCTCGCTTCCAGATCTGTACCTGCTCTACTAATTCTTTGCGTGACGCAATCAGGAGCACAGCCACTAAAGGCACAATCAGGATTAAATTATAGAGGAACAGGTAACCAAAACCGGTCATATAGGTTACTTGATCGCGCAAAAGGCCGATCACCATCAAGTATGGTCCGCCCATGCATGGGAATTGACATACACCCACCAAGAGCCCCAGCGCAAACACTGCCGGAAAAGAGGCGCGATCCATAAGTCGAGCAATACCATGATGCATGCCCGAAGGAATTTTGAGTTTAATAGGAAATGCTGGGAAAAAACGATTAATCAGATTAATAAATCCAAAGATGATCAAGATACCCGCGCCTAATTTACCCATGAAATGTGGTGTATTGAAGAGATGGAGTACTTTTAGGATACCGAGCCCTATCAAGAAGTAAGCTGTGAATATGCCGGCAATGTAAGTCCCACCCAATTGTAGAATTTTTTCCCGACTCATCTGAATGCCGAAGAGAAACGCTATAGTAATCAGCAGAATTGAGAAGGAGCAAGGATGCACGCTGTCCAAAACCGCAGACACTAGCAGAAGTGGCAGTAGCCACGCGCCTTCACGACTCACATTCCACAAAAGACCAGAAACGGCCGGACTGTTTTTCAAAATTACAATGCCTACTATACCCATCAACACCACGCTTATCGCAATAATGATTTTTTTCATACGACTATGGTGTTACTCGCGCTTTAACTCGCAATTCTAAAACTTGTCCATTTGCGTCTTTCAGGTAAACAGACCGATCGATCATACCCACCCCTGCTGGGCCATGCGCGTTAGGATCATAGACCACTTCAATCTCACGCGATTCACCCGCCGGGATTATTTCACCCATACGACCATCGCTATTTCTAACAATACCTGCACCGCCTCCATGTCCAGGCATACCAAAAGGTCCGATTTTACTGCCATCTGGACGCAAGAGATATGCAGTTGTACACATACAAGAAGTGCTGATATTAACAAGATTTACTTCCCCTCCGCCGGAATTAGCCACTGTGAAAACTTTTTGCACATTACCGTCTTGCATAGAGATAGCGCCAAAATCAAATAATTTTTCTTCGGCTAACAATTTACCACTTGAGACAGAAGTGGAATCTGTGACGACGGATTTTTGAACAGGACGATTATCTGCAGATCTGCTCCACCACACCAGACCATACACGAAAACAATAATTATTATCAATGAAGTTATAGTTTGTTTGTTCATATAGTTGATTAGTAAACAGTAAAAAATCCTCGAGAGAGGATTGAAAGGCAGGGCTAAAAAATCTTACAGTTAAGAAAATTAGTACTGCCTCGAATACGCGAGAGAGGGACTATTTTCAAAAAGAGAAAGCCATTTTAAAATTACTCCTACATAGAAAGATTTCTGGGTATTTGAATCTTGAAGGCGATAAAAGAACGACTCCGGATTCAAAATGTTTGGAATTAACAAATATAAAAATCCCACTAACACCAGTGATATAAAAATCAGGGGCAAGATGATGTTAGAGAATGCTTGCCAATTAGAAACGTGCTCCAAAGTATCCGAGCATAACGCAAATTCGCCCGGAGCGTATGGGCAGTTAGGCATAGGCGCTTCAGATGTATGACCAAAAGCTACAACACCTAAAGCACCTATGCCTACATAAGCAATCAATACTATCAAGCCCAGAAAAAATTTTCTCTGATTCAATTGCATTTTCTTATATCCCCATTATGAACTACTGGTTTTTGTTGTCAATTCTGATGAATCTCTAATTATTTCGAACTCTTAAGATTAGAACCAGTTTTCATACCAGCTTTGCATCTGCTCGATTTCAGCCGACTGTGAATAAATAATATTTTTTGCGAGCTCAAGCATTTCTGGTCTCTGTGTACCTGCTTGGAGCATTTGTGCCATCATTATTGCCAATTGATGATGTGGGATCATCTGCTCAACGAATGCGCGATCAAAATCTGTGGCATTCTCTAGCGCCTGGATATCCTCCTGCCCGCCCACATGCATTCCCCTGTTCGACATCATGCCACCGTTCATCGTATTTGCACTACCTTTAGCAGGATGACCGTCATACCAGTCTGCATACCAAGCTATCATTTTTTCATTCTCGCCCTCTTGTGCTTTAATAATATTTTGGGCCAGAGTTTTTATTTCTAACCGAGCAGATTTTTCTAGCGCAAGTTCTGCCATAGCTATTGCACCCTCATGATGCGGTATCATTTGCTCAATAAAATGACGCTCTAAATTTTGACCCATCATTTGTCCACTGCCTGGTCCATACGAATTATTGTTAAACCCGCCCATCATGTAGCCCGGACGGGCGCCCGGAAATAAAAACCCTGTGACCACTACGCCAATTACCAACCCCCCAACACCAAACCAAATTTCTTTTGTGTTCATAAATTTTTCTTTTTTATTTATAATTTTTTACTTTTAATACGAAGTGAATTGCCAACCACTGAAACCGAAGACATAGCCATCGCGAACCCCGCGAACACCGGCGAAAGTAGCCAGCCGAAAAACGGGTAGAAAATTCCCGAAGCAAGTGGAATACCTACAATGTTATAGATAAATGCCCAGAAAAGATTCTGTTTGATACCTCGCATGGTTATTTTGGAAAGTTTTACGGCTTTCACTAATTTAGAAACATCCCCATGAAGCAGTGTTATGCCCGCTGACTCTATGGCCACGTCAGTTCCTGTGCCCATAGCTATGCCCACATCAGCTTGGGCCAGCGCCGGCGCATCATTCACCCCGTCGCCTGCCATCGCCACCACTGCACCCCCCGCTTGGGCCTTCTTGATATTCTCCAGCTTATCCTGCGGTAAAACATTTGCTACTACAACATCAATACCCACCACGGAAGCTATGTATTTCGCAGTGTTCTCATCGTCCCCAGTTAGCATTACTACTTTGATTCCGAGCTTGTGTAGATCCGCAATTGCCTGCTTGGATTCTGATTTTATTTCATCAGCCACCATCACAAAACCGAGCACTTGTTCTTTGGTTGCGATAATGACGGGTGTCTTACCCTGTGAAGTAAATTCGTTCAGGCGGGTAGAATCAAAAGAAAGATTGAGGTCATTTATAAGCTTGGCGTTGCCTACAAAATACTCTACGCCGTTGACTGATCCCTTTATCCCCCTACCTTGCAGATTCTCGAAGCTAGAAATTTCCAACATGGAAATATTTTTCTCTTCTGCATAGTTCACTATCGCGTGCGCTATTGGATGTTCGGACTTTTTCTCAAGCGAAGCAATAATGGAAATTAGTTCATTGTTCGTCTGCTTAGAAAAATTTTGTATATCTACCAGGGTAGGCTTGCCTCGAGTTATAGTTCCTGTTTTATCAACCACCACCGTATTCACTTTATGAAGCTTCTCTAGGGTCGCTGCATCTTTGATCAAGATTCCCTCCCTGGCGCCCTTCCCAACCCCAACGATGATAGCTGTAGGGGTGGCGAGCCCTAGCGCGCAAGGACAAGCGATAACTAAAATTCCAACAAATGAGACCAGGCCGAAAGAAAGGGCCTGCGAGAATCCAAGATACTGTGATCCTAAAATAAGCCAGGTTCCTAGTGTAATGAATGCAAACACAAGAACAATCGGCACGAACACTGCTGAAATTTTGTCAGCCAAAGCTTGAATCGGTGCCTTGCTACCTTGCGCCTCTTCCACCATTTTTATTATATGCGCCAGTAATGTTTCCGAACCAACTTTTGTAGCCCGAAAAGTAAAGGATCCATTAGTGTTAATGGTTCCAGACATCACAGAATCTCCAGCTTTTTTCTGTTCCGGCATCGGCTCGCCAGTAACCATAGATTCATCTATAAATGATGATCCGTCAGCTATGACTCCGTCAACTGGGATCTTCGCCCCGGGTTTAATAACGACCAAATCCCCAACCACAACCTCGCCCACCGGAATCTCCACTTCCTTGCCACCCCGAACCACTAACGCAGTTTTAGCTTGCAGGTTAAGTAATTTTTCAATAGCGTCACCAGTTTTTATCTTCGATCGCATCTCTAGATATTTCCCAAGTGTGATAAAAGCGATGACCACAATCGTCACATCATAATACTGATATTCAACATTTATAAATGGTTTTAGCGCCTCTTCAAACGCAGAAACAGTGAAGCTATATATAAAAGCAGTCGTAGTGCCTATACCTATCAGTGTGTCCATATTGGCCTTGCCATAACGGAAAAATCTGTAGACACCCCACAGGTACGGCTTGCCAACTACAAATAGAATATATGTGGCAAATATTGGCAACAAATGATGGAAAAATTCCTTTATCGTTTCGTTCATCATTGGTGCTAAACTATATTCCGCTAAAATGTCCCAACCCATTACAAATGCAGCAAATAACGCGAGCGGCATAGCTGATAAAACTTTCGTACGCATGTCTTTAAGCTCAGCCAGCTTTTCTTTTTTGGACTGATTAAGTCCGAGATGTTCGGCATGCTCATCTTCGCTCATACCCATCTCTTTCGCCGACATACTATGCCCGCCGTGATCCTCTTCGATCACAGAATAGCCTAGGGGCTCAAGCTTTTTATTAAACTCATCACTGCTTGTTTTAGAATTGTCGAAAGATATCTTGGCCTTCTCGGTCCCATTATTCACCGCTATCTCGGCAACACCATCGAGTTTCTTGACTTCGCGCTCTATTATTGAGGCGCACGATGCGCAATGCATACCTTTAACTTTATAAATTTTTGTTTGCATATTATTTTTATAGTGAGCTTAGTCGAACTATTTACGCTTTAATTGATAAACTTTTAGAATCTCCCTAGTTGCTTTATCGGTCTCTCCCTTTTTGATTTGCCCCACCACGCAGTGACCTAAATGCCCTTCAAGCAGTATATCTTCGATATTTGAAAGGCCTTGTTTGATAGCAGAGGTTTGAGTTATGACGTCGATACAGTACGTCCCTTTCTCGACCATATTTTGAATTCCTCGCACCTGCCCTTCTAGGATTTTTAATCTCCGCGCCAACTTGTTTTTATTTGTATGCATATCTAAAGTCTATACCCCCTAGGGGGTATTGTCAATCCCGGATGATACAAGGACCCGCAGAACACTAGAACTTAACACAACAACAAAAGCCCCCAGAAGGGGGCTTTTGTTGTTCGTGCTATTGAGCTGGAGTTGCTGGAGAACATGTGCACGGATTGTTGCCACAATTTGGGCATTTTGTTGTATCGTCCATTTCACTTAATCAATTATTGACAAAATGTGTGATGGCGAGCCCGACTACACTTGCCCTTTTCCTACACAAATCTAGTCTAAACCATACACCCTAAAAAGTAAACCAGCAGCCTATAGGATTTTCTGTAAAATTATTAAGTCAATCACGGTTAAGCTTTTTAAAAAGCTTAGTATCTTTTAATTTTCTCATCCAGCGTACCCCGAATACTCGCTCTATCCATTTCTCAGTACGTTCTCTACCAAAAATTATAAATAGGCCCACCAAGACAAGCCAGGATCCTGGAGTAAATGGCGTAATGAGTGCAAAAATCCCTACCAGGATCGCTATCACTCCGATAATATTCCAGAAAATTTTTTTAGAAAAGTTAAAGAATATGTGCATTCTAAATATTATAAAGAAATAATCATAAATGTGAGTACCCCGGATAACACATGCCACATAGAGTGGGTATAGCTAAATATTCCATAACGCTTCATTCTGAATAAAATATGATCCAGTAATCTGAACATCGCCAGTATTATCAGGAAAGAGAAGATGTATGTATCGAACTTTACGGCTGTTAAATAATAAATGTAGACGGCTAGGATTATGCCGAATATCCAATCCAGCGCTTTAAAACTAAAGTTTTTGAAATTGCCGTGATGCAATAAAGCAAACAGTGTGACCACAAAAAACAAAAGACCTAAATATAGGTTGTCTTTAAAAACTATTACGCCAAGAAATAAATAAACCAGCGAGGATATACATAACATATGTGAATCATACTTTCCTTTTGGTCTCATGATGTGCATCTATTTTACCAGATGATATAATCAAACGAAATATGCTTGAGAATATTTTTATTTTTGTAATTTCACTTTTCTTGGTAGTGCGAGGCGCCACGATGGCTACCAAATACTCTGCGCTACTGGCTGAGGGTTTCCACTTATCACGCTATACCGTAGGTTTTATAGTCGTTGCGTTTATATCCATACTGCCGGAAACTTTCATCGCCATCAATTCCGCCATCCAAGGCGTGCCGGAGTTTGGGCTGGGTACACTCTTCGGTTCCAATGTGGCTGACCTCACCCTTATATTCGCTATTCTTATATTCCACGCTGGACGAAGCATCAAGATAGAGAGTAAAGTCATGAAAGACGTCCGCCTCTTCCCTTTCTTTATCCTTCTACCTCTCATATTCGGACTCAATGGCCATTACTCACGCACAGAAGGAGTCGCCCTTATAGTTGTAGGTGCGCTCTTTTACTATCTTGTATTCAAAGACGGCATAGAATCATCTCAAACCCCTGCCGAGAGCAAGTATAAATTTAGGAATCTGTTCGGCCTTGCCTCCTCGATGGCCTTACTCTTGATAGGTTCACATTTTTCTGTAGCTTCAGCTGGTGTGCTCGCCCAGGCGCTTGAAGTCAGCCCCATCTTGATAGGCCTCCTGATCGTGAGCCTGGGCACCACAATGCCAGAACTTTTTTACTCACTAAAATCTGTCGAGAAAAAAGATGACGACCTCGCTATAGGTGATGTGATGGGTTCTGTCCTCGCTGATGCAACAATAGTCGTAGGTATCATTGCGCTCATTAATCCATTCTACTTCCCAACGAAAATTATTTACGTCACGGGCTCTTTTATGATCATAGCCTCACTGGTGCTGATGAAATTCATGGAATCTGGTCACGCCATCTCGCGCAGAGAAGGCTACATGCTCCTCACCTTCTGGCTTTTTTACGGGATGATAGAGATATTAGTGAATGGGTAGTTTTGTAGAAATTTCACTAAGGGGTATAATATAAAAATGGAAAAACTTGAGTGGACAGCGCTCGAATATGAAGACAAGGAACGTACACCCGACTGGTTCTGGGCACTCGGAGTTATTGTGGTGGCAAGTTCGCTCGCCGCGATAATTTATGAAAATTATTTCTTCGCTACGCTCATAATACTAAGCGGGGTACTCCTGGCCTTCTTCGCCAAGAAGAAGCCAGACACGGTGTCCTACTCTCTCACCGACCGGGGTTTGCGTATCCGCTCTCGGCTCTACCCTTATGACAATATCCGCGCCTTCTGGATCCAACTCAACCACCCCGAACATCCAGCAAAAGAATTCCTCTTTATCCGTTCCGAGCGAATCTTCATGCCTATAATTAGTATTCCCATAGATCAGAGTCTGGCAAAAGAGATTAAAGAAATAATGCATTCAAAAGGCGTGCCAGAAGAAGAAATGCACGAGCATCCAGCTGAACGAATAATGGACTCATTGGGATTCTAAACACGCTTTACCTTAGAACAAAAAACTGCTAATCTAAAATAGTTTTATACTGGCCCTCGTAGTTTAATGGATAGAATGCGAGCTTGCGGAGTTTGCGATCCAGGTTCGATTCCTGGCGAGGGCACAATTCATAACTTGACTTTTTAGAGTTTTATTATAGTATTCGCCTATTCTAGGGGTTGTCCTAGAGGACTTGACTTTTTTGGTCGTATATGCTATACTAAAAATTATGAAGAATATCATGCAAAAATTAAATAAGTTTATGGTTGCGAGATTGGTAATTTCCCTTGTATTTGTTGGCTTTTTTGCCAATCCAGCAATAGCTGCACCACAAGGCACTCTTGAAGGTCGCTGTGTTGGCAACACTATCTATCTAGAGTGGGGCTCACATCCAAACGCCAACTCTAATGGCTTACAAAAGGCCGATGTTTTACCGAACGACCCAAACCGTTTTTGGGACTGGTTGCCTGTTGGCGATTCTGCGCGTTCATATACTGACTACAACATTACCCCAGGTCAGACCTACTCTTACCGAGTGAAATATCGCCCAGAGCTACCTTCTAATGTGGTAACTCTTACCTGCCAAAACACTACTCCTCCACCCTCCCTGCCAACAATAAATATTTATGCGAATCCGCAAAGTGTAAGTTATAACGGAACCAGCTCTGTGATCTGGAATTCTTCTGGTGCAGATTCTTGCTCTGGTAGCGGTGGCTCAAATGGTTGGTCTGGTAGCAAGAGCACCTCTGGTAGTTTCTATACTGGATTTCTAACAAACACCACCACATATAACATCACTTGTTCTAATAGTGCAGGCTCTACTAATGCATCTACTACTGTGAGCGTTGGTGGTCAGCAACAGCTTTGTCAGGATCCAAGTGCAATAAACTATGGAGGCCCTCTACCTTGTCAGTATAATAATCAGAATTTTCCACCAAACGTGAATATATATGCTGACGATACAAACCTAGACTATGATGACTCTACTACAATAAGATGGAACTCTACTAGCGCAACATATTGTTATGGTCGCGATGGCGACAATGGTTGGTCTGGTAGCAAGAGCACCTCTGGTAGTTTCTATACTGGCCGACTAGACGAAGACACTACCTATGAAATAACTTGTACCAATAATTATGGTACAGATACTGATTCAGTAACTGTACGAGTAGACGGAGATGATTATGATGATGACGAAGCACCAGAGGTAACTACTCGAAACGCAACCAACATAAGCTCTACCAACGCAACCCTAAACGGTCGAGTGGACGGTAACGGCAACTCAACTCGTGCGTGGTTTGAATACGGGTTCAATACCAACTTCGGCTATTCAACCCGAGAAAGATCTTATGGTTCTAGTTCTTCATCTTTTGATGAGCGAGTAACAGGCCTCCGAGCTAATACCCTTTATTACTTCCGTGCTGTAGCGGAAAATTCAGAAGATCTAGTTTACGGCAATATATTGAGTTTCTATACAGGAAACGACAACATATATATTCCACCAGTTCAGCCTCCAGTAGTTAACAACCCTGCTGTAGTTGTATCTGCTGATTCGACCAATATCGCATATGGTGCTGGCACTACAATACGCTGGTACACATACAACGTAGATTCTTGTTACGCTTCTGGCGGTGGAGTAGGTTGGGCAGGCGCTAGAAACACTGGCCCAGGAAGTTTCTATACTGGTTCTCTAACCAGCACCAGAACCTTCACTCTTACTTGTAGCAACGGCTACGGTACCACCACCGACTCTGTAACTGTGGGTGTTCGCGGGCAAGTATTAGGTACCACTACACCAGCAACTTCACTTGTGCTTATAAGTTCATCTGTGGATCGTAACCAGCCTATTGTGCCAACACTCGACAACACTCGTCCACATCCAGGAGATGAGATCAACTACACTGTCAGCTACAAAAATGTGGGCACAGGTTCTATCACTAATCTGAACCTTCGTGTAGATCTACCTTATGAAGTTGAGTATATGTTCTCTAACCCAAGCAATCCTACTCGCGTCGGACAGACCTTGAACTTTAACCTCGGCACCCTACGTGCAAACGGTGAGGGTATGGTAACCATCCGCGTTCGAGTACGCGATAATGTAGCACTGGGAACACACTTGAACTTCCCTGCAGTACTTAGCTATGTAGACCCAGCAGGTAATCCTCAATCAGTAAATGCAAATGTATCCGCGCAAATTTGGAATCAACCTGAGTACATCATCTACGACAATAATACCAACAATGGTTCTGTGCTTGGCGCAAACACTATCTGGGGTGCTGGATTCTTCCCAGACAGCTTGTTCGAATGGCTATTCTTGCTGATCTTGATACTTATCTTGATCATCCTAGCGAGACACATATTCAGCCAGCGAGAAACTACCCACGTAGTTGAACATCATTAAGATTAAAACCTAAAAACAAAAACCCGGACTATGTCCCGGGTTTTTGTTTTGATTGCTTTTTAATGACCCTTACCACCCTTAGCCCACTCTTTAAACTTATCGTATTCCTCGCTTCCACATATAAACTGCTTGGTATTGGTGTTATAAAAGAAAGGCACTCCGCCACACATATCACGATCGAGCTCGAGAAGCTTCTTCTCATTCTCCTGGTTGTGCCAAACTTCAAACTTGTCGAAGTTTAGGCCTTCTTCTTTCTCCAATCTATCAACCAGAGCATGCATGTTCACACAATGCGGACATTCTTCTCCGTAGAATTCTAATAGATGACTCATGTTATTTTACGAGCCTAGAAAGGCGAGACTTCTTGCGAGCCGCATTGTTCTTCTTGATTACACCCCTCTTGGCAGCTTTATCGATAGCCTTGAAAGCAGTAGGAAGCATTTTAACCGCAGACTCTTTATCGGCTTTTACGGCCTTCTCTAGTTTCTTTATTACATCCTTCATTGCCCTCTTGCGAGCATCATTAAAAGCCTTCTTGCGGAGGCTTCCTCGAATAGCTTTCTTGGCTGATTTGGTTATTGGCATAAGGGCAATTTACCAGAAATGTTGCGAAATTGCAACTCGCGCGAGTTTCGGCCCATATGCTATGCTTGTATTATGATCGGTAGCATAAGGGGCAAAGTTTTACTAAAAACTGAAAAATTCCTGATTGTTGAGGCAGGTGGTGTAGGCTATAAAGTCAACATGACACAGGAAGCTATTGCCAGCTGTCATAACGACAGTGAAATTTTCATCTGGACATACACTCATATTCGTGAAGACTCTATGGAGCTATATGGCTTTAAAGATCGGGAAGAGTTAGGATTTTTCGAAATGCTCCTCGCCGTATCTGGTATTGGTCCTAAGTCAGCTCTGGGACTCCTCGGCATCGGCAGTGTCGAGAAAATAAAAAAGGCTATAGGCTCTGGCGACACCGGCTATCTGACAAAAATTTCTGGAGTTGGCAAGAAAACTGCGGAAAGAATAATAATAGAGCTCAAGGACAAACTAGACGGCGCAGGTAGTGAAATCTTGCAGGGTGAAGTAGACGCACTCGAAGCCCTAGAGGCCCTCGGTTACTCGCGCGAAGATGCACGAAATGCACTCAAAAAAACTTATGCCGAAAACACTAACGGGAAAGTAAAAGAGGCACTAAAAATTTTAGGAAATAAATAAACAGATGCCTGAGCTACCTGAAGTTGAGAATTTGCGTATCGGATTAGAACGCACGATCCTCGGCCAGAAAATAAAAAGGGTTGTGGTTAAAAAGCCAAAATTAGTATCTGGTAAGGGCACCGTCCGCACCGCCTCTAATAAAAAAGTAACGGAATTTATAGAAGGCCTGACGGGTGAAAAATTTCTGAGTATAGAGCGACGTGCCAAAAATTTAATTTTTAAACTCACACACAATAAAATCATCCTCGCTCATCTCAAAATGTCTGGGCAGTTCGCATATCAGTGGAGGCTGGTTCAGGTTTTTTCGAGCGACAAGGCGGTAAATGCGCGAGGAGTAAGAAAAAATCTGAACCAGCCGAAGCTCTTATTCGGCGGACACCCAATAGAGCTCTCGGAAAAAGAGTTGCCCAACAAACACACCCACATTATCTTTGAGCTAGACAAGGGGACCCTCTACTACAACGATACCCGCATGTTCGGCCACCTTCTCTATTATCCAAATCAAAAAGCATTTGAAAAAGAAAATCATTTCGGTTCGTACGGTGTCGAGCCACTCGGAAAAGATTTTACAGTAAAATATTTTGCAGAAAACTTAAAAAGGAAAACTGGAAAAATAAAAGCGGTGCTTATGGAGCAAAAGATAGTTACTGGGCTTGGTAATATTTATGCAGACGAATGTTTGTTTGAGTCCGGCATCCGACCCGACAGAACTCCGGCCTCACTTTCTGACCTCGAGATAAAGAAACTGCACAAAGCAATAGTGCGCATTGTAAAACGAGCGATAAAAGTCGGCGGATCTTCGGTTGACACATATCGCCTACTCGATAACACCCGTGGCAACTACGCCCACGAACACAAAGTGTATGGCAAGGGTGGAGAGTTGTGTACAAATTGCAAAAAACATCTCACTAAAACAACAATCGCAGGCCGAACCACAATTTTCTGCAAAAATTGCCAGAAATAAGTTAGAAAAAATTACAAAACCCCAAAAAGTACCACCCCAAGAGCGACGGAAACATTCAAGGATTCCTTTTTACCTCGCATGGGTATCTCAGCTATAACATCGCATTTTTTAAGAATAGTCTGGGGTATACCAGTTACTTCTGCTCCGACGATGAACGCATTCTTATTGCCTGTTTTAACTTTTTTATAGTCTATGGAATTTTTGTCTTGCTCTATGGCAACAACCTTAAAGCCAGCGCGCTTCAGCTTGTTGAGCAATGTCGCCACCCCTTTCACCTGCTCCCAGGCTACATACTCCTCCGCTCCTAGGGCAGACTTGGCCAAATCTTTCCTCTTTCTACCGAACCTATCGAGCGGTGTTGGCGTGTATCCAGCGAGATATATTTTCTCGACACCCGCAGCGTCTGCGGTGCGAAACATAGCCCCCACATTCTCCACGCTTCTTATATCATTCAATATGACTACATTTTCTTTTTTCATATTATTTCAAAAAGTTTTTACTTCGCATTTGCTTATGGTAACTGATGGCGAAGCGGTGCGCTTCACTATTGGCTAACAATATTTCCTTCTCATATTTTACCGCATAGTTTTTGTTACCTAATATGTCTTTAGGCTTATGTCGCTCATCCTTAAGCACAGACACCACAGGCATGACAAGGCTAAGCCTTGTCAGGACTTTCTTGGCAACGTTGATCTGCGCCGTGCCTCCATCCACAACCACGAGCGCCGGGCTCGGCCACTCTGTATGAGCAAAACGTCGCAAGAGCATCTCCTCTAGAGCACCAGTATCATTCGCATCTGCTTGAGTTCTAATTTTAAATTTTTTATATTCACTTTTATCAGCCTCTCCATTCGTCACCACAGTCATTACGCCCACCATGTTCTTACCCGACATATGCGCTATGTCATAAGCTTCGATGCGGAAAGTCTGCGAAGCGAATGGTGAATTTTTTGTGTCCGAGGACCCTAGCTTTAGTAAGGCAACGTCATTTATGTGTTCCAACGCGAACATTTGCCTCTTCTTCTCCCCTGCTTTTTCGAATTCTCTAGTTTCCGCATATTCTCGCATTTCTTTTTTCAGCGTTCGCACGAGTTGCTTCTTCTTGCCCGATAAAAATAGCTTGATATTGCGTATGTTTTGCAAATATAATTTTCTGTCTTTCAAGTCCGGTACAAGGTTTATCTGTTTATAAAATTCTAAATAGTTTTTACTCTTGTCGTCTAGAAATGGGAAAATTTTACGCACCAGCTTCAGCGCTTCGCGAAGCTGTGAACCACTGGTGTACGGACCATAAATAGAAGCTAGCGAAGCAGAAAAATTTCGTCCGTGTCGGAGCCCCCGTAGAGAGGGTAAAGCGGCGGAATTTTTCTGTTTCGCTAGCTCTTTCCCGCGCACTACACTCACCCTAGGTAAACCATCTACGCTATAGCGTAGATTGCCTTTAGTAATACCTACATAGTTAAAACTTTTGTCATCCTTTTCTTTCGTGTTGTAGTGTGGCTGGTGTTTCTTTATTAGGTTGGCCTCGAGCACCAACGCCTCAAGTACGGAGTCTGTCTTCTGCCATTTGATATTACTCGCCTTATACACCATATCTACAATAAGTGACCCACGAGCAGCTATAAGGTCGCTGCTGAAATAGCTCCGCACTCGGTCACGAAGTGAAGTAGCTTTACCGATGTATAGAATCTTTCTGCCCGCTAGAAAAAAATAGACCCCTGGCGCATCTGGAAGTTTGAATTTTTTTAGAGATTTTATATTCATGCCAATTACTTACGCAATACTTTCTTCAAATATTTTCCCGTATAGCTTTTAGAATTATTGGCTACTTCTTCCGGTGTACCGCGGGCCACCAGGCTCCCGCCCCCTACCCCACCCTCAGGCCCTATGTCTATTATATAGTCCGAGCTCTTCAGTATATCCATATTGTGTTCTATCAAAACTACGGTATGCCCCTTACTCACCAGCTTGTTCAATACTTCTAGGAGTTTCGCTACATCGTCATAATGTAATCCTACCGTAGGTTCGTCGAGTAAATAAATAGTTTTCTCATAATGCGGACGGAATAGCTCGCTCGATATCTTAACCCTTTGTGCCTCCCCGCCCGATAGCGTCGTCGCCGACTGCCCAAGCTCGAGGTATCCCAGCCCCACATCGTAGAGAGTTTGTAGCCTGTCGGAAATCGCGGGAATATCTTTGAAAAAAGTTAGCCCTTCTTCCACAGTCATACGTAAAACTTCGTAAATATTTTTTTTCTTGTATTTTACAGTTAGGGTTTCTTTATCAAAACGTTTTCCCCCACACACGTCACAAGTCACATAAACAGTGGGCAAGAAATGCATCTCCACCGCTATCTCACCGTTACCTTCGCAAGCTTCACAGCGACCACCCTTCACATTAAAAGAAAAACGGTTTGCCTTCCATCCCCGGAGTCGTGCCTCGTCAGTGGTAGCGAACATGTCGCGGATATGAGTAAAACACCCAGTATAGGTAGCAATGTTAGAGCGCGGAGTCCGACCAATAGGCGACTGGTCGATCAAGACCACGCGAGACAGGTATTCTGTGCCAGAAAAAGATGTGCAGTTAAAAAGTTTAGCTGTTCTGTACTTGCGCTCAAGCCGTGCTTGTAGATTTTTATACAGAATCTCATACATGAATGAGCTCTTACCGCTCCCCGACACGCCGGTTATTGAAGTCATCACAGAGAGCGGAACCTCTACGTTCATATTTTTAATATTAAATACCTGCCCACCAGCCACACGCAGCGCGCCTTTGCCCACCCGACGCTTATCTGGAGTTTCTATTTTCAATTCTTCGCGCAAGTAGCCCAGGGTTCTGGAATTATTTTTTGCTTTTTTAGCAGTAAGCAGTTCATCTAGATATCCCATCGCCACCACCTCACCACCATGCACCCCAGCCTTGGGTCCGATATCTACGATATAGTCGGACGCATAGATAGTGTCTTCATCGTGTTCTACCACTAAAATAGTGTTCCCCAGGTCACGCAAGTTGAGTAAAGTTTTTATAAGGCGATCATTGTCGCGCTGGTGGAGGCCAATAGTCGGCTCGTCGAGCACATACAGTGCCCCCACGAGGCGAGAGCCTAGCTGGGAAGCGAGCCGAATACGTTGAGCCTCACCACCCGATAGGGTATTCGCCTTGCGCGAAAGTTGTAGGTAATCCAGCCCCACGTCGAGCATAAACTCGAGCCGAGCCTCTATCTCGCGCACCACCGGTAAGGAAATCTCCTTTTCTTGACTTGAGAGTTTTAAGTTTTTGAAAAATTCATATGCATCAGCTATAGACAGCTCAGCTAAATCTAGGATATTTTTGCGTGTTTTGCCGGTAGTTATAAATACATTGAGGGCCTCAGTGCGAAGTCGTGCGCCCTTGCACGCATCACACGGTTCGTCCCCGCCAAAATATTTAGTGCCTAAACCATTACAAACTGGACACGCGCCGTATGGAGAATTAAATGAAAAAAGTCGTGGTTCTATCTCTGGGAAAGAAAACCCGTCATTCTTACAAGCGAACTTGGCAGACATCGTAAATTCCCCGCCCGCATCGCCTTGCGAAGCATGGCGGGCAGGCTCTTCATCTATCTTTACCGTCACTAAACCATCAGATTCAATCAAGGCTCTCTCCACGGCTTCGGATAAACGCATACGTAACTCTTCTTTACCTAAATCAGCGACTTCAAATTTATCCACCAAAACTTCTATGGTGTGTGCTTTGTTTTTAGACAGTGTTATTTGGTCGCGAAGTTTTTTCATTACGCCATCGAGCCTGATTTCGGCGAAACCTTTACCGAGTAAGTCATAAAGTAACTGGTAATATTCACCTTTACGACCACGAACTATTGGCGAAAAGATCGAAACTCGGGAATGCAAAAAATCCTGCCGCTTTACCCTCTCTACGGGGGCTCCGACACGGACAGGATTTTTTGCATTCCCGAGTTTGCCCAAAATAAAATTAATTATTTCTTCATTACTTAATTTTTTGATCTCCTCACCACATTCTGGACAATGTGGGTGCCCAATGCGCGCGTACATAACCCGTAGATAGTCATATATCTCAGTAATGGTCGCCACCGTAGAACGCGGATTATTAGAGCGCGACTTTTGGTCTATGGAAATCGCCGGAGAAAGCCCGGATATTTCATCTACATCTGGCTTCGGCATTTGGTTTAAAAATTGCCTAGCATAAGAAGACAAAGACTCTACGTAGCGCCTCTGCCCTTCAGCGAAAATAGTATCGAAAGCAAGTGAAGACTTGCCACTACCTGATACGCCAGTAATGACCACCATCTTATTACGGGGCATCTCTACGTCTATATTCTTCAAGTTGTGGGTCCTCGCCCCTTTTACCTTGATTTTATCTATATTTTTTTGATCTTTCATGATAACGCAACGACACCCCGCCATACTCAATAGGGGGTGTATGTCTACATTAACTCAATACTATTATACCATAAAACTAACTAAAATCCTATGAGGATTCTAAATCCTGGTAAGAATAGTCCTGGCTAGTCTTTATCTACTTGTGCAACCATACCTTGAATCATTTCCTTTGGCATACCCACACAGTAATCTGCTATCCCTGGCAATAGAGTTCGATCAATATCTACCGCAATCTCTTCCAGAGAATCGTCTTGCATTCTTAAGGCTCTGATATTTATAGGCTTAGAAGCAAGAAATCGCTGGGCTTCGGGAGAAGCATAATCAATAGCTCCAGCAATCGAAGTATAATCTTTATACGCTCGCAGATATTCTCGGACATCTTCATCAGAATAGTCTCGTAGAGTTACCTGCATCCTTAATCCTTCTCGAAACAAAACTGTTTCTCCTGAAGGAATAGAAGTAATAAAGACGACTCCAGCAGAAATCATAACTTCTTTTCCAGAATTATTTTTAAGTATATCTATAGCCTCTTGTTCATCTTTTGGTTTTTCTAAAATATCATTACCTACCAGAACAACGACATCACTAGCAAAAATAGAATCTCTTGGATATAAACTAGCAAAATCACGGGCTTTGTCTTCAGCAATATCGACTGAATAAAAATAAGGTTCATAAGACCTTATAGAAGGGACAACTGCCTTCCCTTCTTTTTGATCTTTAGTTTCTTGCATCATTTTCCTTAATAATCTGTGATGATCTAATTCCCTCTGATTAGAATCTCCTTCCCCCGCTTTTAAGATCTCTATATTTCTATCGAGAAGTGCTTCTTGAATTGCTTGGTATTTTTTGTCATTACTTGATATAAAGCGAATCTTACGAATGCTACGTTTTTCTTTTTGTTCTTTATCTCGATTTAAATATAAAAGTGCAGTATTAATGTGACCAGCTTCAATTAATTTTCGTCGATAATCTTCTTTGCGTGCCAATACTGATTGCTGTAATTGTAACGGAGTTACATCCTTGCGCCACAACAAAGACAGTTTAGCGCGCGCCTGTTCTAGATTTTGCAAAGCTTCTGTTGTTGGTTTTTTGGGAGGCCCTTCTGTCATAAGAGAAAGTGTACCATACAAAAGAAAACTTAAGTGTGAATCACAAAATCCCCTTTCAGGGACTTTTATCTAAGCATGGACAGTCCTGGCTGGTCTTTATCTAAATGCAATCTGAGAACCCCTATTTCATCCCGCAGTATCGCCGCGGTTTCGAAGTCCAGCTCTTTCACGGCTTTATTCATTTCCTTTTCTTTTAATTTAATTATCTTTTCATAGGTGAGGGTTTCGATTTCTTGATCAGGGAGATGCGACCCGCCAAGCTTCACAGGCTTGAATGGTTTAGATAATTCTTTTTTGTAGGCACGTTTGAATACTTCGAGGTCAAGCGCGAGTTCTGCATTAACTGCTTTGGCATGCTCGCTTTCAAGCTCCTCAGTAATGTCTTTGATCTTTTTCAAAATAGTTTTCGGGGTAATGCCGTGTTTTTTGTTGTAAGCCAGCTGGATGTCGCGCCGACGCTTGGTTTCAGTAAGGGCGGTCTCCATCGAGCCAGTCACAACATCGGCATACAAAATCACCCGCCCCTCTGCATTACGTGCAGCACGACCAATAGTCTGAATAAGTGAGGTTTCCGAGCGCAGAAATCCCTCTTTGTCTGCATCGAGTATGCCGATGAGCGCAACCTCAGGTAAATCAAGCCCCTCTCGGAGCAAGTTCACCCCCACCAAAACATCAAACACCCCCTTACGAAACTTGGTAAGTATCTGAATGCGGTCCAGGGTTTTTATGTCGCTATGCAAATACTCCGCCTTTATCCTTTTATCTTTTAAATATAAAGTAAGGTCCTCGGCCATTTTTTTAGTCAAAGTAGTCGCCAGAACTCGAAAACCTTTTTTAACCACGGCTTCTGTTGCTTCCATAAAATCCGCGATCTGCCCTTTATAATTACCTTGCTCTCCCACTCCGCGCACAATGGTTTCCGGGTCGACTAAGCCAGTCGGGCGAATGATCTGCTCTACTATATCCTTGCTTTCCTCGCGCTCCTCCGCTCCAGGCGTAGCACTCACATACACAACTTGGCCAATGCGCTCTTTAAACTCTTCGTAGCGAAGTGGTCGGTTGTCTCGCGCAGAAGGTAGTCGAAACCCATGCTCGACCAGAGTTCTCTTGCGTGAGGCATCCCCTGCATACATACCCTTAAGCTGAGGTAGGGTTACGTGTGATTCATCAATAATTGTCAGGAAACCCGTCTTAGGAAAATATGACAAGAGTGTCTCTGGTGGCTCGCCCTCTTTCTTCCCTGACAAATGTCGAGAATAATTTTCTATACCGTTGCAGTAGCCAACTTCTTTTATCATCGCCAAATCATAGTTGGTTCGGCGCTTGATGCGTTCGGCTTCGAGTAGTTTACCCTCTTTCTCAAATTTCTTCAGCTGTAGTGCTAGTTCTTTTTTTATATCTACTAGCGCTTTTTTCTTTTTCTCATCTTCGGTTATGAAATGCTTGGCTGGAAATATAAATAGGCTTTTCTCTTCCCCGAGAACTTTAGCCGACACAGGATCAACTTTTGTAATCTTTTGTATTTTGCCTCCTGCGAGCTCTACTTGATACATCACTTTCTCGGACACCGGCATAAATTCCACCCGCCCGCCGATAGCCCGAAATGTCCCCGGCTCAAGATCAGCGTTGGTGCGATCAAAGTGTATCTCAATCAAGCGTTTCATGAGACTCAAGCGGTCCATCTTCATCCCCCTTTCTAATTTCAAATTCACCTTTTCATATTCTTCTGGACTACCTAAACCATAAATACAAGACACCGACGCTACGATAATAACATCCTGCCTAGTGAGCAATGCCTGGGTAGTAGCGTGACGCAAGCGATCTATCTCTTTGTTTATTTGAGCATCCTTTTCTATATATGTATCAGATGCAGGCATATACGCCTCTGGTTGATAAAAGTCGTAGTAAGAAACAAAGTAATGCACTGCGGCATCAGGAAAAAATTCTTTAAATTCTTGCGCTAGCTGAGCCGCCAGAGTTTTATTGTGGGCTATCACCAGTGTCGGCTTATTGTGCCGAGCTATAACGTTCGCCATAGTGAAAGTTTTGCCCGTACCGGTGGCGCCCAGTAGCGTCTGCGCCGGCTTGCCCGCATCAAGCCCGGCCAGCAACTGTGAAATAGCCTCCGGCTGGTCGCCTGCAGGCTTAAAATCGCTTTTTAATTTAAAAATCCCTGGCATTCCTACACATTAGCACATATCTTATCCAGGTAAACCTGTAGCTAGAACACTATCATAGCTTTTCATAAGTATATAAAAAGCTACCCCAGAACTTATAACAGTAAATATTAAAAAATAAACCAGAGTCATATTAATGCGATGCATAAGGATATTATAGCACTTTTCTTGATTTTAGCCCTTATTTTATGTATATTCAGAGAGTCTTGCGCCCGTAGCTCAGCTGGTAGAGCAGATCCCTTTTAAGGATAAGGTCCTCGGTTCGATCCCGAGCGGGCGCACAAGCGAAAAAATATAAACTGCTTTAGATTTTTTCTGACTTGTGCGAGACAGAGACATGTTTTGCCAGCAGGCAAAACAGTCGAGTCAGGGTCGTGAAATTTTGTGAGCGACGACGAACAAAATATTCCTGACCACTAAGTGCGAACCGAAATACTTGCGAGGAATTACTTGTAGCCACAAGGATTTTCAAAAAACTTCCAGTAGGAATTGCTCGAGTGCTACTTCGGGGTCGCGTCCTTCCTTGCGAGCGGAAGGCAGCAGGTAGCTAAGTTTAAATGCTGAGTCTTTGAGTTTTTCTTCAGAAAATTGGCGGAAATTTTTCTTCAGAATCATGTCTTTCATTTTCCAGAACACCACACCCACTATCTCCTCTAGCCCCACACCCAGGCGCATCGCTTCACGGTAGTGGTACCAAGTATTGAATTTGTCGCCGGAGGCAAAAGCATTGGCTACCAGAAAGTTATCGTATTTTTCTTTTTTAATTTTGGGTAATTCAAAAATATTTACCTTAGCACCATTTTCTTTAAATTCTTCCAGAACAGCCTTAGTAAGCTTACCCTCGATAAATACGAAATCGTTGGCGGATGCATTTAGTTTCTCGAGCTTACTTAGCATAAAATCCCGATTGTCTTCATATTCAAGTATCCCCTGCAAAATCACTACAAACTTTTTAGTGAAAAGCCCAGATCCTGAATATAAACTTTGAAACTCAATCTTATCTAAATTATTCCTGCTTATATAAAAAACTTCCACCCCCTTAGGTAGTGAGTCTATAAATTTCTCTGAGGCAGAGGCTTTACTGCGAATATCGTCGCCAGCAAAAAGATAAATCATAAAATACTAAAATTTGGTTCTCTTTTTGTATTCTAAGTAAGGGCTTCCGTATTTATGCTCGAGAATACGGTCATGTTTTCCCTTGAAAAGAAGTTGCGAGATTAAGAAAGAAATAATCGTGGTTAAAATTACAAAAAGTGCATTGGTAAAAAATCCAAAACCTAACACCAAAAGGAATAACCCCCACTCTGTGGGAATCCTAGTATAACAGTACGGGCCACGACAGAAATGCTCACTCGTGATTTGAACACCTGAGAGCTTTAGTGTTTTAAAATCTCGCCCAGCTTTTTCTGCCCATACCACTACGATGCTGCCGAGCGCGATAAATGCCGCCCCAACACCACGCATGATAGGCATAGCAATAATTTCGAACCTGAATAACACATCAAGTAATATCCCCAACAGAAACAACAAGAAATACGCAGTATATATATGGGAAAGTACCCAGTGCACGCTTTCTTGTTTTAGTTTTTCTGCGCCAATAGTTTCCATTTACTAATTTATAGCACGGTTTCAAGCTGTACGCTATTCACTTAACCCAGCTTATTTGACCTCGTCAAAATTCTCACCAAAACCTGAGTTTACAGTAAGCGGCACGTCTGTTTTGTATTTAAGATACGACCGCGAGAGTACACCCTCCATAGCCTTCGTGATTATCGCCCGAGCTTGTTCAAGCGCCTCGTTCTCGACTTCATAAACCAACTCGTCATGTATTTGGAGTACTAAATGGGCCTTGTCTCTAAGCCCGGCATTTTTTAAATCTTCTTCAGCGTAGCGAATAGCCAGTTTTATTATGTCAGCAGCCGTACCCTGAACAGGAGCATTGGTAGCAGTACGCAGAGCCATATTTTTAAGAAACGGTATGCGTGATTTCGCATTTGGAAAATATCTAATTCGCCCAAAAAGCGTTTCTGTACGTAAGTCTTTCATCGCCTTCGCTTTCACTTCTTCTAGATATTCATGTACTCCCGAAAATTGACGGAAATAATTATCATAAAATTTCTGAGCTTCGTCTCTGGAGCCTCCCAAATTTTTACGCAAAGCGTTCACTCCCATACCATAAATGATGCCAAAATTTATAACTTTCGCCTGCCGGCGCATTTCTGCGGTCACACTATCTGTCGGCACACCAAATACGAAGGAAGCCACTCCCGCATGAATGTCTCGGCCCTCTCGGAATATTTCTATCATCCTCTTATCGCCGGAGAGCATGGCCACTACTCGTAGTTCGATCTGACTGTAGTCGAAGGCGACGAGTTTGTGTCCAGGGCCTGCGATAAAACCTTTACGTATCCTACGTCCAAGCTCAGTCTTGATGGGTAAGTTTTGAAGCCCGGGATTTTGCGAAGAAAATCTGCCGGTCGTTGAACCATTCTGGAGAAATGTGGCATGTAAGCGACCATCACCTGCCACCATGCTTGGTATTACATCTATATAAGTAGAGAGTAGTTTTTGAAGTTCGCGATAGGCTAGTATTTCGCGGACTATTTCGTTCTCTTCTTCGAGCTCCTCCAGTACAGAAAATTTAGTAGAGAAGCCCCCACTCTGATTTTTCTTCGGCGACTTGCCTGGCAGTTTGATGTTGAGTTTGCCGAAAAGTATCTCCCCCAGCTGTTTGGGCGAATTTATATTAAATTCAGTACCAGCCATTTTGTATATTTTTTTAGTAAGTCCATCGAGTATAGTGTGGTACTCTTCTGAAAGTTCTTTAAAATATTTTGGGTCTATGAGTATCCCCCGCTTGCGCATATCAAGCACGGTAGGAATGATCGGCTTTTCTATTTCTTCATACACTTGATCAAGCTTGTCTTCTTTCAGCTTGCCTAATAAATATTTATGCGCCTCGTCGAGCGATGAGGTGTTGGCAAAATTAAGCACATCTTCTAGGCTTGGGTTAGTAAGCTCAGAGTTTATAAGCCATAAAGCAATGCTGGCTTCAAGTAGCTTTTCCTCTTGGGGCCCAGGAAGCAAGGTTTTCTCGGGTCCTCGGGTCGCCCACAGGGAAGCCTTTGCGGGCTCAACCAGACCAGCTCGAAAACCTTCTTCCTGGGCCCCAGATCGCCCGAAAAAACTTTTCAACCTCGTAAACAGCGACCTGAATTCGAACAAAGTAAAAGCTTGCGTAATTTTCTGTTCATCAATATTTTCCCAGAAAGTTTTTTCGGGCAGTATAAAATTTATCGGCGCATCTCGGCGGATAGTGGCTAGGGTTTTAGAGAAAAGCGCATCCTGCTCGTTGTCTTTCAATAATTTTATTATTCTATCTGTAATTCCTATTTCTTTGAACTTTCCACTCTCAACCTTCAACTCTTTATATATTTCTTCTACATTTCCGAATTTTACTATCAAGCTTGTCGCGGTTTTCTCTCCTATCCCCTTCACGCCTTTTATGTTGTCGGATGGGTCACCCCGCAGGCCTTTGTAGTCCGGCAGAAATTTCGGTGCGAAGCCAAAACGCTCCACCACTTTCTCCTCATCGTATAGCACAGTATCATTTATACCTTTCTTTAATGTATACACTTGCACCCTCGTGCCGTCCACGAGTTGCATTGTATCCATATCGCCCGAAGCTATTATTATTTTCACGTCACTGTCTTTTAAAATGTGGGCGATGGTGCCGAGCAAGTCGTCGGCTTCAAAGCCTGGACAATCATAAGTAGGGATATTGAAGGCTTCGAAAATCTGCCTAGACTTTTTCAATTGTTCGATGAGCGCGTCATCGGCTTTCGCCCGCAGAGCTTTATATTCTTTGTACGCTTCGTGACGGAAAGTTTTACCCGGCAAGTCATAGCAAGCCACTATATAGTCTGGCTTGAAATCCGTAGCTATGCGCATGATCATAGTAGCTAGCCCGTATAGCGCCCCCGTAGGCTCGCCCTTCGACGAAGTAAATTCAGGTAAAGCATGATAAGCGCGGTGAATTATCGCATGTGCGTCGAGCAGTACTATGGTTTTTTTTACCCCGTCTTGGCGTGGGTCGGTTTTCGGCATTATGTGAATTATAGCATCATTGGTATAATTTAGATTATGGCAAGTTTTGATGAAGAAGAACAAAAAAGACATCTGGAAGACCTGTATAAAGAAGAGGAGGAGAAGCTTGTAGAAGCTTTAGCCACTTCAAAATATGGACTTCAATACATAGACCTCTCCCGCGTAGGGGTGGACAACGAAGCATTAAGGTTCATAAAAGAGGCTGATGCTATAGATATGAAGGTGGCGCCGTTTAAACTTTTCGGTAAAAATATTTATATTGCCGTCCGCGCCCCTGCTGAAGAACTACTAAACAAGCTTAAGGAAGACATGGAACGCAAAGGACTTACTCCTACTTTCTATATGACTTCGATTGCCAGCCTGCAAAAAGTTTGGGATCGGTATAAGGAAATATCTCTGGCAGAAAGTTCCCAGGTGGGTGGGCTCGAAATCTCTATTGATGTTTTGCGTAAAACTGCCGAGAGTATAAAAAATACCCAAAACATAACCGACATGGTTACCGAGGCGCTCGAGGAAAAGAAAGCGCACAAAGTGTCTAGGCTGTGGGAGATAATCCTCGCTGGCGCTATAGCCATAGGCGCTTCTGATATACATATAGAGCCGGAAAAAGATCGCGGGCGTCTGCGTTTGCGTCTAGATGGAGTTCTGCAAGATATTAGTTTTTTTAGTTCAGATATTTATCGCTTACTTAATTCCCGCATCAAATTACTCTCAGGGATGAAGCTAACTTCGAAGACTGCACAGGACGGACGCTTCAGCATCATGGAAGACAAAGAGGAGCTCAGTGTACGCGTATCGCTCATCCCGGGCGCGTATGGCGAGGCTATTGTTATCCGCATACTCGACCCAAAATCAATCAGAATAGAGTTTGAGAAAATCGGCGTTGAAAATTATTTATATAAAATAATCGAACAACAAATAATGAAGCCGAATGGCCTCATCTTGGTCACTGGCCCTACCGGAAGCGGTAAAACCACCACTATCTACGCTTTTTTGCATAAAATATATACACCCGACATTAATATCATCACCATTGAAGACCCCGTGGAATACCACCTGGCCGGCATAACCCAAACCCAGGTAAATATGGAGAAGGGCTATACTTTCGGCGAAGGTTTACGTTCAATACTCCGCCAAGACCCAGATGTGATAATGGTCGGTGAAATACGCGATCGCGACACCGCCGAGATAGCTGTGCAGTCTTCCCTTACTGGCCACCTCGTGCTCTCAACGCTCCATACCAATAATGCCGCGGGTGTTATTCCCCGCCTAGTGGACCTGGGCGTCAATCCTAAAATTTTAGTCTCCGCACTATCTCTCGCCATAGCTCAGCGCCTAGTGAGAATTTTGTGCAATTCTTGTAAAGTAGAAAAAACCCCAACGGAAGAAGAAGCGGAGATAATAAATAAAGTTATTGCTGGAATGCAGGAAGAAGGAAAGGATATTGTAAAATACGGAATCAACCCAGATGCACCTATAAAACTTTTTGGGCCGACTGGCTGTGAAGCTTGCAATAAAACTGGCTACAAGGGCCGAATCGGAATATTCGAAGCAATAGTGAATGATGAAAAAATAGAAAAAATAATTCCAGAGAATCCGAGTGAACGTGAGATCAAAGAAGTAGCGCGTACTCAAGGCATACTTTCTATGCGCCAAGACGGAGTCATTAAAATGCTCTCTGGTATAACTTCTTTCAGAGAAGTAGCTAGCGTAGTGGACTTAAATGAGGAGTAAAAAACAAAAAAGCATTAATCTCTAAACAATCCTTTCAGAGCTGGGCCCTAAAAGTAACAAAAAATTATAGGATAGACCCAGAAAGAATAAATTCTACCAGAACGTCCTACGCAAATTCGTATAACCTGTGGCTGATTGCTTAGAGATTAATACCTTTTTACCCCGCCTAAGGCGGCGGCTTTTAAAGAACTTTATTACACATATTTTACTACATAGGAAATATAGTAAATGCTATACTGTTAATAGCTATGTTGATACCCTGTGTATAAGGGTATCACAAGGATAGTATAGCATATTTACACTATAATGTCAAGTAAAAAACCGGAGAAAACTGAAGACTCTTTCCTAGACAAAACCCTGCGTCCTCGGGCCTGGGAAGAGTATATAGGCCAGAAACATATCAAAGATAATGTGCGCATATTACTTCGCGCCGCAGAAGAGCGTGGACATATACCTGAACATATACTTTTCTATGGACCACCGGGCCTAGGAAAAACTACGCTCGCCCACCTGATAGCCCACGAGACGGGCCGACAGATCAAAATAACTTCAGGGCCCGCGATCGAGAAAGTTGGCGACCTAGCTTCAATCCTTACCAACCTTTCTGCGGGCGACATCTTGTTCATAGACGAAATCCACCGCTTGAACAAAATGGTGGAGGAGATCCTCTACCCCGCAATGGAATCTGGCGTGCTCGACATCATCATAGGTAAAGGCCCTTCGGCACGCACCATACAACTTGACCTACCACCATTCACGCTAATAGCGGCGACAACCCGCGTAGCCCTCATCTCTTCCCCTCTACGCTCCAGATTCTCTGGTGGAGTGTTCCGTTTAGAATTTTATTCCGATTCCGAAATAGCAAAAATAGTTGAGCGCTCAAGTCGCCTGCTCGAGGTGGCTTTCGATAAAGATGCGCTCGAAGAAATCGCCAAGAGGAGCAGGTCCACCCCGCGCACTGCCAACTATTTTCTGAAAAGAGTACGCGACTTTGCCCAAGTCAGCGACAAGAAAGATAGAAATATAACTCACGACACAGTGAAGGGTGCGCTCGAAATGCTCGGTGTGGATGAAATAGGGCTCAATAGTTCGGATAGAAAATTTTTAGAAGTGCTTATTAAAAAATTCAGCGGTGGACCAGTAGGGCTCAAAACCCTCTCCGCTGCGCTTTCTGAAGAAGAAGCAACGCTGGAGGAAGTAATAGAACCATATCTACTCCAACTAGGACTCATCGAACGCACCGCCCGCGGTAGAGTGGCGACAGATAAAGCGTACAAGCATCTAGGGTTAAAAATTGAAAGTGAAAAGTAAAAAGTTATAAAGTAAAATTCAGAAAAATTTGGCACGAAAAAAGGCCACACGCGGAACGTACTGCCTCAAGACAGCGGCCGGGTGGCCGTGGTGCTCTCTAATGATAGATTTGAGAGCTTCGATTTCTTTTTTATCGAAAAAAGAATAAAACGAGTGGGGGAGCGCCGAAGGTTCGGCGTTGTTATTCGGAAGCGCTTTGCCTCCGACGCTCCCCCTTCGCGGGACTGCTAGCCGGCGACGGTCAGCGACCTGACGCCGGTCGTGCCCTTGGCCACCTCCATGAGGGAAGCCAGGCTGGCCGCGTCGCGGGCCGTCCTCGTCGAACCGGTGATCAGCTTGGAGTCGAGAGCCATCAGGCCACTGGGCGGGCTCGTGCCGGCGGGGTGCCGGTTGAGTTCGGGCATGGTACGATCTCTCCTTCTCTTGGGGATCCCTACAGTCCGGGCCACCACGCGCTCTAGGCTATGCTTGAGACGCGCAAGTGAGTTATTTCGAGGTACGTTCCCGAAGTGGGAGATCCACTTAGATACTATCTATCCTGCCAGACAAACGCAAGGCCTTATGTGGAAAACCCCCACACCCATAAAGATGGCGGGGGTTCTACTTGCCATCAAGGTGAAGTGTTTTTAACATGCTAAAATTACTGTATGAAAGTTTTAGGAATTGATCCGGGCTTTGAAAGGCTGGGCATAGCAGTAATGGATGGACCGAAGTCGGTAATTTTTTCTGAGTGTTTCAAAACTTCTACAAAGCTAGATTTCGCTGAAAGATTAAAGTTGATTGGCGAGGAGGTAAGGGCAGTAATAAAAAAATATCAACCAGAAGTTCTGGCTATTGAAACTCTTTTTTTAAACACTAATCAAAAAACAGCGATGCAGGTAGCTGAGGCGCGTGGAGTTGTAATATATGAGTCAGTAAAAGCGGGATTAAAAGTTTTTGAAGCCTCCCCTCCTCAAATAAAACTCGCGGTCACTGGCCACGGCCGAGCAGATAAAACCCAGATAAATAAAATGGTGAGCCTGCTAGTAAAGCTAGGTAACGAAAAGAAACTAGACGATGAGCTTGATGCTATCGCTGTAGCGTTGACTGCACTTGCGCATATAAGATAGCGGGGTTATCCACAGCCCATATTGTACAGAGTTTTTTATTTTGTTGCATAATAGGGGTGTAAAATTAAAAATTGTTTCGTGCGATTATTAAATTAATGATAATTTATGTATCAAGACGACGAGGAGAAAGAATTGGCAGATCATGGGTTCCACTTGAGCGATGACGACAGTGGTGACCTAGATGAAGATATGCCAGATGTTGGTATGCCTCCGTTTGAAGACGAAGACGGCGACGACCCAGAAGACAGATTCCATTAAAAAAAACAAAAATAACCCCGTCGCTCGCGAGTGACAGGGTTATTTTTTTATTATTTTTACAAATCTCTTTTTACCTATCTTTAGAGTTAAATCGTCAGTTATTTTTGTATCTGAGTCAGATACGCTTTCTTTTTTAATCAGGTCATGCACCGCACCCGCCGCTACCAGCCGGCGCCATTCACTCTTGGAATTTAAAATTTTATTTTTCACTAATACTTCCCCTAAGCCTTCCCCCTCCACTGCGCCCACTTCTTCCATGTCTTCTGGAATCTCTTTTTTCTGAAAAGTTCTAGTCCATGTTTCTTGCGCGCTCTTAGCCTTTGCTCCGCCTTGATATATTTTTACTATCTCATACGCGAGACTCATTTTTATATCTTTTGGATTAGAGTTTTTAGTGTCTGGTATCGGCACGCGAGTGCATATCTCAAAAGCTAGAGGCATAAGTGTGTCTGGCCAGCTCATTACTTTCCCAAACATATTCTCTGGACTGTCTTCTAGGGTAACCATATTACCCTCTGTTTTACCCATTTTTTTACCAGTCGGATCCACGAGGAGTTTGGTGGCAATAACGTATTTATCCTTCCCGCGACTCTTCATCATTGTCCGCCCCACGAGCATATTAAATGTTTGATCGTTCCCTCCTATTTCCATATCCACCCCCATAGCAACCGAATCGTAGCCCTGCATAAGCGGGTAAAAAAACTCATGCAGGTGGATGGGTTGGCCCTCTTTTATTCTTTTTTCAAACATATCTCTTTCTATCATTTGCTGAAGGGTGAACTCTGAGGCAATCTCAAGCACCTGCTCGAGGGAAAGTTTAGATAACCATTTACTATTAAACTTAACCTCAACTTTCTTCATGTCTAAAACCTTGCCGGCTTGTTTGGAATATAGTTTTAGGTTTGTTTTGATTTCTTGGGTTGAAAGCTGCTTTCGGGTGGCGTTTTTGTCGGTCGGATCCCCTATCCTGCCAGTGAAATCTCCGATCAACAGTATTATCTTGTGACCAAGGTCTTGGAGTTCTCGCAACTTAAGCAGAGTAGAGCCGTGACCAATATGTAGTGTTGGTCCAGTAGGGTCTATGCCATTATATATGGTTAATTTTTTACCAGATAAAAGGGCTTTCTTAACTTCTTGTATTGAGGGATATACATTCTCAATCCCGCGGGTCAATAGATCGTCTATTTTCTTTTCATCAGTAATTATTTTCATATTCGGATAATAACACATTTTCTGCTATGATTAAAGAATGCGTAAGGCTGTGAGGGCGTTAAAAAGTGGCATCCATTTAGGTAAAAGAATAAAACAAAATAAACACTTATACAGGAATCTGGTACTCTTTTTTTTGAGCGCTTCGCTTATTGTGGGAGGCGGAGTGTTTTTTTGGCTTTCTTCGTTTAAGGTCCCAGACTTTCAATCATTTGAAGACAGGAAGGTGGAGAATTCTACAAAGATATACGACCGAACTGGCGAGGTTCTGCTGTACGACATACACCAAAATGTAAGACGCACCTATATCACTTTCGATAAAATGAGTGTGCATATTAAAAATGCCACTGTGGCCATTGAAGACTCTGAATTCTACAACCATAACGGGGTGCGTGTAACTTCAACAATTCGCGCAGTCCTTTCTAATATATTTGGCATAGGCATAGGAGGGGGTGGATCCACTATAACTCAACAATTGGTCAAAAACACTCTCTTAACCCAGAAAAAGACTTACGCCCGCAAAATAAAGGAGTGGGTACTGGCTGTGAAGATAGATAGCTCAATGCCGAAAGAAAAAATTCTAGAATACTACCTAAATGAAGCTCCGTACGGCGGCACTATATACGGCATTGAGGAGGCAAGCCAGACCTATTTTAGTAAAAAAGCATCTGATTTGAGTTTAGTAGAATCCGCATACCTAGCAGCCATACCTCAGTCCCCCACGACGCTTTCACCTTATGGAAAAAACAGAAACTTACTAGAAGATAGGAAGAATTTGGTGCTCGCACGAATGCTTGAGGTTGGTTTTATATCTCAAGAAGAATACGACCAAGCAAAAGCTGAGGTGGTTACGTTCTCTCCCCAGTCAACACTAGGAATACGGGCGCCTCATTTTGTATTTTTTATAAAGGACTACCTGGAACAGAAGTACGGTAGTGAAATGGTGGCAAAGGGAGGACTCCGAGTCACCACGACAGTGGATCTAGAATTACAAGAAAAGGGTGAGGAAATAGTTAAGGAGGTCGCCCTAAAGAATGCAGAGGCCTGGAATGGCGAAAATGGCGCCCTGGTGGCTATAGATCCCAGAACTGGACAAATACTCACTATGGTCGGTTCACGAGATTATTTTGACAAAGAAATAGACGGCAACTTTAACGTCGCTACCGCCTCGAGACAGCCAGGGTCTTCTTTTAAGCCATTTATATACGCCACCGCGTTCAAAAAAGGCTTTACTCCCGACACTGTGTTGTTCGACCTGCCTACTGAATTCCAGAGCAGTTGCAACCCTTATGGCAAAGCGCTTCCAGGCCGAAGTCAGAGCAACTGTTATATGCCACAGAACTACGACAATCACTTCCGAGGACCTATGACCCTACGCTCAGCACTCGCCGAGTCTATAAACGTAATAGCTGTGAAGTTGTTCTATTTGGCTGGGCTTAATGATTCCCTTAAAACAGCTGAAGATATGGGTATTAGCACCCTGCGAGATGTTGGATACTATGGATTAACGTTGGTTATAGGAGGTGGTGAAGTTAGCCTTCTTGATATGACTTCGGCTTATAGTGTGTTTGCGAATGAGGGAAAAAGAAATCCTTACACTGGGATATTAAAAGTAGAAGACGGTGACGGTAATATTTTAGAAGAATTTTCATTAAAAGAGAGGGCTGTCCTTCCGGCAAACACAGCCTTAACTGTATCGGATGTGTTAAAAGACGAACAAGCGCGCATACCAACATTTGGCGCGCGTTCAGTGCTATATATTCCGGGCCGAGATGTGGCTGTAAAAACCGGAACCACAAACAATAACCGCGACGCCTGGACTGTGGGCTACACACCATCAATAGCTGTAGGGGCTTGGGCGGGAAACAATGACAACACTCCCATGGGTAAAGGGGGCGCAGCACTAGCTGGACCTATGTGGAATCGTTTTATGAATGAGGCGCTCAAGAAGCTACCTGATGAAAAATTTGAAAAGCCAAGCATTGCTTCTGATATTCGCGAGGTTAAACCGGTATTACGTGGGGCGTGGCAAGGTAATGAAACTTTCTTGATTGATTCTATTTCTGGAAAGTTGGCAACTGAATATACACCACCGGAAACCCTAGAAGAGAAAGTTGTCACAAACGTTCACACTATACTCTACTGGATAGATAGAAACAATATAAATGGCCCCTCACCCGTAAACCCGCAAAGTGATTCTCAATTCAATAATTGGGAAGTGCCAATACAGAAGTGGTGGGCTGAAAATAGTTTCCGATACCCGCAAATAACCTGGGCAGATAAACCAACCCAAAAAGACGATATACATACCCCTGAAAATGCGCCAAAAATATTTATATCTGAACCAAATTCACAAACCGTATACAACAACAACCAGAGTATAAATCTAAAAACCATGTCTTCCGGAGAGTTCCCATTAAAAAAGATGGATGTATTTATAAATGATGTATTTATTCAAACCATGGAGGCGCCTTTCAACTTCTCTTTTATCCCGAGGGAGTTAGAAAACTTGCAGACTGATAATTTAATTAAAGTTATCGGTTATGATTCCGTTTTCAATAAAGGAGAGGCAACTTCGTCTTTTATTGTAGCTTATTAGGCTTAGCGATTCATAGGCATAATCAGATATGTAAATGAAGTATCTGATACTGGAGATATAACCATAGGGAGCGTTGGCCCCGAGAGTTTTATAACCAAACTGTCTGTGTTTATGGATTGGAAACAATCTAGGAAATATTTATAGTTGAAGCTTAGAGTCACCTCCTCACCTTCAAGAGCTCCATCTAGTAGAGTTTTATTTTCACCCACATCATTGTTTAATGAAGACAATTCAAAAAACTTTTCCTTTGGTTTTACAGTCATATTTATTTGATTAAATTTATCAGAAAAGATGTTGGAGATTTTGAGAGCATTTAAGAGGTCTTGTTTTAGAACAGTCACTGTAGTCTCTGGTTTTTTAGGTATTATCTGACGATAGTCCGGAAAATTACCGTCTATAACCCTTGAAGTCAAATAAATATTATCGAAAGAGAAAGATATCTGATTTTTATTAAAACAAACCTCAGTAGTAGAGTTTGAGTCACCAAAGATTCTGAGTATTTCAGCAATATTCTTATATGGTATAAGTATACCAGCAACCTCATCTATCTTCTTTATTTTTATCTTCTTCTCGGCTAAACGAAAAGAGTCAGTGGAAACAAACACAAGGTTGTCGTCATTCGAATATATTAAAACACTTGATATTTCTGGTTTTATATCTGAGGGAGACGAGCTGTAATAAACCGACTTAATGCCATCTATTATCTTTTTCGAATCTATTTCAAATATAGATCCTGCTACCCTCGGAATCGTCGGAAAATCTTCGTGGGGTGTACACTTTAGTTTTATTTTATTTTTCTTAGTCTGAATAATTAAATTTCCAGAAGATTCTTCAAGAATTATATTTTCGTTTTGATTAAAATTAGAAAAAACGCCACCCAAGACAGAGCCAGAAACGGCAACCACACCCTCACTTTCTACTTTAGCGGGGATTTCTACCTCTATACCTAGACTTAGGTTTGTAGAGCGTAGTTTAAGAGATTTAGGTGAAGCAATTAGTAAAACAGATCCTAAAACCGGGAGAGTTAAATTTTTTCCAGTGACTCTCTCTGTTTTAAGTATTCCCTCTTTTAGTTTTTCTAAACTACATTCTAATTTCATGTGTTTATATTTATCTATTTAAAACCTATTAATGTTATTAGTGGTGTTTATAAGTGGATAAGTATTTTTTATTTATGTAAGATAACGTTTGTTTTTAATTTTTTATCCCCGAACCGTGTTTGATATCTTGTGGATTACTTAAACATTATTCTAATCTGTTCTAGTTCTTGCATAAGTTGTGGATCGTTTTTCACATCATTTTTTATTTTTAAACAGGAATGTATCACGGTTGTGTGGTCTTTTCCCCCAAGTTTTTGCCCAATTAGTGGATAGGATACATTGAAATCCTCGCGCAATAAATACATAACCACCTGTCGCGCCCTAACTATCTCTTTCTTGCGAGTTTTTTCATAGATAGTGTCCTTTTCTATTTGATAATATTCACTCACCATCTTCACCACCTCCTCGATAGCTATATTTTTCTTTGGCTTCATGCTGTTTTTGAGCAGACTCTTAACTTCTG
>CAZFNV010000006.1:18163-55966 GCA_964520225.1 uncultured Candidatus Saccharibacteria bacterium | reverse complement strand
ATATTATTCCTCTATTGTTAAGTGTTTCATCATCTCGCGTCTAAGCTTGTTATCTGGAAGCATTTGGAAAACGGAAAGCTTCACCAGCTCCTTCATGCCTTTCTTCTCAAGTGTGTAGCTACCCTTCATAACCTTGAGTCCGCCTGGAATACCAGAGTATCGAGTATGGTAGAGGCTCTCAAGCTTCTTCGGAGTTATGCTTAATTTCGATGCATTCACCACCTTAACTGGGGCACCAGAATAAACATGACGTTCGAAGCTAGGGCTGTTCTTACCCATGAGCACCACAGCCACCTCGCTCGCCACTCGGCCTAGAGTTCTTCCCTTTGCATCTATTATTTTTTCTTGTTTCTTTTGCATCGCTTTATATTTAAATATCTAAACAAACTCAATGATTGCTAGTGGTGCACTGTCAGAAACACGTACACCCATCTTGATTATGCGAGTGTAGCCACCCTTGCGATCTTTATACTTCGGCGCTAAAACGTCGAAAAGTTTTTTGCTCTCTCGTGGTGTCACTAATAATTCTGATTTCACCAAACGACGCATTTCGACAGTACCTTTTTTCGCTTTCGTGATTATCTTCTCGACAACAGGCCTTATCTCCTTTGCTTTTGGTAAGGTGGTCTTTATCTTCTCTCTGATTATAAGATTGCGTACCAAAGAACTAATGAGAGCTTTTCTCACTTTTCTTACCCTTCCGAATTTTCTAACTGAATTATGGTGTCGCATATTAATCTTTCAAATTAAGTCCGTGTTTAGCAAGTATCTTCTTTATCTCGCTGATGCCTTTCTCGCCTATACCTTCCACCTCAAGTAAATCTTCCCTCTTCTTGCGAGCCAGACCTCCTAAAGTACGGATATTAGCTTCTGTCAGAGCGTTTAGAGTTCGAGTAGAAAGGTCGAGCGTGTCGATCCTAGTTTTCAATATATCAGACACATCAGCAACTTTCTCTTCGCCAGAATCCTTTGCAGCTTCCTCCTTTACTGAAGCCACCTCTACCTCTTCTTCTTTCTCCTGGAAATCAATGATGGCCTTGAGCTGACGAATCATCACCTCGATCGAGAATGACAATGCTTCACGTGGAGATAGTGTGCCGTCAGTTTCTATAGCGATGCGAAGGCGGTTGTGGTTGGTCTTGTCACCCACGCGCATATTCTCCACCTCATATGACACTCGACGCACTGGAGTAAATATAGCATCCACTGCTATAGTGCCGATGTCTACTTTTTCTTTTTGAACGATTTCTTTCGGGATAAAGCCTAGCCCCTTTTCCACCTTCATCTCGATATTTAGATTTACTTTACCGGTGACAGACACTATGTGCTCATCGCCATTTAGAATCTCTACTTGTCCTCCGGTCTTTATGTCAGAGGCAGTTACTTCCTTAGGACCTTTAACCGACAAAGTAACAGTCTGAGGCTCATCTGTAAGCATCTTGAAACGAACTTTCTTCAAGTTCAAAATCATAACTATTACGTCCTCTTTGATACCTTCCACTGTTTGAAATTCGTGCGATACTCCATCTATCTTGATAGAAGTAATGCTTGCTCCTGGAATCGAAGAAAGTATGATCCGTCTCAAGCTGTTGCCGAGAGTATGACCATAACCAGGGTAGAGTCCGTCGATTTCGAAAACTCCTTTGTTTTCTTTTTCTTCGACGATGCGAGGCTTTGAAGGTAAAATTATTTTATATTCAGGCATAAAAAATTTTTACTAATAATAAACTACTAACCGCTTTTAGCGGATTAACGACTATAAAATTCAAGAACTGCGTTCAAATCTAAAAAAGTTTCGACATTCTTCGGCATAGCTAGCACCTTACCCTCCATCTTGAGCGGGTCAAAATTAATCCAAGCTGGTGCTGTGTAATCTTTAAGCTTCTCTGTAAGTCCAGCGAACACACCCTTGCCTTTAGAACCTTCGCGAATTTTGACCACATCGCCAACACGTAAAGCATAAGAAGGAATTGTGACTTTCGTATCTCCCACCAAGAAATGCCCGTGTGATACCATCTGCCTAGCAGCTCTGCGAGAAGGGGCAAGACCTAAGCGATATATTGCATTGTCGAGTCTGAGCTCTAGCTCTTCGTAGAATTTTTCTGCAGTACCGGCACCCTTCACGCGAGAAGCTTTCTTCACATAGTTTGAAAGTTGACGTTCTGATATTCCATAAGAGAAACGAATTTTCTGTTTCTCGATAAGTTGCAAGCCGTACTCAGTTTGAGCTTTTGGACGTCCACCGAAACCACCCTCAGTACCTGCGGTGAACTTACGTGTCTGACATTTGTCATACACGCCTGGACCCAATCTGCGACATATTTTGAATTTTGGCTTGTTTATCATATTTTTTATACTCTCCTTGGTTTCTTTTGTTTAGGACCATTGTGCGGGATCGGGGTTGTATCTTTGATCGAAGTTATTTCGATACCGCGGGCCATAAAGGCTCGTATCACTGGTTCGCGCCCTGAACCTACGCCCATCACCACCACATCTGCATCTACCACCCCCATCTGTGCGGCCTTCTCACCTATCAAATCACCAACTTTTGACGCAGCAAAAGGAGTTCCCTTCTTTGCCCCCTTGAAACCCAAACTACCTGAGCTTGACCAGAAGAGGACATTGCCAACTTTATCAGAAAACAAAACTTTAGTATTATTGAAGGTTGCTTCAATATGCAAAACTCCAGAAGAAACTTTTTTCTTGGATTTCTTAGTAGCCTTAGCTCCCTCCGCAGATGCCTCCACACCCTCCTTCGGAGTAGTTACTTTTTCTTTTTCTTCGGTTGTTGATTTTGCCTTAGTCATGTTTATGTCTTTGTTTCTTTCCTGCGACCAGAAGCCATCGTCTTTCTGACGTTACCCCGCACTGTTCTCGAATTAGTTTTGGTACGTTGACCTCGTGTCGGCAAGCCTTTCATATGTCTGGAACCACGATAACTCTTGATGTCTTTCAGGCGTTTGATATTAGCAGATATTTCTCTTTTCAGATTTCCTTCTATTGAAATTTTTTCTATCAAAACACGAATTTTATTCTCTTCACTCTCGCTCAAATCTTGAGCTTTTTTACCACGATCGATACCTGCCTGATCTAGGATTCTGCCCGCTAGCGAACGACCAATACCATAAAAGCATGTTAGGCCTATCTCCAATCTTTTTTCGTTTGGTACGGTGATTCCAAGTATTCTCATAATTATTGTTTCTGTTTATGTTTTGGATTAGAACATATAACACGCAAATGTCTAGCCCTTTTGACTATTTTACAATTGTCGCAAATTTTTTTTACGGCTGACTTTATTTTCATAACATTTACTTTACACAAAAAACAAAAACAAGGAAAAAACCCTTATTTTTCAATGCTTATCCTTTTTTAAAAACCGTGCATAGTATCATACACCATAACGTTAAAAAATACAAGTGGGGAAACAATTAAAGCCTTTTAATTATCCTACCCTTCCCCCCATACGGGTCTAATATGATCTCTACCGTGTCCCCGACCAAAACCTTAATGCGATGCATGCGCATCTTACCAGAGAGGTAAGCTAAGATTTCCTTGCCCTCTTCTTCCTCGCCTTTATTGTTTGAAATATCTACCCGAAACAAAGTAGAAGGCAAAGCTTCGGTGACAACACCTCGCACGGTGGTTAATTTTTCATTTTTAGAATCACTCATCTGTATTGAGAATAATTATAATAAAATGGTCCAGTAAAGTCAAATGACATCCTGTTTTTATTCTGGATAATTTACTATAATTTTTATTTTCTCAGGATCATCTGGGATACTTCTATTCCAGACAGGGCTCAAGGAAATATTAGCTGAGGCTATGACTGGGTTACCACTCAATATTTGATGGAAATCACTCTTACGTTTTCCAAGAAGCTCGGTCCGTAGATTATCCTCATTTACCCTCCAGACCACATTAGCCATACCAGTAATCTTAAAGCTGGCTGTATTTAATTCTTTAAGTGGAGTTTGACTTGGAACAAGTTCTATTTTTAGATCTCGAATATTTGCCACGTAAACATCACTTTCTTTATATTCGTCCGACAAACTATCCGTTATCGCCTGAGATAATGATTCTTCGCGCAAAAGTACACCAAATAAAGTTCCCTTCACTCGCACCGGCGGAACATCGAGCACCTCCCCAGATTCAAGGTTCTCTACCACCTCAGATTCAAAAACTGAAACATCGTCGAAAAGTATAAATTCTTTAGGTATTTGCCCTTTAGCCTTTTCAAGCAAGCTTGCACGCAAGCTATTCTTTAATTCAAATATTGCCCGCAACCTATCTTCTTCATTCGCTACTTTAGTAACACCCTCGAAACCACCACTTAGAGCATCTTTAGAACGAGCATAAAATTTCTCATACTTAGGACCTCCTTTAAAGCCGACAATTTTAAAATCGAGTGGCTCACTGTTATATTCCGGACCAGGTTCTGAAGCATAAACACCCACTTCCACCGATCCAGGCACACCACCCTTCATACCTGGCACAGTAAGCGCTTTTTCAGTTTTGTATATTTTACCATTTGAACCTTCGAGTCTGGTATCTATATCTAATTTTTGAGGAGCTGAGCTAAATGTGTTATAAATGAGTACTGTCCCTCTGGCACGATAAGCAACCTCCTTCTCCTCAAAAGAGGATATGGCGCGACTCTCTTCGCCAGATAGAACAACTAGTTCGAAACCTAGACGGGTATTGACTGCCTCCTTTTCCGCAGAAAAAACATCGGAAACTGAGTGGTTCCTGGTTTTAGGTTCAATATTTATCTCCGCGCTAGCAAAAAAATACGATAAGGCGAATAGGAAGAACAACACGGCGAGAACGGCGGGAATCCAGAGTCGGTTCTTAACTCTTGGCGCATTTGTTTCAAATTCGTTCGACTGATTCCACTCCTCCATATCCCTTCTTTGAACCCTCTCCTCTGCGACATTGCGCACGGGCCTGCGAGCCTGATTTATCTTCACCATATCTTGAAAAAGATTTTTGGGCATAATTTTTATATTAATCCGGATTCTTCCGGATGTGCGATAAAATGATTGATATAAGAAGAATCGACCAATATAAATGGGTCAGGTACGACCTCGTTATTAAAATCTGCTATTCCATGAAGTGTTTTTGTATCGAGCCCCACAACCTCAAACTTTGATTGAGTAAGAGTGTATTGATTGAACTGTTCCGCAAGTATAGTTGACTTGAAAAATTCAAGTGAATCAGAATCGGTCGATAAATATATATGGTAAGGAACTGAAATATCTTGAGATATGTTAGCCAGAGATTCCTGGAACTTCTTCAGCCACTCTCCTCGAATCTGCTCTAGCATGGGCTGTAGTTTTTTCTCCGCCCTGGCATCTGCGTGTCCATGTTCAAGTAAAGAAAAATATGATTCGGCTTCTCCCTCTCTAACTTTGAGTAGAGAAGCAAGAGATCGCGTCACAAAGCGTGTGCCTAGCGGAAAAGATATTGACTCACGAAGCACATCTTTTTTTATCATAGTAATATCCGTTAACTCCCCACCTATATCTATAATTAAGAAGTCTTCTTGCGCTGGGAACATATTGCGTAGAACACCGAAATACGCAATGGTCGAGGAGGCAAACCTCACTTGACCGGAATGAAAATATTTCTTTATAGTATCCTCGATTTCTTTAAGAACATGCTCTGGGCTCACAGACACAAAGAGGGTTATTTCTGCTTCCTCGGCTTTCTGATCTAGGGGTTTGTGGGTCGCATAACCATTCAGGGTAGTTTTAATATTGCGTAACTCCATGAGCCGAAGAGCATTCTTAGTATCTTGATGAGGTTCAATGTGCTCGGACTTAAAAGCTTCCACCTCTTTCTTGATTAGTTCGTCGGCAAGCTTCAAGGAGAAAACGAAGGGTTTATCCTTCTTGTAATTTATTATTCGAGTTTGCGCAATATGCCAAGGTGAAGCCAGAACACAGAAAATCTTCTTCGGCGCTCCTAGGCGCGCTTTCAGCAACCTGTCGGTGGCGCGATCTAAAGCTTGTAGAGCTACAGAAAAGAATCTGTCAGCATCGAGTGTTTTGTCTTCACCTAGAATATACTCACGTGTAGAAAATAATATTTTAGGAACAGTATTTTTCCTAAGCTCTACCACTGCTCCAGATACAACCGACGAACGCAAATCAAAAACAAGCGCCAGCTCGCCTTTTTCTTTGGATTCAAATAAACCAAACATACTTAAGATTATATCACAATCACAAAAGAATTCCTTTTATTCTTCGAACCCCTTGAGAGACAGCCTCTTCTTTTTGTATCTTGAAAGTACTTAGCTTGCCAGTATTCTCCACATGCGGTCCTCCGCAGAATTCTTTAGACACCATATTGCCAGCCTCGTCCCCAATCAGATAGACGGACACCATGTCACCATACTTCACGCCGAATTCCATCTGTGCACCTATTTTCTCTGCTTCTTCCTTCTTCATTTCGCGCCTCTCTACTTTGAGCGCACGAGATATCTGCTCGTTAACCCAAGCCTCCACCTTCGCCTTCTCTTCGTCAGTCAGTTTACGAGGAAAAGAAAAGTCGAGGCGTAGTCTCTCCTCTGTAATATTACTGCCACGTTGCTTCACCTCGCTCCCTAGTACGTACTGAAGCCCAGCGAGTAGTAAATGGTGTGCAGTATGCAAGCGAACAGTTTTCTCATTATGGTTTGCTAGCCCGCCCTTGAACATCCCCGCAGAAGCTGTTTGAGAGAGCTTCTGATGCTCTGCAAGCTTTTTATTGAAATCTTCGCGGTCTATTTTTATGCCCTTCTCCCGCGCGAGCTCTTCTGTCAGCTCGATCGGGAAACCATAAGTAGTAGCTAGCACAAATGGATCTGTACCCTTCTCAAACTCTTTGAGACCTTGATCAAGTGTACTAGTAAACTTATCCTGTTCCTCCTTGAGAACTTGTTCTATTTTATTTTTATCTAAACTATATGCGGAATCATATTTCTCAATAACTTTTTTCGACAAATCAAGCAGATTGACCTCTGAATGACTACGCAAATGAATCATCGCTCGGCGTAAAAGCCTGCGGAGCACATAACCCCTATCTTTATTCGAAGGGACTACTCCGTCGCTAATCATAAAGACTGAAGTCCGTATGTGATCTGCCACTATCCTCTTTTTTCTAATATCTAGATATTCTGGAAAAACTTTCATTATTCCAGCAAACAAATCTGTATCATACGCAGTCTGCGCGCCTTGCATCACCGCAGTCATACGCTCGAGTCCTGCCCCAGTATCCACATTTTTCTGTTTTAGCTTACCTACAACTTTGCCATCTTTCTTCTCGTATTCCATGAACACGTCGTTCCAGATTTCTATAACACGTTCATCTTTGATAGCCTGCAGGAACTCCTCGTGAGACAAGTCACCGACATCGCCTTTCATGTCATAAAACATTTCACTACAAGGCCCACACGGCCCATTATCGCCTGGACTCCACCAATTGTCTTCTGCCGGCAAGGCATATATCCTATTTTCCGGAACACCTAAACTCATCCATACATCTTTTGACTCTTGGTCAAATGGTGCATTTTCATCACCTTCAAAAATAGTAAAGTAAAGCCTCTCCTTATCTAAACCCAAACCTTCTTCTTTGCTTGTTAGAAATTCATAACTCCATTTAACGGCATCTTCTTTGAAATAGTCTCCGAGCGACCAGTTGCCAAGCATTTCAAAAAAAGAAAAATGTCGGTTGTCACCTATGTCATCGAGGTCGCCAGTACGCACGCATTTCTGCACATCAGCAATCCTTTTACCCATAGGGTGTGGCTGGCCGAGGAGGTATGGCACGAGAGGTTGCATCCCGGCAGTGTTGAATAACACCGACGGATCATTCTCAGGCACAAGAGAAGCCGAAGGAATAATTTTATGCCCCCTTTTCTCAAAGAATTTTAGGAATCGCTCCCTGATTTCGTTAGATTGCATACTAGCGATTATATCTTAAAAATTAGAAAAATAAAGCTGATTTATTTCACCACCCCGCCACCCAGACAAATATCACCATCATAAACCACCACAGATTGACCGGGCGCTACTAAAACAGCTTTTTCGAAAACAATCTCAGCGCCAAATTTACTTATGGCTTTAATTTGGCACTTCAAAAATTCGCCGTGGTAACGCACTTGTGCACTATACTTTTTATTAGCCTCTGGAATTTTATTTATCCAATTTGTTTTTTCTATTCTGTAATTCGTTAGAATTGTAGAATTGTTTTTGACCAGGTCTTGCCTAGTCGAAACCGTAAGTGTATTTTTCTTCAAATCCTTAGCCACTATATAGTAGCGAGAGTCGTTGGGAGTTTTTTGGGTAATAGTAAAACCATGCCTCTCGCCAAGAGTGCTAAATACTGCGCCGTTGTGTGTACCTATCACCTCGCCTTTTTCATTCACAACTTTACCTTTTTTCTGCTTTATGTAATGTCGCAAAAATTCTTTCAAATCCACAGCACCCAAGAAACAAATACCTTGGCTGTCCTTCTTCTCTGCTACAGGTAAACTAAATTTTTTAGCCAAGGCTCGCACTTGCACTTTACGTAAATGCCCTATTGGAAAAATAATTTTAGAGAGTTGTTTCTGGTTTAGGGTCCAAAGAAAGTATGACTGATCTTTCGAATCATCCGGGCTTCGTAGCAAATCAAGTAAAAACGAATCCGTGTCGCCCGCCTGCCGGACGGGCAGGGAGCCCCCGTAGAGAGGGTAAGGCGGTGAGTTTTTGCTTGATTTGCGAAGATTTTTATTTTGCTTTGCCGGCTCTGCTACAGCATAATGCCCAGTAGCTACATAATCTGCCCCCATTTCTACCGCTTTTTTCAGAAATGCCCCGAATTTTACTTCTTTATTGCACATCACATCGGGATTCGGCGTACGCCCAGCGCGATATTCACTGATCATATAATCTGCCACTTCTTTCTTGTATTCTTTCTCTAGATCAAAAGTCAAAAATGGAATGTCGAGATGCGCTGCCACGCGCATAGCGTCCTTGCGCTCCTCCTCT
The DNA here is from genome assembly GCA_964520225.1 of uncultured Candidatus Saccharibacteria bacterium. Classification (GTDB taxonomy): domain Bacteria; phylum Patescibacteriota; class Minisyncoccia; order Phycocordibacterales; family UBA9973; genus UBA9973. The sequence goes on along the minus strand of CAZFNV010000006.1, from coordinate 46,955 downwards.
TCATTGCACTCCAAAAATTCCGGATGCCAAGTCCGGATAAAAACTCCTACCACTTCATAACCTTCTTGTTTAAGTAATGTGGCGCTGAGAGCAGAATCCACTCCGCCCGAAAGCCCCACAAAAACCGTTTTCTTCGCCATCATTTTGAGCTTACAAGCTCATCAGCTTCTTGTAAAGCTCGTAGGTGGCTCGGGCGTCAGAGAGAGCAGAGTGCGGGCGCTCGTTTTTAATACCAAAGCGTGTACAAAGCTCGTGTAGAGAAAAGTGTAAGAGCTCAGGATCTTTATGAAGTTTGGCCCAAGCTATCGAGATAGTGTCGAGCTTATGATAGTGCATTTTGTTTTCCACTCCAGACCGCGCCAAGCTGTGTTCAATAAACCCTGAGTCAAAAGCCACATTCTGCCCCACCATTACACACCCGTCTACTTTGTCGGCGAAAACTTTCATAGCCTCTCCTAGAGATACTGCACATTCCCAGTCTTTGGTATTATAATGATTTATTTTCAGCGCCACCGGATCTGCATCTTCCAGATTCTCTGGTTTAATCTTTATCTCAAATTCTTCCAGCACCTCAAGCCCCGGGGTTGTGATAACGCACCCTATCTCGATAACCTCATTTAAGAGCACATTGAGACCAGTGGTTTCTATATCTATGAAAGCTAGATTGTGTTTGCGCATATTAGTCTCGCAAATATTTATTTATATTTGCCTGATGCCCAGCATAACTACTCGCATAATATATCTTACCATCGTCATCATGTAGATAATATAGATAATCTGATTTCTTTGGATTAAGTGTTGCCTCTATTGCTTTGAGTCCAGGATTATTTATCGGAGCAGAAGGCAAACCCCGCTCTTTATAAGTCACCGGCGCCACATCTACCTGAAGAGCCATACCTATAGATAGACGTTTCCATAAAATACCCGCGATGTATTCCCTGTCTTGGTCTCCCTCTGCCTCACCCTCCACAAGAGAGGCCATTATTATTATTTCTTTCTCACTTTTGCCACTTTTTGCAATACTGTCTCGAAGCGGAGCTATCTTCTTGTTGAAATTATCTTGCATAGCCTTCAAAACTTTTTCTTCATCGTCGTCAGAAAAGAAAAAGTATGTGTCTGGAAATAGATAACCCTCTAGATTTTTTGCTTTGCTTAAAAATTTTTCCTTATTAAAAGAAGGAAGTTTCTGCGAGAAAAGTTCAGCGATCTCTGAAGTCGTAAACCCCTCTGGCACTGTCGCTTTAACTGGAGCTAGATTCCTCTCCCCTCGCACTATGCGATGAGCTATCTCATAAACCGTGAGTTTATTTTCAAAAAAATAGTCAGCGGAAAATACTCGCTTTTCCCCACCGAATAAAATCACAAAAGCCTCAAAAACTACTCGCGAACGAATATAATTATTCTCCTTAAGTCCCTGCGATACACTTCGCAGACTATCTCCTTTTTCTACACTAAAAACAGAACCAGTTGGAAAATCAGTAGGTGCATTTAAAAAAAACAGCGCAATAACTACAACAAATATAACAATATATATTTTCTTTTGATGCATATTTTATGTAGGTAAGTTTGGAGGTGGCGAAGCTTCTTTAGACTCGATGCGAGTAAGCGTAGGAACTTTAAGTATCTGACCTGGAAAGTGCCAGATGGTCGCGAGCTCCTCAGTGTTCAAAACAAAAGTATGCGGATGAGCATAAGCTTTAATCAAACCACCCAGAACGAAGATCCCCGGCAATGGCCAGTTCCAGTTGGGCATAGAAAATATTTGATGACGAAGTGGGTGATGAAAAAAGGCCCGCTCACGATACTCATGCAGAAGCCTATCCGCAAGCATCATCACTGTTTCTTTTGAGGCTGGGAAAAGACCACTGTAGGCATCACCCTGCGCAGAGTTAATTCGAGTAAAAGAGTTAGTGTCGGGATTAGAGTACTGGCGCATAATAAGACGGATGTTGCGCGAATTATTAGTTCGAGTACCTGGTGGAAATATTTCTTTCGGAGCCACATACATAACTCGTATACCAGTATCGAAACCGAGCTTGGTTGTTTTCTTCATCAGACCATCCACAGTGGTTTTAAGCGTGTCGGGTGTACGTATTTCGATTCGTGCATCTGTGCCCAGAGTCTGACCTTTACCCTTCACAGAGGTGTAATCTTTTAGAAGCTTATTTAACTCAAGTTTAGCTTGCGCCACCCAATTATGCTTCCCAAAATACGTTCCAGGAGTTTTGTATTCTACTTTCGACGGCGTCACCACGATCTGCATCCAAGCTTGCTCCCCCTTCTCTAAAGAACCAAAGAATTCTATAAGTCCTGACATAGGATCAACTTTGAATTCTTCTTTTGGGTCTTTATCGAGACCAAAGTCGACATAAGTCTTTATGGGAAAAGCTTCGGGTTTTTCAAGAGCAAACTCACAACCCCAAGCGTTCCATTTACTCCTTGAACTTATCTCATCCACCGCCAGAGTATAGTCTTCGGCTTCCTTGATTTGCGCCTGCGGATACTGAGCATACATCTGTGTCTCGATTAAGCTCCTGATACGAGTAGGTGTCCTAATATAGAAATGCACCTGCCCATCGATAGAGACTATCTCGAGAGAAAACCAAAACCACACCGCACCCTGCCAATATTCTTCGGCGCCCCCTTTCATGCTCCAGTGATAAAGAGCATTCGCAAAAAAAAGCTCCATGGCTTTCGGACTACGTTCTACTTCGCGAGGCGGAATTATTTCGAGCAAAACATAGTCAATCCCTGATATAAAATCTTGCCGTATATAGTGAAGCCACACTTTAAATGCAGCCTTGCCGAGCAAGAAGACTCCAAGTAAAGGCAAAATGACAACGACAAAAAATCTATAGAGGTCGAATAAAAACTTATCGATCATACTCTATAATTTTAACTAAATAGCGCTATAAAGTCCATCTTTACCTTTCTTGAAGTATTTAGGATTGACCAGATTCACCAGAATGGTGTTCTTCTTGAAGTATCTCTCCTTATTCACCCGAGCCACTACAGCTTCCTTGGTCATAGGGCCCTCATTCTTCAGTATGTCGCGGATAACTTCGCGAGCTATTCCGGCTTTGTACCCCCATTCCGACAATGCGTATATGCCTCGGCCCACTAACACGAATCTGCTATCCTTTATAAGTTCATTATGACAAGTAGCATAGTGTATTTTCTTACCGAAAGTTTTTGAAACAGCATCTGCAACTTCTTTAAAATGCATTGGTGAACCATGGCGACGCATTACTAGAAATGCATAGTCCCTAACTCCGCGCGTGCGGATACTTGGAGAGTTTGCTCGGCCCCATTCTCCTAGAGGATTTTTAGAAATAGTTTTTGACATAGCGAGCCACCTCTTAACAATCTCTTCATTCTTATATTCCTCTGCTACATCTTTTAAATGATCGAAGAATTTCTTGATCATATCTGTCTCGGGCACGATGTCTTCGTCTTTCAGATTACTATATAGCTTGCGTAGTGAGTCATGGATTTTGTCAGCCATTTCGTCATCCACGCTCCAGCGAGAATGAAAGTGCTCGTCTTCACGATGCTTCTTGAAAGCGTCCCCGAGGACTAGATAAAAGTGTATGTGATTCTGGGTATTCTTGTCTTTTGAAACATGGGACAGTAGTTCATGCTCTGATACAACAAAGCCGAGCTCTCGCACTAACTTCTTCAACTCTTCGAAAGTGGCTTGCTCACTCTTATAAGCTTGAGATTTCTTTATTAAATTAATCGCCGCATTCTCTATCTGACGCACTCGCTCACGAGTTATGTTGTATTTCTTGCCGATTTCTTCCAGAGTTTTGCGCGCGCCATCCGCAGTCAAACCAAAACGATGCATAATCACGTCGCTCGCACGTTCTTGTAGACCAGAAATTATTTTCTTGGTAACTTTTTTTGGTTTGAAAGATATGGTTGGCATAAATAAGTTGTAAGTTTGAAAGTTGTAAAGTCGAAAATAAATTTTCTAACGCTTGCTCCTGGTCCTATCTATCTCTGTTAAAAACTTCTTGCGCAAGCGGACTGAGCTTGGCGTGATCTCTAGATACTCATCTCCACTCATCACCTCGAGACCTCGTTCAATATTCAAAATGAAAGGAGGATTTAGGAATATGGCTTCATCAGTACCGGAAGCGCGCATGTTAGTGAGTTGCTTACCCTTCGTAGGGTTCACTGTCATGTCTTCACCCTTCAGCACATTACCGATAACCATACCTTCATACACTTCCACTCCGTGTCCTATATATAATATACCACGTTCTTGTAGATTTGCAAGAGAAAAGGCTACTGCTTTACCAGAAGCCATGGAAATCATAGACCCATATTCACGTTTATTGATCTCACCAGCATATTCTTTGAATCCTATAACTCTAGACGACATGATACCTTCCCCTTTTGTGTCCACAATGAACTCCCCGCGATAGCCCAAGAGCCCTCGGGTTGGTATGTCGAAAATAACTCTTGCAACACCATGCTTTTCCGCCATACTTTTCATTACCCCGCGTCTCTTGCCTATCTTCTCTATGACGCTTCCAGAGTATTCCATCGGAACGTCTATGACCAGTTCTTCATAAGGTTCGGTTTTTACTCCGTCCTCTTCTCGCACAATTACCTCTGGTTCTGAGACTTGAATCTCAAAACCCTCACGCCGCATATTTTCCAAGAGAATTGCGATGTGTAGCTCACCTCGTCCATAAACTTTAAAAAAACTCGGACCAGTAGCGCCTCGCTGATCGGGAGAAAAATCAACCCGGAGTCCCACATTGATCTCAAGTTCTTTTTCTAGTCTTTCTTTAATCTGACGAGAGGTCAAAAGCTTACCTTCCCTGCCAGCAAATGGAGAATCGTTAACCAAGAAATCCAGGGAAAGTGTTGGTTCGTCGATAGCTATAGCGGGCAACTTTTCTACACTTTCGTCTTCACAGAGAGTTTCGCCAATATAAATGTCTGGGATACCAGCCACCATCACCACATCGCCTGATTCTGCAGATGCTACTTCTTTACGATTAATACCTTCGAAAACAAAAAGCTTGGTAATTTTGCCTTTTCGAACCCCAGATTCATTTTTCACAAAAATAGTGCTACCAGAATTAATCTTACCAGAGTAGATTCGAGCCACCGCCATTCTACCTAGGAAGTTATCATATCCAAGATTAAATACTTGAGCTGACATTTTTTTATCGCCACCCGTAGATATCCCTGGAACTTTTTCTAGTATTAAATCAAGCAATGGAGATAAGTCAGTCGACATATCGCCGATCTTTTTAAAAGCTTTCCCTTCACGCCCTATCGCGTAAATAGTCTCGAAATTCGCCTGATCGTCACTCGCACCGAGCTCTAAAAATAATTCTAGAACTTCATCATGCACACGAGCCACATCTGCAGCAGGCTTATCTATCTTGTTTATGACCACTATAGGCTTGAGCCCAAGCTCAAGCGACTTCTTGAGCACAAAACGCGTCTGAGGCATGGGACCCTCCACAGCATCCACGAGCAAAAGCACAGAATCTATCGCTCGCAATACTCGTTCCACTTCTGATCCGAAGTCTGCGTGACCAGGAGTATCAACAATGTTTATCTTTGTACCTTTATAATTTACAGAAGTATTTTTGGAATATATGGTTATACCTCTCTCTTTTTCGAGAGCATTCGAATCCATAGATGCGCCTTCTTCAGTAGTAGCACCACACTGCTTCATGAGTGCGTCTGTTAGGGTAGTTTTACCGTGGTCCACGTGCGCTATTATTGCAATATTTCTTATATCCATTTTGTTATATTATCCCAGCCTCTAGACTGAAACAAAAAAAGCCGTTCGGGCCCTTAAATACTTTTATATAATAACATATTTTTAAGAGGGTTGCAAGTTTTAGTCCTTATTTTCTTGCAAATCCAGGTATTCCCCGATAGTAAGACCATCCTTTTTCATTGCTTCAGCTACTTCTGTGCCCACATATCGGTAATGCCACGGCTCATAATCGTAACCAGTAGCTGGCTTTTGACCACTCGGATAGCTCATTATGAATCCATATTTATGAGCATTCTCTTCTAGCCACTTACTCTCCGGAGTACCGATAAATTTATCGCTTGCGCTTAAATAATTTATCGAAGCACCTGAGAGATCCATGGTGGTACCAAGCTGATGTTCAGAATGTAGTGGTTTAGCAATTCTGTCTTCTGCCTTTTTGCCTTTTAGCTTAAAGAGCGCGTTGTAAAGCACTGACTGTGTTTCAGAACTCCGGAATCCAGAAGTCACTGCAAGTTTTATATTTTCTAATTCCGCGTCGTTAAACATCGCTCGCAAATACGACGCCACTTCTTCTTTGATGCAGATTGTCTTCGTAGCTCTGATGTCTCGCGGTATCAACATCATACCTGAAGGTGTATAACCAGCAGGTAAAGCTATGTTTTTATCTACCCGCGCGAGTATTTCATCGTCGAAAGTAGTGCCATCACCGCTCGGGCAAAGTGCACTTCCTAAAACTTTTCCCATCAAATACTCCTTCGCCACTGCCCCCATCTTAGGCCATAATAAAAAGGTCGTAAGCAATAATACGATTACAGCAACCACAAAGGATCTGAAATGCTTTTGCATTGTGCGCCGGGTAGGATTCGAACCTACGTAGGCCTAAGGCCGACAGATTTACAGTCTGTTGTAATTGACCACTCTACCACCGACGCATATTAATTTTTCAAAAGTTTTTACGTCTGTTGTAATTGACCTCACCCCGCCATGGCGGGGCAAGCTCTACCACTTTACACCGCCTCACGTAAGGCGGGGCGACGCAATAGAAACAAAATAGCACAAAAAACATTTTTTTGCACCTATAAAACTCTTACGCTTCTGAGCGCGTAGATATATGGATCGGGCTTTTAATACGATTAGATTTTGTGCCTCGTTTAGTTTCGATAAGTAGTTCACCAGCCTTTACAGACACCACCACAGCATCACCTTTCTTCACGCCATTACTGATTATGTATGACGCTATAGGATTCAATATTTTATTCTGAATCAGGCGGTTGATTGGTCGCGCACCGTAATGCGGATCGTAGCCGACAGTTGCGAGGTACTTCAGCGCTTCGTTACTTATCTCAAAACTAATACCTTTTGCAAGCAACCTGTCTTCCACTACCTTGACGCGAAGTTTCACTATCTCAGCGATCACTTCAGGCGAGAGAACATCGAACACTATTATTTCATCAAGACGGTTCAGAAATTCTGGTCGGAAATTATCTTTCAGCGCTTCGAGCACTTTATCCTTCATATTATTGTAGTCCTGCTTTTCGGAATTATTTGAGAAGCCGATAGATTCCATCTTCTCCACAAACTGCGAACCAATGTTCGAGGTCAGTATTATGATGGTGTTTTTGAAATTCACCATCCTGCCCTTACCGTCTGTCAGTCTACCTTCATCTATCACTTGCAGTAGCATATTAAATACTTCCGGATGCGCCTTTTCTATTTCATCGAAAAGCACCACCGCGTACGGCCTATGTCGTACCGCTTCAGTTAGTTGGCCGGCTTCATCATAACCCACATATCCTGGAGGCGAACCTACGAGCTTAGACACTGAGTGTCGTTCCATGTATTCCGACATATCCACGCGAATTATTGCCTTGTCGTCATTGAACATGAATTGCCCCAGAGCTTTGGTAAGTTCTGTTTTACCTACGCCAGTCGGCCCGAGAAAAATGAAGGAGCCTATTGGACGATTCGGGTCACCGATACCCGCGCGCGAGCGACGAATGACATCAGCCATCCTCTTGATAGCTTCATCTTGGCCCACAACCCGCTTCTTGAGCTCGACTTCCATTTTCTCCAGCTTTTCGCGCTCCTCCTCCAGCATTTTGGAAAGTGGTATGCCGGTCCAGCGAGCTACAACCTCGGCAATATCTTCTGCGGTGATTTCTTCTTTCAAGATTCTACGCGACTTCTGTAATTTTTTCAGGCGAGCTAACTTGGTTTCCAAATCTTTCTTTAGCGTTGGTATTTTACCGTAACGTATTTCAGCGGCTTTTGCCAAATCAGACTTCATCTCAGCATCTTCAGCTTCAAGGCGTATAGTATCTAGTTCTTTTTTGATAGCTCGTATCTCAGCCACTGTGGACTTTTCATTCTGCCACTTTAACTCTAGCTCTTTAGTCTTTTCATACAAGTTAGCTATTTCTCTGTCCACTTCTTTCACCCTGGCTTTGAGCTCACGTTCCTTTTCTTTTTCTTCTTTATCCTTACTTTCACCACTCAAACTAGATATTTCTTTCTTGAGCGCTTCTTTCTCTATCTCTAGACGCATGATCTTCCTGTGCGCATCTTCAAGGACTGGTGGCTTGTTCTCAAGCATTATCTTAAGCGAGCTTGACGCTTCGTCTATCAAGTCCACCGCTTTGTCTGGCAGAAATCTGTTTGTAATATATCGCGCAGACAGGTTCACCGCAGAAACTATTGCATCATCTGTAATACGCACGCCGTGGAAAAGCTCATAGCGCTCTTTGAGTCCACGCAGTATAGCAATAGCGTCTTCGAGTGATGGCTCTTCGATATACACCGGTTGGAAACGTCGCGCCAACGCTGGATCCTTCTCGATATGTTTCTGATATTCACGTAAGGTTGTGGCGCCTATCGCTCGCAGTTCACCTCGAGAGAGTGCAGGCTTCAACATATTCGAAGCATCCATTGTGCCCTCAGCACCACCTGCGCCTACTATGGTATGTATCTCATCGATAAAAACAATTATCTTACCATCTGAACGTTCTATCTCTTTCATTATTCCCTTCAGCCTTTCTTCAAATTCTCCACGATATTTCGTACCCGCAACAAGAAGTCCAAGATCGAGCGATACTAGCTCCTTATCTTTAAGCGATTCTGGCACATTGCCTTTAATGATTCGGTTAGCTAGCCCTTCTACTACTGCGGTCTTACCAGTACCCGCTTCGCCGATCAGTATCGGATTGTTTTTTGTTCGGCGCGAAAGTATCTGCATAATACGAGTTATCTCGTCGTCTCGTCCGATAACTGGATCAAGCTTGTCTTCTTTCGCGAGCTTGGTCAGATTGCGAGTGTATTTTAAGATAAGTTTGAATTTCTTTGGCTCCGACACGTCTGTAATATTTTGAGTTCTAAGTTCATTCAAAACCTTGAGTACTGATTCTTTATTTATCCTAAATCGAGAAAGTATCTCCCTGGAATCATTCGCCACTTCGAGAGTCGCTAGGAACAAATGTTCTGTGGAAACGAAATCGTCTTTCATAGACTCGGCAACTTTAGCAGAATATTCTATCACTTGTGCTAGATCAGGATTAAGATATATCTGGTATGAAGGCGAGAGTGTACTTCGAGACTCTGGCGTCTCTATTAAGTCGAGAACTGAGTCACTCATGAGCATTGTATCCACCTCGAGCTTATCTAAAATCGAGTTAACCATAGACTCTTCTTGTAGGAGCAAAGCCGCGAGTAGGTGTAGAGAAGAAACATGATTCACTCCACGCTCGATGGCGAGCTCGTGAGCTTTCTTGATTGCGTCGCGTGCTTTAGTTGTGAATCTGTTTAGTGGTGGCATTGTTGAAAGTTAAAAGTGTAAAGTTATAAAGTTGCAAATTGTAAAAATTTTACTCAATTAAAGAACTAAATTATTGATTTGCTGTAAGCGACTCTTGTATTATATTTGCCGATACAAAAGACTTACCTTCCCCCGAGAGAGCTATACCTAGAACTTCACCCTCAAGATCTAGGACCATACCCCCAGCAAGAGATTTAGTGATGTTCACTTTCACAGCTTCTGTGCCGTCGAAAATAAAAGAGTTGATAGTATCACCGAACACTATTAGCCTCTGCCCTGCTTTTATTTTACTTATGTCACCAAAAGCTGGCACGGCTGCAGTAGGTGCCGTTCTACCCGCTACTGAATCACCAATCTTGAGATATGACACACCTTTATCGGTAAATAAAAACTCGGCTTTAGATTTTCCAGATGCATTTTCTACATAATACGAATCATCACCCGGAGCCCATTGAGCGTCTACCGCTACTACACCATCAGCCGATACGGCAAAGCCCTGACCGATAGATATTTCGGTTAATGTATTGCTGGTTGGGTCGCGAAAATCTTTACTCACCGCAAATAAGGCGGATTTGTTTTTCGCAATAGCGTCCACCACAAGATCCTCTTCTTTTATCACTACCGTCTGGGGTTTATCATTACTTGGTGCAGGCACTATCTTCTCCACTGTTTGCTGAATCACACGGTTGATCGGAGATGTTATAGAAATAGGCGCCTCCTGCATAAGCGTCACTGTAGTTATACCTGTGGCAATCGAGGTAATAAAAGAAAGCAAGACCACAAGAAGCAAAAGTTGAGAATGATTTAAATCTTTAAGTTCCATATTTTTAATTATACCACTTTTCTAATTTTTTCAAAATTTCCACAAGAGCTTTTACAGTATAGTCAATATCCGGCTTGGTAGTATCTCGCCCAATTGAAAACCGTAGTGAACCATCAGTTTCACTCATGTTTGGATTGATGGCTTTAAGGACATGTGAAGCTTTTCCGTCTCCAGCCTTGCAAGCACTTTTAGCTGAAGCCGTGATACCTCGGGCTGAAAGCTCGATCACCAGCAAATCGCTAGGAATTTTGGGAATTGTTATATTTACATTGTTGGGTAACCTGTTTTCCCTATCTCCATTTACAATTATTTCTGAACCAAAAGGCATCTGGCGAATTTTTGTAAAAAAATAATCTCGCAGTTTAACTAGTCGCTTTACTTCACTCTCTTTTATCCTCTCTGTCTCTTCTAGTGCTCGAGCTAATGCCACTGCACCCGCGACATTCTCTGTACCAGGACGCAGGCCACGCTCCTGATCGCCACCAAACATGATTTTAGAGATTGGTGTACCACGTCTCACATAAAGAACCCCTACTCCTTTCGGTCCATAAATCTTTGCCCCGTTAAAAGAAAGCATATCCACGCCAAGTTTTTCTACATTTAGCGGCAAGTAGTTCACCGCCTGCACCGCGTCGATGTGAAAATACACCTGCTTACCGGCAGGCAGGTTTTTATTATTAGTTTTATTGTAATGCCGTATTTCTTTAGTAATTTCTCGGACTGGTTGTATTGTCCCTATCTCATTGTTCGCGTACATCACCGACACCAAAACAGTGTTTTTATTTATTGCCTTTTTTATTTTTTTCGGATCTACTATTCCGTTCGCTTCGACTGGTACTATAGTAGCCCCTCGATGCCGAGCCGATTCAATCACTGAAGCATGCTCAATGTTAGTGGTGACCATATCACCACGCTTCATACCTAGAATAGCTAGATTGTTGCTCTCTGTCGCACCTGAGGTAAAAATTATCTCGTCCGCATGCGCACCTAGGATTTGAGCCACCAGACGCCTAGCTTGTTCGAGCTTTTGACGCTCTTTTACACCGAGCTCATGTATTGCACTCGGATTCGCAGACCGCCGTACAGAGCTAGAGGCATAGTCCATATATACTTGTTTGGTTGATTTCGGCACGAAGTTAGTATACCCAGGTAGTAGATTTTAGCAATGATGATTTATCGCGCTGAGACGCCTTGCTAAAATTCACTACTGGGTATATATTGAAAACATATGGATGCAAGGCTAGAAATAGCTCTTTTTGTTTTTGTGGGTATCGCTATTTTCATAGGCGCATTTTGGATGTTCACTACAGAAAAGCGATTAAAAAAATTCTTTCTCGGCAAAAAAGGCAAGGACCTAGAAGACACAATAGATTTTCTCGAGCAGACAATCATCGAGATTAAAAAAACAACCGAACTCCAAAAACGCGAATTAGAGGACATAAACGCCAAGCTCAAGAAGAGTGTTCGTGGCCTCAAGACTATACGCTTCAACCCATTCCCCGACCAAGGTGGCAACCAAAGCTTTGCCATAGGTATGCTAAATGAGGAAGGTGATGGTGTGGTGATTTCGAGTTTGTATTCGCGCGACCGCATGAGTGTATTCGCTAAACCAGTAGTTAAACATAAATCCGAGTACGAACTGTCAGACGAGGAAAAAGATGTTTTGGCGCAGAGTAAAGTAAGTTAAGTTTTAAATTACAATGCAGAAAGAAATAAAAAAAATCGAGAGATCGCCAGTAGTAGTAGTTATGGGCCATGTGGACCATGGTAAGTCTACCCTGCTCGACTATATCCGCAACACCAACGTAGTTGAAGGCGAAGTCGGCGGTATAACCCAGCGCGTTTCTGCATATGAAGTTTTACACACAGACGAGCACAACCAAGAGAAAAAAATTACCTTTCTAGATACTCCAGGTCATGAAGCATTTTCTAAAATGCGTGAACGCGGAGCCCGTGTTGCCGACATCGCTATACTAGTAGTCGCAGCTGATGATGGTGTAAAAACCCAAACAGTGGAAGCTTGGAAAGCTATTGAGTCAACTGGTATGCCCGTTATAGTAGCTATCAATAAAGTAGACAAACCTAGCGCAAATGTAGAAAAGGTAAAAATAGAACTTGCTGAGAAAGAAATATATCTGGAAAACTACGGTGGCAAGATTCCTTTTGTAGAGATTTCCGCTAAAACCGGTGCTGGTATAGATACCCTGCTCTCGCTCATACTTCTAGTAACAGAGATGGAAAACCTTACCAGTGATGACGATGCGCTAGCGTCTGGATTTGTTCTTGAAGCCAACCTTGATCCAAAACGCGGACTTCAGGCGACCCTGGTCCTCAAAAATGGCACGCTTAAAACAGGAGAGACTGTGGTAGCTGGAGACTCTACCTGCGTCGTCCGAGTCATAGAAAACTATCTGGGTAAAAAAATTAGCGAAGCGCACGCCTCTGCACCCGTGCGGATATTCGGATTCGATAAAATGCCAAGCGTAGGAGCTACATTTAAAACTTTCGGAGACAAGAAGCAAGCTCTCGAATGCGCCCGCGCCTGCCAGATTCTAGACAATAAAACTAGTTATCCAAATGGTGAACAAAATACAACAAACAAAATAATCCCCGTGATACTCAAAGCTGACAGCTTGGGTGCGCTCGAAGCCTTAGAGAAAGAGGTTGACTTGATTAAGAGCGATAATGCCGAGTTTCGCGTAGTGATGAAAGGAGCTGGCGCTATTTCCGAATCTGACATTAAATGTATTGCTGACTGCGAAAATGCAATAGTGCTAGGATTCAATGTTAAAACTGACAAAAGCGCAGTAGAGCTAGCTGAACAACGTGGTGCTACTATTATGAGCTTCGATATTATCTACAAAGCCACTGATTGGCTAAAAGAAGAACTGGAAAAGCGCCGACCTCGCGTAGAAACACTAGAGATAGTAGGCAAGGCCAAGATTCTGCGCACTTTTAGCCGAACCAAAGAACGTCAGATACTTGGCGGTAAAATAACCGAAGGCAAACTCAACTTAAATAGCACCGTTCGGATCTTGCGTCGAGACTTTGAGATAGGGCAAGGTAAAGTAGTCAATTTAGAAAAAAATAAATCTAAGACTAGTGTAGTAGAAGACGGTGAATTCGGCATGATGATCGAATCTAAATCTGAAATAGCTGTAGGCGACGTTATAGAATCATTTAGCATTGTTCAAAAATAATGCATACAGATCACAGCTCACACGGTGGCAGACAAGAAAAAGTGGCAAACTTCATACGTGAAGAGTTCGCTTCATTTTTGTCGAAGACTGATAGCCATACTTCGCTCATCACAGTGACTCACGCCACAGTATCACCTGACCTCAAGCGAGGAACCATATGGATTACCGTATTGCCGGACACCAAAGCAGAGTCCGCTCTAAATTTTATTAAAAGAAATTTGGGTGACTTCAGAAAAAGCCTGAAGGAAAATATGGCAGTGAAGAATGTTCCCTTCCTCGAAGTTGCGCTCGACCTCGGCGAAAAGAATCGTCAAAAAATTGACGAACTCCTACGAGAAAAGTAATATACATAGACGGCCTGGTAGCCAAGTGGTAAGGCATTCCTCTGCAAAAGGAATATACGGCGGTTCAATTCCGCCCCAGGCCTCAGAATTAATTATTAAGCGCAGCCAGCGTCAGTGGCCCTACAATGCCATCACCTACTAGACCATTGGCTAGTTGGAATCGTATTACTGTAGCGCGAGTTAGAGGACCAAATATGCTGGTTTCATTACCTGGAGAGCCTGGACCAAACAGAGCCACAGTATATCCTAGTTCATTTAGTTTCTTCTGTAGAGCTCTTACATCTTCACCTCGCATACCCATGCGGAGCATTCTGTTTAATATTAGTGGATTTTTTATAGGAGGAGTAACTGTATTTGGACCAACTAGATTTTGATTCGTAATATTTGCGACAGGTAAAGAAGGTGTCTTCCTCCCACCGCCAGGCGCCGAACCACTAGTTACGCTCGGTGTAGATGTAGTAGGAACTGGCTCAGGATCATCCCAGACCAGAGAATGGAGCTCGTTTCCATTTTCAAAAGTTTCAGCCATAAATACAAAAGTATTTCCGATACTTGCATAATGATTATTATCTGATAATGCGCTAAAAGCACCCGGGTTAAGATCTTCAACCATTTCTGTCCCACCCGTAGTGCCGTCAGAAGTCCACAGCTCAGTACCGCCCCAGGTACTAGACGCACCAAAGAATGGAGCTTCTTTGTGCATACTAAAAGCATACTCTCCCGTATTCGCAAGAAATTCTGTTCCACTTTCTGTGCCGTTTGACTTCCACAACTCATAACCATCATCTCCGAGACCTCCAAAATACAATACATCACCAGACAAGAAATATCTCGCTACACCTTCAGCATCCAGCCCACCACCCACAACATCAAACACCTCTACGGTTCCACCAGAGGTACCATCAGATACCCAGATGCCGTTATAAGTGTCTACAACATAAAACTTATTTTCTCCAACAACCAGCTCGCCAGAAAAATCACTGGATTGATCATCAACGAAATGCTTCACCAAAGAGGTCCCCTCATCCGTCCCGTCAGTTGAGTATAAACTATGATAGAGTGATTCAGCGTTAATGTTTAGAATAAAATAGAGCTTACCGTTAAATAAATTAAAGCTTTCGAAGCTCTGCCCAACTATCGGATCTTCCAGCTCACTACTATCAAGATTTATCTTTTGTAAACCATTAGCATTAATGAGATAGATTCCATTGTTTATCGTAGTAATATATGAAGGCGCATCGTCTCCGGTTAAACCATTAATCACTTCATATGTACCGACTTCTGTGCCGTCAGTGACAAGAACGCCAGAAGTATCACCATCCTCATCATAAGACAACATATAATACTTATCACCAACAACCACGGAACCATTCTCGCCATCTTCACTATAAGAAACAGTTCCGTTGTCTTTCACTAAAAGCGTTCCTTCTTCCGTACCGTCAGACTTCCATAACTCGTAATTATCCTCTCCGTCTATTACCCAAAAGTAAGCATTGCCATTTAAGCTATGAGGCATAATGGAGTTAACAACAACTGTCTCCGGAGAAATTGTGCCGTCTTCTGTCCCATCAGTTACCCACAGTTCTTCATCAATAGTGAAGAAAGCTTTGTCTCCCGCTTCAACCAATAAACCTGAAGAGAGAGTAGTGGAACCTGTGCCAAGAATAGAGCCAGTACCATCCACAGTCCCATCAGTAACATATAGGTTGGTCCCAGCGCTAAAAAATAATTTGTCTTCAGTAGCAAACATGAACCATTCATTTTCTTCTGTATCATACAGCCCCCCAAGCTTGGTAAACGTCGCACCATCATACACCATTAGTGTATTACCTACTGGTGTCACTGAATTGGTTATAAAATAAATATCATCACCAAGCAAAGCTAGGCCAGATACTTCGTCAACGTAAACTTCGGAAATACTTGGCAAGCCTGCAACTACTTCTGTACCCAACTCTGTACCATCACTCCTGTATAATTTTATAACCTCTCCTGAATTAGTAATAAAGTAAACATAATCCTCGGTAACAGGTAGAGAAGTCCCTGAGCTTGATGCGAACCCATGGAAATACACATTGCCAGGCAAGGACTCCACGACTTCCTCAACTCCCGCCGACATTCCGTCGTATCTGACTAATACATCTCCTGCGCTAAAATAGATATATCCATCAAGTACAGGTGAGGGAAAACTATAATACTGAGAAAAATCTGTATCCGGAAACGGATTCAGTTCAATAGTTCCAAGTGCTGTGCCGTCTGATTTCCAGAGCTGCTTATAATCCTCTGAGCCAGAGTCATCACCTATAAAATATACATTGGAGCCCATCTCTCCTACTATTCGGTTAGCGCCAGACGTATCATCTCCTGTTATATCTAAAACTATTTCCGTGCCCACAGTGGTTCCATCAGTTTTCCAAAGTTCAGCACCGTTTGCATTTGTATATGCAATAAAATAAATCAAATCTTCAACCTCCACAAAAGGACTACTATCCAACTCATCACCTTGATCGAAAGTCTTAAGCAACACGGTACCCCCTTCTGTACCATCAGATTTATATACCCCATACACAGGATCATCAAACTCATCTCTATCTGCACCATAAAAATACAAAATATTATTATAAACTAGCTTGGGCTTGTATTCATCGAAGATTTCCGAATGAACTAATACTGTCCCTTCACTGGTACCATCGGATTTCCATAGACCATACTCGTCCCCAGAAGAAACAACAAAGTAAAAAACATCGTCTGCAACCATAAATCTATTGAGAACATCGGCGGAAATCACGTCGAATTCCCTCACTAATTCAGTACCAGCACCCCCTATGGTGCCATCACTTTTCCAGAGACCTATAACATCAGAACCACCAATTTCTAGTACGGCAGAAAAATATATCTCATTAGCAAATATAGCCATACTTTCGGTATTAAGTTCACCGAACTCAATAGGAGTAGTCGTTATATCTTTGACTAACGTTGGCCCACTGGTCACTGAAGCGGAAACGTTTGATACGATTAAAGAATAAAATGAAGTTGTAAAAATTAATAAAAAAGCAAAAACAAAAACACAAAATTTAGAAGTCTTCATAACTAACTCACTATACCAAAAAAACAAGTATTATGAAAAAAAAAATGTGGAAAACTAAAATTCCTGTTGGTGGGCAATCTTTATTTGAAAAATTATTTGTGCCGGGGAGAGGACTTGCACCTCCATGGGATAACTCCCGCTTGCTCCTAAGGCAAGTGCGTCTTCTAATTTCGCCACCCCGGCTTTATTATTTGCAACGCTATTTTTCTTTTTCTGCCTAAGCATATCACATTTCCAGAATAAATCATCTTTAGCAAGAGGATACTGTTCTGTTTTGCAAAAGTCAGTGTATACACTGAAGATTTTTCTGTTTTAGAGATAGAGCCACCTGTTGCCCCAAGCAACCTTCGACAAGATCGCAAAATCCAATCCAAGAAAGCCCTACTGGCCGAACACAACCTCAGTTTATACTGCGGGTATCTACTCTCGGGATGTTTAGAGATGGAAATACTGCCATCTCCATCTATACATCCTCTCAAAAAGTCTTGGAAATATTTTGCAGGCACCCTGAGTATTGATATTGTCTTTGACTTCCTTGGTGTAAGACCCAACTCTAACAAAAAGTCATAGAAATTCTCGTCGCCGAATTGCAACACATAATATTTTTTCTCTTTTGAACCTCCTCGCCCTTTTTTGCTTATTTTATTTTTTAATCCGAGATATTTTTTACAATTCGCAACTATTTCGTAATCCTTGGATGTAACGTGTATGTGCCGTAAGTCTGGAGAAAGATTACCATCCGTGGCTATGATGCCTACAACATAAGCAAAAGCTCTACTCCATCCTAACTTTACCCTGTTTTTACGGATAAACATAAGGTAATTGTACTAAAACATATAGCGTATACCAAGGACTGAAAAAATTAGGCCTCCGGCTCGCACAAGTGGCTACAAATAATTCCTCGCCGTCGCTCGGAATTTTCGCAGCCCGCCCCTCGCGACTCCGCAAGCTTGCGGAGTAACGCTCCGGTCCGCACAAGATTGAGGAAATTAAAGCAGATTAATTTTCTCAATCTTGTGCGCCCTGAAGGGATCGAACCTTCGACCTTATCCTTAAGAGGGATCTGCTCTACCAGCTGAGCTAAGGGCGCAATACAAATTTTTACATCACCAGAGTGGTGCCCGAGGTGGGGATCGAACCCACATCCCTTGCGAGACACGATTTTAAGTCGTGCGCGTATACCAATTCCGCCACTCGGGCAAGCTACACTACCCAGGCCACACTAGTTCGATTATAGTCAAAAAATTCATAAATTACAAGCTATTTATGCCCTATTTTTACCCCTTGACTTTTATATTATAATATGCTATACTATGAGTATGAAAAATATGAATAAAAATTTAATGTATTTCGCCTTAGCAGTAATGGCTATTTTATCCCTAACCGTTATTACCCTACCGAATAATGCTGGTGCTTACTTTGATTCTGGCTTTCATTTAAGAACTAACTTGGACTACACTCCACCTCCAGATTTTCAAAGCAATCCGGCTATAGTAAACAATAGAACGGTAAATAATTATAACTCTACAAATTATAACTATTCAAATCAGAGTAACCATTCAAGCGACTCTTCAAGCTCAGACACCACCATAGAAACTGCCAATGAAACTACTGCCACAGAAGAAAATAATACAGAGTCTCGTGTTACAACTACTGATTTCAAGAATTTAACTGCTAGCGCCATTTTCGGCTCAAACAGCTTCATGCCTTCCGGTTTAGTGCAATGGGTAATATTAGCGATATTCATCCTGCTTATAATACTCTTCATCCGTCGCGCCTTTGGCCTAGATGAGAAGTATCACTCTACACCACTCAAGCACGCATAAATAAACGCATTCAAGCAAAAAGTCAGCCCCACGGGGTTGACTTTTTGTGTTTAATGTGATACAATATAAGGGTAAAATTGTTCTTTGAAATTCATAACTTTATTCACCTACTGCAGAAACGTTGCCTGCCAAGTAGCTAAACTTTAGCTCTTTAGCAGGCAATCGTTTCTGCCTAGAAAACTCGTTCACTTTTTTGTCCGCCGAGCGCGGATGAGGAGATAGAAACAATGACCACACTGGATTGGGTGATGCTCCTGCTGTTCGTCGCAGGGACGATCGGACTCCTTGGGAGTTTCGGTCTCGGCTGGGCTGTCGTTCAGCTCGGCAAGATCGACTCCTGGTGGAGCCCGCTCCGAGGGCTTCCGCCCCCAGGAGAGATGTTCGTTCTGCTTCGAGGGGACCGCAACGGCCCCTTCGACAGTGTTCTCGAGTCCGTACTCGACTTTGAGTACGAACCGAAAGAACACATCTTCGTGCCCGCACCGGGCAAAACACGAGCCGACACCTTCCTGACTCACCACGGTGTTGCGTGGGTAGGTTTCTTCCGCTATCTGCTTCATCGCGAGGTGAAGTATGACAAGTGGGCACAGAAACCAAACTCCGCAGAATGGGGTCTGGTTCGTAAGACCTGGCCTGGTCCCAACATCTACTTCCAGTACGCCATGGCAGTCGAAGTTAAGGCTGCCGAGACTGTTGGGAACTTCCCTGTTGATGCCGTGATCGTTTTCACAGTACAGATCGTCAATCCTGTCAGGGCGTTCTTCTTCGCCGGAGGATGGGAAGTTCAAGTGTCCGCGGCTGTAACCGGACGTTTCCGGAAACACGTTGCGGACATGACCATCGATCAGCTCCGTCAGGAACAGAAGGCCTCTGGCGCGACATCTGTGGTGGACGAGATCCTTGGACTTTCGGATGATCTTTACGACAAGTACGGAGTGAAGATCATCGATGCCCGCTTCGTGCAGTTCGATTTGGTGGGTGGAGACACCCCGATGTCGAAGGCAACCCAAGCCAAAGAGATCGCTCGCCTTGAGAAAGAGGCGGACCTTCTGCGTGGTGAGGGAGAACGCGACAAGCGCCGAGCCCAAGCCGAAGGCATCCAGGCTACGGTGTTGGCTTGGGGGGCCCACGAAGTTGGTGGCACGGTCGCAATGGCCGAAGCCATCAAAGAAGCCAAGCCCAACGTCATCGGCGGAGGCGTGATCGCCTCCGTTGATGGTAAGCGAGGTGGAGCATGATGAGGATCGCGTCCGTAATTGCAGCCCTCATTGGGCTGTGCTACGGTGTGTGGCGGTTCTGGCCAATCTCGTTGTGGTGGGTAACGGGAGCGGTTGTGCTACTCGTAGTCATTTTCATGGCTACGAGAAAGTCCCAAACGGCACCGACCCGCCCGCACGTCGATGGACACGGGGAGCACAACACCCCTGCCTCCGTCGCTACCCACAACCACGCCCCCGCCGCTCACGAGAGTGGAGGAAATGGATGTCTTGGGCAGGTCATGAGCGCCATCGTTACACTTGCGCTACTATCAATGGGTGGCGGATGCACCTATACGTTCTATAGGTGGGTAACTGACCGCCCCGTCCCCTCGGCGCAGGTCGAAGCGACGGCGACTCCGCTTTCCGCCTGCGAAATCGACTCGCGGGCGGTGCGGTACCCATACGGCCCGGACGGATGCGTGAGTAAGCATCTCGGCTGGGCACGGTGGTGGCCAGTGGACGGCCCGATGAGCGTCCACTATCCGGAGGGTAAAGGTTCTCACGTCGAGGACCTCTGCAAGCCGGGACCGCCGCTCACGCTCCACCCGGGCACGTTCAGGTTCTGCCGCAACTCTCCAAATTCCTGGGGTGTTGCAATCCTCGAAAGGTAGGTGATGAAGTTATGAGTTTATCGGGCCGACATCGCGCGCTGGCCCACGCGCAAAAGACCGCACACTGTCGTGAGACAAGAGTGCGGTCTTTTTAGTTTTCTTTTTATTCCAACCTTAAGTCCACAGTTCCCTGTTCTGGATTTACGCCTTGAATGTTTAAGGTATCTATTACAATCCCGAGTATTGTCCACACACCCATCATGATAGTTATACCTATAATCCCCCACATCATATGGCTTTTGCCATCGGTTTTTTTCTCATCGTTTTGCTCGCTCAGTATGAACTGCGCCATGCCATACAGAAAGTAAAGCACTGCTAGCGCAAACAAAAGTCCGATGAGTGGGTTCACTATTTCCCTGTTCAGATTGACTAGGAAAGTATCAAACCGTGAAGCATACGCTATTTTTATAGAGAAAAACTCCATTAGTCAATTTAATAAGGAACAGTTGGATAGACGATATTTTGAGACTCCTTATTTATGCCAAAGGTACCAAGTAGAAGATTTACCAAGCCCCACGCAGACACGATAACAGCTAGACCAATGATACCGTATATGATTCTGTCGCGCCCCTTGGTCTTCGCCTCTTCGTCATCATTAACAACATAGGTTATTACTCCCCAAACGAAGTATAGGACACCTAACCCAATCAAAACTGGAACCATTAGGTTCAAAAGGTCGCCAATTTTACATATTATTCCGTCCACGGTTCCCAGGCTAACACTCGCGCAAGTATTAGCTCCTCCTGTTTGCGCCTGGGCCAAAGCAACGACCGGCGCATAACTCATTACCAAACCCGACAATGCAATTAATTTCTTTTTCATCCCGTTAGAAGCAGGTCGCGGTCAGCAACTCTGCTACATTAAATTTAATAAATAATTTCGACTAATAAATTTTAATTTTGTTTTTCCCGTTTAAACCGTGACCGCGGCTTCTAACGGGATTCATTCAACTATTACAATTATATCACTCCCTTAGCCACACGCAAACTAGAAACTGGGTATAACAAGCTACCCACCTGGGCCACGCACGCTAGGTAGCACCCTATCAATACCGAAAGTCGCACCTAAAATATTCACTAGGCCCCATACCGATATCATCACCGCCAGTGCCACTACTCCCCAGATCATAAACTGCTTGCCTTGGGTTCTCTTAGATTCCTCGTCTGATTCAAGTAGGAAAAACTTGATAGCTCCCCAGAGAAACATCACCACCGCCACTGCAAACAATAATGGTATTACCGACTGCCCAATAATACAGGTGATGTATGACAGCAAGTCTTGGAACTTTGGTCGTCCTTCCAAATTGCCCGCACAGCCACCCGTTTGTGGCACAAGTTTGCCTATTTCTACCGGCGCGCCAGCTTTCTCTACACCTAGGGTTGTTCGCAATATTTCTACCAGCCCCCATACAGAAATAATGACCGTGAGGCCAATGATACCGAATATTATTCTGTCCTTACCTTTTGTCTTCGCTTCTTCGCTGTCAGCTATAACATACTGCACCACCCCCCACACAAAGAATACTACACCTAGCGACACAAGCACGGGCAAAAGTGCGCTCAGGAAATCGCTGATTCTCGCGAGCACACCTTGCGCATTTTCTGCTTGCGCGAATACAACAGAAGGCAAAAAGATTGAAGAAATCGCTATTCCAAAATTAAATATTTTAAACATAAGTTTATTATGGCAATAAGCCTTGCAACGTTGGCTTATCAGGAGCCACCTTATTACGCATTTCAAAAGTATCCTGTAAAAGATACACTAACCCCCACATAGAGATTATAACAGCTAGTCCAATAATACCGAATATTATAGTGTCCCTACCTTTACTTTTGGCCTCCTCGCTGTCACCTATCACATATTGAACTATACCCCACACTAGGTAAACCACTCCTAGCGCTACCAACATCGGCACGACTGCGCTTAAGAGCTCACTTATCCTACACAATATAAAGAGAATTCCAATTTCTTCTATACACATAAAAATAATTTATAATTTATAATGCTAAAATAGTATCCGACACCAACCTAGCTATAGCTAAAGCTCCGAGGAGCACTGCAGCACCTATCAGAGTGTATAGTATCGCGTCCTTAGCTTTGCCTATCTCTTCAGGGTTACCTTGCGCTTTTACAAACAAAAAGCCTGAATATATCACCGCTAGAGCCACAAGTGGTATGGCAAGTCTCACCACTCCATTCAGTATAGCCAACAGAAACTTGGGGATATCATTAATGCCTGATCTTTCTAGAGGATTTTTTATGTAAGCTGGTGGAGTATTGCCTCCTGGAGGAGGAGTGTTACTGCTTGACTCTTGAGCCAAGGAAAAAATCGGTGAGAACATTAAAAAACCGACCACCAACGCCATGCTTATATTTCTCAAAAATGATTGCATATATTGTTTTATTATATCCTGTAGTGAATCCTACAACAATAGGATCTACTAAGGGATTATATCTTTAAATCTGTTTAAATCCAAGCCAGGAACCATCATAACCTAGTACTGAAAGTATGGTATTCACTATCAGCCAGCACGCTGCCGCGATAGCGAGCCCCATGAGAGCATTCATAAATATCCCCTTGGCCTTGGTCCGCGCTTCGGAAGCACTCTCCCCTGCGGTTACCATCAGGAATCCTGCATAGGCGAACATTATGGCTGCGATAGGTATAGCCAGATACATTAAAGCAAAATTGATAATGTTATTTATTAGGTCAACGAAAGAATTAAAGTCGCAATTGGGCCCATCGCACGGAACCAGCTTCTCTTGCGCAAACACTGGAGTCGATACGAGCGCAAATATCAAAACCATTATTGATAAAAATATTTTGCTGTGTAGAATTTTTTTCATATTATGGCAAGAGTAGTAAGCGCATTCTCGAGCTAGCGTCTTGTATCGCATTCCTCGCAGTCATGTTACCCGATAGCACATTGTCTATCATCGCTCGGAAAATATCTTCCGTATCAGAATCAGATGGATCTAGCCAGCTCTTACCGTAGAGAGCTGAATTATAAAATATTGGTGAGTACGCATCAGCGGGCTTCTGCGCTAGCAAGTCTCTACGCGCCGGTGCTATGCCTAAAGCCTGCGCAAGCTTCGATGTAAAGTCACTGGTTGCCATCTTGCTCGCAGCTATGAACGCAGTATTGCTATTCTTAGAGAAATTAGAAATTGCCACTCCTAGCACACGCGCGTTGGTCACCTTAAAATTAGCCCCGCGAATCTGTGGCACCCCAGCAACGCTGAAATTCTGATTCGGATTCTTGTTAATCAGCGGTGCAAGCTCGCTCGCATAACCAAAGTAAAAAGCCAGATTCTCTGCCGAGAAGGCATCCATCGAACTCGGGAAAGATTTATTCCACGAATATGTGTCTTTCAGTGGATTTGCAAAGTCGGTATAAAATTCAAGCACTGTCGCCAAGTCATAATTGGCTGAAGCGTTCACCAGCGCTGACACGAATACCCCCTTCTCCTCTTTTACTATTGGACTACCTGCCTGCATAAACAGTGTAGCTAATATGTCTTTCGCATGAAGCACATTTGAATAGTGGCCTAGCCCTGCTCCGCTCTTCTCTATCTTGTTTGACTCATCACGCTTGGTCAGCATCTTCGCGTTTGTGTTGAATTCATCCCAGTAAGCGGGAGGCGCAGTTATACCTTCAGCATCAAGCATGCCCCTGTTGTAATAAAGCATAAGCGGATCAATTAAAAGTGGAAACGCCAGTATCCCTTGCGATGACAGGAAAACTTCACCTGCGCCAGCGAAAGTATTTTTGAAAGTAGATAGCGGATAACTCTCGTAAGGTATCTTGATAATTCTATTTGAATAGTCGTATGCAAGCTCGCTAGGTAATAAGAAAAAGTCTGGCCCTCGCCCAGAAGCTATAGCTTCTAGAAGTTCTTGATCAAAAGTCTCCGGAGATTTACGTACATAATTCACTGAGAACGTTGGATTCTCACGATTAAAATCTTCCAACACTTCTAGCATTGGCGCAGAATCGATAGTGCCCCAGAGCGTGACTGTGCCTGCCCCTTGGTTATTATTACCGTCACCGCCCAGATCTATTGCACCAGAGAAAACCATAATACCAAATACGGCAAAAGCAATAAAGACAACTATGGTTATAATTTGAAAATTATTTTGCATTCTTGACTAATATCATACCATAATGATGCGTGCCTGCATCTATCTCGCGATCAAAAACAAAGCCTTTCCTTTCGAACATTTCTCTAGCCTGCGCCTTCGGTATTATAGCAATCGAACGAAAATGTGATACATCTGACCAATCTACCAGGAGCACCTTACCATTTGGTTTGAGTATCCTACTAACCTCCTCTATAAATCCCACCTTATCTTCGACTTGAAAAAGCACGTTCGAGGCTATGACCACATCCACCACAGCGTCACCTAATTTGGTTCCGCCCCTTTTTTCTATATTACCCCACAGGCACTCTACATTATTGAGGCGCGCATCTTGAGCTAAATGTCTTACCTTCTCCAAGTAATCCTTTTGTACTTCTATCGCATAAACTTTACCTAAATGCGCCAGCCGTCCTGCTTCGATACTGTAGTGCCCCGTACCCGCACCCAAATCCGCAACAACGTCGTGTTCATGGATCGGAACAGCTTTTAGATTTTTTGCCGGATCGGAAAACATCTTACCTACATTATATTATACCGACACCATAAAACCACCCGTCAAAGGTTCCATTTGACATGACGCATGTGGATAACTTATCGTAACCCGTATTGTCAAAGGTTCCCTTTGACAGGTATACTTACAGTATGGGTAATCGAGATTATAAAAAATTTTCTCCTGGAAATATTTTTCATATCTACAACAGGGGTAATAACAAAGAGAAAATATTCCTAGACGATCAAGACAATAAAGCTTTTCTGTTTAGACTTGGAATCTGCTTAGGACTAGAAGAAAAGCACCTTAAGGAAAATAATTTGATTGCTATGCCCCACTCCAGAATTAGGATTACCGATGTAAGTAAAGATGATTTCAGAGTTTATGCTTTCGCCTTAATGCCAAATCACTTCCACTTATTGATTGAGCAAACTAAAGACATCCCTATATCAAAACTTATACTCAAGCTGTGTACAAGTTACTCAAAGTATTTCAATAAAAAATACCGGAGAGTAGGACATGTATTCCAAGATTGTTTCAAAGCTGTTTTGATAAAAGATACTGCACAACTCATGTGGACATCTTCCTACATTCATACAAATCCTGAGAAAGATGGAATTGTAAAACACTCAAAGGATTATAAATGGACTAGCTACAATGACTACGCTTCAGAAAGAAATCTTCCCATAGTAAGCAAGGGGCTACTTTTAGAAATTTTTGGTGGTAAACAAGAGTTTATTGAGCAGAATTCATACGTCAAAGGTTCCCTTTGACGTATTATTTAGATACAGGCGAGAGACGCTATGCCGTCACCAGCACGAAGGCGCATAATGGTCACACCTTGGGTTTGCCGGCCGAGGCTCGGGATATCTTTGAGAGCCGTGCGGATAACTTGGCCTTTCTTAGACATTGCAATGAGCTCTAGCTCTTCACCTGAGAGCGACTTAGCTACGATGAGCTTGCCTGTTTTCCCGGTAACCTTAGCGGTCTTTATGCCTGAGCCCCCACGTTTCTGAACTTTATATTCTTTTAGATTTGTTTTCTTACCAAAACCGTTTGCGCTCATGGTGAGAAATGTTCCCCCCTCACTTTTCTTGACTACGTCAACTCCTATAACTTCGTCACCCTTCTTGAGTTTTATACCTGTCACTCCCGCTGCGGTGCGACCCATCTCGCGGACATCGCTTTCCTTGAATCTAATAGATTGCCCATCAGCTGTGGCGATTATCACTTCATCACCTTTTTCAGCGCGCAGAACAGATATAAGCTGATCATCTTTCTCGAGTCGAATGGCTATAATCCCGCTTCGACGCACATCAGTGAAGCTGGTAGTTGCCATTTTCTTGGCAGTGCCGTGCTTGGTCACGAGCATGAGTGAAGCTGGTACATTCTTAGCACCTTTTTTCATAGCTAAGATCGAAGTAACTTTTTCCTCAGCAGAAAGTGCGAGGAAGTTCATTATGGATTTACCTTTGGTTGCGCGCCTACCCTCAGGTATGTCATACATTTTCATCTGATACACCTTGCCGAGGTTGGTGAAGAATAGTAGATCATCGTGAGTCGAACCAGATACGAGCATGGTTACGAAATCTTCTTCCTTCGTTTCTAAATCTATAACTCCCACCCCGCCTCGTTTCTGTGCGCGGTATTCTGAAGGGTCAGTGCATTTCACATAGCCTCCAGCAGAGAGCACGAGCACCGTCTCCTTCTCTGGTACGAGGTCTTCGTCGGATATCTCTTTGACCCCACCCTTAACTATTCTGGTTCTCCTTTCATCAGCATATTTTTCTTTTATTTCCTTGAGTTCGTCCGCAATGGTTTTTAAAATTTTCTTTGGACTAGCAAGGAGGTCTTTCATAAGAGCGATGAATTTCTGTTTTTCATCTAGCTCGTCGAGTACTGCCTGTCGCTCGAGGCCTGCGAGCTTGGAAAGCTTCATCTCGAGTATGGCGGTAGCTTGCAGGTCAGAGAATTTAAATTCTTTAATCAAGTTGGCCTTTGCGACTTCAGAATTTTTAGAAGCACGGATGATACTAATGACTTTGTCTATTTTGTCGAGCGCTTTCTTAAGACCGAGCAATATGTGTTCACGCTCTTCAGCTTTTTTGAGGTCATATAGCGAACGACGCTTCACTACGTCCTTGCGGTGAGAAATAAATTCAGAAAGTATAGACTTGAGCGAAAGCGTCTGTGGCACACCATCCACTAACGCCACTATGTTGAAATTGAAATTAGATTCGAGTTGCGTATTTTTATAGATATAATTCAGAACCTTTTCTGGATGAGCGCTTGATTTAAGATCTATCACTATACGGATATCTTTGGTGGACTCATCACGCAAACCTTTAATACCCTCGAGCTTTTTCTCTTGCACAAGTTCAGCGATAGACATTATTAAGTTCGCTTTATTGACCCGGAAAGGTATCGAGGTTATTACTATCTGGGGATTACCATGTTTGTCTTCGGTTATTTCCGCTTCTCCGCGACACACTACGCCACCTCGTCCAGTCGAGTACGCATGAAGCATATCCTTAGAACCATAAGCCACCCCGCCGGTCGGGAAATCTGGACCTTTAATAAATTCCATTAAGTCTTCAGTGGTGGCGTCTTCATTTTCAATTAAATGCACTGTAGCATCGAGCACCTCCCCGAGATTGTGAGAAGGAATGTTGGTTGCCATACCGACGGCAATACCGAGCGTGCCATTGAGTAAGAGCGATGGCACCGCAGATGGAAACACTACCGGCTCTTTGCGTGTCTGGTCATAGTTTGACCTAAAGTCCACTGTCTCCTTCTCTAAGTCACGTAGAAGCTCGCTAGAGATCTTAGCCATCTTGGCCTCCGTATAACGCATAGCTGCAGCATTGTCGCCATCGATCGAGCCGAAGTTACCCTGCCCCAGAATAAACGGATAACGATATGAAAATTCTTGGGCCATACCCACCATCGAGTCGTAAACCGCCACGTCGCCGTGTGGATGATATTTACCGAGCACATCACCGACTACTGCTGCTGATTTACGAAAACGCGCAGAAGATGTGAGCCCCATCTCATGCATAGCGTATAGAATCCGGCGGTGCACCGGCTTGAGTCCATCACGCACGTCAGGCAGAGCTCTTGAAGTGATAACAGACATTGCGTATGCCAAGTATGATTCCTTCATCTCGGAAACCACATCAACAGGCAATATTGATTCAGAAGGCTTGCGCTCTTCTTCACTGTCTTTATCTATTTTTTTTACCATTGCGGTAGGGCTAGATTATTTTTTAATACTGAAAGCGGGGCTAGGTCTTTCTCTATATCTTTTCGCACTTCACTGTCGTTGATACTACTACCGAGCGAATACACCCACAGTGATACTAGTATCAGCCCTGCGACAACCATCGAGACATTTAAGATATGCCTTTTGGTTGATTCTGGCTGTTGTCTTAAGTTGTGAATTATTCTTTTCAT
>CAZFNV010000006.1:0-18063 GCA_964520225.1 uncultured Candidatus Saccharibacteria bacterium | reverse complement strand
TATGCCTTTTGGTTGATTCTGGCTGTTGTCTTAAGTTGTGAATTATTCTTTTCATCCCGTTAGAGATAGGAAATCTTTAGATTTCCGTAGGTATTTTACTTTTAATGAAATTTCTTAACATAAATTATTATTTTTTATAATCTTTAATATTGTAACAGAAAAATCTCTAACGGGATTCATTTACTAACTAGCTTTTAGTACAATCACTTCACCTTCTTTACTATCTAAATCTTTCTGTTTTAGCGTCAGTTTGTCTACTACTTCGGCCTTCTCATCACCGCTTTCTTTAAGAAACGCTTTGAGTGAATTAGCATCGTAGTCCATCGGGATTATTAGTTTAGGTTCAAGCGACGCGGCGAGTTTGGCTGCGCTTTTAGGATCGAGCATTCCATCTCCACCCACCGGCACAAATAATATATCTGGAGAATTTATCTCTTCGCGAGCGTCTTTCGAAAGATCTGCCTGCGACAGAGCTCCTAAGAAAGCCATACTTATGTTGTCGAGCGAGAGCAAATATATCGTATTTATAAATTTCTTACCACCCACTGCGCCTTCG
The DNA here is from genome assembly GCA_964520225.1 of uncultured Candidatus Saccharibacteria bacterium. Lineage (GTDB taxonomy): Bacteria > Patescibacteriota > Minisyncoccia > Phycocordibacterales > UBA9973 > UBA9973. The sequence continues at coordinate 17,507 of CAZFNV010000006.1, read as the reverse complement.
CTCAGAACCCCCTTTATGAAAATTTCTTTGATTTCATAGTCCCCAGGGCCAGTGATCTGAAATGGCACCCTGTCGCCATAAGAGAGCTCGCTCATACCGTTGTAGTCCGGGTGGTTTGTGGTTGAGAGCGCAATGTCCGCGCCAAATCGTGCAGACACTCCGCTTTTAGAACTTTTGCTCACTGGATTAAACGCTAGCACCAGCTCACCTTTCTGAATTTTGAAAAATTGCTTACCTTGATATGTGATAATCATCCCAGTACTAAAATTTTAATTAATATTATCTTGCTTTTGTGCCCCGTAATCAAAAATTTAGTACGGGACAGGTCGGTTGCATTCTAGCATATTTTCTGCTAGAGTAAAAGCCAATAGATTATTAGAAAAGCACGGATTAGGGTAACCCCTTTGCAAGGTAGTGTGAAAGAAAAGCAAAGAAACCTAAACCTTATATCCCGCTTTGCGGGATTTTTTTATGAATAAAGAAGAAACAATTAACGACGGTGGAATAATGAAAACACTGACCGACCGCAGTGTAAACCGCCCAGAAGTAGATACCCTGATCGAGGGCGCGGTTATATTAGTACAGAAGTCTAGTGTTTTCGTAGACTTAGCCCCATACGGCACAGGTATCATCTATGGCCGAGAGTTCATTAATGCTAAAGACGTAATCAAACAGCTAAATGTTGGCGATGTAATCAAGGCAAAGGTAGTTGATACAGAGAACGAAGACGGCTATGTAGAGCTATCTCTCAAGGAGGCCAAGCAGGCTCTCATCTGGAGCGAGGCCGAGAAAGCCATCAAGGCAAAAACAGTGGTAACACTCGAAGTTAAAGACGCCAATAAGGGCGGACTTATACTAGACTGGCAAGGCATCCAAGGCTTCTTGCCTGCTTCCCAGCTCAAGGCTGAACACTACCCTCGCGTACTAGATTCAGATAAAGACAAGATATTGAAGGAATTGAAGAAGCTGGTGGGTGAGAAAATATCAGTAATGATAATCTCTTCCATGCCAAAAGAAGGCAAGCTTATCTTCTCAGAGAAGGAAAATAATCCCGAAGAGAAAAAGGAGGTTCTCAGTAAATACGCTATCGGGGATGTTCTTACTTGTACCGTAGCCGGGCTGGTAGACTTCGGAGTATTCCTCAAGATCGAAGAAGGCCTGGAGGGTCTGGCTCACATATCCGAGCTTGACTGGGGCCTAGTAGAAGATCCTAGAACAATGTTTAAGGTAGGCGACCAAGTGAAGGCAAAAGTTATCGAGATAAAAGGTGGCAAGATTTCCCTATCGATAAAGGCTCTCAAGGAAAACCCATGGAATGAATTCGAGGGCAAGCTCAAGAAAGGCGACATTATTGAAGGTGTAGTGATCAAGTACAATAAACACGGCGCGCTCGTATCTATCAAAGAAGGTGTGGCTGGACTAGTTCACAATTCGACATTTGAATCTGAAACCAAACTTCGCGAGAAGCTACAACTAGGCCAAAGTTACAACTTTCAGATTACGCTCTTTGAGCCAAAAGATCAGAAGATGACATTGGTGTATCTAGAGAAATAGACAGGCTAGACAAAAAAATCCCCCATATGGAGGATTTTTTTGTCTTAATTAAGCGTTCTCTATATGAGTGGCATTGGCCAAGTCATGTATCTCACCTATAGTATCCATGATACGCATAACTTGAGCAGCATAGTTCTTAACCACTGATGGAGGGTTGTAAGTTTTCAGAATTTCTTCGGTAGTTTTCCCCGCATAGAAGTGATCAGTGTTCGGGTTGTTACCACCCAAGTTACGGGCGACAACTTCTATAGCTTCTTCGTGGGAATCGAAGTCAATCTTACAAGACCCCCAACCGAAGGCGCTGTATGTAGCACCCTTACAAGCGTGCTTACCACCAGTAGACTCACGCACTGCGATAGCCGGAAGCAGGCGCCAGTCAATGTTGTTCTTTTCGGCCTCCTCAACCATCTTCATACCCGTACCATAAAGGGGCATTTCGTATTTAGCAAAATACACATCTATGGCTTCGGCCTTTTTAGCTCTGACTATAGACTCCGGATCCTCCTTTATCTTAGCATTAAGGGAGAAAAGGTTGCCGGCAATATTTAATTTTTGGATAAACTTATTCTCGGAGATAACTGTGGAATCTACGACCTCCGGCGAATTAGCTACGCTAACCACCTTGTCCACAGACGTCCCAGATACTGTAATTATTGGCAATAGAACAAAGGACCCCACAAAACGAACCAAATTTTGTTTCATAAATTAAAAAACCCTTATCTATAAGGCGTTGCCCTATAAAAAGGATTATGCTTATATACTAGCATATTTCAGGCAAAAAGTCAATAGTTAAACCATATTTTTACCCCCTGTCAAGTTTAAAAAACCCTTATTTTACAGTGCTTTTTTGACAATTAGGTCTTGACGGTATTATATAAAAATTGTATAGAAAATAACTGTGGATAGCTATTTAAGCCAGACCAAACACTTTGTTGGCCACCTTGTATGCCTCCCCGGCTCCCATAGTTACCAAAACATCACCTTTTAACAGATTTAAACCTCTAACTGCCTCCTCGGCGGAGTGAAAATCAGGGAAATCCTGCACGGGATAACCCTTATCCTGCATGACTTGAGATAATTTCCCGCTAGAAACACTGCCGTCGTCCTTCTCTCTGGCAAAGTATATGGGTAGGAGTAGCACCTGATCCGCACCCAGGAAACAATCCACAAAATCATCAAACAGCGCTTTAGTCCGGCTGTATAGGTGAGGCTGGAATACTACCACCAGCTTGCCACTCTTATGCACCTCACGTAAGGCCTTGATACCAGCCCGTATCTCTGTAGGATGATGCGCATAATCGTCGTAGATGATTACCCCTTCACTACTTTCCCCTCTTTTCTCAAGCCTGCGCCAAGTACCTTCAAAATTCACTAGGGTTTTCTGGGCAAGCGACATATCTACCCCTAGAGCATCTGCCACAGCGAGAGCAAGCGCAGCGTTATACTTGTTGTGCTCGCCAGGAACTCGAAGCGCAGGAACGCTTGCTAAATATTTCTCATATTCTACGCTGGTAATTTTATGTTCGCTTTGATCTAAAAACTTTTGAAAAGCTATTTTTATTTCTTCTAAATCTTTATACACATCCAAGTGATCAGCTTCGATGTTTGTGACCGCACCAATATAAGGATGAAAATTGAGCATATGACGATTAAACTCATCGGCTTCCACCACTAAATATTTACCTTGCCCGACACGGAAATTGCTCCCGAATTTTTTAACGAATGAACCAACAATCACCATGGGGTCAAGCCCTGCCTCTACTAGAACCTCTGCCACCATTGCCGTGGTGGTGGTCTTGCCATGGGTACCAGATATAGCTATTACTTTGTAATCTTTTGCCACCTCTCCGAGCGCTTCGAAATATGAAAGTACTGGTTTACCCGTCGCCCTTGCTTGCTCTAAAATTTCTGGACCTCTATACAACCACGCATCTGAATACACATACAAATCCGCCGCGGGGATGTCAAAGGTCACCTTTGACAATAGTGATACATTAATTCCAGATTCTCGCAAAGAATCCACCGTTTTCCCTTCCTCATCATTAACACCTGAGACCTCCATACCTTTAGCCTTAAGCATCTTGGCCAACGCCGAGATCCCGATCCCGCCTATGCCGATAAAAAAAACTTTATGAATTTGTCTTGGATTTAAATTCGTCATATATCTTAAAAATTTTATCAACTGATGTTGACCTATTTTCTGGGAAATTAGCCCTTGTGAACCAATCCGTTCTTTCTATTTCTACTGGATCTATCTTTGTTTCTATTGTATCTGAATTACAATAAAAAATCTCTACCGTATCTTCTTTATACTCTTTACTGGTAACATAAGAACCTATTCTTACTAAGTCATTGACTTTGATGCCAGTTTCTTCTTGGACTTCTCGAATAGAAGCATTAAGAAATGATTCTCCTTTACCAACACCACCACCCGGAATGGTCCATTTGTGATGAGCATAATTTAACTTTACAAATAAAAATTTACCACTGTTTTCAACTATACACTTCACGCCAAAAGTTTTTGGTCTAAATACAAACCAATAAAACTTTTTTATAGGATTACCAAAAAACCAAAATATTTTAACAAAAATGTATTTCATTTAGTAATTACCGTAAATTCTCCTTCCCTTAAATCAAAGCTGGGTAAATCTTTTTTATATTCTCTCAATTCTATTGAAGCTTTTTCCCAATCTACATTGTATTCAGATGAATTGAAATGAACCACCACTTTTACATCAACTAAACCAAGTCCGCTTTTTATATCAAGAGATGTTATATCATAATAATATTCTGATAACATATATGCACCCATAGATGACCCGGCTACGGTTTTATCTTCAAGCAAATTCTCCCATCCCTTATATTTTGCAAGCACATTTACTAAATCTATATCCCCACCTCTAAAATATATAGCATCGGCCCATTTTACTTCTTCTAAAAAATTAGCTTCAGTGGCACATTTCATGTCAACACCTATCCCAAGCCCTAGAGTTTGCAATTTATTCTTGTCTTGCAGAAAAGATTCCTCCCAATCATCTTCTGGTCTTGCAAAAAGGCACTCTAGGAGTTTTACTGGCTCAGTATGGTTTTCAAGTAACGACTGAAAAAACTTTCTCCCTCCATCTTCTGTTTTATGAGGATACCCCCCAACCAAAATATATTTGGTCATTCTATTTTAACTTTTTTATTATCTTCATAAACTGGTCTCCGCGGTCGTATTCGTTTTGGAACATTCCAAAAGAGGCAAAGGCTGGTGAGAAAAGAATAATGTCTCCTCGGGTAGCTATTTTAAGAGCTTGACCAACCGCCTGTTTCAGATTTTTTGCTTTATATGTCTCAACTTTGATTCTTTCGTTAAGTAGCTTTTCTGTGCCAGTCCCAGGTAGTAGAACCACGGCTTTACACACAGTGTTTAAAACTTTCACATACAGATCGAGATCGAGCTTCTTGTCTGAACCACCCGAGATTAAAACTATCCTGCCCTCTTTATTAACTTCGGCGAGCGCGCGAATGCTGGCAATTGTCGCCTCCGGCGTAGTCGCGTTGTTGTCATTATAGATTTTTACACCTTTTACGCTCTTTAAGTATTGCATTCGCCCTTCGAGGCCTTTGAATTTTTTTATAGTCTGCGCAATGTTTTGCTTAGGGATATTGAAAAGTTCTGCGACTTCCACGGCGCAGGCCAAGTTCTCGCGTTGATGTTCGCCTGGAACAACGAACTGGTATAGAGCAGTTTTATTCACATCGGCAACTATAAGTTTACTTTTTATATTTTTAGGTATTAGTTTCTTTACATGCGGACGTACTACTAGCACATCGCCTTTTTTTTGATATTTAAAAATATTTGCCTTATCAGCAAAATATCTTTTCATCGCCTGCTTCGTAGCCTGCGAAGTCGAACTATAGTAATTCATGTGGTCAGGCATGAAAGAGGTGAAAACAGAGATCCTGGGAGAAATTTTTGCGTCCCCAAAACCTTGCAGCTGCCAAGAGTCAAGTTCGCCGACAAGAATGTCTCCCTCTTTTATTTTTTCTAAGAGCGGTAATGTAGCCACGCCTCGCATATTGCCCCCCAAATATACTTTTCTATCTTTTAGATTTTTTGATAATAGCTCATAAATAAGTGCAGTGGTCATTGACTTACCTCTAGTTCCAGTAACCCCTACTACCTTCACTCCCGGCGCAAGCTTAGTAAAAAGCGATGCATCCATTTCTATTGAGATTTTATTTTTGCGTGCTTCTGTAATATAAGGTGAATCTAGCGGGACACCAGCGGACTTTATAACCATATCCCTCCCTCGGAAATCTTGTAACCTATGCTCACCTAAAACATATTTAATAGACTTGTATTTCTTCAACTCTTTGAGTGAAGTTTTGAGCTTCGATGCGGGCTTGAGATCTGTGACGATCAAATCAGCCCCGCACTCGGCCAAGAACTTAGTATAGCCCAATCCCCGACCCAAAACCCCCAACCCCATCACAGTTATTTTTTTACCCTTGAAGAATTCTTTATAGTTTTTATATCCCACCCCAGTACTAAAATTTTTCATATTAATATTCGTATTTATGGCTTGTAATCAAAATTTAGTACGGGGCGCGTATGCTTTTTTTAGTTCTTCTAAGTCGTCGAAGTGATTTTTCACACCATTTACATCCTGATATGTTTCATGCCCCTTACCAGCTAGAAGTATTATATCGCCCCCTTGCGCCATGCGCACGGCCTCCCGTATTGCTTCATGCCTGTCTGGTATTATTTTTATTTTTTTCTCAAGCTCCGGAGTAAGATCGGCCTGCATCTCAGTAATTATTTTATTCGGATCTTCAGTGCGCGGATTGTCTGAAGTAAATATTACAGTCTCCGATCCTTCTGCGCCTATGCGCCCCATTACTTTGCGCTTGGATGGATCGCGGTCTCCTCCGCAACCAAATACAGATATTAGCCTGCCTACATTGCTCTTCAATGTTCTAGCCACACTAATAGCTTTCTCGAGCGCGTCGGGCGTATGCGCATAGTCCACAATATTGAGAACTCCGTTTGGTGAAGTAAAATGCTCAAATCTCCCGCGAGGTGGAGTAATATTTTTTAGCGCTTCTTTAACCTTATCTTTATCAAAGCCCAAGAGAACTGCCCCCGCATATACAGCAAGCGCATTGTATTCATTGAAACCACCTATGAGTCCAGTCTCTAGCTTCTCGCTAAACTCAGCCTCCCCGCTAAAACCGTAAGTGTGCTTCTCTGCTTTTATGCCTTCAAGCATTTTCTCGCCTGCTTTGTCATCGATATTCGCAAGGGCAAAAGCCCTAACTGGAAGCATTGTGAAAAATTTCTTTTTTGCAATAAAATAATTCTCGAATGTTTTATGATAATCCAAGTGGTCATGAGTGAGATTGGTAAATATCCCGCCCGTGAACTTTACTCCCGCCACCCTATCCTGATCCATGGCATGTGAAGAAACTTCCATGAAAACATATTCGCATCCTTTTTTCGCCATTTCATTTAACAATTTATATAAATGAATCGGGCTGGGTGTAGTAATAACAGAAGGTATATGCTCGTCGACTATAATGTGCTCGACTGTGCCGATAAGGCCAGATTTATAGCCAAGCGCAGTAGCAACTTTATATAGTAGTGTAGTGGTGGTGGTCTTCCCATTGGTGCCCGTAACTCCTACTATTTTCATTTTAGAAGACGGATTCCCGAAGAAATGCATTCGTGCTAGGAATGTGATGAATCTCCGCTTTAATTTTAAATTTTTCCAATAGTTATACATACGGTTTTACTTTTTTTATAAAAACTATCCCCGCTGAAACTATAAGCAGCGCAGAAATAAATATCGGCATCCCAGGGGCGAATATTGCGGCCAAAGTACCAGCCAGTATGGGTGGAAGCGCTTGACCGATCGAGCTCAACGAAGACTGCACCCCGAGAACTTCACCCAGCATGTTCGGCTCAGCTTGTTTAGTTAAGAAAGCAGTGAAATTGGCATGCTGTAGCCCATGTGGTATGGCCGCGAAAGGCACAATAAGTATGATATACCAAACATCACTCGGTATTAAAAATGCTCCGATCAACACACCTGAAGCTATATAGGCTGGCCCTAATATATCTATTTCTGAAAAACGCTTGGCTACAGCACTTACTACAAAAAGTTGCGTTAAAATAATACACACGCCTACATAAGCAAAGAAGGCCCCGATATCTGCAGCTGAAAAACCAAATTTATTAGTTAGATAGACATTAAAGAAAGAAGTGTAGAAAGTTATACCCAAACCGAAAAGAAGCGAAGTCAGAAATAAAAATCTGAGCGAGTGGAATCTCCCCACCTTAGCGATGTTTTGGAAAGACAGAGAGAGGCTTATAGCTTTTTTATGAGCTCTTTCAAGAATACTTTCTTTAAAGAAGAGGGCTAAGAGAACCGCACTACATAGAGTGAGTAATCCAGAGAATATGAAGGGGGTGGCCACGTGAAAAGAAGAATGAACCGCCGGGCTAGAAAGTACCCCGCCTAGAAATGGACCAAAGATAAAACCAAGCCCAAAAACAGAACCCATGGCACCATAATTCCTAGTTCGATGCTCGACGGGAGTCAAGTCAGCTATGGCCGCCTGAGCTACAGCGATATTGCCCCCAGTGATACCATCGAAAATTCGCGACAAAAACAAAAGTGGAATATTGTGAGTGAAAATTGCGTAAGCAAAAACAAAATATGAAATGGATGTGCCTAGAATAGATACTACGAGTATGGGTTTGCGACCATATTTGTCGGAAAGCGCGCCAAGTATAGGCGAAGCAAAGAAAACGGCTACCGGGTAGCTAGCTACTAGTAACCCAAGCAAGAAAAATCCTAGATCTTTCTGTTCTGGCGAAAGTAAATAATACGCCGAAGTGGGATCTCCTAATATCTGAGGCACTATCGGGATCAGTATACCGATACCTAGAGTGTCTAAGAATATTATGAAGAAAAGAAAGAAAAGATTTTTATTCATCCCGTTAGAAATAGAAAATGCTATGCATTTTCGTAGTTATATTTCTTTTTGTAATAATTCTTAACATAATGATTTCTAACGGGAGTCATATTATTTCAACAAACTCCCGGGCGGAACTTCTTCGGCTGGATGAAGGAGGACTGGCTTGGCATCTGTGCCTACTGCGAGTATCATCCCCTGGCTTTCATATCCACGCAGGGTTCGAGGCTCGAGGTTTGTAACGAAAGGCATTTGCTTGCCCACCAACACGCTCGGATCTGGAAACTGCTCGGCAATACCCGACATTATCTGCCTAGTTTCACTTCCGAAATCCACTGACAGCTTGAGTAGTTTGTCCCCTTCCGGAATCTTCTCTGCCGAGAGAACTTTACCAACCCTTATTTCTACCTTTTTGAAATCATCGATGGTGATCATATGCTTGTATATTATGAATGAATAACAATAAAAACAGTATCTTTTACGGTTTCAGTATAGCAAAATATAAACGAAAGACCTATGCTCCACCGCAGTGGAACACAGGCCTGATTGGAAAACCGAACATGACGGGGTAGGTACGCTACGAAGCAGTACCTCTGAAGCTGAGAATGATGCTCCTCTTCTTGTAACCACGCTCCAGAGGCTTCCGGCCCAAGCCGATCTTGCCACCGGCATCGTACAGCGCTGGCACGAACAACTTGCCCGCGTTGTCGACCCAAACCGAACCCCACAGGTCAAGCGACCTCCCCTTGAAGAGAGAGCGGAAGACAGCGGGACCCTTCTTCTGGATCGCGAAACCGTCTTGCAGGTTGAGGCACGCGGGAAGCACGTCAGCCCTCACCAGATAGTCGTAGACCCCCTGTCCCAACAACATCCCCTGTTCAGGCCGGGGGCAGGTGTGCCTCTTGAGCCTGCGCAGGTCGTACTTGGCGGGACCCACACATTCCAGCTCGGGATTCTTCAACCCGCCGAGGAACCACCAAGTGGGATAGGTCGGCTTGACCGACCTATCCACGCTGACGAGGAAGTCGAGCTCCACGGGGCTGAGGCCAGCGAGAAAGACCTGCAACTTCTTGGGGCCGTTGATCCAACCCTGCATGACGCTCTTGTCCATGTAGGGCAGGTTCTCCGCGATACGGGCGATGAGCTTCGCCGTCTGCTTGTCCATAGCGTTTTTTCCTTTTTTAGGTTTTCGCTAGTTAAAAGCTAGAGGACTACCGCGATAGTGGTCATAGCGAAAAAACTCCGACATATTCAGAACCTTTTCGCCAAAACCACCTCGAGACACTGCTTTTGAAGAACCTAACTCTGTAGATTTTTTACACCAGGTTAAGTAGTTTGTCAATTCTAAGACAGGAATTCAAATCTTAGAACTTTTTTGCCTTCTCGTTCGACTTCTTCAACGAACATTGAAACGGGTCTCACCCAGAAATTTGTCTCGCCCGACTTATCACCAGTAATATGTTTATACAAAACAAATTCTTCTAATGTCTCACTGTGAAGTGCCACACCATATACTTCAACTATATCACCCTTAAAATGTCTGTATTTGCCAAGTTCTAGCGTCATAAATCTTTTACTTCTTGTACTTGATAATTCAATATTTCTTCATTTTCACCAAAGGTAAACTTGCCCCTGAATTTCTTATCATCTAGAAACATCTGTATCCAATACGGGTCATCAGCCCACATTTGGGTGAAAGGAATACTCTGTATGTCAAACCACGCAGGTCGCATTTCTTCTGTCTCTATTGGTTCACCGATGAATTCTTTCGCTTTATAAATATGATTCTCTATCATGAAATCTGCATGCGGAAACTCAAATTCAATGATACCTAATTTGTTTGGATCTTTTACCTTTAGACCACTCTCCTCTTTGACCTCACGGTGCAACGCTTCCTCAATAGTTTCACCTTCCTGTATTTTACCTCCATAACCATTCCATTTACCCACACCAAAACCACGCTTTTTCATCCCAAGCAACACTCGTGGATGTTGATGAACGATACAAAGATTGGTGACAATTTTCTTCATAATTTTTATTACTTGAAAAATATTTAATTCACTAGGCTTTTTCTATGTTGCGGAGCATTCACCATTCCGCATTTTTTCCATTTATACACTTCGCCAGTTGCTGGATTGATAGATCCACACGGGCAAGGGTCGTTGCGCCCTGGCTCTTTGGTGGTATCTGATAATTTAATAGTACCCGCGCTATCTTTCTCATTTGTTATTAAAACTTTTTCTTCAGACTCATCTGAGGTAGTGGTGCGAGCCGAGCTTTCTTTAGTAATGTTGCCTATGAGTGAAGCCACCTGGTCTTTAAAGGCAAGCTCCATCTCTTTAAACATAGCGAGTCCTTCTTTCTTGTATTCCACTATCGGCTCACGCTGGCCGTAAGCGCGTAGGTTTACCGATGAACGCAGGTAGTCCATAGCTTCTAGATGTTCCATCCATAGGGTATCCGTAGTATAAAGGGCAATCCTCCGCACTGTTTCCAAGAACAGCTCTTCGCCAAGCTCCTGCCTTTTATGCGCGACAACTTTCGCTACTTCTTCATTCCCTGCGGATATGTCTACCAATATTTTCTCAATACCAGCCTTATCAGCATGAAGCATCTTTTGCCTGCGTTCATATACAATCTTCCTCTGATGGTTCATCACATCATCGTATTCCAGAGTATGTTTACGTGAATCAAAATGGAAACCTTCTATCTTCTCTTGTGCATTTTCAAGCGAGCGCCCGATGAATCTGTTCTCTATAGGCATATCTTCTGGAATACCGAACCGGCCGATCATACCCTTGATTTTGTCCGCGCCGAAAATACGCATCAAGTCATCCTCGAGCGACACATAGAACTGTGTTCCACCCGGATCTCCCTGCCTACCTGCGCGTCCACGAAGCTGGTTGTCTATTCTGCGTGCCTCGTGTCGCTCAGTACCTATTACAAAAAGTCCACCCAGAGATTTCACTTCTTGATATTCTTCTTCGGTATGGGGATTACCTCCGAGCTTAATGTCGATACCGCGCCCCGCCATGTTGGTAGCGATGGTAACTGCGCCACGCTTACCTGCCTGGGCAATAATCTCACCTTCTTGTTCATGATTTTTAGCATTAAGTATTGTATGGGCCACACCCTCCTGCTTGAGATATGCAGACAGGAGTTCGTTCTTCTCAATAGATATGGTGCCGATTAAGACTGGCTGGCCGGTTTGATTTAATTCTTTTACTTTCTTGGCTATGGCTTTGAACTTGCCTTGCTCTGTTTGGAAAATTAGATCTGGATGATCCACTCGCACGATAGGGCGATTGGTAGGAATAGTAATAACATCAAGCCCATAAACTTTTATAAATTCTTCAGCTGAAGTAGCTGCTGTACCTGTCATGCCAGACAGCTTTTTATAAAAACGAAAGTAATTTTGGAAAGTTATGGAGCCTGAAGAACGAGTTTCCTTCTCAATTTTTACACCTTCTTTAGCTTCTATAGCCTGGTGTATTCCCTCACTCCAACGCCTACCCGGCTGAAGTCGTCCAGTAAGCGGATCAACTATAACCACTTCCCCTTCCTTCACCACATAGTCGCGATCGCGTTCGAAGATTGCTTGCGCTTTCACCGCAGTTTCTAAATGATGCACATATTTTATGCCTTTTTCTGTGTAGATATTCTCTATACCGAGCATTTGCTCAGCTTTATTTATTCCGACGTCGGTCATAGCGATAGAGCGGAACTTCTCATCCACAGTATAGTCAACATCACGCTTTAGCGCCCGAGCAATTTTAGAAAATTTAGTGTAGAAGTCCTCCGAATCTCCCGCCTGAGACGAAATAATAAGCGGTGTACGCGCCTCGTCAATAAGTATGGAGTCAACTTCATCCACTATGGCGAAATGGTGTTCACGCTGAACGAGGCCATTCACCGAAGTTGCTAAATTGTCCCGCAAATAATCAAAGCCAAATTCGTGGTTAGTACCATAGGTAATGTCTGCATGATATGCGTCTTTACGCGAAACCGGCTTTAGAAATTCATACACAATCCTGTATTCACCCACCTCGTCACGTTCTTTGTCTTTCTCGTTATGTTTTGGATCATAAAGATAAGAAACATTACTGCCGTTTATTACTCCCACAGATAAACCAAGCAAGTCATATACTTGACCCATCAGGACTGCACCCAGGCGCGATAGATAGTCATTCACTGTTACAATATGTACACCCTTACCGAGAAGAGCATTGAGATAAGCTGGCAAAACTGCCACCATAGTTTTCCCCTCACCTGTACGCATTTCAGTAATGTGGCCCCGGTGAAGCGCAAGCCCCCCCAGCATCTGCACATCAAAAAGCCTTATGCCATCCGTTCTTTTCATAGCCTCGCGCACCAACGCAAAAGCTTCGGGCAATATTTCATCTAATGCTTTAGCAGGATCAGCCGATTCCCGAATTCTACTTTTGAACGCTTCTGTTTTCAGCCGAAAATCCTCCGGCTTTAGGCTGGCCATTTCTGCCTCTAGGACATTTATTTTACTTACGATATCCCGTGATTTACTTATGAATTTTGAGCTTTCGTCACCGAAAAGCCTACTCCAAATAGACATAAGACTATATTAGCATCCCGCAGGAAAATAGAGAAATTTATTTTCCGACGGGACAAGTAAAAAAACAAAAAACTCCCGACTTTCGTCGGAAGCTTTTTGTAAGTGGGAAACCCCCGCAGCGCGGGAGGTTCTCCGGCCCGGGCCGGAGAACTAAGCTCGCTTCTTCTTAGAAGCTTTCTTCTTTCCTTTCTTTGCTACCTTCTTCTTTGCTTTCTTTTTTGCTGCCATAGATGTTTGAGTTAAATTATTAATTTAACCTCGCCCGATAAAATCAGGACTGAGGAAATGCAATAAAACGACCGAAAAATATTTTAGAAAAAATATTTTTTATTTTTATTGCGGGAACATATTAATTATCCCGCATATAAAAAACAAAAACAATAGTAAAGTAGCAAAACTGTGGATAACTTTTAAATTTCCAAAAAAAATTTGTTGCGAAAAACTTTACAAAAAAAACAAAACCCCGTCGCTCGCGAGCGACGGGGTTGTTTATTTCCATTTGAAGCGAGTGATGGCGAACCTCCAACATATGTGCCTATGTGAGTGCGACCACTCGCTACAGATAAAAACAAATTTTCTAGGAAATATTATATCATATTACTTAATTTATTTGCCTAGTCTCCTCGCGTTCACCTATTTGCTCGCGCCACATTGCAAAATATAGACTTTTTGCTTCGATAAGTTCATCGTGAGTGCCTGATTCTGCAATCTTGCCTTTTTCCAACACGTATATTTTGTCAGAATGCATAATGGTAGACAAGCGATGCGCAATAAGAATAGTGATATGAGCGTGGGAAGCTGATATTTCTCTAATGGTTTTGGAGATTTCTACCTCAGTCAGGCTATCGAGCGCAGAAGTAGCTTCGTCAAAAATTAAAAGCATTGGTTTCCTCAAGAGCGCACGAGCAATAGATAGCCTTTGCTTCTCTCCTCCAGAAACTTTTACTCCACCTTCGCCAATCACAGTATCAAGCCCATTACCTCCCCGTAAGAGCAGAGCCTGACATTGAGCTTTATGTAGCACCTCTAAGCATTCTTCATCACTCGCGTTTGGTTTTACGAAAAGCAAGTTGTCACGAATCGTTCCAGCAAAAAGCTGTGTATCCTGGGTCACAAAACCTATTTGAGAACGAAGCTCTGTTTTATTTAGTTCTTCTAAAGACACATTATTATAAAGTATTTCCCCCTGACTAGGCGCGTATAAACCAACCAAGAGTTTAACCAGAGATGTTTTACCTGAGCCAGATGGACCAACGAAAGCGACGGTTTGACCTTTTTGAATACTAGAGGATATTTCTTGTAGAGCATTTTCGTTACTGCTTGGATATTTAAAGTAAACATTTTGCAAGGTCACATTCTCAACAACGCCGATAGCCTTCGGGCTAATCGATTCTTTTTCTCGCGGAGTATTCATCAACGCTCGGAAATTATTAAGAGAGGCTTCTGCTTCTCGAAAAGAGCTTAGGACATTACCGAGTTCTTGGAGAGGGTTGAAAATAAAGAAAGAGTAGAAAAGAAGTGAGAAAAATTCTCCTATCGTGATAGTCTGCTCAAAAACCAGATAAAGCATGAAGAACATCATGCTAGTACGGATGAAATTTATTACTGTACCCTGCAAGAAAGAAATTGACCTAACGTATTTTAATTTCTTTAATTCTAAATCTAATATCTTGTTATTGGTCGCATTCAGTCGTCTTATCTCCTGCCCCTCTAAACCTAAAGCCTTCACCAGCTCCACATTACGAAACGATTCCGTAGTAGATCCAGCCAGAGAAGTGGCTTCTTTGACTATCTTGCTTTGAATATCCTTTATCTTTTTAGTCAGAAAAAAGCTCATGAAACCGATAAATACAGGGGTTAGTATAAACATCACAGCTACACCCCAATACACACTGGCTGAATATATGGCCACAAATATAAAACCGATCAAAGAGACGAAGAGTATGTTCACAAAAGCGACAAGAAATTTTTCGCTGTCTTGCCTAGCTTTTTGGAGTTTACCCAGAGTCTCCCCGCTTCGTTCGTCTTCGAATATACTAAAAGGCAGAGACAGTGTGTGCGCCACGCCATCACTATACATATCTGCCCCAGTGCGTTGAGTCACTGCATTTAAATAGAAATCTTGGAAATTTTTTGCCACCCTAGACACAAGGGCTACGCCGATAGTCGCAAGCAGAAGCAGCCCCACACCATAAATAAACTCGCTCTTGGTGTAGATTTCCGGCTGGGTAGCGTACTTATCAATAATATGTCTGAATATATAAGGATCGAGCAAAGAGAATATTTGGTTAATGCTGGCGAGGACGAGTGTCAGCGCGCAGAGTTTCCAATATTTTTTCAAGTAAACAAAAAGGATTTTCATAAATGAAATGGCATTATAGCATAAGAATGGACACCTGTCTTTTGTCTATATATAATGGAACGTATGAAAACACTAAACAAAATTCTGGGGAAAATATTTACGCACATAGATGCCGACGCGCACTGCGACATACCTTGCGGTATTTACGAGCCTACCCCAGCAAAAATTGCAGCAAAAACAGTTTTACGGATGACCGAACAACTAGAAACTCTGACCTTACCTAAAGATGTAAATAACGCACACGACTCCCTGCATTACGCAAGCGCCGTGGCGCGCAGAACTGGTGTGAAAGAAACTCATGCTGAACTCTGTAAGAGAGAAATCGAAACTCTGTGGTCTGACTTTTTCAAACCAGAACATATAGAAAAATTCCCTGACCTACACACCACCGTCTGGCAAACCTTAAAACTTGCTTCAAAATGCAAACAAGAAAATAGCATCGAAAACGCACAGAGGCTCGTGGCTCAAGTAGATGAGATCGCAAAAGTATTTTACGAAGTGAAAGGTGTGCCAGAACGATTCAAAGCTTACCAAGAGCTGACTGACAAGCTATATTAAAATAGTAATGAAATTAAAATTCTTACTTTTCCGCGTGAAAGTTCACGGTGAAAGTATGTGGCCAGTACTTACACCCGAGCGAACCTATTGGGCTAGCAATCTAATCAAACCGAAGGTCGGCAGGATAGCAGTCGCTCGTGCACCAGAAGCCCCACACGGCTATGTTATAAAAAAAATTACGAAAATAGAAAACGGTCAGTATACGCTCGATGGCTTAACAACAGATTCATTCACCTATCAAATTCCGCGCGAAGAAATACTTGGAATATTGATATAAAAAAGAAATTAGACTAGAGCCTGCTCGATTATGTGCTCCACTAAATGATGGAGCTTCGCACCAGAGACATTGCAAGCTTGTTCTAGATGAGAACCTGTTTTGAGATCAGGATGTAGTGAGATGCCGATAACATACAGACGCCCCTGCGGGGTTAGTAATAAATCAGATTTCAAATAATGCCCCGCGCCTACATGCGCATGTATTTTTCTGGCGCAATTTGCGAGTTGCTCCTTTTCTGTATGAGAGAATTCTTTACCTAGATGCCCTTGCGGAAAAACATAGATCTCCTCCCCCCTATACCCACGCAGCGTGTGCAGAGCAGCAGGTTTCCCCGCAATAAATTCTTCCACTGCAACACTTTTACCGTGATGCACGCCATCTTCTATCGCGCCCACAAGTTCATTGAAGGTTTTTGCGAGATGTATGCCCATGCTTGTGTCGGGGGTAAAAGATTTTACCACCCACGGCGCACCAAACTTCTCATGGATTTCTTTTGCTTTTCTTATTGAGTATTTACTTCTGTCTCCGTCCAGGTCTTCTTGATAGGCTGGCAAAACAACTCTTCGCGGGACTCTGAGATCTAAACTTTCTAGGTGACTACGCATAAGATCTACATTGTCTGCAAGCGACACACTATAGGCACTCTGACTAACACAGGGTATCGAGAAATTTTTAAGAGTTATTGAAAACTTCGGATCCGCCAGGTTCCAAACGGTATCCACTTTGTAATGTAAGTTGTGCGGACTCCCTGGAATCCCCGACACATGCCACACACCATCCCTATCTACCAGTATATCCACCACTCTATATTTAGAAGATAGATCCGAAGAAATATGCGCTATCACATCTCCTCCATTTTTAATGGAAGCAAAATAATTACTACCTTCTCCGCCTCGGAGTATGCCGATACGTTTCATAAATATATTATAAAATAAAAAACACCCCGACGCGAGGTCGGGGTGTTTTTGCGAGTTCGCCCCGCCATGGCGGGGTAAATTCTTTGTTTTGTTTCGTTCTTCACCCCGCCTTAGCGGGGTTAACTTTTTTATTTTTCGTCTTTCCGAAATGTCATCGCGTTTTAGGTTCACGTAAACCCTTTTGTGCTCAATTGTGGCACAAAAGATCGACTCAATAAATCCAACATAAAGTCGGATATTTTTCAAATTGAATTAATCCACGAGCAGCTTCCGCTACCCGTGCCT
>CAZFNV010000005.1:0-56999 GCA_964520225.1 uncultured Candidatus Saccharibacteria bacterium | reverse complement strand
AAAAATTTGCAAAATGGTTTATTCCTATCGCAACTCTACTTTTTATTTTTTATCCCGAGCCTGGGGCAGGAGATCTATTTTCTCCTTACCCAGAGCAGGTGTTCAAGTGGGTGAGCGTGCTCTATGTTCTGGCTAGCTTAGCAATCATTGCGAGATCCAAAGTAACTGACAAGGTTTAGCCTTGTCAGCGGGGGATTGACACCTAGTGTGAGCACGGTATTATTTATTGGTAGGCCTAGGTGAGGTTAATTTTATGAAAGCAAAACAAGCTGACAATTCTCTGGATCGCCAAAAGGCGCTCCAGGAAATGGATAGCGAAGAATTGCAGAAAACACTTCGTAAGGCAGAAGACTTGCGCGACCTACTGGTGAGGCAGGAAAATGATCTGATATTCAAAGAACGTCTGGACAATATATCGCTCTCTAGCGATAGGGAACGAATAGCCAAAGAATACCTGACCACCATAGACTTGATAGAAACAATAAAAAAGGAACAAATCCGCCGTCAAGCTTAAGCTTGACTTTTTGTTTTATTTGGTATATAATATAAACAGAAGGAGGTGGGTCCAATGTTGTTTGACCGCATGGTGGTTGCGTTCTGGTTGGTGGTGGTGGGCCTAGCTCTGGTCTGGGTTAGGATGCTGGTGTTGTTTTTGACCGGCATCGACCCATGGGAGAGGTTCATCCTGTGGGCCCGCGACCAGCGCGCCCGTCGGAAGTCTCGGCGGGATGAGGAAAGAAAGAGGAAGGCGAGACAAGTCTTGCCACCCGATGAGATCCGAGAAATTCGGGTGGCGGCGCGCGAACGTCGCGCGCACCTCCACTAGCAAGATCAGCTGTCACGTTCCGCCTAAGGCGTAGAGTGTGGCCAGAGGCCGGAGTCCTTCGGGACCCGGCCTCACACTATTTCTGGGCGAAAATTTCTGCTATACTACCTACATGACTTGGGCTTTTAAACGGCAGATTTTGGATTTATTTATACTTTTGATTGTAATTTCTGGACTAGGTTTTTTAATTGCTTATCCATATTTGAATCGTGAGCCTACCTGCGCTGACCGTGTGCAGAATGGCACTGAAACGGGGGTAGACTGTGGCGGTGTTTGCCCGCGGGCTTGCATCGCTGAGACGGATCCCGTGTCAATACTCTGGTCGCGCGCATTCGAGGTTGTTCCGGGGCGCTACAACGCAGTCGCGTATCTCGAGAATCACAACCAAGATTCTGCGGTTAATAAAATTTCATACCGTTTCCGTTTTGCCGATAGCAACAATATATACATAGGCAAGCGCGAGGGTGTAACATTTATTCCACCTTCGGGCAACTTCGCCGTATTTGAGCCAGCTATAGATCTAGGAAACTCGGTGCCAGTATATACAACTTTTGAATTTACTAGTACGCCGGACTGGGTAAAGGTGTCGTCAGACAAGATCAATCAACTCAAAATACTCACTTCAAGTGTAATGCTCGAGGGCGAGGCAGACAAGCCACGTCTCTCTGCTACTCTAAAGAATGCTTCACTTTTCAATATTCCAAATGTAAATGTAGTAGCCATACTCTATGACAGCCTGGGTAACGCTATAGGCACAAGCCAAACATACATCGAGAATTTTTCCGGTGAAGAGGCGCGGGTGGTGTCATTCACTTGGCCACTCGGCTTTCAGGGTGAAGTGGTTACGAAAGAAATAATTCCTCTCTTCAATGTATTTGACGCTAAGCTAAAGTAATGACTCTGGTTCACTCATTCGTGGATTTTATAAAGAAACTACGCTTCACGACCGACTGGTTGCTAGTGCTATACATTATTCCTATCGTGAGCGCGGGGCTAGTAACTATGAAGTCTTTTACGGGTACAGAAGGGCAGGCGGACTTTGCTGAGCGTCAAATCATCTGGGTCGCTATATGTTTCGCTGTATTTTTTATATTTTCTTTTATTGATTTTGGGTTTCTGAAGAATACATATGTCTTGGTTTTTATTTTCTCTACGCTCTCCCTCATATTACTTTTACTATTTGTGGTCGGTAAAATTTCTCACGGCGCGCAGAGCTGGTTTGACCTAGGGTTTTTCTCATTTCAGCCGGCTGATATGATGAAGCTTGCGCTGGTGCTAATTCTTGCGAAATATTTTTCACGCCGGCACGTGGAGATACGGGATGTCAAACATATCTTTATATCTTTTTTCTATGCGCTGGTGCCGTTAGTCCTGGTGCTACTCCAGCCAGACTTCGGCTCGACCATAATAATATTTTGCATATGGCTCGGCATGGTGCTGGTGTCTGGAATTTCTAAAAAACATCTTGCTCTAGTTTTCTTGGCTGGGGCAGTGGCTTTTCTGATGCTGTGGCTGTTCGTATTCGCTCCGTATCAAAAGGCGAGAATCATCAACTTCTTAAACCCTCTTGCTGATATTCACGGTTCTGGTTATAACGCGTTTCAGTCCACTGTTGCTGTAGGAAGCGGGCAAGCTCTGGGTAAGGGCCTCGGCTTCGGCACACAGTCGCGATTAAAATTTCTACCAGAGCCACAGTCAGACTTTATTTTTGCGGCTTTTGCAGAAGAGTGGGGCATGATAGGGTCACTCATCATCCTTATACTTTACTTTCTAGTCATTTCTCGTATTCTAGAGATAGCGTCACTCGGCGCTTCGAATTTCGAGATGCTCTTCGGGATGGGTATGGCTATATTCTTCATGAGCCATATATTCGTCAATGTGGGTATGAACTTGGGGATGTTGCCTATCACGGGTATTCCATTACCATTTATGAGCTACGGAGGTTCGCACTTGCTCGCTGAGTTCATGGGCTTAGGAATACTTATGAGCATGAAGAGATATAGCAGGTCGGCACATCGTGATGATATGAAAAATGAATTTTTAGGAATATAAAAAAGTGTAAAGTTATAAGGTTACAAAGTTCATAAAGTAAAATGCAAATTATAGATGGACGGAAAATAGGTAAAGAAATTTTGGAATCAGTAAAAGCTCAAGTGGCCGGCTTGCCATTTGTGCCAGTTTTTTGTGATGTCTTGGTGGGCAACGATCCCGCATCGGTGCAATATGTGAATATAAAAGCTCGGACAGCGGAATCTCTGGGTTTTAAATTTCATCGCGCTCAATTTCCAGAAACAATCACTACTGATGAGCTGGTGGCGGAGATACAAAAGCTTAACAAGGTGGAGAACATGTGCGGTATCATAGTCCAGTTGCCACTACCTGCGCATTTAGATAGGCAGAAGGTGCTCGATGCTATTCTGCCCGAGCTCGATGTAGACTGTTTAGGCAGTGTGGCGAGTGGTAAGTTCTACGATAATGAAAATCAAATCGGTTATCCTACAGCGCTTGCCTGTGCTCATGCCCTAGATTCACTCGGACTTGAGTTGCAAAATAAAAAAATACTTATTCTGGGGCAGGGGGTTCTGGTGGGTTCTCCCGTGAGCGCATTGCTCAAATTTAGGGGTCTGTCTCTCGATGTAGTAACTCGAGCGACCGAGAACAAAAATGAGCTTCTAAAATCTGCTGATGTTATAATCTCGGGTCTGGGCCAAGGTAAGTATATAAACGGCGACATGATAAAAGATGGGGCGGTGATCATAGATGCCGGAACCTCAGAAGAAAATGGTTCGATAGTGGGAGATGTAGATATGGAATCTATAAAAGATAAAGCAAGTTTTATTACACCGACTCCAGGTGGCGTTGGGCCGATTACTGTGGCGATGCTCTTTAAGAATGTACTCCAAGTGGCGCAGGGGCGGATTCAGTGAGATAATGTATTAATATGAACGAAGCCATATTTTATTTTTTCTATAATTTCGCACACCAGAATTCCATTATCGATGGGGTCATTGTTTTTTTGGCAGTTTATTGGCCTTATTTAGTTGTCATTCTGGCGGGGCTATTCCTTCTTTTTCACCATGAAGTTTTTCGGGCGGAAAACCCCTATCAAGTTTTCTTGCATAAGAAAAAGGAAATACTGCTAGTGTTTATAACAGCCGGCTTTGCTTGGGTTTTGGGCGCGATATTAAAACTTTTAATACATATTGAAAGGCCATTTATTTCTTTACCGGGAGTGACCTCTCTCATCCCTGAAACAGGATTTGCTTTTCCATCTGGGCACTCTACACTATTTATGGCGCTTGCTGTTTCAATATATCTTTTACATAAAAAAATCGGGCGGTGGTTTATATTCTCGGCTGTGATTATAGGCTTGGCCCGAATTTCTGCCGGAGTGCATTTTCCCATGGATATTTTAGGTGGTTTTGTGCTTGGAGCTCTGGTTGCTTATTTTGTTAAAATGTATAGAATGGTGTAGTTATGAGGCAGAAATTAGCATCCGCACTACTACTTGTAATTCTGGGGGGCGTCCTCGGGTTTTTTGTGTATAAAAGCGAGCCTCGGCTAAATGCTAACTTTGCGAACGAGTCTTCATTTTTCCAAGATTATCCTTTTCGTTTAGGCCTTGACCTTTCTGGGGGAACGCATTTGGTGTACAAGGCCGATGTCAGCGCACTCGGTGAGGTGGATGTGGGTGAGTCTATGGATGCGCTTCGTGACGTCATCGAACGCAGAGTCAATCTATTCGGCGTGTCAGAGCCTATAGTGCAAGTGAAGCGCGCTGGTTTTGTGTCCGGCGAAGAAGAGCAACTCATTGTTGACTTGCCGGGAGTGACAGATGTGACAGAAGCGATAGAAATGATAGGACAGACTCCACTTTTAGAATTCAAAGTAGAAGTGCCAGAAGGTGAGCAGAAGGTGGTTGTGCCTGATGCCAACGGCAACATTGATCTCGGAGTGATCGATAGCAATTTCAAATCTACAGAACTTACAGGGAGGTATCTAAAAAGGGCGACACTCGAGTTTGACCCAAATACTCGCGAGCCAGTAGTCAGCCTGCAGTTCGACGATACCGGCACGAAACTTTTCTCAACAATTACTAAACAAAACATAGGTAGAATGGTGGCAATATATCTAGATGGCTCGATAATTTCTTCACCTGTAGTTCGTGAGGAGATTCCAAATGGGCAAGCTGTTATATCTGGCGGTTTTAATCCAGCCGAGGCGAGAACCCTGGTAGGCAGGCTCAACTCTGGAGCACTTCCTGTGCCTATCGAACTTGTTTCTACTCAAACTATTGGTGCTATTTTAGGCGACAAGGCTCTCCATGAAGGAGTGTATGCAGCTTTGATAGGTTTTATCTTGGTGGTGGCGTATTTGATATTCTGGTATCGTTTGCCGGGCTTGGTGGCATCGCTTGCGCTTTGCGTTTTCGTTGTTACAGTATTGTCTATCTTTAAAATTATTCCAGTTACGCTAACAGCGACAGGTATTGCTGGATTCATAATATCTTTAGGTATTGCAGTTGATGCGAATGTGTTAATTTTCGAAAGAATAAAAGAAGAATTAAGAAGTGGCAAGGTTGTCGCGGATGCTTTTACCTTTGGTTTTGAACGTGCCTGGCTTGCTATCAGAGATTCAAGTATTGCAAATCTATTGGCGGCGACTATTCTTTTTTCTTTCGGAACTCCGCTTATCAAAGGTTTTGCTCTTACTCTGGGTATAGGAGTTTCTGTGTCTATACTTTCTGCCTTTTTCGTTACGAGAATACTGTTGTCGCTCTTAGTCGGACTAGGGGAAAATAAAGTAACTAGATTTTTATGGAGTAGCGGTGTGTCTAAATAAATTATGTTTATTATCAAACACAAAAAAATATTTATCGGTATATCTGTGGCACTAGTGTCACTAGCTATTTTGTCGGTGCTGTTTTTAGGGCTTAATATCGGTATTGATTTCAAAGGTGGCGCACTTACCGAAGTCGAGTACGGAGTAGAGCGTCCGACTCAAGAAAGCTTATATACTTCAATAGAAGAACTTGGTTTTGGTTCAGTTTTACTTCAGCCGATAGGGGAACTGGGCTATATAGTGAAGTCGCGCGATCTAACTGACGCAGAGCATGATGCACTGATTTCTGCGCTCTCGAATGGAGGTGAAAATGTTTTACAAGAAAAATCTTTTAATTCTATCGGACCTTCAGTGGGTAAAGAACTAACGCGCAAAGCCATTATCTCCATAATTCTTGTGGCGTTCGCGATCATATGCTTCATTGCGTTTGCTTTTCGTAGAGTATCAGAGCCAGTATCGTCTTGGCGTTATGGGTTAATAGCTGTAGTCGCGCTACTTCACGATATAATCATACCTGTCGGTATATTCTCAGTGCTTTCACACTTTACCGGTGCAGAAGTCGATACTCTTTTCGTGGTGGCAATACTCACTATACTCGGGCTTTCGGTTTCCGACACTATAGTTATCTTTGACCGCATTCGTGAGAATTTAAAAGCAGAAGTAAATTTGCACAAAATAGATTTTGCCGAAGTGGTGGGCAGGAGTTTGGATCAGTCTTTCGTGCGCTCTATCAGCACATCACTCACCGTGTTACTTGTACTGATGGCTCTGGTATTCTTCGGCCCTCTATCTACAAAATATTTTGCTATTATGCTCTCAGCCGGTATGTTCTTTGGTACATATTCCTCGCTATTCCTTGCATCACCACTCTTGGTGACACTAGCAGAAAGGCAAAAGGCAGAATAGCTTGACTCTCGTTTTTGTGCTATAATGCGAAAATGATGTATTTAATTATTCTAGTTGTGGTTTTCGCAGTTTGGGCGGTGTCTATTTACAATAGCTTTGTCAGTTTAGTTAATCGTGCCAAGGAAGCTTGGGCAGATATTGAGGTTCAACTCAAGCGCAGGTATGACCTTATCCCTAACCTGGTAAACACGGTTAAAGGTTATGCAACACACGAGTCCGGCACTTTTGAGAAAGTTACGGAAGCACGCAATATGGCTATGAGTGCATCTGGCCCGACCGCTGCGCATGCGCAAGCCGA
The DNA here is from genome assembly GCA_964520225.1 of uncultured Candidatus Saccharibacteria bacterium. Lineage (GTDB taxonomy): Bacteria > Patescibacteriota > Minisyncoccia > Phycocordibacterales > UBA9973 > UBA9973. Next base: position 50,127 of record CAZFNV010000005.1, on the reverse strand, counting down.
GAATATGCTCACTGGCGCGCTCAAGTCACTATTCGCAGTGTCAGAGGCGTATCCAGATTTGAAAGCGAACACGAATTTCTTGGAGCTCCAGCGCGAGCTTTCTGATACCGAGAACAAGATCCAGGCTGCCCGCAGATTTTATAACACAAATGTGCGCGACCTTGGTATAAAAGTAGAATCTTTTCCTTCAAACCTGATAGCTTCTATGTTCGGCTTTGCGAAGATGGAATTCTTTGACCTTGCTGACAACGATGCTGCGCAACAAAACGTAGAAGTGAAGTTCTAATGTCTAACCTTTATACTCATCAGTCTGAAAATGTTTGGAAAACATGGGCTTTGATGGCTACGTTTTTCGGAGTGGTGATAGCGCTCGGCTGGACTTTCAGCGCTTACTATAATGATCCAATAATTCTTTATTTCTTTATTGTCTTTAGTGTGTTGATGAACTTTTTCTCGTATTGGTTTTCAGATAAAATAGTTCTCAAGCTGGCTGGTGCTAAAGAGGCAAAAAGGGAAGAGTATTTTGATTTTTATACTAGCGTAGAGAATCTAGCAATCACAGCCGGGCTTCCGATGCCGAAGGTTTACGTAATCGATGACCCTGCGCCAAACGCTTTTGCCACAGGGCGAGACAAAGACCATGCAGTTGTGGCGTCTACCACGGGACTCCTCGCGATTTTAAACAAGGCGGAGCTCGAGGGTGTGATGGCGCACGAACTTTCTCATATAGGTAACCGAGATATGCTACTCTCCACTGTGGTGGTGGTTTTGGTGGGTTTTGTCTCTATTATAGCGGATGTTTTTACTCGCAATCTGATGTGGGGCGGGCGAGACAACGATAACAAGGCTCACGGAGTCATTTTTCTTATCGGTATAATTCTTTCTATTCTTGCGCCAATTTTCGCGACACTTATCCAGCTCGCTATTTCGCGCAAGCGAGAATTTTTAGCCGACGCATCTGGTGCATTACTCACTCGTTATCCAGAAGGTTTGGCAAATGCGCTACGTAAAATATCTGAGTATAGCCAGCCTATGCATCGCCAGTCGAAAGCTATTGCGCACTTATATATTTCCGACCCAACAGGCAGTGAGAAAAAAAGTTTTAGCCAGAAAGTATCAGGCCTTTTTGCCACACATCCACCTACCGAAGAGCGTATTAAGGCGCTGGTAGGGTAGACTCATTTTTGCTATACTCATCTTATGCAGATACAAGATGTTGAGAAGTTGGCAGAGATGGCCAAGCTCGATTTGAGTAATGAAGAAAAAGAATCACTCCTTCACGATATGGAGGGGATACTTAGCTATGTAAAGCAGATAGAATCTGTGGAAGTTGGGGATGTTAATACAAATCTTGATGTATATAATGTGTGGCGCGAAGACCTGCCTATGGATAGGAATTTCTCCCGAGATTCTATTGTTGAGCAATTTCCTGCGCAGAAAGACGGATTTTTGAAAGTTAAAAAAATTCTGTAATGATAAATCTTAAAGAATTAACAATAGAAAAGGCGCATGAGGACTTAAAAGCTGGTAAATACACTTGCGTAGAATTAGCGCAGACATATTTAACAGTGATTAAAGAGAAGAATCCTGAGCTTAATGCGTATCTGGAAGTTTTCGATGATGTCCTTGCACAAGCAGAAATCGCGCAGAAAAAGTTTGTTGATGGAAGTGCCACAATCCTCACTGGTATACCAACGGCGCTCAAAGATAATATTTTGATCGAAGGGCGCAAGGCCTCTGCTGGTTCAAAGATCTTAGAAAATTATGTGGCGACTTATGACGCTACAGTGGTGCGAAGTCTTAAGGACGCGGGTGTCGTGTTCTTGGGTCGGACAAACATGGATGAATTTGCTATGGGCTCTTCTAACCAGACTTCCGCATACGGTGTTGCACGGAACCCTATTGATCCTACTCGAGTACCCGGGGGCTCTTCTGGAGGTTCAGCGGCAGCGCTGGCGGGGGATATGGCGCTGCTTACCCTCGGCACGGAAACATGTGGTTCTGTGCGTGAGCCAGCAGCCTTTTGTTCGCTTGTTGGACTCAAGCCGACATATGGTGCACTTTCTCGGCACGGAATCATAGCTATGGGTAACTCACTAGACCAGGTGTCACCATTTGGTAAATGTGTGCGGGACGCGGAGATAATTTTCAATACACTTTCTAGGTATGATAAAGAAGACAGTACCTCTGCGCCAGAGGAATTGCGTAAAAAACTAGGGCCTAGCTCCAAGAGTTCAAAGCCCAAGAAGGTGGGCGTGCCGTGGCATCTCTTCGAAAAAGGTGTCGAGCCAGAGATAATGGAAAATTTTAAAAACTCTCTAGAGCTTTTGAAAAAAGCCGGGTATGAAATAGTGGATATCAAACTTCCGCATGCTGAGTATTCTCTAGCCGTTTACTATGTGATAATGCCGGCTGAAGTTTCTACCAACCTGTCGCGTTTTGATGGTATACGTTATGGCTATAGCGCCCCGGGTGCGAACCTTACTGAAGTTTATAAAAAGAGTCGGGGTCAAGGCTTCGGGCGCGAAGCGCGCAGAAGGATACTCCTCGGTAGCTATGTGCTTTCGCATGGGCACCATGATGCGTACTACAACAAGGCCCTCAAAGTTCGAGAGAAAGTTCGCGAGGAGGTAATGAATGCTTTTAAAGAAGTGGACTTGATACTCACTCCCACCGTACCAGTCTTGCCATTTAAAATAGGTGAGAAGATGGACGATCCTGTGGCTATGTATCTGTGTGACATTTTCTCAGCGCCAGCGAATCTCTCTGGAGTGCCATCTATTGCCTTGCCATCAGGAATGTCAAAAGAAGGGCTACCTTTCTCAATCCAGTTCATGGCGCCGCATTTTCACGAAGACGCGCTTTTTGAAGTAGGGAAAGACTTTGAAAGAGCTATACATTAATTTTGGTTTATTTTAAAATAAATAAATGCTAAAAGAATTTTCCTTTGAACTATCAGTACTTGCGGTTATACTCTTTTTGTTTGTTTTTGTGTCAGGGGCTTCTTTTTTAAAATCTGATCTACTGAACCCTGACTACCTTTTCGGACAAGGGCTTGGCTTTATCCAGGGTGTTTATATGCGCATAGCCACCCCTGAGGTATATTCACTTTACAAGACAGTGTTGACCATTTTGTCTATATTTTTTATATCTATTATTTTCTACTGCGCAGTTCGGATGTTTGAGATCAGGAAGAAGGAGCACGAGCACCTGCATCATGAAATGATGGAGTATGCGCACAAACGTAAGCAAGAAGAAGAATTAAGGAAGGAGCACGGAGTGTCCAAGAACGAGCGTTGGAATAAAACCTTAACTTATCTTTTTTCTCAGAGTTCGAGCGATTGGAAGCTAGCTATCATCGAAGCTGACTCGATGCTTGAAGACTTGACCGTTGACCTCGGGTTTAAAGGGGATTCACTGGGGGACAGGCTCAAGATGGCGAATCAGGATACATTGCGTGGGCTCAGCCTCGCTTGGGAGGCGCATACAGTTCGTAACCGCATAGCCCATGAAGGTCTTTCGTTTGAGCTTTCACACCACGAAGCTAAAAGGATCATAGCTCTATATGAGCAGATTTTTCGCAATTACGGGTATATATAGATTAGCTTAAACTTGTTGCGGGACCACGAATCGAACGTGGGTCTTAAGGTTATGAGCCTTACGAGATGCCTCTTCTCTATCCCGCTATCCGTATTATATATCAAAACTTGGATTTTTTCAAGTTTTCTGATATATTTCTTGGGTGTTTGCCTTGGTAGAAAGGACGGCTCGGCCTTACGGCCTCGCACCGTCCTCATGCTTTTAGTCGGTGGTAACGCCACCCTAATAAAGTAAAGCAGTTTGCTTTATGTCGGCGTAGCTCAGGTAGTAGAGCATGGGACTCATAAGCCCAGTGTCGGAAGTGCAAGTCTTCCCGCCGACACCATATATTCTATTATAGTGGTTAGTATATTGTCCTGTCACGAGGTATAATATAAGTGTGCCTATACACCGAAAAATAAATAAAAATTTCTTCAAGCAATGGACATGTGTTATGGCCTATATTTTTGGTTTTTTGATAGCAGATGGAAATTTGATTCATACTAAGAGAGATACATGGTTTTGGTCTTTGCAGATAAATGACAAGGATATATTGGAAAAGATTAAGACTGCTGTGAGTTCTACTCACGTTATTTCTAAAAGAAAAAGAAGTGGAAAATGGAAAACCTCTTATAGGCTACAGATAGGAAGTAAAGAAATGTGTGAAGATTTACTGAGGCTCGGTATGACTGAGAGAAAAAGTAAAACAGTATTATTACCTAAGATTCCAGACAAATTCTTATCGAATTTTATTCGGGGATATTTTGATGGCGATGGGGGAGTTTGGGCTGGTTGCAAAAATAAAGGCCGAACATTCACGTTGAGTGCTTATTTTACATCCGGGAGTGAAAAATTTTTAGCCACTCTTAAAGATAGATTGATGAGGATGGGTATTGCAGGTGGTTCTCTAATAAAAAAGAAAGGAGGTTTTGACCTAAAATACAGTACAGGAGACTCTTTGATTTTATACAAAATTATGTATAATAGTAGATGTTCCTTATTTCTTGAGAGAAAGAAGGAAAAGTTTGAAAAGTATATAAAAATACGCGGGCGTAGCTCAGCTGGTTAGAGCGCTTCCCTGTAGATTTACTGCAGCTTTCCGCCGAAATGGCGGATTGAAACTCTTTGGGATATCGGTGAAGGCTAACCTTCGACCAAGGGTCGGAGTATGCGAATACCGAGGGAACCCCGATTTTGTATCGGGGGCGCCGTAGAGACTAGATACCAAAGCACCTAAAAGCGAAAGTTTATGGTGAAGATATAGTCCACGCCTTTATGAAAATAAGGGATTACGTGCACGGAAGAGGTCGGCGGTTCAAATCCGCTCGCTCGCGCAGAGGAAAAAAGGGATAGCTTTGGCTATGCCTTTTTATTTATAAACACTCTTACTAGCCAATTCTAACATTTTATTGTAGAATTTCAATATGTTTGAGTAGTAATTTTATTCTTGTTTCTCGGGGCGTTAAATGAAAATTAATATGAATAAAGACAATCTAACAGGAATAATCCTAATAGTAATCATTCTACTCGGCGGGTATTTTTTGTTGAATAAAGATGGCAATGATTCTGCGCAGGGGATTAATTCTCTTGTTTCCGAAGAAGATTTTGAGCCAATAAACACTTTGAACGACGAGGAAATAAAAACTCAGCTCGAGCAAACCCTGTTGGCTTTGATGGATTTACATTATATCTCTGTGATCGACAAAACAACAACCGATCCAAATAATGTCATCGTTGATGAGTTAATAGAATCGATGAATGATTTTAAAAAACTACAAGGAGTGATAGATAAAACCGAAGATTTACCTAACTCAGGAAACAAGGTTATAGCTACAACAGGAATGTCTATTCGCGTGTCTGCCCTTTTACTTCAGGACGCTTATTCAAACTGGATTGAATACCTAAGAGATGTTGACGTTGTTGCAGGTATAGACTTAGCCGAATTTCAATATCAGGTAGCTACATTCCAAAGTTCTACCCACGATATTTACCTTAGGCTAGTCGAAACAGCTGTGTTGCTTCCCATGGTGACCGTAGAATTTAGCGAGGAAGGAGAGGAGAACATTATTAAAGAAGATGTAAAAAATTATTTCCTATCTACAATACAGAGATTGTTTGGAGGTATTTTGGCTGATAATGAAAAATTCTATGAAGAAACAGGAAGTAGATATGCAGTTGCCGTATTAATACAGGGATATAAAGATTTCTTTAATGAATAAGATCACGGGAAATATTACAATAAATAGATTATTATCAATCACAATTGTTATTGTATTTACTTTTTTAGCTCCGAACATCTCATCTGCACATCCTGGTCGAACAGATTCTTCGGGAGGGCATACTTGTCGTACAAATTGTGCGAATTGGGGTCTTTCTACTGGGGAGTACCACTACCACAGGTCTAAAGGGATTCCGCAGGCTAAAGAACCGATAAAGAGTACATATGGTGCTAATGGCACAGGATATACTTCTCCAGCGCCTGAATATAAAACTCCAGTTAGTAATGTAAGCAGACAAACGATAAATACAACTTTAATACCCACCATTCAAGCAGAAAAGAAAGGCTGGATCAGTAGGTTTTTTAATTGGCTTTGGTAAAGATACATAATAATGCTTGAGAGAATTAAAGAAATAGGGGGAATAGGTTCGGGCCTAATACTTATGGTTTTTGTATTCGCGGGTATTATTCTCTTCGTGAAAGGAAGTTTTTGGGTCCTCTTAAATCTTTTTGATCTCTTTGCGGCGATAAACACATGGGTGTTTGGCCTAATTTTGTTATTAGTATTTATTTCTGTGGTGCCAAAGATGAGAATATATACAGGTCTCGGTATTCATTATTTAACCTATATATGGGGAGCATTGTTTTGGTTGCTTTGCTTAGGTATTACTTACCAGTATTGGGGAATAATAGGAATTCTGGTAGGTATAATTTTCCTAGGACTAGGGGTATTTTTTACAGCTTTCTTGGTTGCTTTGTTTAACGGGGGAATAATGGCGGCTCTGATGATTGTTTTAAACTTAGCAATGATTTACGGAGTAAGGGCTTTGGGGTATTGGATTACTACTAAGTATCCAAAAGAGGAAGACGCCATTAAAGAAAAAGCAAAAGTTGTCGAGTAAATTTGCTTAATTAATAGAGGTTAAAAAGTTTTTTAAAAGACAGACATTATGAATAATTTTAATTTTAAAACGTATTCCAGAATATCTGGTCCGCTAATCTTGTTGTTAATTATTGGTGGAATCTACTTTTCTACTATTAGTTCAAGGCGAGCAGAAAACGAGAAGTTCGTTTTTGATGTAATTAAAGTATTAAATGAGATTAGTGCTACTAGGGAGACTAATATTATCTCTACCGATAACTATTATGAAGGGGCATATTCCATGAAGGAGCATATCGATAATGCATCACGAATTATAGGAAGTTGGGGTGGCAACACTCGAGACTACATCAAAGAAAGTGTTGAAGAGTTTAATATAGGCTTATCAGATCTTAAGGCGGCTAACGAATCCCTTTTTAGTATCATTGAACATCCCACAGATCAAGGAGTGGGTAGATTTATCGTAAAATTAAAAGAAGGAAGAGAGAAAATATTAGGAGCAGCTGTATCGTCAGTGTGGCAAAGTGGAAACGGGGCAGTTAGTTTATCTGGTTCCCAAAAGGAACGTATAATTGAGTATATTGACCGCGTATTTAAAGAAGAGATTCAAAATTACTATAAAAACAAAGATAACGAGGGTTTCGAACAATCTGAAGAGGTTTGGGCTGTGCTGATAGTTCGAAATGTTTTATCAACAGATAGTCCTGAAAGTATGTTTCCAGAGGCACAATAGTTTGACTTGAGAGTCAATTCGAGAAAAAATACCCTGAGTATGTTGGAAAATATGGATATGAAGATTAACATACTGATAAAACAGCATGATATCGATCAATAAATGTAGGGAATTGTTGAGTGGTGGCGAAAAGTATTCCGATAAGGAAATTGAAGAAATTAGGACTTACTTATATGAGTTCGCAGAGTTTTCTTTGGAAGATTATTTTGATGTGATAAAAAAGAAGCCCTAGCTGTTATCTATGCTGTTCTTCAGCCTAGACCATCCCCTGTGATTGCCCTGTTTATCAGGGGAGTCATCCACCATTTTCCATGATTTCTGCCGTTTATTAACGTTTTTAACCATTTAGTATGTGCGAAAATGTCATATCTCTATAACGTTGGAAAACTCGACTTGATGACCCCCGTCTGTTAAACTCTAACTATGAATAAAAAACTATGGGATTCGTTGCCAATTGTCCTCGTTATTTCTCTATCCCTAAATGTATTCTTATTGTTTTTCTCGGGTGCTTCATTAAAAAATAATGCATTCTGTGCTGAATTTAAAAATCAAGCATCAGAGCGTATACGTACTTATTACACAAGCGGGGATATAGACAATGTTTACCCCGATGAAATTTTTTATAGTAAAAAAAGAGGTAGTTGCGTTGTTCTTTGGAATGGATATGAGAGTAATCCAGCTGGTAATGGTTATACTATTACAAAAGTAATCTTTGATGCTGTTACAAACGAGAGTATCTTTTCTGAAACCTTTTTTTATTTTTATGATGCGGAATATCAAAAAGAACAGGGGGAGCAAAATATTTATAAACAAGAGACTTATAACCGTTTCCTGGGAGAAGTACGCTAAGTGGGGATTAAACTAGTTCTAACACCATCCACTAAGTCGCGCTAGGTAGTTTAATAAAAAGTAGTATAATTAATAGGAATTATTAATTATTTATTTTTATGACTAATTCAAAAAAATTAGAATGGGTTTTGAGAATTGGTGTTGCTGGCGAGTTTTTAGGACATGGAGTTTTCGCTCTTTTAGGGAAAGCTGATTGGATAAGATGGGTTGAACAACTGACTGGGCTCGATACCGCAACAGCTACAACTTTTATATTAGCGGTTGGGGTAGTGGATATTTTATTAGCAGTTTTAGTCTTAGTTAAGCCAGTAAGACCTGTTCTATTGTGGATGGCTTTTTGGGGTTTTTGGACAGCTCTTGTAAGGCCACTAGTGGGCATGCCAATATGGGACTTCATCGAAAGATTTGCTAACTGGGCTGCGCCTCTTGCTTTGTACTATTTCTACAAATCCCAGAAATAAATTTTCTGTTTAGGTTGCGGGTGAATATTATGGTAATTAAATTTTTCGGCAAATTTCTTATTGCATATTTTTTGGCTCTATTTTTTGTGCCAGCTTTTTCTCTGGCGCAGGAGATCGTGCCAGACAAGGTGGAAATACTGCGGGCCGAGGTGCTCGAGGTTCTAAATGAGACGAAAGGCAATATACCAGGCACAGATATAGAGCACAGTTCCCAAACTATCTCTGTCCGGATAATTGAGGGTGAGCGGAATGGGGAAGTGGTAGAGATGGAGAATGACTATGTAGCGCTCGAAGCGGGAGATAAATTTTTCCTTTATCATAGTGTCGATATTTTCAGTGGTAGGGAGGTGTATGCGGTGAAAGACGTTGATCGTTTGTCGGTGATTTTATTTTTCATCGGCCTTTTTATTGTAGTTGTTTTGATTTTCTCTGGTGCGCAAGGTCTGCGGTCGTTACTCGCTCTATTCGGTAGCTTTTTTGTAATTCTGTACGTCCTTATTCCTGGGTTACTCGCCGGCTACCCACCAGTTGCTACTAGCATTCTCGTTTCGATAGTAATTTTATTTTTAGCTATTTATTTGTCGCATGGTTTCAGCCGAACTACTACTGTTGCTTTTCTGGGGACAACGGTTGCAGTGTGTATGACCGGGGTGTTGGCGTATGCTGGTGTTGGGCTTGCTCGGCTCAGTGGCCTTATAAGCGAAGAAGCTTTTTATCTGAATTTGAGCACACAGGGGGCTCTAGACTTCACAGGGCTTCTGCTCGGTGGGATGATGATCGGAGTCTTGGGTGTACTTGACGACATAGCTGTAACTCAAGTCGCCGTCGTGCGAGAGATCTATGATTCTGCGTCACATTTATCACGCACCGATGTATACAAGAAAGCGCTGAGTGTAGGGCGGGATCACATAGGCGCACTGATCAACACTCTCGCTCTGGCTTACACTGGTGCGGCTCTGCCTATACTTCTACTCTTTCAATTCTCCGATACTTCGATAGGTAATATTATCAACCAAGAAATATTTGCCACGGAAATAATCCGAACAGTGGTGGGCAGTATCGGGCTTATTTTAACCGTGCCGATAACCACACTGCTTGCGGTTTATGTGCTCCACACCAAGCAGAGCGCCTAGTTATCCACTTGCAAATGATTTGCATTTAGTATATACTCCCTAAATGGAGGATTTATTGCGTGCAAAAGGCTTGAAAGTTACTCCTGCGCGGCTGGCTATCTTGAACACCTTCCAGGTGGCTCGAAAGCCACTGAGCGCAGAAGGGGTGTTTCAAGTCATCAGCCGACATAAAAAATATGCGGGCATAAACGAAGCTACTGTTTATCGCACGCTACTATCTTTTACTAAGGCGGGTATTTTGCGTCGCATAGACCTCCGTAAGGATTCAGTTTATTTCGAGCTTTGCCATGAGCACCATCATCATATTACTTGTGTTTCTTGTGGTGCTATGGAGGACTTTGCTAATGGTTTAGTGGAGAAAGCTTTACACGGGGTAATACGTAACTCCTCGTCATTTACTAAAATACAAGATCATTCTTTAGAACTTTTTGGGTTCTGTAAGAAATGTTCATAAATTAATATTATGTTATACGCATACGGGCTTTTAGCTACATTCGTTGTTAGTTTGGTTTCTCTGGTGGGGGTTACGACACTCTCAGCTCGAGAAGATTTCATTCGAAAATATATTTTCGTTTTTGTGAGTTTAGCTGTCGGGGCGCTCCTGGGAGACGCATTCATCCACCTTATTCCGGAATCTTTCGAGGAGATAGGTAATGGGACAAACGTTGGGTTACTGATTATGGCTGGCATATTCACTTTTATGATCTTTGAAAAGTTCCTACACTGGCACCATCATAGCGACGATGCAGGAGAAGGGCATGTGCACCCTGTCGGTAAACTAGTTCTATTCTCGGATGGGTTTCATAACTTCATCGATGGATTCATTATTGGAGTTAGTTTTCTTGTTAGCGTGCCTGTCGGTGTTGCCACCACCCTGGCAGTTTTGCTTCATGAAATACCACAAGAGATAGGTGACTTTGCTGTGCTTCTGCACGCTGGGTATTCACGAGCACGTGCTATTTTTCTAAACTTTCTGTCTGCTTTAATGGCTGTGCTCGGCACTCTTGTCGCATTTGCGCTCGGTGGAGCAGGTGAAGGCTTGGTTGTCTGGTCGCTACCGATAGCGGCGGGAGGATTCATCTACGTAGCGGTGGCGGACTTGATACCAGAAATGCAGAAAACTACAGAAGCAAAGAACTCAATACTGCAATTTATTGCAGTCTTGGTGGGTGTGGGGCTTATGCTTGCACTTACATTACTTGAGTAAAATCTTTTGCAAAAAAACACAAAATGAACTAGTATTATTTTGTGTTTGCCGTTGTAGCTCAGTTGGTAGAGCACGTCATTGGTAATGACGAGGTCCGCAGTTCAATCCTGCGCAACGGCTCAGTTTATTCTAAACCATTTTGCCTAAAATGTGGCCGATGTAGTAGGCTACTCCGGCGGCGAAGGCGCCTATCGCAAACATTTCTACTCCTCCGATGAACCACCGGACTTTTGTAACGAGCGAACGCAAGCTACCTACGACAAAAAGTGCTACTGAAGTTGAGATAACGGCTAGAGTCAGGCTGTCGATTTCTGTATTTAGTGTGTAGGGGATGAGTGGTATTGCCCCAGCTATAACGAAAGAAATGAAAGTGGCGAGCGAGTTGTAAATAGGATTCTCATGCAGAGTGACCTCGCTCTGGCCTTCGAGAGTTTTGTTGTAATCATTCTCCGAAGTGCGGGCCAGGTAGTTGCTGGAAGCCATAGAGAAGCCGTCGGCGATGAGGTTGGAAAATCCTAAAATAATAATCACATTTGGCGAGAGATTTGCTCCAGCTACTCCGGCGACAACAGCAAAAGTTGTAATGATGCCATCATTTGCCCCGTAGACCATATCACCTATGTATTTGCCTAAGCTCATTTATGTAATATTATAAACTAAACTAAAAGAAAAGACCATTCCTTTCGAGTGGTGTTTAGTTTAGAATGCAGGAATGCCGAAGTAGCTCAGTTGGTAGAGCACGTCTTTCGTAAAGACGGGGTCGTGAGTTCAATCCTCACCTTCGGCTCAAGAGCGTGTTTTGCTTTCCGCTTGCCGATGAAGATCAGAAAATAGTGCAACTGTTTTCCCGAAGTCGCGCTCGGCGACTATAAATATGAGTTCGGTAGGAGTGGAAACTAGTTCTTCTATGTTTATGCGGGCGCGAGCGGTGACTGATAATAGGGAGAAGAATACATTAGGCGTGCCGAAAACTTCCTCGCCATAAGAAATACCTATCGCAGCTAGGTTGCGGTTTATCCACTTCGGCTTCATACTGAAATGTTTCAAAACTTTCTGTTCTAAATTTGCCGAGCAAATTATGTCCACCTCTTTGGTTCCACGGGTTATGGTAAAGAAGTCTTCCTGTGAGACTTTTATTTTTTTGTTCAGTGATTCCAATTCTTTTAAGAATTTATTTTCATTTTCATATGCTATCTCTGTAATCGGAAGCTTGGTGGTGATGTTTTGTATCGGGACTTCGCGGATTAAAGGTTTTTCTTTTTTAAACTCCTTGCGCAAGCGGGAGAGGGAAACGACGAGGCTGGCTACAGTAACCTGCTTTTTAGAAAGTGCTTCTACTCGCGAGCGGATTTTGTGCGCGTAGCTCGACATATTCATGAAGCCGAGCGTGAGCGCCGAGTAAGCCTCGAACTCACTAAGCACAATATCCCGCACTACACTCTGTATTTTGATCATCCCGTGATTCTAGCAAATTTAACAAAAAGTTTCAAATACAACATTAATATAAGAAAACTTAAAGGCGGTGGTTTGGGTTGTTAAAATTCATAATATGAATCTTGAATTTACGAAAATGCATGGCATTGGCAACGATTTTATTGTGATCAATAACATGGATGTGCGTGACCGCATAGAGCTCTCGCAGGATCAGATAAAAGCTTTGTGTGACAGGCACAAAGGTATAGGCGCCGATGGGGTTATATTAGTGGAACCGAGCGAGCGAGCGGATTGTTTTATGAATTATTACAATGCAGATGGCACGCTGGCTGAGATATGTGGTAATGGTGTGCGCTGTACGGCTAAATTTGCATTAGAAAATTTAGGTTTTAAAAAAGATATTATCAACATAGAGACAAGAGCTGGAGTAAAAGAAGTTCGTCAAGGGGGCGGTCTTTTTGCTGTGAACATGGGGCGGGCTTCTTTAGAGCATCCAGATTTTCCGGCGGAAAATTTTGAATTCAACAATTTAAAATTTCATTTTGTAGCATTAGGTAATCCTTTTGCTATAGCTTTCGCTTCCGGGATACGTGAAATGTCATACGATGCTTTTGCAAGCATGGGGCGGGCGGTGGAGAATAATCAGGTTTTTAAAAAAAGGATAAATATGGAATTAGTAGAAAAGGTAAATTCAAAAGAATTCAAAGTGCGAGTCTGGGAGCGTGGCTGTGGCGAGACTCTGGCGTGTGGGTCTGGAGCTTGCGCGGTGTATCGGTTGGTGCGTGATATCGGTGAGGCAGAGCCAGAAGTGAACATAGATTTTCCGGGTGGTAGGCTAGTAATGTCAGAAAATGAAGAAGGGGAAATAATTATGCGCGGGCCGGCAGAGGCAGTTTTTACTGGTGTTATAAATTTAACAAAAAGTTAGAAAAACTTTATAAATCCGGAGAAAGTAAAACAAACTGGAAGAGTTTGGTATTTTGGAGTGTGGAGGTGTATATGCTGTATCCAGTGTTTGTGTTCATGCCCATGGCCAGTTTCTTTGGCAAGGGTGAACTTCCAGCGTCCATGCGTCTGCCGGTGGTCCTCCGGGCCAAGACGGAAGAGGAGGCCAAGGAAGAAGCCAGAGGTCTTGGCTCAGGCGCAATTTTCGAGTACAGGCTTTCCTTGTCGTAGTTTGACGAGGGAGCACGATCAGGCCGGTGGTGCCCTTCAGGGTGCCGCCGGCCTTAAATTTTGTTATGTTATAATGTCAGAATGCTGGAAGATGTAAATGATATTGATGGAGAGATCAGCAAGCTCGAGGAGGAGATGGCGCAAGGGAATTTTTGGGAAAATAAAGTGCGGGCTCAGGCGGTACTCCGAGAACTTGCAGATTTAAAAAACAAAAAAGAAGGCTTGGGTAAATACGACAGGGGTAACGCCATACTCACTATTATTGCTGGAGCTGGTGGAGACGATGCGGAAGATTTTGCAGGGATGCTTTTTAATATGTATCTCAAATATGCAGGGAGGCGGGGCTGGCAGTCGACACTAATCCATGAGAATAAAAATGACCACAACGGATTCCGAAATGTTTCTATAGAAATATCTGGTAAGAATTCTTACGGGGTCCTCAAAAAAGAATCTGGGGTTCATAGGTTGGTGCGAGTGTCGCCATTTGATGCCAAGAAACTTCGCCATACTTCATTTGTATTGGTAGAAGTTTTGCCAAAATTCTCTAAACTTGAAGAGCGAGATTTTGTGATACCGCCGGCTGATCTCAAAATAGAATTCTCACGAGCAGGTGGTCCGGGCGGGCAGAATGTGAACAAGCGCGAGACGGCTGTGCGAGTCGTGCACATACCTACGGGTATAGCGGTGCATGCCTCCGGTGAGCGCAGTCAAGAGCAGAATCGCGAGCGAGCACTCGCGATTCTGCGAGCTAAAATCTTCAAACGTGCCGAAGAAGAGAAGAAAAGTACTGAAGAAGCAATGAAACTCAAAAATACCGAGATAGAATGGGGCAATCAGATCCGTTCTTACGTTTTGCACCCGTACAAAATGGTCAAAGACCACCGCACCGACGTTGAAACTGCCAAAATCGACGATGTTTTAGATGGGAATATAGATGAATTTATCGAAGCTGAGAAGAATTTGTAAACACTGTGCTATAATATTTAGGCAAAATGATTTATTTCAATAATGTAACCAAAAAATATGACAATCAAGTGGCTCTCGATGATGTCACTCTCACTATTACCGCAGGTGAATTTGTCTCTATTGTTGGACACTCTGGCGCCGGTAAGACCACTTTAACGAAAATGATTTTAGCAGACGACGAGCCGACCGGAGGAACTGTTTTCTTTGAGTCTATCAATGTTCATAAGCTATATGGTAAAGAACTCAACAAGCTCCGCCGGCGAATAGGTGTGGTATTTCAGGATTTTAAACTTCTGCAGAACAAAACTGCTTATGAAAACATAGCTTTCGCTATGGAGGCTGCTGGCAAGACTGATGAGGAGATAGAAATAGATGTACCTCATGTGCTCGACTTAGTAGACCTCGGCCACAAGCTTTCGCACTTTCCGCGCCAGATGTCGGGTGGCGAGCAACAACGCCTAGCTATCGCTCGCGCCATCATCAACCAGCCTGAGCTTATCATAGCCGACGAGCCTACTGGTAACCTCGACCCAGTGAACACACATGAAGTCGTGCAGATATTGAAAAAAATAAATGATCTCGGCACTACAGTTGTGCTTACCACTCACAACCGGGGAGTTATCGATTCTGTGGGGAAGAGAGTCATCACTATGGAGAATGGGAAAATAGTGCGCGACACGAAAGGCGATAAATAGTTATAAAGTAGAAAGTTGTAAAGTTATAAAGTAAAATACAAAGATATGATGATCGATTTAAAAAGGATAATGAGAGCAGGGCTGGTAAATTTCTCGCGAGGCGGGCTGGTATCCTTTGCGGCGGTTTTGGTAACCACGATCACCCTTTCTGTTATTGTCATTATTATACTTCTGCAAACCATACTTTATTTCTCCCTAGGGTCTATTCAAGACAAAGTTGATGTAACCATTTACTTCACCACTAACGCCAGCGAAGACAGGATAGCGCTCTTGCGGTCCTCAATTGAGAAATTGCCAGAAGTAGCAGAAGTAACTTACACATCTGCAGAAGAGGCGCTAATGGATTTCCGTGAACGACACAAAGATGACTATCCTACAATCCAAGCACTCGATGAGATAGGCGAGAATCCGCTCGGAGCCTATTTAAACGTTCGAGCCAAAGAGGTGAGTCAATATGAAAGCATCGCTAATTTCCTAAAATCCGACAATGCGATGGTGCTGTCTTCAGCTAACATTATCGACAAGGTCAACTATCATCAGAACAAGCTCGTTATCGACCGGCTGAATACCATAATAGACGGGGCTCGCAAGCTGGGTCTGCTGGTTACCTCTATTCTTATAATTATATCGATAATCGTTACCTTTAACACCATCCGTCTGACCATATTTATAGCCAAAGAAGAGATAGCCGTGATGCGTCTCGTCGGAGCTTCGCGTGCTCGAATCAATGGGCCTTTTATGGTGGAGGGAGCTATATATGGTATAATCGCCACAGTCGCTACAATGCTCATTTTCACCCCAGTTACGGCATGGCTCGGGCGCGATCTTACCTCGTTCTTAGGGATAAATATGTATGAATATTTTCTGGCGAACTTTATCCAGATTTCCATCATTATTTTATTTTCAGGAGTGTGCCTAGGTATGGTTTCGAGTTTTCTGGCGACGCGAAAGTATTTAAATAAATAAATTTAGACAGGTTTCCGTATTACCAAAACATGAAAGCAAAAGGAACAAAATATATTTTTGTAGTGGGCGGGGTGATGTCATCTGTGGGTAAGGGGGTCGCCGCATCGTCTATCGGCAAGATTTTACAGTCCAGAGGTTACCGTGTAGAGAACCTGAAAGCAGATATGTATGTGAATATTGATGCTGGCACTATACGTCCAGCAGAACACGGTGAAGTATTCGTGGGCGAAGACGGCATAGAGGCGGATCAAGATTTAGGCAACTACGAGCGATTCACGGGGCAGACTAGCACGCGCGAGAACTACATAACCACAGGTCAGATATACGCTGAGGTGATACGACGCGAACGCAATCTGGAGTACGGAGGCGAAGACGTGGAAGTGTATCCAGATATTCCGAAAGAAATAATCAGGCGTATCGGCCTCTGCCAGAAAAAGAATAATGCCGAGATAGTTATCGTGGAATATGGTGGCACGGTGGGGGAATACCAGCTACTACCATTCCTCGAAGCTACCCGCATGATGAAGTCGAAAAATCCTGGTGATGTATTCGTGGTTTTGATCAGCTACTTGCCGACTCCGTCACTCCTCGGCGAGCAGAAGTCTAAGCCTACCCAGCGCGCTATCAATGACCTCCATTCAGTGGGCCTCAACCCTGATTTTGTGATTTGCAGATCCGACAAGCCGGCTACACCAGATATAAAGAATACAATAAGCAATGTATGTTCACTGCCTGTGGAGCGGATAATTTCGGCGCCTGACATTTATTCTATCTATGATGTGCCGGTGAACTTTGAGAAAGAAAATCTGGGTAGCACACTCCTCAAAACTATCGGCCTTACTCCACACAAGAAAGACTTGGCTGACTGGACAGCACTCACCAACAAACTCAAAAAGATAAATAAAGAAGTGAGGATCGGTATAGTGGGTAAATATTTTAATCTAAAATCTTGTAAGGACACATACATCTCAGTGATCGAATCTATCAACCATGCGTCTTGGGCATTGAATTTAAAACCCAACATCATCTGGCTGGATTCTGAAAAATATGAGAATGATCCGAAGGCTCTGAAAGAACTTAGGGAGCTCGACGGGGTGATAGTGCCTGGAGGCTTTGGCAAGCGTGGAGTCGAGGGTATGATAGCTACTGCAGAATATGCGAGAGAGAATAAAATACCATATTTCGGTCTGTGTTTGGGTATGCAGATACTCACTATTGCCTATGCGCGCAAATTCCTAGGGCTCAAAGATGCAAACTCTATCGAGATGAACCCCGATACGAAGGACCCAGTGATCACTACCATGCTCGACCAGATAGAAAAGATTAAGAATAAAAATTACGGAGCGACTATGCGTCTGGGGGCTTACCCTGCTACGCTTGTGAAAGGGAGCATCGCCGAGGGCGCTTATAAAGCTAGTGAGATATCTGAACGCCACCGCCACCGCTATGAAGTGAATCCGGAA
The DNA here is from genome assembly GCA_964520225.1 of uncultured Candidatus Saccharibacteria bacterium. GTDB lineage: Bacteria > Patescibacteriota > Minisyncoccia > Phycocordibacterales > UBA9973 > UBA9973. The sequence continues at coordinate 32,367 of CAZFNV010000005.1, read as the reverse complement.
TACGTGGAGCGCTTGGAACAAGCGGGTTTAGTTTTCTCAGGTAAATCGCCCGACAGAGTGCTGATGGAGATAGCCGAGCTTCCAAAGAGCGAGCATCCATTCTACCTAGGCACGCAGTTCCACCCAGAGTTTAAATCGCGCCCACTCGCACCACACCCACTATTCCTCGCTTTTGTAAAAGCTTGTTTAGCTAACAAGCATTAAACTGCATCTCAAACTATTTAGTCATCTCACGGAAAGTGGTACCTTCTGGGAGCGTGAACACTGCTTCGTCGCGAGTCCAAGGTTCACAATTGTATTCACCAACCTCTTCAGAATTCCAAGCATAAGTGCCGGAAGTGTCTGCGCCTGCGCCATCACGAGAAAGCGTAGGGTCAACTTTCATTTTAAATCCTACCGTGGGTAGGGTAGAAGACCAGGAATACATGTAGCCATCTTTCCAGATGAAATACGAATCAACTTCCATGCCTTCCGCTACGGTGCTGAATTCGCCACGCATATCAGCGCCGTCCATGTACACTACTCCATTATTCTCGAAATCACTCATGCTCTGACTAACTTCGCACCTGTATGAACCGCCTTGCTTCACAAACTCTGAAAAAGCCATTTTCTTGCTCTCAGTATTTTCTGTGACTGGCAGAGCCTCCTTTGTCTCATCGTTACCAGAATTCATGAAATAATATCCTCCACCCGCTACCACTCCTGCGACCAGAATCCAACTTAATATTTTTGACATAATTTTTTGCTAGGCTTTAGGTATTTAGGCACTAGGCGTTAGCTTGATTTGCTAGGGCCTAAGGCCTAGGTTTCCTAGGGCCTCTAATTAATTATTAATATTCTATAACGAAAGGGAATGACAGAGATGCATCATGCTCTGGGAGACCGGAAGCATTATTTTTATGTAGTACTAGAGTTGCTGGACCGATGTAAGACTGTGGCGCCACGATGTTTGCCTTAAAAGGCACAAACTCTTCTGTCATCCAGTTCACCTCGCCAGTTTGGGGATCGGCCTGTGCGCTGGCATAAGTTTGCACTAAAATATTACCGTCTTTATCGAGCACATCTACTGGGAAAGTGGCTTCAAAGAACCAGTATCCCCGAGCTTGGCCTATCACCGCGAAATCTTTACCTGTAACTGCGCCCGGGAAAGGAAGCTCGACTTTAATCAAATCATCCGATGCGTTGTTGTAAACAAATGCTGGAGTCGCTACTTCACTCGCGGGCTCTGGGCTCGGCTCTTTCCTAAATCCGAACCACCATACCAGCACCACTAAAACCAACAAAATCAAAAAGTTTTTCATTCCGCAATTATACCACAAAGATGGCTGGCTTTAAAATATTTCATAAATATGTATAATCATTTATTATGCAAGTGAGAGTCGAAAATGAGGTCAGTGCTTTGCGCGCACGATTGCGAGTCACCCAGGAGGAACTGGCGGACGCGGTAGAGGTGAGCCGGCAGACTATTATAGCGCTCGAGAAGGGGAACTACACGCCTTCTATTTTACTAGCTTTAAAAGTTGCGAATTTTTTCAAAGTTCCAGTTGAGAAAATTTTTAAAATACACTATGAAAAATAATTTCAAAGAAACAATTACCACTGTGTGTCTAGTGGGTATAGCGGTGCTACTACTCAACCCGTTTCATTTCTGGATGCCGGATATGATGCTAATGGGGGTGCTCGCTCTCGCGCTGGTACTCTTCGGTATTTTCGCCAGCTTCATCTTGCGTGAAGGTACAGTGGATGAGAGGGATGACGCACACCGCGCGCTCGCGGGGCGTAACGCATTCCTGGCAGGCTCCTCGGTACTTATGCTCGGAATTATATTTCAAGGTTACACTCACGCTGTGGACCCGTGGCTACCTATCGCGCTCATAGTTATGATCGTGGTTAAAATAGCCACCCGAGTCTGGAGCGACAAGAACTACTAAGGTTGTAAAGTTTTCCACATAAACAATGTAAAGCCCGCTTTACATAACTTTTATCTTGGTTATAATAGTTTTATTAGAAGGGTAAATAAAAATACTTAATTATGAAAAATTTAGGAATAATATTAGTTTTGATTTTAGTTGTAGTTGGGCTTTATGTGTCTAAGGGGTCTAAAGAAGAATCCAAAATGATTAAGGAGACTGAAGATGCAATGATAGAGAAGGAAAATGCTATGGAGAAAGAAGACGGTGCTATGGAAGAGAAGGAAGATGGTGCGATGATGGAGAAAAGCGGTGACAAAATGGTAGATGAAAGTGACAAGATGATGAAGTCAGCTGGAACTTATGAAGCCTATAGCGACAGTAAACTAGCGCTTGCGGACAGTGGCGATGTGGTGCTATTCTTCCGGGCTTCCTGGTGCCCGACTTGTCGAGCTCTCAATGCTGACCTCAAAGCAAACCTAGAAAGTATTCCTGCTGGCGTGACCATACTAGATGTGAACTATGATAATTCTACTGTCCTAAAACAAAAGTACGGCGTGACTTATCAGCACACACTGGTGCAGGTAGACAGCTCGGGCACGATGATAACTAAATGGACTGGTTCACCTACGCTCTCGGCGCTACTCGGTAACATCAAATAGATGACTCTGTTCGTCGTAGCTTTCATCGCTGGGGTGCTCACGGTGCTTGCGCCTTGCGTGCTACCTATATTGCCTGTAATCATAGGATCTTCAGCATCGGGCCGGAGCAAGTACACGCCGTTTATAGTGGTCGGATCTTTAGCATTGTCAGTAATAATTTTTACTTACTTACTCAAAGCGTCGACACTGTTCATTATGGTGCCACCAGAATTCTGGACATACCTCTCTGGTGGAATATTGATAGCGTTCGGACTCACTCTGCTCTTCCCAGCGCTCTGGGAGCGGGTGCCGGGACTTGCTAAAATCTCAGCTGATTCCAACCGCTTAGCTGGGGCAGGATACCAGCGCAAAAGCTTCTGGGGTGATGTGCTCGTAGGTGCTGCGCTCGGGCCGATATTCTCGACTTGCTCGCCGACCTACTTCGTAATACTGGCTTCCGTATTGCCCGCTTCATTTATACTCGGCACGGCTTATATGCTGGCCTATGTGTTCGGGCTCTCACTCATGCTCCTACTAATCGCGCTACTCGGACAACGCTTTGCGAACAACCTGGCAGTACTCGCCGATTCGCGCGGATATTTAAAGCGGGGCATAGGCGCACTCTTCATCATCCTCGGCGTACTCATCGCTAGCGGACTCGAAAAGAAAATTGAAACCTATATCCTCGACAGTGGCTACCTTGATATTACTAAACTAGAACACAAGCTCCTCGAGCGAGTGAAATAAATTTATGCAGAAAGAATTGGCTTTAGGACTTACCATACTCTTGCTCGTTGGCGCGGGGCTAGCTTTTATCTTGTCTTCGCCTGCGCCTCAAAATATTTCTAAAAGTGGCGCGGGTGGCGAACCATACCGCGAGATAGTGAGCCCTTCGGGCTTCGTAAATACTGGCGATAAGCCAATAAAAATTGCCGACTACGCGGGGAAGCAGGTGATACTGCTCGATGTGATGACTTACTCTTGCATAAACTGCCAGCGTACATTCCCTTATGTTACCGGCTGGTACGAGAAGTATAAAGATGAGGGGCTGATAGTGATAGGCATACATACGCCAGAATTTGCTTTTGAAAAAGACAAGAAGAATGTAGAGAGCGCTATGCGGGAATTCAGCATCAACTTTCCAGTAGTGCTCGACAATGACTACGGCACATGGAATGCTTATGGCAAACGCTACTGGCCGAGGAAATACTTAATAGATATTTTCGGTAATGTAGTTTACGACCACATAGGTGAAGGCGCGTATGAAGAAACGGAAATGAAAATTCAAGAGCTCCTGGCCGAGCGCAAGGAGGTCCTCGGGGAGGCGGGCGAGGTAGATGCGAATTTGGTATCTGGGAGTATAAAAGAGGTAAATGTAGAGAGCAGGAGCCCGGAGACATACTTCGGCTCTTTGCGCAATGAATATTTAGGCAACGGCTTGGCTGGAATCTCCGGCGAGCAGAATCTAGGCGCGCCAAAAAATTTAAATGCAAATACTTTATACCTAGTAGGTGAGTGGAATATAACTCCGGAATATGCCGAGGCTGGCGCGGGTGCGAAAATTATTTATAAATACATCGCTAAAGATGTGTATCTGGTGGCCGATGCGGATACGGAAGCGGAAATTGAAGTTTGGCTAGATGGCAGGCTAGTAGGGAGTGTGCGCGGGAGTGATGTGAGTGGAAAAGGAATCTTAAAAATAAAAGAGAGCCGACTGTATAAAATAATAGAGGGCGGAGCTCTCGGTGAACACACCCTCGAGCTCCGAATCAAAGGTGACCCCCTCCGCGCCTATGCTTTCACTTTCGGGTAAATCTCATATCACAATACAGGCGGTCGCGTCTATTATGATATATAGAAGAATTTAGGTGTCGGACACCTAAGTTACTCATTCTTCCTTATTTAACCTTTCGTGCAAAATGAATTTAGTCATTGGTAATTTCTTCTAATAGTTCGGGTAGTTTTTCGCTGTGTAGGGCATTCAACGTGAAATGCCCTTTGTCAGCGAATTCTTTATAGGTAGCATTTTGTAGTTTCGATTTTAATATTTCTATAGTTTGAATTATGTCCGGATGGTCATCCGTGGAGTACATTATTGTCAGACTTTCAGTTCTGGATATTATGTTCGTATCTATCTCAAAGTTAAAGAATTCCGGATCTATTATTTTCCTTGGATCAAGCCATGGGGCGACAAGAACAACTTTGCCTACTTTTTGTTTATTCTCGCTTAACCACCTTATTAAAAATCCTCCTCCGCAACTGTGCCCAACTAGTATGGTTTCTTCGTCGGGAGTGAATCTGTCCAGCATTTCTTTCCACTTTTCATAATTAGGCTGATAGAAGCCAGGCATTTCAGGTGTCTGCGCTTCTATCCCTCTGAGCAGGAGCTCGCGCTGGATCCAAGGAATCCAGTGGTCGTTAGACGCCGCGGGACGAGACGCATCTTCAAACTCAGATTTGTCATTGTATCCGTGAATTATAACAGCACGTTTCATAAGTATATTATATCATCATGCTTTAATAAGCAGATAAATAAGTTAAGGCCGGCAGGCCAGGGGGGTCTAGTGGGTCGGGTGGTGATGGCGCATACCCGGACCGGTGATCACGGTGGTTCGCAGTTTCGGATCGTATCGGGCGGGGTAGACGGTGTGGACATGCTTGGTCCATCGCCCTCCCGCGTCCAGAGCTTCTTTTGTGTGAACCCAGGCGTTACAGATGCCGGGTCTCTTCTTGCGATCCCTGTGTCGCACGAACTGGAACGTGCGAGACAGGTAGCAGGCCTTCTTTCGGCCCGCGACTACGAAGCCCTCGATTTCTCGCCTACGCCTAGCCATCAGAGGTTTACCTCCTGGAAGAACGGCTACCTATATTTAATTTACTCAAAATGCCTAGAATGTCAAAGCGTGTCGCTAATTTTTTATTGGTTTGATAAAAACCGTATTTTGTATTATTGTAAAGAAGTTTCATTGGGAGATCGTCTAATGGTAGGACAACAGGTTCTGGTCCTGTTTATCTAGGTTCGAGTCCTAGTCTCCCAGCAGAGTCGGCAAATCACAATTTTTAGGTGTATTTGCCATAGGAGAAAACAACTTTTTGAATTGATAATTAACAATATTTTTACTTTTGAATGTTGCGTTCGAGAGTAACTTTTCTAGCATCTTTCTCTTTTCATAATCATTTAACGTCAAATACTTTTCTGACGCTGTATTTCCATCTAAAAATACCTTTTTGATCTGTTCGAGAGTAGATTCAGATAAAGCACCCTTCAGTTCAATTTCTTTCAATTGTTTATTTAATTCAGTTCGCCTATTATCAATCTCAAGCATTTTTTGCTCGTATAATTCTTTCCTAAGCACTTGGGAAGTATAACTATCTACAAGGAGAGATTCCTTGTCTAGAAGCCCATTTAGCTCGTTTAAGAGGTTATCTTTACTGGTATCCACGTAGTCCGCTTTCTGCATATTTAACTCTTTATATGCTTGGTATGAAATTTCAATAATTTCCTTATCAAATGCAAGGACTTTAAACATTTCAGATAAAATCTCATCTACATATTCAGATCGCATATAAGATCTATGTTCTTCGCAGTTACCTTTGCCGTTAGTGCAATAATAATATTGATGTCCTTTCCTTGTATCAACAGTTAAAGAACAACCACAATTTTCACATTTTAAAAATCCTTGAGCAGAGTAAAAATATTTCTTAGGGTGTGGGTGTTGTCTATTATGTAAAATTTCTTGAGCTTGATTAAATTGAGAAATAGAAACAATGGCTTTATGATTTCCGTTATAAACTTTTCCGTCTCGTTCCATCATTCCGCAATAAAAACGATTTATAAAAAATCTATGAATTTGATTCGAGCGACACATACCACCTGTTTTAGTTCTTAAACCTTCGTCATATAAAATTTGTGAAATTTGAGGAAGAGTATAACCACCAGTTAAATATAGTTCATACGCACGCACAACATACGGGGCAAACTTTTTATCTATCTTGGCTGTCTTAGTAGCTTTGTCATTCAAATATCCAAGTGGAACATGATTAGGCCATTCACCCTTTTCTAATTTTGCCCGATTTCCGCGTTTAACATTTGTAGATAAATCTCGGCTGTACTGATTAGCCATTCCGAATTGCATAGCCAAAAGAAAAACAGTTTCATTTGGAAAATGGACGGATTCATAAGTGCGAATTTCTTTAATAATTCCTTTTTGTAGAGAATCAATAATTAAACCACCATCAATAAAATTTCTTGCGAGACGATCAAGTTTCCAACAAATAATTCCTTGAGCTTTTCCTTTTTTAATTGTGTCCATCATTTTAGCAAAAACGGGACGACCTAAAGATTTTGCTGATTTGCTTTCGTGGAGAATTTCTAAAACTTCCAAATTATTTTTCTTAGCAATTTGCAACATTTCAGATTCTTGAGATTCCAAAGACATTACTTGTCTATCTTCGTTTTCTTGTGATTTTCGGCAGTAAATAATGTATTTCATAATTACTAAAGATATTACTCTAAATTTTTTAAATTGGAAGCATCAAATAATCTATATCGACCTTCGCCTAGCCATTGAGTATCATATTTTCTCTCCAAAACGGGAGTAAGAGCTTCTAAATTATAGTCTTTCTCGATAAACCTAAAAGTCTCAAAACCGCTTACTATTACTGGACGTTTAATATTACGAGAACAAAAATATACTTTCTGATTCCATAAACGTTCATCTTGTAAATTTTTAATCATATATTTTGCTAAGTAAGAAGAAAGTTTTTCATTTCCATCAGTTAAAACAATGTCGGTAAATCCGTTTCCCCAGATGTTAGCAAGTTCACGAGTTTGCCGTTCTCGATAGTATAGTTCAATAGGTAGCCCCCAGAACAAAGCGTGATAATGAACAGCACCACGTCGTTGAAATTCCGGTACGGCAATGTAGCGGAACGTTCTACCGTATTTAATTCTCGCACGCTGGATAAAAAGTTTAAACAATCTGTTGCTTTCGGAAATATCTCCGAGATTTTCTTTGTGGGTAAGAGTAATGAGTAAAGGGTTTTCAGTTGGTTCAAGGTTAGAACAGACGATTCTTCTAAAAGCCATTCCAGAGCGTTGTGCGTTATCTCTGCGTTTCTGCTGTTTCTTTTGTGCAAATTGTTGAAGTTGAAGTGTATCTGTTCCGCTAGAAGAAATATTCTCACTATGTATATCCCTTTCTCTGGAAGAAATTGTTTCTCTTTCGTCTTGAATCCTTCCTCCGCCAAGAATTTCTCTAAGCGTATCTGTGCCTTCTTCTGATCTTCCAATGAAGGTTCTAGTTCCGACTGATTGTCCACGAAAAATCTTTCGTTTTCGTTGAGTTCGTCGTATTGGTAAATCTTTTTCATATTCATATAATTCTAATTGGTTACCACTTCTAATAAATTTGTTATAGCCCATAAAACTTTAGTATTAAGTCTTATAATTCTTAGTCGTCTAATATAAGGCAACTATCAAGTCAGGGAGAGCGTGGAGGTTGCCCCCGCCCGTCCCCATAAAGGGAATCGGGCGGGGGCTTTCCCTCACTTTCAGCAAATACAGCAAACATACCGCCCAACGTATGCAGGTATTCATTTGCTGTTTCATCAGAAATATCCAAGTTATATTTCCTTTTGAAATACTTTTGGATACGTTCGACTAATAATTGACTAAACGATAACATGCGAATACGATACCAAGAGGGGTTTGACGGAAATTTAGGAAAAATTTCAAAAACCTTAAAAAATAAGGATATTATTTGCGGAATGAAAAAAGAACCAAAAACAATACCATACGAAATAACAAAACCGCCCTTCTTTAAAAAGGGTGTTTTGAGATTTGCTTCATCAAAACATTATCTTAGAGTTTCAGACAGAAATTATCGTTGTGATTTAGATTGTAGGGGTGAGTGTGGTAAAAAAGAACCACAAATCAAAAAAGAAAATATTGAAAGAAATTTTTCTAGATATGCAGTTAAGTTTGGTTTAAAAGATAATGAAAGTAATAATTTATTTATTGCCAATCTTTATAAAAGCGTATTGCACAAAATCATAGACGAAGAAGATTGGGGAACTATGGTTATACAAGGAGACATTTTAGATAATACAATTGATGTGATTAAAGCCGAGATTGAAATATCAGATAAAATTCCGAAAGAAGATGTTAAAGAATTTCAAGAACAATTCAGTAAACTGAATACCATTCAACCGAAACTATTACTTACTTGTATGGCTATTGGTGTTTTTAAAATTTTTTCTGAACCAGAAAATGAAACGAACATGGGTAAAACTTTAAGTATGTTAAGTAAAAAAGTCTACATTACTGACACAGGAATAATAAATGAAATTTTATTGGAAGATTGGGGTTGGTATATCATAAATTACATTAATCAAAATGTACCCAATTACATCTCTAGTTTTGAGAAAAAAGGAATTAAGATTTTAAATAATCACAATGACAAGATTCTTTTCTTGGGTCTTGATGAAGCAGTTAAGTATTTTACAGAGGATGCTTTTAAAGATGCAAGGCACGATCCTTTCATCTCATTTTTTTATGACACATTTTCTATAACAAAAACCCTTCTTGATCCTATCGTTAAAGGAGAGCCGACCCAAGAACAATCAAAAGGTTTTGTGGAAGGTTTAAAAATGATGAATAATCCCGCATTTATTTCTGCATCTCAAGTATTAGAAATTTCTGGTATGAAACTTAAATTAAAAGCTGAAAGAAAAAATGAAAAGAAAAAAGAAGAAAAAGATTAAAATTAATGTAAAAAAGTAAAAATTATTACATGATCGGAATATTTAAGAGAACAGAAAAAGAAGCAGAAGATTTTGTTTTTACTTATGTAAAACAATGGCTTTTAGATAACTGGCAAAAACCATTAGGTGTGATTTTACTTACAAGTATACTTTCTATTCCTTTTATAGCCACTTTTCATGAAGCAGTAACGATAAATAAAATTTTTTTGCAAAGTAATATTTCTAGCAACATTACCTTTACTTATTTATGGGGAATTTCATTAATATGGTTATTATTATTTTTAATAATTTTTCAAAAAATAAAATATCCAAAAACCCCAAAAAATAAAGTCGGTGTATACATAGGGATATCAAATAAATATGAGGACAAGGAATCAAAATCTTTTATTTTTAAAATTTATAAAGAAATTGATGACACACTTAGTAATGTAGGATTTGGAGATATTTTCCATGTTATATCGTTGGATGAATATAAAAGTAGAAAGATTATTAGGGAAAAAGATAAATTCTGGAATCCTCTCTTTAAAAAATCTAGATGGAAAGTCAATATGGATAAAATAAAATGGAATTTTATTTTATTTGGATCAGTAAAAAAATCATCCAAGGGTGGTAAGGAATTTTACAAACTAGAGCCTAATTATGTCGTAAAACACAAACCAATCAATATAAAAACTAGCGAAGACTTGGGTAAAGAATTTACAAGTTTTTTAATTACTCAACCTTGGGATTTCCCAGTAGCAGAAGAGATGAGAGCACTAGAAGTAGTTACTGATAATATAAGAGAAAATATATTATTTTCTCTTGGTTCTTCCGCATATGTATCAGGACAAGTTGGTGTTGCTATGAAATACCATGAAAGATTATTACAAATATTAGAGCCTAGGTGTATAACTGAATACTATCTTAAAACTCTCTTATCAAGAACTAAAGAATTATTAGCAATAGAAAATAATTTAATAGGCGGTTTTTATTACAGTCAAGGCAATATTGATGAAGCCATAAAATATCAAGAGAAATCATTAGAATTCAAACCGAATTATTATTATGCTAACTTAAGTTTAGCACACCACTATTACCTAAAAGGTGCTGGGTATGAACAAAAAGTTGATTCTCACCTAGAAGAAGCTTCTCGCTACCCACAAGATGCATCCTTTAAATTAAGTAAGGCATTTCTTAAAATTGAACGAGATAAAAAATTTCAGTCTGGAATTGAATTGTATGATGAGGCTTTAAGAAGAGGTTCATTGTCAAAAGGATCAATTGATTCTGTTTTTGAGTTTATTGAGCGAAGAAAAAAAACCAATTTTTACCCTTATCTCATATTTATTGAAGGGTTCGTAACATACCTTAAAAAAGATAAGCAAAAAGGGAGTATAATCTTAAAAGATTTTATAGATACTTATGAAAACGATAAAGAAATGAGTATTTTTATACAAAAAGCAAAGAAAACGTTAGGAATTAATAAATAAATTCTTCTTTAGTTTTATATATCCTTTTGAGTTATAATAGGTTTATGGCTAAAAATACGAAAAGTAAATCTTCAAACAAAAACTTACACAAAGCTAACCAAGCAAAAAAAGATGAGTTTTATACCCAGCTTGTTGATATTGAAAAAGAGTTAAAACATTACAAAGATCAGTTTCGCAATAAGGTAGTATATTGCAATTGTGATGATCCTTTTGAAAGTAATTTTTTTAAATATTTTGCCTCAAATTTTAATGCTTTAGGTTTGAAGAAACTTATCGCTACGAGTTACAAGCCATCACCGATTGCTAATACTCAACTAGGATTATTTGGTGACAATAAAACACTTAGTACGCCAAAAGGTCGCCCAAAAGTGAATGCTAATAAATTTATTATAAATGAAGTTCATGATCTCGATGGCGATGGAGCTTTTGATTTGCGAGATATTGCTGAACAACTTAAATCAAATAAAAATAACGAATGGTCACCAATGGAAGGTGATGGAGACTTTCGAAGTCCAGAAAGTGTTGAGCTTTTAAAACAAGCAGATATTGTGGTAACCAATCCTCCATTTTCATTGTTTAGAGAATACGTTGCTCAATTAATTGAATATAATAAGAAGTTTTTAATTTTAGGAAATATGAACGCAATTACATATAAAGAAGTTTTTAGATTGATAAAAGAAAATAAATTATGGTCTGGTTATGGTTTCAATATGTCAATGGTATATAAAACTCCTTATAGTAATGATCTTGAAGCCAACAAGCAATTTGTTAAAGGGAAAGGCTATAACCCGAATGATGGGTATGTTAAAGTTCCAGCAGTAAATTGGTATACAAATCTTGATACGGGTAAGCGACATGAAAACTTGGTTTTTTATAAAAAATATTCATCAAAAGAATATCCGAAGTATGATAACTACGAAGCGATAAATGTAAATAAAGTTTCAGATATTCCAATGGATTATGAGGGTGTTATTGGTGTACCAATTACTTTTCTTGATAAATATAACCCAGATCAGTTTGAAATAATTTGGATAGCAGATAGACAAAACTCTGAAGGTGTAAGAACAAAAACTTATACAATAGAAGATGCGAAAAATTATAATGACCTTAATAGGGGTCCAGTTGTTAATGTAAATGGCGAATTAAAAGTTGTTTATATGAGAATTTTAATTAAAAATAAAAAACCACAAAAATAATATGGAAATAAATTTACATAAAATAAAAATTTCAGAAGTTATTAAGAACTATAAAGATAGTGCCGAGGAAGGCGTATCTGCTTTTGGTGGTAAGTTAGATATTCGCCCAAAATACCAAAGAGAGTTTGTATATAGCGGAAAACAACGAGATGAAGTGATAAATACTATCAAAAATGGTTTTCCGCTTAATGTTATGTATTGGGTTAAGAAAGAAGATGGTAATTTTGAAGTGCTTGATGGACAACAACGAACAATCAGTATCGCTCAATATGTAAATGGAGATTTTTCTATTGAATTTAATGGACGAATAGCAATGTTTCATAATTTAACCAAAGAAGAACAAAATCAGATTATGAATTATGATCTTATGATTTACCATTGTGAAGGAAACGATAAGGAAAAACTTGACTGGTTTAAAATTATTAATATTGCTGGTGAAAAACTAACTGACCAAGAATTAAGAAATGCCGTATATACTGGCCCATGGCTTTCTGATGCAAAATTGAAATTTAGTAAATCAAATTGTGTGGCATATTTACTATCAAATGATGGTGGACAATTAATAACAGGTTCTCCTATTCGACAAGAATACCTAGAAACTGCTTTATCGTGGATAAATAATGAAAAGATAGAAGATTATATGGCAAAACATCAGCATGATAAAAACGCAGACGCATTATGGAAATATTTTCAAAATGTAATTCATTGGGTGCGGGAAACTTTTCCAAATTATAGAAAAGAGATGTCTAGTGTAAATTGGGGTGAACTTTACAATGCATTTAAGGATAAAAAACTTGATTCAAAAAAATTAGAAAAAGAAATTAAAGAATTAATGCAAAATGAAGATGTAACAAAAAAATCTGGTATTTATCCTTATGTGCTTACTAGAAAAGAAAGATATCTCTCTATTCGAGCGTTTACACCAAATATGAAGCGAGAAGCATACGAACGACAAAATGGTATTTGTCCTGTGTGTAAAAAGGAATTTGCAATTGGAGAAATGGAAGCTGATCATATCAATCCATGGCACGAAGGAGGAAAAACTATAGCCGAAAATTGCCAGATGTTATGTAAACAAGATAATCGAACTAAGTCTGGAGTATAAAGTAGTTTTAAACCTTATTTATCAACAATTCCGTTCGGATACAATCCCAGACACCCAGCACGCCGTAGGCGGGATGGGAGAAGCAGGCAAACTGCTTTGCCTGCGACTAGGACGAGAACGGCGGAGTGTGATTTTTATAGCAATAAAAATCCACGAGCAGGTGCCCAGTCCAAAAATTTTCGACGGAAAATTTTTGAGACGGGGGAGAATGCGGAGCGGGCCCTGGGGTTCCAGCAAGATCTAGAAACGAATACGAGAGACTTCGGTCTCTACCCGTGATGGGCTTTTTGCGTCTATGCCAAAAATAATTTCAACTAAACAAACTCTCAAACTCGCTGAAGAATTAAATAAGCGAGGAATTAAAACTCAGCTTGAATACTGGGATGGGCACAAGCATGTAGATATTTTTCTCCCTGATGTTCCTATGAACATAGAAGTTAACGGTTTACAACATTACACGAATCCACTCCAAATTATTTTTGACTTTAACCGTGTTTATTATTCCGACCAAAGTAAATGCCATACTCTATCAATTACAAATCAGTTAATCGAAACTCATTTAGAAAAAATTGCTAACGCAATTAAAGAAGTAGCTAAAAAAAGTATCATCTATTAACTAAGAAATTTAGAATTAATTTTTAGATTTTTACTGAAAAACATAACTTCTTTTCCTGTAGTTCCATTTATTACACTGTACGGTAAGTCATATACTCTCTTTCTATATTTGGTATAAAGATTAGCAATAGGTTTTACATTGTCATAAGAAACTATCCACTTAGGACCGTTAATATCTTTTACCGCATTTGCGACTAAGATGTGATCTTCATGCGTATAAAAGTTAACGTATAATTTTTGCCCTTTTACATAGTAAGGAGGATCAAAGTATATAAGTGTTTTGTCGGGTAGTTTTTTTGAAATCTTTTCAATAAGTTTAACCGCGTCTAGTTGATATATTTTTATATTATTTTTATGCTGAGCAATTAATCTAATTCGTTCAATAAGATTTTTTTTATTAAACCTAGCATTAATTTTCCACTTATCTTTCTGATTTAGTCCACCTATTGGTCCAGCAGAGATCACTCCTGATCGGTTCGTACGATTTAAGAAAAAAGTCGAAAAGCCAAGATCAAAAAGAGAAGCTTGTTTTTTATGCTTTTGTACCTCTTTTTGTTTTTTCCAATTCTTTATTGTAATGGGTGCTTTTTTAATTTTTTCACAAAATGCATCTGTATCATTCAAAACAGAATACCAAAAAGCGTAAACCGATCTATCGTAGTCGTTAATTATTATTTTTGATACTTTTTTTTCTATCAAAAGATTTAACGCAACAGAAGCACCTCCAGCGTATGGCTCAACATATACACCACCCTTTAAATCGTTAACATTAAAAACCTCATCTTGAATAAACTTCGAGACTTTATTTTTTCCTCCAGGATATCGCAGAGGTGAATAAATCATTAAGCTTATTTTAACATATTAGATTATAAATGGCCACAACCCATTGCCAGCCAATTATTTTTTCCTCAGTTTGTTCTTTATGGCCTCAAAATTCGATATAAAACCTTGCCCATTCCACGCTTTTGCGTAAGATGCAATACGACTACGATCAAATATAATTCCTATGTAACTATCAAAGCTAAGTTCTCCCCATATTTCATCATCTAACTCGTGAGGAATAAAAAATCCTTTAATTGGGGTTGTGAGAAAAGTGAAAAATCCTTCGATTTTTTGTATATCTTTTCTTTTCTGTTTAAAATCATTACCAGCCGCACACTGACCAAGTAGTAAAAGTTTATTTGTTTTTCCATCAGGGAAATTTCTCCAGACGACAATATCAAGACCAGCATCCTTTTGATTTCTATAGCTGGGATTAGTAGTAAGAGTACCTTCTTGAATTACATTTTTTAAAAGTTCTAGTGCTGCTTTAAAAGATTTATATTTCTTATCTAAACTATCTCTGGGAAAACCAAATTTCAACTCTTTTGCCTCATGTTCACTTGAGGAAAGAAAGTGTTTGGCTGCTATGGTGGAAATGTGTTCAAATAAAGAAGTAACATCTTTTTGTTTCCAGAGTGAGAGTCCTAAATCTCCCTTGTTCACACCAAAATAAGAAATGAGTAAACAAAATATGTAAGCCCATTGATTGCTAAAGTCTTTAGGGTTTTTTACTTTGAGGATAATTCCATTGAACGAAAAAGGGTATGCAGTAGAAAGCTTTTTTGTTCTAGAAATTAACTCTGCAGAAACATCCGCTCTGATCTCATCAGAATCATCAGTAGAAACCTTAAGAAGAGATATAAGCTCTTCAAGGCTGGAAGAATTATCGGAATTATCCAGTAGAGCACTTATTTCCATCCAGTCAGAAAGTTGTAATTTATTATTCTGACGAATTTTAGGTAAATCTATGAAAACAGCCATCTTATTTTTTCTTCCGCTTTATTTCCATCTGAGCAACTATATAGTTAGCAACAGTTTCTATTTCCTTGGCTTCTTTGTAAGTTTCATCATCCCCCTTGTAACTATATAGCATACCGCTAGCTTTTCTTAGAGTGTTTAAAGATTTAAACATAAGGCTTTCCAAGACCGATTCTTCACTTCCAGTGAAACTAAGAGCATTATCCAATACATTACTTTCTGTCTTGTTTTCAGTAAGATACTTTAAAGCTTTTTTATTTCCAATAATTTCATCTAAGTTTCTTAAATCTGGGTTCTGTGATTTAATAACCGGTTTTACGGAACCATCCTTGCTACCAAACAATAAGTTTAAGAGAAGTTGTAAATTTTTTATTTTACTTTTGGATACAGGATTTGCCTTGAATACTTCATTCGTCTTTGATGGAAGCCCTAAAAAACTCTTAGTGTTATTTTTCTGAATAATAGTGTATAAGTGAGAAAAATAAAAACGTTTTAAGTCAACATCTTCAGAAGAAAAATAACCTTGTTTTTCAGCTTGTTGTAATAATCTCAATCCATTACACATTTTTACAACAGTTTGATTTTTGTCGCCGATTTTGTCAGCGATATCTTTTATGGGAATTTTATATTCAACATGAACCGTCAGTGCATATACAGCTTTACTGTATGAATCCCACTCTTTAGGCCCATTGATGTGTCTAAAACCTAGATAAGTCCAGAGTGTTTTTCTGCTTGGATATACGGCAACAGGAATTTCTGTCGAAAGTTGCTTTATGATTTTCTTATCAACTTTACCTTTAAATTCGTCAGTCAAAAGCAACTTAATAGCAGCGAGCCTTCTATTGCCTTCGATGATGATAAATTTTTTAGGATCCTTATTAGATTTTATGGCAAGAAGCGGTTCGGTATTGTAATAACCATTTTCTCGAAAAGAATCAATTAATTCGTCCAAATACATCTCCTTACGGAGCTTTTTCAGGAGTTCGTTGTTGCTAACCTTTGAGTCAATTAAGCCGGCAAAACGAGGATTTTCAGCATCCAAAAGAAGGCTATCGGGGTGGAAGTAGTTGATCTTTATTGGGTCAAGTAAGGTGGTGGTATTTTCGATCTTTTCCATATAGTTGATATTATACTTTTTCTGGAAAAATACAACAAAATCAGACCGTTTTTTTAATTGGTTTATTTATGGACATATGTTTGATATTGGCTTACAATTGTTCCAACTTCGCGCCACAAGGCCAGCACGCCGTAGGCGGGATGGGAGAAGCAGGCAAACTGCACCTAAAAATTTTCGGCGGAAAATTTTTGAGGCGGGGGCTATGACTTTTTCTTTCCTTTTGGTATTTGTTTAGTTTTTACAATATGCGAGAAATCACCAGACAAGTTATTTCTTTTAACATACTGAAGTGGTCCAATGTTATTTGTTTGTATTAATTTTCCTTTAATTTTTGCCATACGCATATTTTACATTTTGACATTATCCACAGTCAAGTTGATAAGTATGTGCATATTATGGTAATATATTAATATGTCTAATTGGATACAAACAAAGCGTAAATTGGCGGGTATTTCTCAAGCAGAAGTCGCCAAGATTTTAGGTATTTCTCGTCCTACGTATATAAAGCTTGAAAAAGGTGAGTCCAAACCAACCGAAGAACAAAAGGCGCTTTTGGCGAGTATTTTCGGTGTTTCTAAAGAAACAGCGGAGAAAGAAAATATTCATATGGAGACGAATTTTGAAATTAAACCAAAAGAAATTCCAAAAGAAAATACTGAACGTTTCAAGCAAGTTTTATTATATGTTGTTAGTAAAGTGGGTAGTCGTCCAAACATAGGGCAAACCGCATTATATAAACTCCTTTATTTTATAGACTTTGATTATTATGAAAAATATCAAAGGTATTTGATTGGTGCAAAATATATTAGGAATACGTATGGTCCTACACCGGTTTCATTTGCGAAGATTGCTCGAGATTTGGAGAGTGAGGGTGAGCTGGTTGAGGTCAATAGCAAGCATTTTAATTATGATCAGAAGAAATATCTTGTAACATCAGAGCCAGATGTTTCTTTGTTGTCTGCACAAGAATTGAAACATATTGACGACGAACTTGTTCGCTTGGCTTCAAAATCTGCGAAGGAATTGTCTGAGTTATCACACAAAGATACACCTTGGAGGGTGGCAAAAGATAAGCAAGAACTTAATTATAGACACGTGTTTTATCGCCCTGACGAAACTTCTGTATCTGACAACTAACTCCTATGAGTACTTTTTCTATGCTTCCTGAGTTTGAAAAAGAACTCAAAAAACTTTCCAGGAAATATCCTACACTGTTATCTGATATTGATGATATAAAGCCTGTGTTACTTGAATGCCCTACAGGAATCGGCAAGAATTTTACTATAATTAAAATTGAAGGTGACACAACGATCATAAAAGTACGAGTCCATTGTGAATCATTAAGGTCACGAGTAATCCGTCTTATTTATGCGTATCATAATAATAGTATTAAATTTATGTACATAGAGGTATATTTCAAAGGAGAAAAAGAAAATGAAGATAAAGATAGGATAAAAGAATATTTGTATAAACTTTGATATAAACAATCACAGTGTCTTTCGTTTCTGGAGAATTTTTTTAATACGGAGCTTTGCAAAAGTTTCACTACAGGGTAAAATCAGTTGGTGGAGATAACAGAATTTTTTGATACTTGGAAAGCGGAGGCGACTCTGGTGCACGTGCTCGCGGTAGTGGTAGGCATGGGTGGCGCGTTAGTGTCAGACGCGCTTTTTTCTTTTTTCAGTAAAGACAAGGTCCTTAACAAGAAAGAGATGACAATTTTGGAATTATTTTCCAAGATTGTTCTCTACAGTTTATTCATCATTGCTCTATCGGGCGTTTTTATATTTCTGTCTAACCCGGCAGGGTACATGACCTCGGCTAAATTTTTATCCAAGATGAGCGTGATAGCTGTGCTTATTGTGAACGGCTATATACTCAATACTTATGTTTGGTCACATTTACTAAAAAAGAAATTCTTTACTGCAAAAGGCGAGAGGTCGGTAAGGCGGGTAGCATTCGCTTCTGGAGCTGTGTCGGTGGTGTCGTGGGTTTCGGCTTTGGGCCTAGGTATGTCAGACGGCTTCGGTATGAGTTACCAGACGATAATGACAGCATATATTCTTATTACTTTCATCGGAGTCTGCGTGGCGCTACTAGTGGAGAAGAATATGCTCAACTAGGTTGGTAATTCTTTCTACATATAGTATACTTACGGGATGGAACGAATAAAAAATAATGGGGTTTTAGTTATCAGCTCAGCGTTGGTGGTATTCTCGATCGCTTTCTTTTTATCAGCGCGAGATTTCTCTAAGCAGGGTTCATATATCGAAGTTAAAGGTTTATCGGAGAGGATAGTGAAGGCGGACACAGCTATATGGTCGCTCGGTTTTGAGGTGAAATCTAACAGTGTAGAGGCGCTGTATGCGGATATTGAAAAGAATAATAGCGCTATAAAGAAATTCCTAATGGACAAAGGTTTCGAGGCGAGTGAGATAAACGTGGCTCCAGTAAACATCTATCAAGACACATATAAGGAGGCGCTGTTCAGATATAACTCTAACAACCAAGTCTCTGTATATACAAAGAAGGTTGACCTGGCGAAGCAGGCTTCGAACGACACGCTACTACTGGTCAAGAGCGGGGTAGTCCTAAACGGCAACTATATATCTTTTGAATTTTCTGATTTGAATAGCATCAAGCCGGAAATGCTCGCGGAAGCTATAAAGAACGCGCGGGCTACGGCAGACGACTTTGCCGAGAATTCTAATTCTAGTGTGGGTAAAGTTTCCCGTGGCAACCAGGGTGTATTCGATATATCTGACAAAGATCCTTCTTCTCCAGAATACAAAAAGATACGCTTGGTCTCGACCCTGCGATTTCTGTTGAAGTAGAAGCGGGGTGGACGGCCAATGAAAGGTAAGAAAAAATTGCAATTAAAATTCCACAAGGGGCACTTGGTAGCCTTTTCGACTTTGTGTGCAGGATTCTTCGCAATGTTTTTTATCTTTCCCGATTTTTTCAAAACGAGCGTGACGTATGTGCGGGATGGCGGGGAAGGAAGTTCTCAGGTTTCACCAGCAAAAAAAGTTGTGCCACCTCTCGACGTAGAACTTTACCTGCGAAAAATAAACGAACTGGCCAACAATCCACCGCCACCTCCGCCAGTTGAGAAAAAAGTAATAGATCCTGAGACGGGTGAAGAGAAAATAATCCTTGAAGAGCCTGCGCCGGTTGTGCATCTCTGGCCTCCTGAAACGGCGCTACCGAAGGGTGGGGCGATACTGCCATTCAAGCGCATCATAGCCTACTACGGTAACCTGTATTCCAAGAAAATGGGCGCGCTAGGTGAACACCCCGAAGCGGAAATGTTTGCGCGCTTGCAGACGGAAGTAGACAAATGGAATACTGCTGACCCAGAGACTCCGGCGCTACCTGCGCTACACTACATAGCTGTGGTGGCGCAAGCAGGCGCGGGGGCAGACGGAATGTACCGCGCGCGTATGCCGGATACGGAGATAGATAAAGTGCTCGCTATGGCTGAGAAAATCGGCGCGATAGTATTCCTAGATATTCAGGTTGGATTCTCGACGCTTGAAGCAGAACTGCCAAGGCTCGAAAAATATTTCAAAATGCCGAATGTACACCTCGGTATCGACGCTGAATTTTCTATGAAGAACGGCATCCGCCCAGGAAAGGTGGTGGGGACTTTCGACGCGACGGATATTAATTATGCTACAGAATTCCTGGCGCGAGTAGTGCGCGAGAATGAACTCACGCCGAAAGTCCTAGTGGTACACCGCTATACGCAAAATATGATTACAAACTATCAGAATATTGTGCCACTGCCAGAAGTGCAGATAGTGATGCATATGGATGGCTGGGGAGGGGCGGCTAAGAAACGTAATACCTACCAGCAGTTCGTGTATAAAGAGCCAGTGCAATTTACGGGTTTTAAACTTTTCTACAAGAATGATGTGTGGGAGGAGGGCACTGTGCTCATGACGCCGGAGGAACTACTTAAACTTCGCCCACGTCCGATATACATACAGTATCAATAATTCTTGCTCGAGACTTGAGCAAATGATAGAATGAATCCCATGGAAAAAAAGGCAAAGATTTTTATATCAATGGTTTCGGTTTTGATCTTAGTGGTTATCTTACTCGCAGTAATGCGCGGGGATGGTGGTGAGAGCTCTGATGTTCCCGGCAAATACGATGCTCTGGCGACATGTCTGGCAGAAAAAGGGGCGGTCTTCTACGGGGCTTTCTGGTGTTCGCATTGCCAAGATCAAAAGAAAATGTTTGGCTCTTCGGCGAAACTTTTGCCTTATGTAGAATGTTCGACGCTTGACGGCCGTGGTCAGCTAGAAGAATGTAGAGTCAAAGGCATAGAGGGTTACCCGACTTGGGAATTTGCGGACGGGTCACGCCTAGGTAAGTCAGATGTTGCAACTTTAGCGGAAAAGACTGGGTGTGAGTTACCTCCAGAAAATATTTAAAAAACATGAATGTTGAAAATGTGCAATACTTAAATATGTTTTTGGGTGCGGGGGCGCTAGGCTTGGTTTCTTTGGCGATAATTGCACTAGTGCTTTTGTTTGCAGGGGTTCGCAAGAATTCGTATCTCGCGTTCATTGATGAGCATTACTTGAGTATTGGATTCATTGTTTCGCTTTCTGCGGTACTTTTTTCTCTGGTGTATTCTGAGATAGTCGGCTTCCTGCCTTGCTACCTGTGCTGGTATCAGAGAATATTCCTGTTCCCGCTACCTATTATCTTCGGCTCGGCTATATGGCACAAGGATCGCAAGATCGTGAAATATGTCCTACCTTTGCTTGCCGTCGGCTTTGTATTTGCGGTATATCAGAGCTTCTTCTACTACTTTGGTAATTCTGCCGATATTCCTTGTGATGCTTCTGGTATTTCTTGTTATCAACAGCTCGTTCATGAATTTGGCGGGTTGGTATCTTTTCCATCGCTTTCGCTCATGACTTACACAACGCTACTTGCAACTGCGCTCACAGCGCACTTTTATAAGAAAGAAGATTAATGTTGAACCAGCGCTATGAATAAATATCTAAGTATAATAATAGTTGTTGGGTTGATAGGGTTAGGATTTTGGCTGTCTCGGACACCAGATGTAGTGCCAGAGTCGCAAAATCTTCTCGAAGATGGTCAAGGTGAAGAAGTAATTAACAATAATACTAAGGAAGAAATTATTAACGAACCAGTAAAAATTATGCAAGCAACATTACATACAAACATGGGTGACATTACTATTGAGTTCTTCGAAAGCGAGGCACCAAACACGGTGGCGAATTTCACTAAGCTCGCCGGCGGTGGCTTCTATAACGGAGTTAAATTTCACCGCGTCATAAAGGGCTTTATGATCCAAGGAGGAGATCCGCTGACTAAGGACGATTCTAAGATGGCCTACTGGGGCACTGGCGGTCCAGGATATAAATTTGCCGACGAGATAACTCCAACTAATAAAAATTTAACAGGTACGATATCAATGGCGAACGCTGGGCCTAATACTAACGGTAGCCAATTCTTTATCAATACGGCAGACAATAATTTTCTAGATACTAAACATACTGTGTTTGGTAAGGTGGTAGCGGGGATGGAAGTGGTGCGTGCGATCGAAGGCGTGCCTACGGTTCCTGGCGACAGGCCAGTAGAGGCGGTGGTGATTGAGAGCGTAACTCTAAAGTGAGCGCAAACTTTACTAAGTCAGAAATAAGGTTGTTGCGTAGGCTAAATACTCCAGCCAAGGTGCAAGATTTTTTGAATAGCTTGCGATTTAATTTTGAGCGGAAGGGGGAGACCCTGCGTTCGCCACTTTATGCTCTGCGCGCGGGTGAGGCGCATTGTTTCGAAGGAGCGCTGTTGGGAGCGTACATATTATCCATTCATGGCTTTCGACCTTTGATATTGCATCTCCAAGCAACTAAAGAAGACTACGACCATGTTATCGCTCCTTTTAGAATAAACGGATATTGGGGCGCGCTTTCGAAAACTAACCACGCCGTACTGCGCTATCGTGAACCGGTGTATAAAAATATTCGTGAGCTCGTGATGTCATACTTTCACGAATATTTTCTAAACAACGGGGTGAAAACCCTGCGAGCGTATTCGGCGCCACTTAATTTAAATAATTTCGAAAAAGGTTGGGAAGTGCTTCCAGGCGACCTGTGGGGCATAGATGAAGAGCTAGATAAAGTGAAACATTATGAAATTGTCAATCTACGCTATAGCGTAGATGGTAAAAAAGTTAAGTTGCGCAAGGCGGATAAGGTGGAAATAAAAGCCGGGAAGATAGTGGAGTATAAATGAAAAAACTAAAGAAAAAAGTAA
This sequence comes from uncultured Candidatus Saccharibacteria bacterium, assembly GCA_964520225.1. Classification (GTDB taxonomy): domain Bacteria; phylum Patescibacteriota; class Minisyncoccia; order Phycocordibacterales; family UBA9973; genus UBA9973. The sequence goes on along the minus strand of CAZFNV010000005.1, from coordinate 9,449 downwards.
TGGTGTTCGGGACTTTCGACGGGCTGCACCCTGGGCACTTGAATTTATTCAAGCAGGCGAGAGAGTTGTCAGAGAATGTTTGCTTGGTCGTGTCGGTGGCGCGAGATATAAATGTGGTAAGGATAAAAGGCAGGCGACCAGAGTTTAATGAAAAGGAACGTGCGCACATGATCAAACGTTCTGGCCTCGCAGATGAAGTGGTTCTGTCTGGCCTCGCAAAACATTTGCCTCATATTTTAAAAGTTAAACCCGATATCATAGCGCTCGGCTACGATCAGAAGGTTTATGTGAAAAACTTAAAACAGGATTTGAAAAAGCTCGGGCTGTCTGTGCGGATAATACGCCTGAAAGCTTATAAGCCTAGGATTTACAAAAACAAATTACTCAAAAAAAGTAATTTAAATATCTCGTTTGCTAATACGTGAAGCCAGATATATTCCAGAGAGCATAATTAAACCTAGTATCAAGTAAAGATATTCAAACGCGGGAACGTAGATGAGCACGAATAGGGCAACTATCGGAGCGGTGATGTAGGCGACAGGTGAGACGCTACGGTATATGCTCACATATTCTTCATTCTTCGGATCAATGTGTTTGAAGAAGTAAACATCACTCATTGTCTCTACGGTAGAAGCGCCAACGCGAGTAAGGAATAGTATAACCATCCAGACAAGTATGCTGTGCACTTTAATAAAAAATATTAAGATTGTAGCAATGGATGTAACTAGGAATCCAAGCATTAGCATGGTCCGCTCGCCAACTTTGTCAGAATATTTGCCGAGCGGGAGTGGTATGAGTATAAAAGGGAGGAGCATCACCGTGAATATCTTGCCGATCTCCGCCCAGGTGAATCCTAAGTGTGCCCCCAGATATATCGGGGTGTAAATAACCATCCAAGCAAAGAAGAACTGGAGCAAGAAATTTATTTTACAAGCGCGAACTAGATTCTTATGAGTAGTGAATTCTCCAAGGAGGTGCCAGACGTTCGGTTTTTTGTATTCAAAAGTTTGAATGTTCCTGAAATAAATTATAACCAAGAGCAGGAATGTCGTGAGCACCACTCCGCACACTAGGTATAGCATCTGAAAATTCAGATTTTGGAATATTGTTCCGATCGAGAGCTGGGCTAAAATCCAGGCAAAGCTCGCAATGGTAAGGTATTTACCACGCACTCTACCGGTGATGGCGTTGTCAGCTGAGAGCTCGATGAATTCGTCTAGTGAGAATATTATCAAAGTATTGAGCGCAATACCTATCACAAAGGCCGGTATCGCCACTTCGGCATGAGTGGTGTACGCAAGCGTGGCAAATGTAGCTATGTCGAGCAGGGCGACGAGTGACAGGAAGGTGTATCCACCTAGCTTGCGCCACAGCTTCGGCGCAAGCGACAAGCATATGATAGAAACAATAGATCCTAAGGTGTAACCAATCCCAACTATTTTTTCTCCAGTGAATGAAGCCAGGAAGCTCGAATTGATGTAGGCGGCGAGAGCTATCGGGAATGAGAACAGGAATCCGGCCAGATATATAACATTGATATTTTTCATCAGTATTCCCAATTATACCCTGTAGTGAAATTTTTTAAAAATTCTACTACTGAGGGCTATACACTGAGTATCACTGGGATGACCAGAGGACGCTTGGCAGTTTTTTGGAATAGGAATTTAGATACATTCTCACCGAGAGAGGCTTTGATCTGGTCAAAGTCATTTGTGTTGAGTGCACCACCGCGCTTCACCGGGGCTTCTTCTACAGATTTCTTGATGATGAGTCTTACCTGATGTAGTAGTTCCTGGTTTTCTTTTAGATACACGAATCCGCGAGAGATCAAGTCAGGAGACTTTTTGAGCTTGCCTGTTTTCTGGTCGATAAGCGCAACTATCACAAACATTCCGTCTTGGGCGAGGAGCACGCGGTCACGTACCACTACATCTTGTACATCGCCTATCTTTAAGCCATCTACTACCATGAGCGATGAAGGGGCACGCTCTTTGCGTACGGTCATTTTGTTGCCGTTATCTGAGAACTCCACTATCATACCGTTGTCAGGTACGACTATATTCTCTCGAGGGAAGTTGTTGCGAGTTTGGATGAGCTGGGCGTGGATGCGGAGCATGAAGTGGTTGCCGTATCCAGGCATGAAGAATTTCGGATTTACCATTTTATTGATCAAGACCAGATCTTCTTGGCGAGCATGACCTCCGGAGTGAACTTCTGCTGTACCGTAGTGGATGAGTTTCAAGTCGTGGCGATATAAATGGTCTTTCAGCTTCTGGATATTGAGCTCGTTGCCAGGGATAGCAGAAGAAGACAAGACTACTGTGTCGGTAGGGTGAAGGCGCAGATATTTGTGTTTATTGGTAGCCATACGCATAAGCGCCGCGAATTCTTCACCCTGGGCGCCGGTAGCAATGATGACTATTTTGTTCGGAGGATAATTCTCGACATCTTGGGCTTCAATGAAAGTTTCTTCTTTAGCGTTCAAGAGGCCAGCCAATTTTGCAATTTCCAAGTTGTTCTTGATGCTGCGCCCTTCGGGAACTATTTTTTTATTAAATTGCTCGCAGATCTGCACAATCCTGATCATGCGGTCGAATTGAGAAGCAAAGGTCCCGATTATCAGACGCCCTTCGGTGGTGCGGATTATATTCTCTAGGTTTTTCTGCACCTCTTTCTCGGCGATAGAAAAGCCGGGAATTTCTGAACTAGTAGAGTCGGCAATCATGAGCAGAGGCTTTTCTTTACCTAGAGCTGTCCATTTCTTTTCCTCTCTTGCGCTGGCGTGAGCGCCTTCGTGCTCGAGCTTCATGTCACCTGAAACAAGTATGTTGCCTAGAGGGGTTATTATTTTCACACCCATCGAATCTGGAATAGAGTGGACCACAGGGAAGAACCCAAGGGCGAGCTCGTTGAAGCGGATCACGCTGTCTGGATCGACTACATTGATATTGAGCGGAGCGTTAGCCGGGAACTCATCCTGGCGCTTCTTGATCATGAGGGTGGTCAGATACTGGGCGTATATCGGAGGGTTGCCAATACGATCCATAATGAACGGAATACCGCCGATGTGATCGAGGTGGCCGTGAGTTATGGCCACAGCGCGGATTTTCTCTTTGCGTTCTTCTAAATATTTGAAATTAGGCAGAGTAAAATCTACTCCCATGGTTTCATCTTCTTCAATAAAGTGAAAGCCCACATCGAGCACCACGATGTCATGTTCGGATTCAACCAGGAGCATGTTACGGCCAACTTCTTCTACGCCACCGAGAGGTATGACGCGTATAGTTCCAGGCTCTACTGGAGGTATTTTGGATTCTTCTCGGAGTTTAGTTCCGCCTTTGTTGCCGAAAGATCCGCGCTTGCCACCGAAACCTTTCTGGGTGTATTGGAAAGTCGAACTCTTCGAAGTTCTCTTTCGGGGAGATGTGTGAGTGCTACTTCTGCTGGTTTTATGCCTGTCTGTGGTATGGGAACCTGCGTGTGAAGTTTTGCCAGTATTTGCTTGATCTGACTCGATGCTAATAGAGCTGAAGGACAGCCTGTTTTTCTTTTTCATATTTTTAAATTAAATAATTAGTCGACGAATATTTGCCAAACCTTTTCTATATTAAGATACCAAGAGTGAATATTTAGAAATCTATCGCTTGGGTTCGTGGTGTGTAGAAGTGATACATTCCTTACCTCAGGGGATACAACATAGATGAATTTAGGACTATAGAGGAATACTGCGGGCATATCTTTACGTATCTCTTGTTCAAACTGAATGTATTTCTCTCGGCGAGTTTCTGGATTGGTGGTAGTAGATGCATCTTCTAGAATTTTATCTACTCGAGCATTGGTGTAGCTCGCGATGTTGAGTCCTGGGTCTTTGCGCTGAGATGAGTGCCAGAACACATATAGGTCGCTTTCGCGGTTGATGATTTGGCCGAACAAAAGCACGTCGTATTCGCGAGGGCGGATTACATTTTGGTTCAGATTGCCTGCTTCGAAAGTCTTCACATCTACGCGCATACCTATGTCCATCAAGTTCTTCTGAATGAGCTCAGCAGTCTTCGCGAGCTCTGGTGCGTTGCTCGTAAAGATGGAGAATTCGAGCGGGGTTGTACTTTTCTTATTTTTATCGGTGATAGTTTTCTCTAGGAATCCCTCTTGATTTTTCTTCCAGCCAGCTTTTTCTAGGTCGGACAGTATCTGCTCTAAGAGCTCGCTTCTGTCTGTATTGTTTGGTCGTGCCATCTTCTGGTATTCCAACATACTAGGAGGTATCGGATCATCGATAGCCACACCATAACCCGACAAGACTTCACGAACTATGCTTTCTTTGTCTACGGCCTGGCTGATAGCTTTGGCCACTGCTTTGTCTGTAAAGAGTTGATTGTGATTTTGATTAAAAAATAATCCGAACACTCTAGGTAAGATCGCATATTCTATGCGTGCGCCTTCATCTTTGAGTTCGTCAGCGCTCTTTGGGCTAATGGAGCTTATCTGTCGAACCTTACCTTCTCTAAATGCTGATACCAGCTCTTCTTCATTTTGGTAGAAACGAAGAGTGATGTTCGTGATATAAGGTTCTCCTAGCGCAAAATTTTCAAAAGCAGAGAGTTCGTAACTTTCGATTGTTCCAGAAGAATGTTTGCCCACTTTTTTAATTAAGTATGGTCCAGAACCTACTGGATTAGTGTTGCGTTCATGAAGTTCGACAGGGGAGTCGCCCCAGATATGCTCAGGCAATATACCTAGTGTGGTGTTCTCTAGAAAAGAAGCCCCGGTTTGCTTGAGAGTAAAGGCGATATTTTTGTCGTCAATTAATTCCACTGTCACAGTGTCCCAGTTGGGCTTCTGAGCGCTCTTGATTATGGGGTCCTTAGCTTTGTTTATAGTAAATAATATGTCGCTCGTGGTCAGTGGTTCGCCGTCGTGAAATTTCAAGTTGTCTTTTAAGGTAAAGGTGTACATATGACCATCTTCAGAGATTTCGTACTTCTCAGCCAGATCGGGCACTAGCACGCCCTCGCTATTTTTTCTCATAAGACCAGAATACACCAAGGTGGTTACGCTCTGGTCAGCAAGCGAAGTTGCTAGTATTGGATTGACGAATCTAGGGGTTCCTACCATTCCTTCAGAAATGCTTCCGCCTCTCGCTGGTGTATCCACCATAAAGAATTGGTTGATGGTGTTAAGTAGCAGTAACGTGCTGACACAAAGTGTGGCAAAAAATATTATAAAGAAAGTCCACTCGCGCTTAGAAAAAGAGGCTAGGGCGCCATTCATTTCCTCTCGGGTAGGTAGCGTGCCAGCGAGTCTCGACTGGCGAATTCTATTTCGAAAGTTTTCCATTAATTACTTAAACAGGGTAAATCCTATTTGATGATTATATAACTAATACAATACAACTAAGCGTTCATTCAGAATAGTAAGCGAACTTACCATTTCTTACTTATTTAATGATTATAGCAAGAAGGGCGGATAAGGCAAAAAGCACTCCGCAGATCAATGCAAGATAAAAAAGAAATTTCTCGAATCCTCGGCGGGTTTGATGGAAGCTCATATTTTCGCCTCCACCCAAAGCACCTCCTACGGAAGCACCGGTTTGCTGAAGTAAGACAGAAAGTATTAGTAAGACCGCAAAGATTATTTGCGCATAAGGTAATATAACTGAAACTAAACTCATACATCTATTATTGCACAATAAACAGCTAAAAGCAAGTCAAACTTGCCTTCTTTTATTCCATCTATGCTAATATATGAGTATGTCTAACAAAACTTCAGTTTTAGGTTTATTCCAAAAATTATTCCATAATTTTAACGCGCGTCAGATGAAAGATGCTACTTTGGCTTTCCAAAAACATCTAGACGATGGGGGCAAGATGATGCTGGCTATGGGGGGTGCTATGTCTTCTGCGCAACTCGGGGTAACGCTAGCGCCGATGATAAAAAATAATAAAATACACATCGTATCTTGCACTGGGGCGAATCTCGAAGAATCAGTCTTTCGCCTAGTCGCGCATACTAAATATAAAGACTATCCTGACTACAGATATTTCACGAAAGAAGATGATCAGGCAATTCTAGACCGAGGCGAGCGCCGAGTGACAGATACTTCTATTCCAGAAGAGGACGCTTTCCGTGTAGTTGAGCCGATAATACTCAAGAGGTGGAAAGAAGCCGAAAAGAAGGGCGAGAGATTTTTCCCGCATCAATATTTTTACCAGATACTTCTTTCTGATGAACTCAAAGATCATTACGAAGGCAATCCGGAACACTGCTGGTTGCTCGAAGCGGCGAAGAAAAACTTGCCGATAGTTGTGCCGGGTTGGGAAGATTCAACGCTGGGCAACATCTTCGCGGGTTATGTGAAGGAGGGTGTTGTGTCGGCGAGCGTGATGAAAAGCGGAGTGGAATATATGACGGAGCTTTATGACTGGTATGAGCAACTTTCAAAAGACGGTTCGGGGCTAGGCTTTTTCCAAATAGGCGGGGGAATCTCGGGAGACTTTCCTATATGCGTAGTGCCTTCTATAAAATATGATCTCAAGAAAAAAGTGCGCCCATGGGGCTACTTCTGCCAGATTTCTGATTCCACTACCTCTTATGGTTCATATTCTGGCGCGACCCCGAATGAGAAAATAACTTGGGACAAACTCACCGTAGATACGCCGATGTTTGTAATAGAATCCGACGCAACCATCGTCGCTCCGCTCATATTCGAGGCAATACTCGATCGCTACGAAATATCTCTCAAATAGTTTCTTCCTGTATTAAGTCGTTCCAGGTGATTATCTGCCACTCCTCTTTTTCTTTTTTAAACCAGCTTTTTTCTTGTTTAGTGTATGAGCAGATAGTGATACCGCCGTTGTCGATAGGGTTCAAGTAACTCAAGGTATTGTATTTCGACGCAGTCAGTTCTTCGCCAAAAAGCATGTAGGATGCGACCATTTTCAGGAAGATAGAATGAGTCACCATTATTATCCGTGATTCTGGGCGGGTTTTTATGTATTCTAAAAGTTCCTTTGCGCGCTCTTTGAGGTCGGTAAAGTTCTCTTCGTCGGAGTAGCGCAAATCGTCCCCATGAAAACTTTTATCTATTATGTCGATAATGTGTTTTACTTCTTTATCCTCTCCGGAGCGTCCGATGATTTCGGAAGGATTACGTCTCTCTACTAAAAGGTCAGAATATTCTACTTGCATATCGAGCTCGCTCGCGATGATGCTCGCGGTTTCCTTTGTCCTTTCATATGGGCTGGCGATTATTACTTCTGGGCGGTCTGTTTCCTTCGGAAACCTTTTCGCTGTTTCGAGCGCTTGAGCGCGCCCGCGCTCGGTGAGCCCACCATCTCTGCCTTGCCGGATGCCTTTAGCATTTAGATGCGTTTCGCCATGGCGGATAAAATAAATAATTTTAGTTTGCATACTTACATATTTTACTACAAGTTTGATATAATATATACGTCGGATTACAAGTTTAATTTTTATAGATTATGAATCATAAAGTATGTGGGATGTTTCTACTTCGCGTAGTCGTGGGTATTATTTTCTTGGTCCACGGCTGGGATAAGCTCCAAGGTATGGAAGGTACCATTGGATTTTTTGCTTCTCTCGGTATGCCGGCTATATTCGCGTATCTAGTGGCTTGGGTAGAGTTTTTGGGCGGTATCGCAATGATTCTTGGCGTATATACCAGAGTAGTCGGGTACTTGTTCGCGGTGATTATGGTGTCTGCAATTGTTTTAGTTAAGGGCGCGAAAGGACTATCTGGGGGTTATGAACTCGATCTACTTCTACTGGTCTCTTCACTCACTGTTGCTTGGTATGGTGCTGGACCATATTCAGTGTCTGGCAAGATGTGCGGTTGCGGATCTTGCGCAATGTGCGGGATGAAATTGAAATAATTATATGCTTCAGGAATTCAAGCAATTTCTTCTGCGTGGTAATGTGGTTGACCTCGCAGTCGGTGTAGTGGTGGGCGCTTCTTTCGGAGCGATTGTGACTGCGCTTGTGTCTGATATCATCACTCCATTCATAGCGGCTATCGCTCGGGTCCCTGATTTCAGCGGGCTTGTGTTCACTGTAAACGAGAGCGAATTCAAAATCGGACATTTCTTAAACGCCTTGATATCCTTCTTACTTGTTTCCGCTTCTATATTCTTCTTGGTGGTGAAGCCGATGAATATGCTAGTAGTTCGTTCGCGTAAAGAGCCTCCAGCTGATCCCACCACTAAGAAGTGCAGAGAGTGTGAAAGTGAAATACCGATATCTGCGCGTCGCTGCGCACACTGCACACAGGTGGTGGTTGATTAGAAAAAGATTAATTCAATATATATGATTAATTTTATAAAGAGGTGTCTAATGTCCGCGCTTGTTGTCTGGGTAGTTGCTTACTTTCTGCCGGGAGCAAGTGTGGCAAGTTTCTGGGTGGCGCTCGAGGTGGCCTTCGTTCTCGAACTAGTCAATAGGCTAATCAGGATCTAACACCTTATAGCTTAAAATATTTGACTATGGTATAATAGAGGTATTACTAATATTTATTTTTAATTATGCCAGACAAAAAGAATTCTGCATTTATGAAGCCAATGAACCTAAGCTCTGAACTAGAAGCTGTGGTGGGTAAGGGTCCTATGCCTCGCTCAGAAGTAGTGAAAGGTCTATGGGCTTATATCAAGAAGAATGGTCTTCAAGATGCTAGCAATAAGCGCAATATAAATGCAGACGATAAACTGAAAGCAGTTTTCGGGGGTAAGGGCGTGGTCAATATGTTTGAGATGACCAAGCTGGTCTCGAAGCATTTGTCTTAAATTTAAGGGTTGTAATAGCAAAAAAGCCCCCTTTGGGGGCTTTTTTGCGCTTGACCCTGTCGCTCGCGAGCGACGGGGTTGACTTGAATCTAAGATTTTGCTAGACTGCTCCACAGCGCTTTCCTGTATGGGATAGGCGTTTTTCTTTCCTCGCAAAGGAGAGAGATGAGTTTCTTTGACAATTCTATGAATTAATAATTGAGAACATAAATGCAAGTCGATTTATTTCTTGAGTAAATAATAATTTAGAGCTAGGGTTTTTTGTTTTGTTTCGTTCTGGTCGTCTTTTGACGATCGGCCGAAAGGCTAACTTTTAGTTAGAGTTTGATCCTAGCTCAGGATGAACGCTGGCGGCGTGGATAAGGCATGCAAGTCGAACGGATCAGTCCACTGAAATTCGGACCGAGATGAGATTACATCAAGTCAAAGAAAGTATGGATGTGGGTTACTGATTAGTGGCGAACGAGGTAGTAATACATAGGAACATCCCCCAAAGTCGTGAATAATTCACCGAAAGGTGGACTAATACACGATATCTCGCGAGAGGAAAGTTTTAACGCTTTGGGAATGGCCTGTGCGATATCAGCTAGTTGGTAGTGTAATGGACTACCAAGGCTATGACGTCTAGGGGAGGTGAGAGCCTGACCCCCACCGATG
>CAZFNV010000004.1:0-82021 GCA_964520225.1 uncultured Candidatus Saccharibacteria bacterium | reverse complement strand
ATCTGATACCAAACGAAGAGAAGAAAAAAATGGCGAATAATTTTTATTATCGTCTCGCCATACTTTCTTTTATTATGCTCGGAATGTGTGCGGTTTTTTCAATACTCACTTTACTGCCTTCTTACGTGGCGGTGCGAGCTATGGATGATTTTGCCGAAGTAAGTTTAAGAACTCAGGCGCAAGAACCTGTGCCAGAGCTCGACCAAGCCACTCTAGCCTTCATTGAAGACACAGATACCAAACTTAGTCTAATAGAAAGTCTACAAAGAGACCGGTTTTCTGTAGCGGATGATGTGGTGGGCGAGGTAATCGATAGCCAGACTGGTGGTATTCGGATTACTAAGATATCTTATGATGTCGGGACCCCAGAAGACGGAGGCAGAGTGGGCATCGCGGGGACTGCTTTCTCCCGCGAGAGCTTACTGTCTTTTCGCAGGGCGCTCGAGAATAACACTTCTTTTCGACAAGTTGATCTACCGATATCGAATTTCGTGCGCGGGTCGAACATACCATTCTTCTTAACCCTCTCGCCGAATGCTGGAGCGAAAGTGTACAAAAATGACTGACCATTCTCTAAAATTCAAATTTGTTCTAGCGTTTACGTTTTTCGCCTCGGCCATCTTGGGCTTATTTTTTGTTTACAAACACACCAACGACACAGCTTTAATAGCTGAGCAGAAGTTAACTGAATGGCGCCTCGAGGCTAATCGTCGCGATGAAATCAAGTCGCTAGACAGTATGATCAAAAAAATTGAAAAGGAAAAAGCAGAGCTCGAAACACATTTCGCCTATGGACAGAATCCGGTATCTTTTCTAAATGCGCTAGAAAATTCTGCTAAAAGCGCTGGGGCGAGCGCCTCAGTGTCGAGTGTCGATGTGGCTCGAGATGAAGATGTGCTTATGGTCGGGTTCGATGTCGCGGGCTCTTTCGGGTCCTTAAACAAATTCACAATGTTGCTTGAAAGTTTCCCATACGATCTAGATATTGTGTCGATGGATGTTCACAAGGAGGGCGGGGATGAGGCTTCGCCGTCAAGTGAATGGAAAGGAACATTCAAGATAAAACTATTAACTTTTGTAAAATAATCGCGCATGAATCTGAATATTTTCAAAACTCAAAAGAAATTTAATAAGAGCGAACATCAGCCGAACCCAGACTTGTATTGGCGGATAGTTTTGTTTGTAACAGCCGTATTGTTCCTGGTTTCTGTAGTTTTCGGTGTCGATTTATATCTGCGCATCAATAGAGGGTACTTTTCGGAGTCAGTAGAATATTCTGGGCAGGGTAAGAAGATAGGAAAAGACAGGCTCGACCGTGCGCTAATGTATTTCAGTGAACGCGAAGAACAATCCGAAAAAATTCTTAATTCCCCTAGTGTCGCCGACCCGTCGAATTAATTTTGTGCTCCCGGAGGGAATCGAACCCCCAACTAGGCCTTAGAAGAGCCCTGTTATATCCATTTAACTACGGGAGCATGTATGGCCATCTGGTGCGCGGTGAGGGACTCGAACCCCCGACCTTTCCGGTGTAAACGGATTGCTCTACCAACTGAGCTAACCGCGCGTCTAAACGCTTGTCATTGTAGAACATTTCGCATAATATTTCAATAAGTATGAAAATCAAGGTTTTATATGAAGATGCGAATATTCTGGCCATAGATAAGCCGGCGGGAGTTTTGACTCATCCTGACGCGCGCGCGCAGGGCGAAACAGTTTATGATATCTTCAAGAAAAAGTTTCCAAAACTTGAAGTGGTGCATCGGTTGGATAGGGAAACATCAGGTGTTATGCTCCTAGCTAAAAATGCGAAAGCGCACGAATTTTTGAAGAAACAATTTTCCACTAGAACAATCAAGAAAATTTATTTAGCAATAGTGAATGGCGACATAAAGAATGATAGAGGGGTGATAAACAAGCCAATCGGCCGAAGTCCGAAAGATTTTCGCCGCCGCCTTGCTGGTCGAGGCGCGCGGGGTGAAATGCGCGAGGCGGTGACGGAGTATAAGGTGGTGAAAAGATTTGAAGCTCCAGGTCTCGCAAATTCTTTGCGCCTGCGCCCTTCCGCTATACCAAAAAAGAAAACGGTGGGACCCTCGGCGACAAAGAATTTGCGAGCCTTTACGCTTCTAGAAGTCCGCCCGCGAACCGGCCGGACACACCAGATCCGCGTGCATATGAAATATTTAAATCATCCCATAGTAGGGGACGAGCTCTACAATAGAGATGGCACGGCGCCAAAAGGCTGGAAACGAATGGCTCTCCACGCCAAATCCATAGAATTTACAAATTTAAAGGGTGATATAATCAAAGTAGAATCCAAGGTGCCGAAAGAATTCGAGAAATATGGAAACTAAAGCATGCCAAAATTGCAAAAGAGACTTCACTATCGAGCCAGAGGATTTTAATTTTTATGAAAAGATAAAAGTTCCCGCTCCGACTTGGTGCCCGGAATGTCGGATGATTCGTCGACTTGGGTTTGTAAATACGTGGAGTCTATGTTGGAGGAACTGTGATTCGTGTCAGAAAAGGACAATGTCGATGTATGGTTCTGATAGCGATTTGAGAGTCTACTGTCCTGAGTGTTGGTGGGGGGATTCTTGGGATCCAATGGACTATGGGATTAACTATGATGCCAATCGTCCGTTCTTAGAACAGGTAAAAGAGTTGACGCGCATTGTGCCGTTTCCTGCGACTGAGAGTTTGTATAGTAGTTTAAAAAATTCTGATTACTCAAACGGGATTGCTTGGTCTAAAAATTGTTACCTCACTTTCTGGGCTGATTTTTGTGAGTCAGTTTATTATTCTTCAATTTTAAATGGGTTTAAGTTTAGCTCGGATTGTATCCGGGGCTGGGAATCGGAGTTGTGTTATGAGTCTATCGGATTTATACGAAATTACAGAACTTTCTTTTCGGATGAGTGTGATGATTGTTTAGATGTGTGGTTTTCACGAAATTGCTACAACTGTACTAATTGTATTGGGTGTGTAAATTTACGCGGAGCATCGAATTCTATTTTTAATATTAAATATTCTAAAGAAGATTATGCGCGTAAAGTGAAAGAGTTGAAGCTCGATACTTGGTCAGGGATTCAAGAGGTAAAGAAACGAGCTTTCGATTTTTGGCTTACCCAGCCATATCGGGAGTACCATGGGCACAGTATGAATTTAAATGTTACGGGTGATTATACTTTTCAATCAAAAAATTCTAAAGAAGGCTACATAGTTAACTATACAGAGAACAGTAAATACTGCTCATTTATAACTGTGTCTTCGACCAAAGATTCCATGGATTATTCTGGATGGGGCAATAATGCAGAACTTATCTACGAAGGTGTTGTGGTGGGCGAAGGGGCAAGTAATGTAAAATTTTCTGGTTATGGCACTAACGATATAGCCAATCTAGAGTATTGTATTTGGAATACTTCCGCTAAGAACAACTTTGGTTGCGTGAATCTTAAGCGAAAATCTTATTGTATTTTAAACAAACAATATTCAAAAGAGGAATATGAAAAATTGAAAGCTCGTATTATTGAAGACATGAAAGTGAACCCCTATGTGGACAAGCTTGGACGGAAATTTTTCTATGGAGAATTTTTCCCGCCAGAGATGAGCTTGTTCCCGTATAACAAGTCTAACGCAATGAGATTTTTCCCAAAGACCAAAGAGCAGGCGCTCTCTATGGGTTATACATGGGACGACAAAGAAAACCCAAGTCCGGAATCCACAATCAAGGCCTCAGATTTGCCAGAGACAATTAAAGAAACCGACGATTCAATTTTAAATGAAATTATAGAATGTGGTAATTGTCGTCGTTCTTATAAAATTGTGCAAGGGGAACTCAATTTGCTTCGCAAGATGGGTTTGCCTGTGCCACACGAGTGTCCGAAGTGTCGAGAGAATGCACGGTTCGCAAGGATGACCAAACCCAAGATGTATCATCGAAGCTGTGCGAAATGTGGAGATGCTATCTATACTCCATATCCGCCCGACGATCCGCGAATAGTATATTGTGTTAAGGACTACCAAGCTGAGTTTCTGTAAATTTTCTGGATTTGATTTTAAACTAACATTGTGTTAATCTCTCTCCTATGGCAAATACTGCTTTGATAAATAAAATTAAATGGAGTCCGGTAGATATGGAGGCTCGCGCTAAGCTAGATTTTAAATCTGGTGATATCGTGCGTGTGTGGTCTAAAATAGCGGAAGAAAAAGTCTCTACTAAGGCTGATAAAAAGGCTGAAAAAACTATAAAATACCGCCTCCAGGCGTTCGAAGGTATGGTTATCGCTCGCAAACATGGCGCTGAGGCGGGGGCAACATTTACTGTTCGCAAGGTAGCTTCTGGCGTGGGTGTGGAAAGAATTTTCCCGCTCTACTCTCCACTTATAGATAAAATAGAAATTGTGAAGCGAGCATCTCGATCTCGCAGATCTAAGCTTTACTACGTGCGCACCAAGGCAGTGAAAGACGTGCGTCGTAAAATGCGCTCCAGCGTCGTGGAAGACGACGCGATGGTTGCTGAGGTGGCGGAATAATTTTCTAAATAATATAATCTTGTCATGCCCAGGTGGCGAAACTGGTAGACGTACTACCTTGAGGTGGTAGCGCCCGCAAGGGCATGGGAGTTCAAATCTCCCCCTGGGCACCACTAAGTTTGCATTACTTTTCTCGCTCCTTTATACTGTTTCTAACTTATGTATTTTAGAGACGAGCTTTTAATGCGTTTTTTTGTTTTTTTGCTTGCAGTCGGAGGTTTCTTTGTAGCTAAGTATATTCGTGACCACAAAGAGCGTGATGTGCCACTGGTCTGTATGGTTGGTTTCGACTGTCATAGCGTGGTTCACAGCGACTATTCTAAAATATTCAACATTAGAGTAGAAATACTCGGGATGCTCTATTATGCGCTGGTTGCGATAGCCTACCTTTTCTTCATATCCTTCGAAGGAGTACTGCCAAATTTGCTAGTAGGTTTTGTGGCATTAACTTCTCTGCTCGCTTTTTTATTTTCCTTGTATTTAATAGGTGTTCAGTTTTTTATTCTAAAGAAAGGTTGCTCTTGGTGTTTAGTTTCTGCGGGGATCTCAGTAGGTATATTTATTCTTACTGCGCTTACTTATGATTTCACATCCCTCTACGCTCTTTTTGATAAAGTATGGCTCAACTAAAAGAACAGATTTTCGAACGCGTTCCGGTGCCCTGGGCTACTTCTCCGGAGGAGATTTTCAAAGAGCTTAATACTTCAGAGCTTGGGCTTACCGATAAAGAAGCAGAAAAAAGAATTAAAAAATATGGACGCAACGTTTTTGATTCTAGGGAGAAAATTAATCCACTCTCACTTTTTCTAAAACAGTTCTTAAGTCCACTTATCTTTCTCTTACTTGCTGCTGCGGCGCTAACGGGGATACTCCGCGAATGGGTAGATACTATTGTTATAGGGCTTGCAGTACTATTAAATGTTGCTCTCGGTTTTTACCACGAATATCAAGCTGAGAATACGCTGGAGAAGCTAACTACTTACATCAAAGATCGCGCCAAAGTTATCCGCGCAGGTGTCGAGCAAGAAATAGACTCAGCGCTACTTGTGCCGGGTGATATTATTAAGCTTTCTTATGGCTCCCGAGTTCCAGCAGATGCGAGACTTTTTGACGTGAATGATTTGTCAGCAGATGAGGCGATTCTAACTGGAGAGTCTGTGCCAGTGAATAAAAATGAATCCGAATTACATGTGGATACATTAGTGGCTGATAGAAAAAACATTGCTCACGCGGGGACGCTGGTGGTGCAGGGTTATGGTCGTGGGGTGGTGTATGCGACAAGCAACCATACTGAAATAGGTAAAATAGCAGGCTTAGTCTCAGAGACTCATCGAGTAGAAACTCCACTACAAAAGAGCGTGGCGAAGGTGGCTTGGATAATATTTTGCATAGTTGCTGTTATCGTGGTTGCCATACTTTTACTGGGTCTTCTGCGCGGTGAAGGATTGTTGCCCATGCTTGTACTTTCTTCTGCTGTTGCGGTGGGGGCGGTGCCAGAATCTCTTCCTATAGTGCTTACTTTAATACTTGCTATCGGTGCTGGCCGTATTGCTGAGAGGAGGGGGGTTATCCGTAAGTTAAACGCAGCAGAGACACTAGGCTCCACCACGCTTATCATGACGGACAAAACCGGTACTCTCACTATGGCTGAAATGCAACTCGTGAGTGTTGAAGAAACCGGAGAAATCCTGTCTGGTGACGTGGCGCATAAAGAATTTAGTGAAGCCAAGAAAAATCTACTTTCTCTGGCTCTTCTAAACTCAGATATATCTGTTGAGAATCCAGCAGACCCAGAGTCGGAATGGGTTTTTAGGGGGCGACCTTTTGAAGTTAATATAGCCAAGGCATGCCGAGCTCATGGAGTATCGCTTGGCGTGCTCGCTGATGGGTCTACGAGCCTAGTCCTGCCATTTAATTCAACCAACAAGTTCTCTGTAGCTGAGCGGGGAGACGAGTATGTGGTAATGGGCGCGCCAGACATACTACTTTCCAAATCAGATATTTCTAAAGAGAAGTATTTAAAAATCATGGAATTTATTGACACCATGAGCCGTGGGGGTAAGCGGTTGATCGGCATTGCTACTGTCGCCAAAAAACATAAAAAACACTTTACGCTGGACGACATAGTTGACCTAGACTTCTTAGGGGCTTTTGTGTTTTATGATCCAATACGTCCGCAAGTGCCAGACGCTATAAGGAATCTAACTTCGCAGGGGGTAAAGGTAGTTCTAGTTACCGGCGACCTAGTGGGTACGGCTATTGCTGTTGCGAAGAGTCTGAACTGGCATGTGGAGGAATCTCAAGTGCTAACGGGCAAGGATATAGAGGTCATGTCCGACGAAGATTTGCTTTTGGTTTTACCTAAGATAAAGATATTTGCTCGAGTTACCCCAAAAGATAAGCTCCGTATTGGAGAACTTTATCGCAGGCTTGGTGAGGTGGTGGCGATGACAGGAGACGGAGTGAATGACGCCCCCTCGCTCAAAGCTATGGATATAGGGGTGTCGCTCGGGAGCGGAAGTGATGTGGCAAAAGCCGCGTCGGACCTGGTGCTCCTTGATGATAATTTTGAAACTATCAGCATGGCGGTAGATGAAGGTAGGAGAATTCTTGCTAACATCCGCAAGGCCTTCGTGTATCTGATGTCGAATTCATTAGATGAAGTTTTTATAATTGGTGGTAGTTTAATTGCCGGCATATCCTTGCCACTTACTGCGCTTCAGATAGTCTGGGTCAATCTCGTGACTGCGAGCTTGCCCTCGCTTGCTTTTGCCTTCGATGAGAATTTTGATAAAACTAAGGGCGTGGTGCAACAATCGCATCCTATATTCACCCGAAAGGTTAAAACACTTATACTCGGTCTTGGTATTTTCCGCAGTCTATTACTTTTCTTGATTTATTATGCTCTTGTTCAGACGAGCCTCGATCTCTCGGTGATACACTCTGTGTTTTTTGTTTGTTTCTCTTCTTATATTCTTGTGATAGGTTTTGCTATTAGGAGCCTTGATCACTCTATCTTTTCTTACCCTGTTTTCTCTAACCATAAACTGAACGCTGGCATATTGATAGGTATTCTCACATTACTAGCCACTATGATTATTCCGCAAATGCGGGAGATATTTGATTTGTCGCTCTTTCCGCTCTGGTGGCTCCCACTTATAGTCCTCTGGATTGCTCTCAATGTTTTCTTAATGGAATTTACAAAATACATACTACGCAGAAGCTAGCGCAAGGGCGAGTTTTCTGGTATAACTGTTTCTACATGGAGGCATTGGTGTAGAAGTAGCACATCAGCTTGTGGAGCTGTTGGAGAGGGCGCGATACCCTCATGCCTCCCACGATTATTTTTCTGTCTCTTCTATGTGTTGGTCAATCTTCTGCTCTAGGCGAGTTAGAGTACTTTGTAGGTTTTGAATCTGGTTTTCTTCTCTAGCTATTTCTTCCTCAGCTTTCTCGGTTAGTTTTTTCTCTCCCCTAAGACCGGATATAATTAATCTATTTCCCACAAAAGCAGATACGAATACGCCTGTTATAAGCAGGATTGTTGATCCAAGTACAAGCGACACAAAGTCACCAAGTTTTAAGTTGTCGGCAGTATGCCAGACTCCTCGCCAAAATAAAACCATCCCAATACCACCCGCTAGGGCATACACGATCGGGTAGTGGCTTAGGTGTCCGCGTACCTTGTCTTCTAGCCTATCAAAAAATTTTATTAGCCTCTTTAGCATTTATGCTTATCATACAACAATCTAGGGCTTATTTTCAAACAGCTCTGTTTCCATGCTATACTCATATCCAGTATGCCTAACGACTTTATTGCATTTTTACGCTCTCTTTTTGGAGAACACGAAGAGTCGCGTCGAAAAATATTTCATTCGATAAAGGCGCAAGCTGCCGCTAAAAGGACTCGCATGGAAAGGCTGGCTGACTATATGACTGAGCATTTTGGCAGTTTTAATTTTTTGTTATTAAACGTTGCGGTTTTCGTGGGTTGGATACTTGTGAACACCGGACAGATAGCTGGGATTGCGCCGTTTGACCCGTATCCGTTTATTATGCTCACTACAGTGGTTTCGCTTGAAGCCATAATACTATCTGTATTTGTGCTCATTTCCCAAAACAGAACTTCCAAAGTGGATGACTTGCGCGCTGAAACACACCTCCAGATTAATTTGATAGCTGAGCGAGAAACTACAAAAGTTATGAAAATGCTCTCTATATTACTCGAGCGACAAGGTGTTGATTTATCAAAGGATCCAGAACTCAAGAAGCTTCTAAAACCACTGAGCGAAGAAGAGATAGAGAACAAACTTCAGAAAGAAATTTTCTAATATGCATAAAGTTTCCAAAAGCCTGAAAGAGACCAACGATATTGCTCGGCTGTTGGCAGAGAAAATTCTATCTATCGAGTTGCGTGGTGCTACTGTGGTGGGACTAGTGGGGGAGCTCGGTGCGGGGAAGACTGCTTTTACTAAGGCACTGGCGAAATGTTTGGGAGTAAAAACAAAAGTCGACAGTCCGACTTTTGTAATAATGCGTAAGTACCCTTTAAGAAAACAAAAGCACAAAGCGCTACTGCACTACGATGCTTACCGTCTGAAGGACGAAAAAGATTTACTCATGCTAGGCTGGGAGAAGATTGTGGGCAATAAAGATTTTCTAATTGTGATAGAATGGCCGGAGCGAGTGAAAAAAGTTCTACCGCGTGACACACAGTACATACATTTTGCTCACAATGGAGGAGATTCGAGAATAATTAAACTAAGATCTCGTAAAAAATAACTATGAATGAAAATATTTGGGACAATGACGAGTTGGTGGCGACGCTCAAAGAAGGCGGGGTAGCGGTGATGCCTACCGATACGATATACGGCATCGTGGGACAAGCGTTGAATCAAGATACAGTGAACCGCATTTATGAAATACGCAAGCGCGCGCCCGAGAAGCCGTGTATAGTTCTGGTAAGTGGCTGGGGTGAGGTTGAAAAGTTTGGAATTACTCTTTCCGAAGAGCAGAAAAATAAAATTTCTGAGTTTTCTGGCGCAGTCAGCATTGTGTTGGATTGTCCTTTAGATGAATTCGAGTATTTGCATCGAGAAACCAAAACTTTAGCCATACGTATTCCAGGGAAACCTGGGTTGTGCGAACTGCTTGCGAAAACCGGCCCACTTGTTGCACCTTCGGCCAACACAGAAGGTAACCCTCCTGCGAAAAATATACAAGAAGCTAAAGCATATTTTGGCAATAAGCCAGATATGTATGTGGATGGAGGAGAAATTTTTGGCAAGCCTTCACGAATTATACGTTTGCATACGGATGGCACAGTGAATATACTACGAGAGTGATAACCATAAAGCAGGATTATGATCTGACTAAACTGAATACCTTCGGCGTTCCGGCGCGGACGGGGTTTTTTGCCGAAGTAAATAATGAAGCAGAACTAGAGGAACTTTTAGTAAGGCCAGAGTTCAGGAATAATGAACGGATTTTCTTGGGCGGGGGGAGTAACGTGCTTTTCACCCGCGATTTCCCGGGTGTTGTGGTGGTAAATAAATTGCGAGGGATAGAAATTTATAAAGAAAGCGATGAGGATGTTTTTGTTCGAGCGATGAGTGGGGAGGTGTGGCATGACTTGGTGCTCTTTGCTGTCGAGCGTGGATATTGGGGGATAGAGAACCTGGCTTTTGTGCCTGGCACAGTGGGTGCGGCACCGATGCAGAACATTGGTGCGTATGGCGCAGAACTTAAAAATGCCTTAGAAAGCGTGGAGGCGGTGGAACTTACAACCGGGAATAAGAAAGTTTTTACAGCTGAAGAGTGTGAGCTTGGTTATCGCGACAGTGTATTTAAAAATAAATTCAAAGACAAATATTTCATTACCGCAGTTAATCTGAAGCTCTCTAAAAGAGGGGCACCCAATACTGGCTACAGAGTTTTGCGCGAATATCTAACTAGCAATAACTTGACCCCAAAAACCCCAAAGGACATAAGTGGTGCAGTAACAGCAATACGTAAAAGTAAATTACCTGATCCAAAAGTTACTGGTAATGCGGGGAGCTTTTTCAAAAATGTTTTCGTGAGCGAAGAGGAGTTCAAAAATCTTTTAGCTAAATATCCTGACATGCCGAGTTTTGTTGAAAATGGAATTATAAAAATACCTTCTGGTTGGTTGGTGGAGCAATGCGGATATAAAGGGCGTAGGGTAGGGCGCGTTGGCGTTCATGATAAACAGGCTTTAGTGCTGGTGAATCACGGTGGGGCGACAGGGCTAGAAATAAAGGCCTTGGCTGAAGAAATAATATCTGCCGTCCAGCAAAAATTTGGCCTAACCCTCGTGCCGGAAGTGAACTTGATTTAACAGATTTTGCGTGTATAATTAGCGGATTAAAAGATAATGAATTCCGCCAAAGGCGGATCAGCCTCAGGCTGAAAATTTATGATAGACGTACCAAATCAGTATGTGAAGAATCTATACAAGGCAGTGCTCGCCTTTGTGGTTATCTTGTGTCTGTTTTTTGTAGTGAAAGTTTTGTCTGAGTGGAGGTATTACCAGAATGCCGACCAGAGCTTCAACAGTATTACTGTTTATGGATATGGTGAAGTATTCGCGACGCCAGACATAGCTAATGTTAGTTTCAGTATTAGGAAAGATGCAAAGACAGTGAAGGAAGCCCAGGATGCAGTAGCCGAAGTAGAGGCTAAGGCGCTGGAGGCTCTAAAAACTAACAATGTGGAAGACAAGGACATTAAAACAGTCAGCGCGTCTTTCAATCCTAAGTATGAATACCAACAGAAGGTTTGCCCTCAGACTGTCGGACCAGATGGAGCATTTGTCCCAAGCTATTATTGTGGCGGAGGCAAGCAGGTGCTCGTTGGCTATGAAGCTTATGAGAATATCTCGGTAAAAGTTCGAGATGTAGATAGCGTTGGTAAACTAATGCAAGATTTGGGAGCTATCGGCGTGAGCGACCTCTCAGGACCTAACTTCGCAATTGATGATGAAGATACCCTAAAAGCAGAAGCCAAGAAGCTGGCTATCGAAGACGCGCGAGCTAAGGCTAAGGCTTTGGCAAAAAATCTTGGAGTAAAGCTTGGTGATGTTATGAGCTTCTACGATGATTCTTCGGACTTTGGCTCGCCAATGTACTATGGGCGCGATATGATGCTATCTTCAGAAAAAGCTTATGGCGCTCCAGCTCCAGCTGAGCTTCCAAAGGGCGAGAACATGATAAACTCAAATGTGACCATAACCTTTGAGATACGCTAGGTGTAGAGTTTGACTTTTTCGCTAAAAAAAGTATTATTAAAAAAGCCCTTGAAAGGGGGCTTTTTTAAAATACAAACAATATGTCGAAAATCTCTGAATATTTTAAAGATACACGAGGGGAGATGAAGCATGTGGTATGGCCAAAGAGGTCACAGGTGTTTTACTATACGCTCATTGTGATTGTTTTGTCAGTTATAGTGGCCTATTATCTAGGGCTGTTTGATTTTATCTTCTCAAGGGGTCTAGGCGAAGTTTTGTCAGCTTAATTAATATTTATGTCTAAACAAGAACTCGCGGGAGCTAGAAATTGGTACGCCATTCATACTTATGCAGGCTATGAGAATGTAGTCTTGCGTAATTTAAAACAGCGCATAGATTCGCTCGGTATGAACGACAAGATTTTCAACGTAGTGGTTCCTGTGGAGAAGAAAATAAAAATAAAGGGGGGTAAAAGAGTAGAAGTGGAGGAGAAGATTTATCCAGGATACGTTTTGGTAGATATGATAGTGACAGATGATTCTTGGTATGTGGTGCGCAACACTCCGCGAGTGACCGGCTTCGTTGGTGCGGGGGTGAATCCAGTGCCATTGCGCAAAGAAGAAGTGGACTTCCTCTTCAGTAAAATGGAAGGTGGTAATGCGAAATATCAGATCGATATGGTTTTAGGGGAGAGCGTGCTTATCACCGATGGTCCCTTTAAGGATTTAGAAGGTAAAGTAAACGCGGTAGACCAAGAGCGAGGCAAGGTAAAAGTGTTGGTTTCAATGTTCGGACGCGAGACACCAGTCGAATTAGACTTCTTGCAAGTTAAGAAAATTTAAGTTAATCTGCAACAGTATGGCAAAAAACGTAGTTAAAAAAGTAAAAGTGCGAATCATGGGGGGCAAGGCTACACCTGCGCCACCTCTTGGGCCTGCGCTCGGTCAGGCGGGTATTAACATAGGTGATTTCGTTACCAAGTTCAACGCAGCTACTCAGAAAATGGCGGGGGAGATGCTTTCTGCATACATCAGCGTATACGACGACAGAAGCTATGACTTCGTAGTCAAGAGTACTCCAGCAAGCGATTTGATACTAAAAGCCGCAGGCATTGAGAAGGGTTCTGGTAAGCCGAATTCTTCTAAGGTTGGTAAAATCTCTCGTGCACAAGCGCTCGAAATCGGTAAGAAAAAGATGGCAGACTTAAATGCGAAAGACGATGATGGCCTCATCAACATAGTTGCCGGTACGGCTCGCTCGATGGGGGTAGAAGTTAAATAAGGAAAAAGCCAACACGAAAGTGTTGGCTTTTTCGATTAGTAAGGGTTATATTAAAGTTGTGAAAAAATCTTTCCAAAAAACTGGAAAATACAAAAGACCCTCTTGGGACGAATACTTTTTAAATATGGTTGAATTAGTGGGATCACGAGGCACTTGTGATCGCGGTAGGTCTGGCGCAGTTATTGTGAAAGACAAAAGAATACTTTGTACTGGATATGTGGGGGCTCCAGTGGGCTTACCTGATTGTGATCAGGTTGGTCACGAGATGCACAATGTGACTCACGAAGACGGGTCTATTACTAAGCATTGCGTACGTACAGCTCATGCTGAACAAAACGCTATCAATAATGCAGCCCGTGTCGGTGTGTCAGTTCTGGGTGGTACACTATATTGTAAAATGACCCCTTGTTACAAATGCGGTCAAAGCATTATTAATTCAGGCATAGTGCGAGTGGTTACACTGAATGATTATCACGCCAGTAGAGAAACGAAGAATATCTTTAAGAAAGCTAAAGTAAAATTAGAAATTTTAAATAGAAAAGTAGAGACTTATAAAAATCAATAACCTATGATTGATTTAAAAAAACTTCAGAAGGAAGTAATTCAAAATCGCAAGAAGAAAGGATTCTCAAATGATGTTACCTACGACTTTTGTCGGGCGTATGAAGAATTAGCTGAGGCTTTTTCTAAGTATGATCGCAATAAGCCTGGAGTCGCCGAAGAGCTAGCCGACGTAATAATATTCCTTTTAGGAATCTCTCACAATCTAAAGTTCGATTTAGAGAAGGAGATTGTTAGAAAGATTGAGATCAATAAAAGAAGAAAATATATCAAAGAAAAATCCCCAGACGGCAAAGATGTATTTATCCGTGTTCGAACTCCTGAGGACCCTTAGATAAATTTTTCATACACAGAGAAGGTATAGTTATAAGGATTTTCTCCATCCTTTCTGTGTTCTTCGTGCTTTACCTCATTCCAAACTATGGGAATAATCTCTGGGAAAAAGGCGTCCGCATCTTTCACTTCAGCATCTACATGGGTAATGTATAGTTTATCAGCTATAGGCATAACTTGCTCGTATATATTGGCTCCGCCAATGAAAAATATCTCCTCTTTTGGATCTGGGAATAGATCAAGAGCAGTGCTTAGGGAGTTTACAACTTCGACGCCGGGCTGTTTATAGCTCGCATCTCGAGTTATAACTACATTCCTTCTGTTCGGTAGCGGTTTGCCTATGGACTCGAAGGTTTTACGCCCCATTATTACTGCGTGAAGCGTGGTCGTTTCTCGGAAGTGCTTCATATCTGCCGGCATTTTCCAGAGCAAAGCATTGTTTTTACCGAGTTCGTTATTCTTTCCAATTGCGGCGATGATAGAGATCATGGTCTATACAGCTATTGGTGCCTTAATGCTTTCGTGCGGGTTATAATCTACCAACTCAAAATCGTCTATCGTAAAGTCTTCCAGCTCTTTCTTTGTCGGGTTTATTTTCATTTTAGGCATTGGTCTTATGTCGTTGCGTCGAGACAATTGCAATTTAGCTTGTTCTATGTGGTTTAGGTATAGGTGTACATCACCCCCTGTCCAAACAAATTCTCCAGGTTGTAACTCACAAATCTGGGCGATTATCATTGTAAGCAACGCATATGAGGCAATATTGAAAGGAACTCCTAAGAAAGTATCGCATGACCTCTGATATAGCTGGCAGGATAGTTTACCGTTTGCAACATAGAATTGAAACAAGCAGTGGCACGGAGGTAAACCAGCCTTCGCCATCTCATCAATATCTGCAACATTCCAGGCAGATACGATAAGTCTACGGGAGTCCGGAGATTTCTTGATGTCCTCAATCACTTTTGTAAGTTGGTCGATATGCTTACCGTTCGGTGTTGGCCAGTTTCTCCACT
The DNA here is from genome assembly GCA_964520225.1 of uncultured Candidatus Saccharibacteria bacterium. Lineage (GTDB taxonomy): Bacteria > Patescibacteriota > Minisyncoccia > Phycocordibacterales > UBA9973 > UBA9973. The sequence goes on along the minus strand of CAZFNV010000004.1, from coordinate 67,052 downwards.
GATATCCGTAAATAGGTCCGAGGTTGCCATATTCTTGCGCAAACTTATCGTCCGTTTTTATCTTTTCTACAAACTCTTTTATGCCATTTATCCATTCTGCGCTGTCGGTTTTTGGTATAGGCAAGTTATTCCTCTCCAGATAAGCTTTATATGGCCATTCATCCCAAATATGCACGTTGTTGTCGGCTAGATATTTTAAATTAGTATCGCCTCGCATGAACCACAGAAGCTCGTGGATTATGGCTTTTATAGGCACTTTCTTCGTGGTAAGTAAGGGGAAGCCATCTGCGAGATTAAAACGCATCTGGTGTCCAAGTAAGCTTAACGTGCCAGTACCAGTGCGGTCTGTTTTTTTAACACCAGTCTCCATTATACGCTCTAATAAATCTAGATATATTTCATCCACATGTTTGCCTACGAGTTCTTCTTGCATGATCCTATTATAGCAATAAGTAATATCTTATAAATTATTGACAAAATAACCATAAAATGCTATACTTTAATTATCATTCTCACTAATACATTTTGGGGGAGTGGCCCCAAGTATGTACAAAAAATATTCAGCTAGGCCTAGTAGGCTCGGCAGGCGAGGTTCGCCATTTCGAGGTTCGTCTGGTTTTCAAAATAGAAAAAGAAACAATAAATCCGCTCGTGGAGAACGTATCGGTTTTTCTCGTTTTATAAAAAAGGGTGTGAGAGTGGAAGAGAAGCCTTACGTGGCCAAGCACACTTTTTCAGATTTCATATTTAATGAGCAACTTTACAAAAATATTACTCGCGTTGGATATGTAGCTCCAAGGCCAATCCAAGATCAGGCAATTCGTCCTATTCTGGACGGCCGAGATGTTTTCGGTATGGCTAATACCGGCACCGGTAAGACTGCGGCCTTCCTCTTGCCTTTGATTGAAAAGATCTGGAAGACAAAAGGACAAAATAAAAAGGAAAAAGTATTGATTATGGCGCCTACTCGAGAGCTGGCGATGCAGATAGACGAAGAATTCAAGAAGCTTGCTTTTGGCTTTGGGATGTTCTCCGTGGCCTGTGTCGGAGGTTTGCCTATCAATAAACAGATTCGAGAAATTAAGCTTGGGGTTTCTTTTGTCATTGGCACCCCGGGGCGCCTACGCGATCTGATTAATCAGAAGGTTTTGGATTTATCTAGCTGTAGGAGTGTTGTGCTAGATGAGGCGGACCGAATGCTCGATATGGGTTTTAGGGACGACATGCTTTATATAATAAATAAGACATCGGAAGAGCGACAAACTTTATTCTTTTCGGCTACGCTTTCGCCGGAAATAAAAAAAATAACCGAGCAGTATTTAAAAAACCCAGTTTTCATTTCTGTGGTTTCGGGCGAAACAGCCAAGAGTATAGATCAAGATGTTGTGCGTTTCAAAACTGCGGAAGAAAAATTAGAAAAACTTCATGAAGTTCTGAAAAAGGACGGTTCCGATAAGGTGCTTATTTTCCGCGAAATGAAGCACAGCGTGGATCGCCTTGCCAAGGATCTTACGAACGCTGGATTTAGAGTGGGCGGGATTCATGGCGATAAACGTAGCCGGGAGCGCATCCGAATTTTGGATTCTTTCAAACAGAACAAAATAAATATTTTGATTGCTACTGACGTAGCGGCGCGAGGCTTAGATATCCCAGACGTGACTCATGTTATAAACTTCGATGTGCCTCAAACGTACGATACCTACGTGCATCGCATTGGGCGAACTGGACGCGCTGGCAAAGCCGGCACAGCGCTAACTTTTGTTCCAGCATAAAATTGCTATAATCGAGAAATGGCAGAAGAAAAGTTCCATCTTATTTTTAATAAACTGAAGGATAAGGGAATTTTTGCTAAAATTACCACACTCAAAGAGCACGACAGTCAAGGCTTTATGAGCGCTGTTTATACTGTATATTCGAATATAGGTTTTTTGATCATTCATATAATAAAACCAGTTACAGAATGGAAAAATCATAAGATTTGGGAAAAGATAAAAGCAATTGGTGACTTACTTGAAAATTTTCCCAATATACCAGCGGCCAAGATATATTTGTCGGGAAAAATTAAGAAAGAGTATTTTCTTGTGCAAAAGAAGCTGGAGGGCAAACCTGCTGGCAAGAGGCGACTTTCCTTTCTGGCAGTAAAAGATGATTGGGTGAAAAATAACCCAGATATATTTATACCAGAGATTCAAAAAATAATTGCTGATATCCACAATATTAAATGCGTCGGATATGGTTGGCCACTACTTCGGGCAGGTGGGCTGGAGGGAAAGTATAGAACATGGAAAGACTTCTTTCTTAAAGAAGCACCATTGTGGATGAAAAGCGTAAAAAGTGGCGATCGAAAAAATAAGAATCGATTGATTTTAGAGGAAGAATTTCCGTTGATTGAAGAATACGTAAAATATTTTTTTAAAAATATTCCTAAGGTTGAACCGTCTTTAATTCATGGTGATGCAATTAATCCAAGTAACATTTTAATAAAAAATAAAAAAATAACTGGCGTGGTTGATTGGGAGTGGTCGATTATAGGTGACCCAGCCTGGGAGTTTTGCGACATTGGCTGGTGGCCGTATTTAAATAAAAAATCCTTATTACCTTACATGGGGAAGAATAAGAAGCATAAAGATATGGACGTCGATCTTTTTATAGATAGAATACGACTTTATATACCCATGTGGCTTTTGTGGGGGTGTCATATGCACTCAGAAAAACCGAACGGAAGCCTGTATTTCGTACTGAGAACTTTATTAAATGAAAAGCTAAAAAATCCCCTTTAGGGGATTTTTTGATTAGGTTATTTAGCTTCTATAAGTCCAGCTTTGAGGAGGGTGGCGTAAGTGCCGTTTTTCTTGAGGGTGCGGAGACCGCGAGTAGAAACCTTAATAGTTACAGATTTACCAAGTTCTGGCACAAAAACCTTCTTTTTCTGAAGATTAGGGTATTTGCGGACTTTGCCAGTGGGGTTGAATTTGGTCGCGCGGGTCCTGTTGGAGTAACCTCCTCCGACGATAGAACCCTTTTTAGTTATTGCGCAAGCTTTTTTCATTGCGGATGTATGCTATCATGAAATAGTTACTTTATCAAGTTAGAAACCATGGATTCAATTTTTTACATCGCCATACTTATAATGTCGGTAGTTATCCACGAGGTCTCTCACGGTTTCATGGCTGAATACTTCGGCGATCAAACTGCGCGCTATGCAGGCAGGCTAACACTGAACCCCTTGAAGCACCTAGATCCATTTGGCTCAGTGATATTGCCAGGGCTTTTGATAATTTCGAATGCGCCGATACTTTTCGGCTGGGCTCGTCCGGTGCCATATAATCCGAACAATCTGCGAGACCTCAGGTGGGGGACCATAGCTGTAGCCTCCGCTGGAGTGCTGGCAAACTTTTTCATCGCATTTATTTTTGGAATTTTGATTCGCCTTTTCCCTATGTTTGACGCTGGTCCCGAGCTCACACAAAATTTTTATTTTATTGCTTCGACCATTGTGATCACAAATTTAGCCTTAGGAGTTTTCAACCTTATACCCATCCCTCCGCTTGATGGTTCGAAAGTATTCTTCTCGCTCTTGCCTCCATCTATGTATCCGATTGTAGAATTCATGGAGCAGTATGCGCTGTTTTTCTTACTTCTATTTATATTTTTTCTCTCAAGTATTATTTTCCCAATAGTGCGTTTATTGTTCTATATTTTTACAGGTCTTGCCCTGTAGTGAAGTCTTGTTCTGCGTCGGCACTTGCACTTTGGACTATAAAATAGTATAGTACCGCCATAGTCCTATGGGGGCTATTTTGTTTCTATATGCCTACAATCAATCAACTTATCAAGAAGAATAGGGTGCGCATGCACTCAAAGCACAAAACCGTAGCCCTAGCTAAGGGTTTTAATACTTTAAAAAATAAGCCGGTCTATTATCCAGCGCCTTTCAAGCGTGGCGTGTGCTCCAAGGTTACTACCACTACTCCTAAGAAACCAAACTCGGCGTTACGTAAAATAGCTCGCGTGCGCTTGACTAACGGTATGGAAGTTACAGCGTATATTCCTGGTGAAGGACACAACCTTCAGGAGCACTCTGTGGTTATGATTCGCGGCGGACGTGTGAAGGACTTGATCGGAGTGCGTTATCATATTGTCCGTGGCGTGCTAGATACTCAGGGTGTAGAGAAGCGTCGCCAAGGCCGTTCACTATATGGAAATAAAAAGCCAAAAGGAAAATAAATACTTGTCCCGTACTAAAATTTTGATTACGGGACATCAAGATAAACATTATTATTTAAATTTTTAGTACGGGATGCGAAGGAGAATAAAAAACAAAAAAGTCATTGAGCCGGATTTTACATATAACTCTCAAAAATTAGAGAAGTTTATAAACTATGTCATGTGGTCAGGTAAGAAGGAGACTGCTCGCAAGGTAGTTTATCGTGCTTTTGATCTAATGAAAGAAAAAACTGGCAACCCTAACCCGCTTGAAGTTTTTGAGCTCGCGATTAGGAACGCAGGTCCTGCGACAGAGGTGCGATCAAAAAGAATCGGTGGGGCGAACTATCAGGTTCCGGTAGAAGTTCGCGCAGAGCGCAGATTGGCGCTCGCTATGCGCTGGATCAGGGACGCTGCTAGGGGAGGCAAGGGTAGGCCTATGCACATAAAGCTTGCTGATGAGCTCATCGCTGCTTCGAAGAACGAAGGTTCTGCTATTAAGAAAAAAGATGATACCCACAAGATGGCCGAGGCCAACAAAGCTTTTGCTCACTTCGCGTGGTAATATAACTCACATATGGAACGCGATTATCCACTAGAAAAAGTTAGAAATTTTGGAATCATTGCCCACATCGATGCGGGTAAAACCACAACGACTGAGCGTGTGCTTTTTTATACTGGTGTTTCGCATAAAATAGGTGAAGTTCATGATGGCGAGACAACTACCGACTGGATGGAGCAGGAGCGCGAACGCGGGATCACTATTACTTCAGCGGCGGTGACGTGTTTCTGGACTCCGACGTATGATTTGAAAAATAAAAATCTAAAACATCGTTTCAATATCATTGATACTCCTGGCCACATTGACTTTACTGTCGAGGTGAAGAGGTCACTACGTGTGTTAGATGGCGCAGTAGTGGTGTTTGACGGGGTGGCGGGCGTAGAGCCACAGTCTGAAACCAACTGGCGCTATGCCGACGAAGCGAAAGTTCCTAGGGTTTGCTTCATTAACAAGCTTGACCGCACTGGTGCATCTTTTGAACACTCTTTTGCAACTATTATTGATCGCTTGAGCAAGAAAGCTGTGCGTGTGCAGATACCTATTGGACTCGAAGAAAAATTCGAGGGCGTAGTAGACCTGCTTCGCATGAAGGCTTACTATTTCGAAGGTGAGATGGGTAACCAAGTGGTGGAGAAAGATATTCCAGAAGAACTAAAAGCTGACGCTGAAAAATATCGCTCTCAACTTGTCGAGAAGATTGTCGAGACCGACGATGCCATGATGACTGAATATCTCGAAGGCATTGTGCCAGACATTGATGTTCTTAAGAAGACTTTGCGTAAAGCAGTTATCGCTAACGAAATTTTTCCAGTTTTCGCAGGATCAGCTCTCAAGAATAAGGGTGTTCAGCTAGTGCTCGACGCGGTGGTGGACTACTTGCCGGCTCCGACTGACATACCTGCAATCTCTGGTATTAATCCAGACACAGAAGAGCCTGTAGTTCGTCACTCTTCTGATGCAGAGCCTTTCGCGGCTTTAGCTTTCAAAGTGGCCTCAGATCCATTTGTGGGTCAGCTCATATTCTTCCGAGTATATTCTGGGACACTTACTGCTGGAAGCTACATATACAATCCACGCACTCGTAACAAAGAACGCATTGGCCGAATTTTAAGAATGCATGCCAATGACCGAGAAGAAGTGAAGAAAGTTTTCGCTGGTGAAATCGCAGCCGCTGTTGGCCTTAAAGACACAATAACTTCCGATACTCTTTGTGATGAAGGTAGCGCTGTTGAGCTCGACCGCATAGTTTTCCCAGAGCCAGTTATCTCTCTACGTATTGAACCTAAGACCAAAGCCGATCAAGAAAAAATGGGTATGGCTTTAAACCGTCTCGCCCAAGAAGACCCGACTTTCAAAGTGTCTACTGACCAAGAAACAGGGGAGACTATCATTGCGGGAATGGGTGAGCTTCACCTAGAAATTATCGTGGACCGTATGAAGCGAGAATTTGCGGTGGAGGCCAATGTGGGTAAACCGCAAGTAGCATACCGAGAAACCATTACTGGTAATTCTGACGCAGAAGGTAAATACATCAAGCAGTCTGGCGGACGCGGTAACTATGGTCACGTAAAGATCAAAGTAAAGCCAATGGAAATGCTAACCAAGGAGGAGATAGAGGATTTGCCGAAGAACGTGAAGCGTTCAGTTGGTTTCGAATTCATAAATTCTATCAAAGGTGGCGTGATTCCGCAGGAGTACATTGCGCCTTGCGAGAAGGGATTCAAAGAAGGTCTTGATCGCGGGGTCCTCGCAGGATTCAAGATGGTCAACGTGTCCGTGGATCTTTGGGATGGTAGTTATCACGAAGTTGACTCAAACGAGATGGCGTTCAAGATTGCAGCTTCGATGGCTATACAGGACGCATGTAAACGAGCAAAGCCGGTTATCCTTGAACCTATGATGAAGGTAGAGGTTGTGACTCCAGAAAAATTCATGGGTGACGTAACGGGTAACTTATCCTCTAAGCGAGCTCTCATCGAGGGTATGGAGGATCGTGGTATGAATAAAGTAATCAAGGCCGTGGTGCCTCTTTCTGAAATGTTTGGCTACATGACAGGCCTACGTTCGATGACTGAAGGCCGTGCCTCATTCACTATGGAATTCTTCCGCTACGATATCGTGCCACAGAACGTGGCCGACACAATAATCGCAGGGAGGAAGTAATTTGCAGTATATTGACATTAGCGGGTAATCTGCTAATATCTAAATAACTGCACTTTTGGCAGTTTTTGTTTTGCCTACACTTAGGGTGGGGCGTTTAAAGAGGGAATTTATTATTAGTTTAATTAATTTAAGTTAGTAATTGAGCCTCAGCAGTTTTCGCGACAAGCGAGATCTCGTATGTTGAGTCTCAGTTGTTAACCAAAGTAAAAATATGGCAGAAGAATTTAAGAGAGACAAGCCACACGTAAACGTGGGCACCATCGGTCACGTTGACCATGGTAAGACTACTCTAACAGCAGCGATCCTTCATGTTCTTAACATGGCGGGGCAAACTGTTAAGCTAAAAGGTGTTGATCAGATCGACAACGCTCCTGAGGAAAAAGCTCGTGGTATTACTATTAACATTTCTCACAACGAGTACTCTACCGCGGCTCGTCACTACGCACACATCGACGCCCCTGGTCACGCTGACTACATCAAGAACATGATCACCGGTGCAGCGCAAATGGACGGCGCAATCCTCGTGGTTGCAGCTACTGACGGTGCGATGCCACAGACTCGAGAGCACGTTCTCCTTGCAAAGCAAGTTGGTGTGCCGAAGATAATCGTATTCTTGAACAAGTGCGACATGGTAGATGATAAAGACATGATCGACCTCGTGGAAGAAGAGATCCGCGAACTTCTTGCGAAGCAGGGCTTCGACAAGGATTGTCCTGTCATTCGTGGTTCTGGACTAAAAGCCCTTGAAGCTAAGTCTGCTGACGATGAATGGGCGAAGAAAGTTCTTGAGCTTGTAAATGCTCTCGATACATACATTCCTATCCCTGTTCGTGACACTGCTAAGCCATTCCTTATGCCAGTCGAAGACATATTCTCTATCGAAGGGCGAGGTACTGTGGTTACTGGTAAGATCGAGCGTGGTGTGGTGAAAGTAGGTGAAGACGTAGAAATAGTTGGTATTAAAGCTACTCAGAAAACTACTGTTACTGGTATCGAAATGTTCAACAAAAACCTGCAGGAAGGTATGGCTGGCGACAACGCTGGAATACTCCTCCGAGGTCTTAAGAAAGAAGACATTACCCGTGGACAAGTTATCTGTAAGCCAGGTACCACTACTCCACACGACAACTTTACCGCAGAAATCTATGTTTTGAAGAAAGAGGAAGGTGGTCGTCACACTCCATTCTTCAAAGGTTACAAACCACAGTTCTATATCAGAACAACTGATGTGACTGGTGATGTGACCCTAGAAGAGGGTAAGGAGATGGTGATGCCGGGAGATACAGTTAAGATTACAGTTAAGCTTGTAACTCCAGTGGCTCTCGAAGAATCACAGAAGTTTGCTATTCGTGAAGGAGGTAAGACAGTTGGCGCGGGAGTTGTAACCAAAATTCTAGGCTAGAAATATTAGGCAGGGAAAGGTTAGGTAAAACAAAAGTACAATGACAACAACAGAAACAAAAGTAAAGAAAACGTCTGGGAAGACTGTGAAAGATTCGAAAGTCTCAAAGAAAGGAGATGACCGAGTTGTACTTCGTATTCGAGTTCGTGCTTACGAGAGCAAGATACTCGATGCGTCTGTCAAACAAATAATGGATACGGCGACTAGGCACGATGCTAAGATAGTCGGTCCTATGCCACTGCCTACTGAAATAAAGAAATATACCGTGAACCGCTCACCATTCATCTACAAGAATGCGCGTGAGCAGTTCGAGGTGCGAGTGCACAAGCGCCTAATAGACATAGTTAATCCAAATGCAAAGACCGTTGAGTCTTTGACCAATTTATCTTTGCCTTCAGGTGTAGATATCGACGTAAAAATGCTCTAAATTCTATGAAATTTATTCTAGGTAAAAAAGAAGAGATGACAGAATATTTTTCACCAGAAGGTGAAGTTGTTCCTGTGACTATTGTTTCTGCCGGACCAGTGACTGTTACGCGCGTCTTTTCGAAAGAAAAAGATGGTTATGAGTCAGTGCAGGTTGGTTTCGGTGTGGGGAAAGAGAAGAATGTAAGTAAAGCTGTGCGTGGCGCGGTAAAGGGTGGAATTTTCCAAACCATAAAAGAATTTCGACTCAAAGATGGCGATAAGAACGAAAACAAAGAAGGGGATGTGATAGATGTGTCCGTATTTGCTCCGGGAGACAAACTACAAGTCACCAGTGTATCTAAAGGTAAGGGTTTTCAGGGTGTGGTCAAGCGTCATGGTTTCGCTGGTGGTCCACGTACTCACGGCCAGAAGCATTCTGAGCGTGAGCCGGGTTCTATTGGTGGAGGGCTCCGCACTCATGTGCCGAAGGGCATGCGCATGGCGGGACGTATGGGAGGTGACAGAATTACCCAGAAGAACCTGAAGGTAGTGCTGGTAGATAAAGAAAATAATCTTTTACTTATTAAAGGAGCGCTGGCTGGCCGTCGCGGAAGTTTAGTGGAAATAATTTCAAGATAATGCAAGCAAAAATTTACAACCAAAAAGGCAAGGAGGCAGGAACAGTAGAACTTCCGGAAAAAGTTTTTGGCGCTAAGTGGCGTGCTGACTTGGTGCACCAGGTTGTAGAGAGCATGCGTAGCAACAAACGCGCTGGTACTGCTGATACTAAAGATCGTGGAGAAGTTCGTGGCGGGGGGCGTAAGCCTTGGAAACAGAAGGGTACTGGTCGTGCCAGACACGGCTCAACACGATCACCTATTTGGGTGGGTGGAGGCGTAACCCACGGCCCTCTTGCCGAGAAGAACTATAAGAGGAAAATTTCTAAATCTATGCGTGCGCAGGCTTTGTTCTCAGTTCTATCTCGTAAGTTAAAAGACGGCGAAATAATTTTCGTAGATACACTAGCTCCTTCTTCTATCAAGACAAAAGACGCGGTGAAAGTAGTAGAGAATATAAAGGATGCGCTTGATCTAAAAATTCCAGCAAAGAAAGTTTCCAAGCCTAAAATATTGGTTGCACTTTCCGGTCGTGAGCCTAAGACGGAGAAGAGTTTTCGCAATATTTCGGCTCTCGAGATAGCATTTTTGAAAAATCTAAATCCGATGGATGCCTTGAATTACAAATATTTACTTATTGAGAACCCGGTCGAAAGTGTAAAATTCTTAGAATCTCGCGCATAATCTTTACTGCCATGACAACAATGATCAAAAATCCTAGAGTTACCGAGAAGTCTTCCATGTTAGAAGGCATGAATGCTTATACTTTCGATGTTTCCACAAATGCGAACAAGACAGAGATTAAGAAAGAAGTATTCAAGCTCTACAAAGTAAAACCTGTGCGCGTGAATGTGCTCGGGGTGCCCTCGAAGAAAGTGTTCTTGCGCGGTAAGCCTGGAGTACGAGGCGGGGGCAGGAAAGCCGTAGTCTATTTAAAGACAGGAGATAAGATAGAAGTTGCAAAATAAATATGAAAACATATCGACCTACAACTAAATCGAGAAGGCAGATGTCCAACATCAACTATCGTGATGTTCTGACTAAAACTGCGCCGACCAAATCTTTAGTCAAGGGTTGGAAGCGAGCCGTAGGCCGCAACAGCCAAGGACGTATTACTATGCGTCACAAAGGGGGAGGGCACAAGCGTCTTTATCGTGATGTGGACTTTCTATATGACAAGAAAAATATCGAAGCTACTGTGAAGTCAGTGGAGTATGATCCGAATCGCTCCGCATTCATCGGTCTTGCAGTTTATAAGGACGGCGAGAAGAGGTATGTGATATTACCGCAATCAGTAAAGCCAGGAGACACTTTTATCGTCTCAGAAAAAGCAGAGCTTAAGGCCGGGAACAGGCTTCCACTCAAAGAAATACCAGTAGGAACATTTGTTTACAATATTGAAATCAAGCCACAAGGTGGAGCAAAGGTGGCTCGCAGTGCCGGAATATTCGCGCAGGTGGTAGCGAACGCTGAGGGCTACACCAACATCAAGATGCCTTCTACTGAGGTACGTAAGATCAATGAAAATTCTTGGGCTTCTGTGGGTTCAGTTTCAAATGAAGAACATCATCTAGAAAACTTTGGTAAGGCAGGACGAAGTCGCTGGAAGGGTATTCGCCCTACAGTGCGCGGAACAGCCATGAACCCAGTGGACCACCCATATGGTGGAGGTGAAGGTAGGCAAGGCCGAGGCACCAAGCGCCCGAAGACTATGTGGGGTAAGGTTACTGGTGGAAGAAAAACTCGAACTCCTAAAAAGTACTCAAACATATTTATTGTTAGCCGAAGAAAGACAGGAAAGAATAAATAAAAAATAGCTCGACAAGCTTGCTACAAGTAAAAAATTACACAGGGGAACCCTGTGTAATTTTAGTTTTTACACAATTTTACTTGACACACTTTTCAAAAAGTTTTACCCTAATACGCATACCTGTTCTTTGTGCGCTAAGTTTACTCACGAGTAGGTCTCGTGTTTAAAGTTAGCCCAACAGGTGGGGGACGTCAACATGGCACACTCTCACAAGAGTGATCGTAAGTGCGACCGAGAAGAGGTCCGTTGCAATGCGCGTTACAAGCGCGCTGCCATCCGGGATCGTATCCTGGACTCGTTGGGTCACGACGACAAGCTCGTGGCCGTCGAGCACAAGGATGCGCTCGACGACGACGCCTTCGTGCTCGTTCGCGTGGATGAGCACATTCACTGAGGAGGTGAGCATGGACAGGAAGCGCAGGCGGGAGTTGAAGCTGGTCGCGAAGAGCCAGAAGACGGGCGCTACCCAGCAGGGGGCGGGCAAGTAGCTCACTCCTTCTCCTCCGTGGTTGCCCACTTTCGGGCGATCCCATCATTCCCATCATCCGGTAGGCGCGAGCGAGTTTACCTCGCGCCTCCCACAACTTCTTATTTGACTTTTACCCAATATCTGCTAGTATGTTTCGAGGCTCTTAGTAGGAGCTCTTTTGTTTTCTTACGGTAATTTTAATATGACAAGGTCAATCAAAAAAGGAATATTCGTAGACGAAAAACTGCTAAAGAAGATAGCAGGCAAAAATCCGCTTTCCACACCAACAATCAAGACCTGGAAGCGCGCTAGTGTTATCTCACCTGAGATGCTCGGTTTTACTTTTGGCGTTTACAACGGCAAGACTCACATAGATGTGTTGGTTACAGAAGACATGGTGGGTCACAGACTGGGCGAGTTCTCACCAACCAAGAAATTCACCAAGCATGGCGGTAAGATGCAGAAGGAATTAGAGGCTAAGAAGAAAGAGGCTGAGATAGCAGCAGCAAAGGCGGCGACTGAAACTGCAAGCGACGCTAAGGGTGCGGCCAAGAAATAGTTCGACAAGCTCACTATAAATAAAAAAATGAAAGCTTATTTAAAAAATTACAGACAGTCTCCAAGAAAGGTTCGCCTAGTGGCGGGCTTGATCAGGAAGAAGAGCGCAGGAGATGCTGTGACTGCGCTTTCATTTTTGCCAAAGCGGGCAGCAGCTCCGATAAAAAAGCTTTTGCTTTCTGCGATTGCGAATGCCAAGAATAGCGGTCTCTCTGCAGAGAGTCTATATGTTAAGGAGCTTCGCGTGGATAAAGGTATTGTGATGAAGCGAATAATGCCTGCAGCTATGGGTAGCGCTCATAGAATAAACAAGCGTACAAGCAATGTTGCGCTCGTTCTAGATGAACGGGTAGTCAAGGCTAAGCCGACCAAAACCAAAAAAGCAAAAACAATAAAGAAATAATTTTATGTCAAAAACAGTTCATCCATACGCGCATAGGTTAGTAATACTCCGAGACTGGAAGTCTAGGTGGTTTGCTGATTCTAAAAAATATGTTTCATATCTACGGGGTGATGTTTTGATCCGCCAGTATTTAGAGAAGAAGTTGCGTGGCATGTATGTTTCTTCTGTAGAGATAGAGCGCTCTCGTAAAGCTACTCGCTTTATATTGAAAACTTCCAGGCCTGGTCTAGTAATAGGTCGCAACGGTGAAGGTGCCACCAAGCTCAAAGAAGATATCTTGAAAAAGATGGACAAGCTGGGGATCGCAAGGCCAGAAGATTTCAAGCTGGAAATAGTAGAGGTAGGCAATCCCGAAGCAGATGCGGCAATAGTGGCGTATATGATTGCTGAAGGTCTTGAGAAAAGGATGCCATATCGCCGAGTTATGAAGACATTAATGGAGAAGGTGATGCAAGCTCGCGGAGTAGAAGGTGCGCGCATGGTTCTATCTGGACGCCTAGGTGGTGCTGAGATCGCCCGCACCGAAGAGCTCAAGCGTGGTTCAATACCACTTCAGACTTTCCGCGCGGACATAGATTTCAAGCGTGAGCGCGCGACACTTTCATACGGCACTATCGGTATCAAGGTTTGGATTTATCGAGGTAAAATATTTGCAGACAAAGTGGCTCGTTCACAGGCAGTGAGCGAAACGCCAAAGGATTAAAATATATTTATGTTGATACCAAAAAAAGTAAAATTTAGAAAATGGCAGTCCAAGCGCACAAACCCTAAGGCGGTGCGCCCAGATTCACGTGGAGTCAAGCTTGCCTTCGGATCTTTCGGTCTTAAGTCAGAAACTCAGGCTCGAGTTCGTTCTGCTCAAATAGAAGCTGCGCGCAAAGTGATCTCTCGCACACTTACTAAGACTGGTAAATATTGGATTCGTATTTTCCCAGACAGGCCTTATACTGCGAAAGCTGCTGAGGTGGGCATGGGTAAGGGTAAGGGAGACCCACAAGGATACTGTTTTGATGTTTTTCCTGGAAGAATAATTTTCGAAGTTGACGGCGCAGAAGACAAAGTAGCGCGCGAGGCTCTTCGCAAGGCGGGCACCAAGCTTCCTATCAAGGCTAAGGTTATCGCGCGACATAAGTAATATTTATGAATACTACAAACAAAAAAACGAATACATTAGAAGGAGTAGTGGTGAGCGACAAGATGGCGAAAACAGTCGTTGTGTCAGTGTCTCGCTTTATCAAGCATCCACTATACGGCAAATTCTATAAAGTAAATAAAAAATACAAAGCTCACGACGAAAACAAGAAATATAAAGTTGGCGACAAGGTAACCATAATAGAGACCAAACCTATTTCTAAAGACAAGCGTTTCAAAGTCGTTGAATAAAATATTAAAGCAAGTAACACAAACATATGATTCAACCAAGAAGTTTAGTAAAAATAACAGACAACGCCGGAGGAACTCTCGGGGCAGTTTTCAAGGTGCTCGGTTCCTCAAAGAAGAGATACGCGAAGATCGGCGACTTGGTTGTAATATCTGTGAAGGTCGCAAGTCCACGCAAGGCAGTCAAGAAGAAAGACGTACATCAGGCAGTGGTGGTGCGCACTCGAGACGCATATCGACGTAAAGATGGTTCATATATTCGGTTTGACGACAACGCTGTGGTGATACTGGAGAAAGGCAAGCAGGATCCTAAGGCGGGTAGAATATTCGGTCCGATACCTCGCGAATTAGCAGAGAAAGGTTTCCAGAAGATAATCTCACTTGCGCCTGAAGTTATATAATTTATAAAGAAAATACGATGCACGTAAAAAAAGGAGACAATGTAAAAGTAATAGCTGGTAAGGACCGTGGCAAAACGGGCAAGGTTTTGCGAGCGATGCCGAGCGAGAATCGAGTTATAGTCGAAGGGCTGAATATGAGCAAAAAGCACAGGCGTCCACGCAAGTCAGGCGAGAAAGGTGCGGTGGTAGATGTAGCGATGCCTATTCATGCTTCAAATGTTAAGAAAATATAAAGATAGAATATGTCACATAAAACAGTAAAACAAAGAGAAGAGGAAGCGTTCGCGAAGCTTAAGGATTCTTTTGGCTACAAGAATGTGATGGCTGCGCCAAAGATGAAGAAGGTTGTGTTGAACGTTGGTACCGGGACCTTAATGAAGAAAGACAACAAGAAGAATGATCTTGTGGCAGAGCGTCTTGCAAAAATAACTGGTCAAAAAACAGCTTTTCGTGGAGCGAAGCAGTCTGTGTCATCCTTCAAAATTCGCCAAGGTGATCCTATCGGCGTAGTGGCTACTCTACGAGGCAAGAGAATGTACGCATTTTTGGATAAGCTGATAAATGTGGCTATTCCTCGCACGAAGGACTTTCGAGGAATCAACAAGAGCGGGGTAGACAACATTGGCAATCTCTCCATTGGAATCAAAGAACACACAATATTCCCTGAAACTGCTGACGAAGATATTCGTGATGTTTTCGGTATGTCTATTACCCTAGTATCTTCTGCAAAAGACAGAAAGGAGGGTCTGGAATTCTTCGAACTCCTTGGTGTTCCTTTCAAGAAAGAAGATGCGAAGGAGGGGAGGGGTAAAAAGAAATAGGATTTGACTCTCGGCTCAAAACCTGCTAAGATAACAGGAGTCTAAGGTTGTGGGTTGATCTGTGTTTCTACTCAAGGTTCTATCGGGGTTTTGAGTAAAAATACACGATATCTCCTATACGAATAGACTTTTTTAATAGTATGGCAAAGACATCTGTAAAAGCGCGCGCGCTTAAAAAACCAAAATTTTCTACACGATCCAAGAATCGTTGTTTTAAATGCGGTCGAGGTAATGCTTTTATGCGTGATTTCGGTATATGCCGAATATGTTTCCGAGAACTTGCGAACGAAGGCATGCTACCAGGTGTGCGAAAGTCCAGCTGGTAATTTCCTATAAAATTCTATGGATCCAATTTCTAACATGATAATAGCAATAAAGAACGGCTCACTTGCAGGCAAGGACTCTGTGGTTTTGCCTTATTCAAAGTTGAAAAATGCTATTTTAGAATGCTTGAAAAAGGAGGGATATATCAGTGGTTTTGCCAAGAAAGTTAGGCGCGATCATCCAGTGCTCGAAGTAGAGCTTGTGTACAAAGATAAAGCGCCTAGGATCAGAGAAGTGGAGCGAATTTCTAAACAATCACGCCGAGTGTATTTCGGGGTAAAGGATATTCATTCAGTTCGTAATGGTACAGGGCTCTTAGTGCTTTCAACTCCAAAAGGTATTCTGACAGGCAAGGAGGCTCGTAAAGAGCAGGTTGGAGGCGAAGCGTTATTTAGAATTTGGTAAATAAATAATATGTCAAGAATAGGTAAACAAGAAATAAAAATACCGAGCGGAGTCAGAGTTACCAAGGATGGCAACACTATTACTGTAGTTGGCCCTAAAGGAACACTCACCAGATCTTTCCGAGACGACATAACTATATCAGTTGGCGATGCGGTTATCACTTTGGGTACCAAGCGCAACGATAAATTTTCTAAAGCTCTCTGGGGAACATACGCAGCGCATATCAAGAACATGATTCTAGGTTCAGAGAAGCCTTTCCAGAAGAAACTTATCCTAGAAGGAGTTGGATTCAAGTCTGAAGTCAAAGGTAAAGAGTTTCATTTTGCCCTAGGGTTTTCTCATCCGGTTGTCGTGCCGATACCAGAAGGTATTACCGCGACTGCTGAGAAAAATAACATAACCATAACTGGCATAGATAAAGAATTAGTGGGGAGTTTCGCTGCAATGATTCGCGCTCTCAAGAAGCCAGAGCCATATAAAGGTAAGGGTATGCGTTATGATAACGAAGTTATTAGACGCAAGCAGGGTAAGAAGACAGTCTAAATAAGTAAAAACCTGCCTGCCGCAGGCAGGGTTATAAAGTAATATGAAAAATAAAACCGACAAAAGAATACGACTAAAGAAGAAAATCAGAACAAGGGTGACTGGCACAGAAGCGCGTCCTCGTTTGTCGGTGTTCCGCTCGAACAAGTTTATTTATGCACAGGTTATCGATGATGCGACAGGCAAGACAATTGTGTCAGTGAGCGACATTAAGGCCGCAAAAGGTACAAAGACTACTCGCGCCAAGGAAGTAGGTAAACTAGTGGCTGAGGCTTGCAAGAAAGCAGGTATTACCACGGTGGTGTTTGATCGCAACGGTTTCAAGTATACTGGTCGCGTAAGACTGGTCGCGGATGAGGCGCGTGCTGGCGGGCTTAAATTTTAGAGTAAACAAAAAATATGGAACAAGGAAAAGAAAAAAAGAATAACAGCAGACGAGGGGGATCTTTCAGCAGGCCTAAGCCAGAGTTTGATCAGAAAATTATCGATATCCGCAGGGTTACTCGTGTGGTGGCTGGCGGTCGCAGGTTTTCTTTCTCAGTGGCGCTAGTTGCCGGTGACAGGAAGGGTGCGGTGGGGCTTGGTCTAGGTAAGGCGGGGGATACTGCGCTTGCTATTGCGAAGGCTCTACGAAGCGCGAGGAAGAACATGGTCAAGCTTAAGCTAACTAAAACCCTTTCTATCCCTTATGAACTTTCCGCTAAATTCTCTAGTTGTAAGGTTGCTCTTCTTCCAAACAAAGGGCGAGGTCTCGTAGCTGGTTCTGTGGTGCGCGATATAGTTAAACTTGCTGGAGTCCGAGACATAACTGCTAAAATACTCTCCAACAGCAAGAATAAATTAAACAACGCTAAAGCTACTATTCAGGCCCTATCTATCATTGGGGAGAAATATAAGGGTTCTGAGAGCGCTACTACTGAAAAAGCAGAGCCGGCTCCAGCTACAGAGATTAAAAAATAAATACCACTCTCATGCAGACACATAATTTAAAAAGACAACATAAGAATAAGAAGGACCGCATAGTCGGTCGCGGCGGCAAGCACGCCAAGACTTCTGGCCGAGGAGGCAAAGGGCAGACCGCACGCGCGGGTAACAAGCGCAGGCCTGAGCTTCGTGATATCATTAAGAAGTTGCCGAAAGCGCGCGGATATCGTTTTAATTCTGTTCGCAAGACAGTTAGGGTTGCAAAAGAAAAAGTAGAGGGTAAAGAAACTTTTTCTGCACTACGTAAAAGGCTTGGAATCAAAGGCGGGAAGATAGTGGTTAGATCATAAAATGCAAAATTTTTGGACAAAAATAAAGTTGATTTATACTGACGCAATGCTTCGCAGGAAAGTATTGTTTGTGCTTTTTGCACTTGTGGTTTTTCGTTTACTTTCTGCGATTCCGATTCCTGGAATTGACACCGTAGCGCTCGAGCGCTTTTTATCCAACAATCAATTTTTTGGAATTCTTAACATTTTCTCTGGTGGTGGTTTGGCCAACCTATCTATCATCATGCTCGGTGTTGGTCCCTACATCACTAGCTCGATCATAATGCAGCTTCTCACTATAATGGTGCCAGCGCTCAAGAAGATATACCACGAGGAAGGTGAGGCGGGCAGGAAGCGATTCACTCAATATTCTCGACTCCTTACTGTGCCACTAGCTTTCATTCAGGGTTTCGCCTTGCTTGCAATACTAGAAAATCAGGGAATTCTTACAAACCTTGGTGGTTTCGACAGGTTCCTCAATGTGCTCATAGTGGTAGCTGGAGCGATACTTATAATGTGGCTAGGCGAGCTCATTTCAGAATTCGGCATTGGGAACGGTGTCTCCATAGTTATATTCGCAGGTATCGTGTCAGTGCTACCTACTCATGTCAACGAGCTCATATTCACTTTCGATCCTTCACAAATTCCTCTGTTTGCAATGTTTGCGATTGCCTCAGTGCTCATAATCGCAGGCATTGTTACTGTAACTGAGGCAGAGCGTCCAATACCAGTGACTTATGCTAAGCGCGTGCGAGGTATGAAAGTATATGGCGGCGGAACGACCTATCTACCGCTACGCGTTAATCAGGCTGGAGTTATCCCTATAATCTTTGCGCTCTCTATACTGCTTTTTCCTCAGATGATCGGAACATTCTTGGCGCGTTTTAGTCATCCGGTAGCCGTAAAAGTTTCTGAAGTGCTAATGTCTTTCTCGCAGACGAGCCTTCTCTATGCGATACTTTATTTCATTCTCGTGTTTTTGTTTACTTATTTCTACACCGCGGTAACTTTCGATCCAGATGCCCTATCTACCAACTTGCAGAAGAACGGTGCATTCATTCCAGGCATTCGCCCGGGTGTTTCAACCGCAGAATATATTTCTAAAGTTTTAAGCCGAATCACCTTACTAGGTGCGGTTTTCTTGGGGTTTATTGCTGTGCTTCCTATAATAATGCAACACTTAACAGGCATCACCTCGCTTGCGCTTGGTGGTACCTCCATTCTTATCGTTGTTTCTGTGGTTCTAGACCTCATCAAAAAGATCGACGCTCAAGTCTCAATGCGCGAGTATTAATCCGTCCTATCTCCTTGATTTTATAAGGGAAAATGTGTATTGTGTGGTTATGAATCCACAGGCTTTTGTTTTTTTTGGCAGGTCCGGATGCGGAAAGGGTACTCAGGCCAAGCTCCTAGCAGAACTATTGAAACAGCAAGGGAAAGAACTTATATATGTTGAGACAGGCAGCACTTTTCGAGAGCTTTCGAAGCAAAGCAATCTACTCGGACAGAGTGTGCACAATATACTTTCTAATGGCTTACTAATTCCAGTGTTTTTGCCGATCTGGATATGGACCGGGATTATAGTAGAGAAATTCTCAGGTAAAGAAAGTATGATCTTAGACGGGGTTTGTCGTAGACTCGAAGAGTCGGTGGCCCTCGATTCACTTTTTGATTTTTATAAAATAAATAAGCCTAACATCATATTAATGAATGTATCGAAAGATTGGTCTTACGCTCGCATGATGGAGAGGCAGCGCGCAGACGATACGCCGGAGAAAATACAGAATCGCTTGACCTGGTATGAAAAAGACGTGATGCCGTCCATAGAATATTTTCGCAATAAATTAGGGTTCAATTTTATAGAAATAAATGGTGAGCAGACCATCGACGAGGTACATCAAGAAATCATTACCAAGCTAGGGCTAGCTAAATAAAAAATATGGAAACGATTGTCATTTCTCTGGGTGGTTCGATGGTTGTACCGGAGAAGCCAGATCCTGAATTCATAAATGTTTTTAAAGAACTTATCCTGGAAGAAGTATCTAAAGGCAAACGTTTCGTAATTATTGTTGGTGGAGGTAAAGTTTGCCGCTACTATCAGGAAGCTCTAGGTAAAACAATCAAAGCTACCAATATTGATCTCGATTGGATAGGTATTCATACTACTAGACTGAACGCAGAGTTGGTCAGAATGTCTTTTGGAGAAGTTGCTGAGGAAGAAATAATACTAGACCCATCTAAGCTTGCAGTTTTCACCAAGTCAATAATTATTGGCGCTGGTTGGAAGCCGGGCTGGAGTACTGACTACGATGCAGTGATGATGGCCGAGCAGGTGGGAGCAAGTAAAATAATAAATGTCTCTAACACTGATTATGTTTATGATTCTGACCCTAAACAAAATCCTAATGCTAAAAAAATTGAGAAAATTTCTTGGCAGGACTATCGCAACCTTATCCCTAAAAGTTGGACTCACTCTGGTCTAAACACTCCGTTTGATCCAATTGCTTCAGAAAAAGCTGAGCAAAACAAGATGACAGTCATGATAATGAACGGCAAACCAATAGACAATCTTCGCAAGGCTCTGCTGGGAGAGCAATTCGCGGGCACGATAATTTCATGATAATAATTAAGACCCCAGAAGAAATAGAGATAATAAGAGAAGGTGGGAAGCGCCTCGCTTTTGCGCTTCATAAGGTTGCAGAAAAAGTTGCGCCAGGAGTTTCTACTAAAGAACTAGATATTTATGCTGAGCGAGTTATACGCGAGGCTGGAGATGAGCCGGCCTTTTTAAATTATCGACCAGAAGGCGCGAGCACTCCTTTCCCGGCATCGCTCTGCGTATCAGTAAATGATGAAGTTGTGCACGGCATTCCGAGAGAAGACAGAATTTTAAAAGAAGGAGACATAGTGTCCATTGACCTCGGAGTAAAACATCGCGGGTTTTTTACCGATATGGCCATGACGGTGCCAGTGGGTAAAATTTCTCTAGAAGACAAAAAACTTCTAGAAGTTACCGAGAAAGCCCTTCAGGTGGGCATAAGTGCAGCGGTTGTCGGGGGCACTGTCGGTGATATAGGCTACGCAATAGAAAAGTTTGTGCGTTCGCAAGGTAAGTATGGAATAGTTGAAATCCTCGCCGGCCACGGTGTGGGGAAAGCAATTCACGAAGATCCGTTTATCCCAAACTTTGGCAAGAAAGGCAAAGGAGAAAAACTAGTAGAAGGCATGGTGGTGGCGCTTGAGCCGATGCTTAACTTGGGGACTAAAAATGTAACCCTAGACGCTGACGACTGGACCTTCCGCACTGCCGACCGTAAAAAGAGTGCTCACTTCGAACACACTATACTCATCACCAAAAACGGTGGAGAAATCTTAACCAGCTTGTAGTATAATTAAATAGTGAACCCTTCGTTTCTGAAAGAAATGCCGAAGTTTAAGACTCCAGAAGAGGAGTTGTCTTACCTGCGTGAGCATGTGAAGGCGCGCGAGGAGGAGCTCATTGCTAAGGGGCATTTCGAATCAGCTGGTGACCAGGCTGCCAAGGATGTGGCCATGGAATACAAAAAAGTTCCAGCGAGAGAGGCTGTGCACGATAGCGCGATGGTAAAAGAAAAGCAAGCTGAGGGTATAGTGCTCGCGCTCAAGCCCGAACCGCACGACACCGTGATGGAGGAGCTTCTAGGCATAATGCTGGTGAATGGAATCAAGAATGCGCTTACCGTGGTGGCCCAGATGGGTAATCCGCACGTGGACGACGACTTTCATCGTATATTGGTGCAATATTTGAAAACTGGACAAGTTGTTGCAGATTTTAAAGAGGGAACACCGCTCTATAAAGCTCTCAATATGACGCTGTTTGAGATAACTCTGCCGACCCCAGAAGACGAAGCCGACAAATCGAAAAATTTCAAGGAATTCATCGGGGCAATGGAGCAGTTTTATGCTGGAATGAATTCTATTTCACTAGGGAAAAATAATTCTGAAGAAAATTATTTTACCCTCGAAATTGCGCTTGCTGTAGATACTGATGAAGTAGTGATATATGCGAGCATTCCGAACAAGCACATAACTCTTTTTGAGAAGCAGGTGTTGGCTTTTTATCACAACGCTAAGGTTCGGGAAGTTACCGATGACTATAATATTTTTAATGAGCAGGGTGGTTCTGCGGGAGCATACGCCACCTTCACTGAGCGTGGGGTAATGCCGATCAAGACGTATGACAATATTGAGCACGACCCCATGAATCCAATACTTAATGTTTTCTCTAAGCTAAAGACCGCAGGCGAAGGTGCGGCGATACAGCTCACCATTGCGCCCGCTGGAGATAAATTCATCAATGAGTTTCATGCGATTTTGGACGACGTAAAAGACGGCATGTCGGTCAAGCACGCAAATGATAATTTATATAAATTCAAGCACGCGATGTGGAGTGCAGGAAAGGAGCTTATATTTGGTCAGAAAGACAGAGCTCCAGAGTCTAAGAATCCAGACAAATACATGAAGGGTAGGCGTGCAGTGGACGAAGGTGCAGCAGAGAAAATAGGGAATAAGGTTAAGAGTTCAATAATGAAGACCAACATTCGGATTATTGCCTCGGGTGAGTCTAGGGAGCGCGCACAGGCAATATTGAAAGAGATAGAGTCTTCCTTTAACCAGTTTGCGGAAGCAGCGAGCAATTCCATTGTATTCAAGGAGGCGGCGGGGAGTCAGCTCAAGGAATTATTCCATGATTTTTCATATCGCATATTTTCTAGAGACAATGTTTTGCCGATGAACCTAAGGGAGCTTGCTTCTGTTTTCCACTTTCCAGTGGGTGTGGGCAATCAGCCTCAACTCAAGGAGGCCAAGTCTGGTATTGCCCCTGCGCCTATCGAGATGGGCCAGGAGGGTATAGTTCTTGGAATCAATAGTTATCGAGGCCGAGATACCGAGATTCATCTTGCGCGCGAGGACCGCATGCGCCATTTCTATGTGATTGGTCAGACAGGTACCGGTAAGACCAATATAATGCTCAATATGATCACTCAGGATATCAGGAACGGGGATGGATGTTGCTACATAGATCCGCACGGTACCGACATACAGACCATACTTTCTCGTATTCCAAAAGAGCGAATGGATGATGTTATATATTTTGATCCTTCATATACTCCACGCCCGATGGGGCTCAATATGCTCGAATATGATCCGAGGTATCCAGAGCAGAAGACATTCGTGGTGAACGAACTCATGGGCATATTCAACAAACTTTTCGATATGAAGGTGGGCGGGGGAGCAATGTTCGAGCAATATTTCAGAAACTCAGCCTTCCTTGTCATGGAGGATCCAGAATCAGGTTCTACATTGCTTGAAATCACTCGGGTGCTAGCCGATAAAGAATTTCGAGATCTAAAACTATCGCGTTGCAAGAACCCCATCATTAAGCAATTCTGGGTTTCGGCCGAGCAGACTACGGGGGACCAGTCGCTTGCCAACTTTGTGCCTTACATTTCTTCTAAATTCGACAATTTTATTTCGAATGACATCATGCGCCCAGTAGTTCTTCAGCAAAACTCTGTTTTCAATTTCCGTAAAATAATGGATGAGAAGAAAATACTTCTAGTTAACCTCTCGAAAGGCAGACTGGGGGACATAAATGCCAACCTCATCGGCCTTGTCTTAGTAGGTAAAATTCAGATGGCGGCCCTGTCGCGCGTAGATATGTTTGGGAAACCAATGAATGATTTTTATTTATATATAGACGAGTTCCAAAACGTGACTACGGACTCAATCGCCTCTATTCTGTCCGAGGCCCGCAAATACAGGCTCTCGCTCAACATCGCCCACCAGTACATTACCCAGCTCGAAGATAATATCAAAAATGCAGTGTTCGGTAACGTGGGCTCGATGGCAGTGTTTCGAGTGGGCACCGAAGATGCGAATTTTCTAGAAGCAAAATTCAAACCACAATTCACCGCGCACGATATTACTAAGCTCGACAACTACAATGCCTACATGAGCATGCTGGTGCGTGGGCAACCTACTAAGCCTTTCAACATCAAGACTCTCGCGCCCGAGAAGGGGAATATGGAGATAGTAGATAGCCTAAAAGAACTCTCCTATATGAAATACGGTCGTGACCGCGCCGAAGTCGAGGCAGAAATAATGGCGAGGTATAACACCATGGAGTAAGTTTTGCAAAAAATATTTTTTCTGCTAGTATAAATGACATGAAACACGAAGAAAGAACTTTAATTATTTTCAAGCCTGACTCTGTTCAGCGCGGTATTGTGGGGGAGATATTGTCTAGGTTTGAGAAGGCTGGACTCAAAATAGTGGGGGCAAAAATGCTGCAACCGGATTCTGATCACTTTTATCACCACTATGAAAATATCGGTAAGATGATATCTCGTCGTGGCCAGCAAGCTTTTGATGTAACGGTCAGTATGATGACCGAAGGTCCAGTGATTGCTTTTGTGCTCGAGGGGATAGAGGCAGTTTCTCTAGTTCGTAAAATGGCGGGCACTACAGAACCAAAATCTGCTCTACCTGGAACCATTCGCGGTGATTATTCACACATGAGCTTTGCTCATGCAGATGCTCAGAAAATAGGTGTGCCTAATGTTCTGCACGCATCTGGTGATCCAGATGAAGCAAAGGCTGAGATAGCGTACTGGTTTTCTGAAAATGAACTTTTCAATTACGAAACTGTTCACGAAAAATTCACTCACGGGAAGAGATAGATAAACTTACGAATCTACAGAGGAAATAAGCGTTTTGTTCAGCAAATATCATTCAGATACATAAAAAACGGTGTGTCTAGTTGTTTTTATTCTGGGATGAGCATAGAATTTAAGTAGGGTTATTTCTGATTATTACCTAGAACACTTAAATTTGGGAGCTTCGATTGTGTTTGACCGTGGTCTCTCGCATCTGGCACCCACCTAGCTTTAGAGCTATGGTAATATATCTGAAATAGTCCTAAGAAGTAACCCTGCTAAGCGGGGTTTTTTCTTGAGAATGTGGTAAAATAAAACAATGGAACGAAAAGAATTTCGGAAAACGGTGGCAGGTCTGATTGCGGTTATATTTGTCCTGAATTTTTTAGCGAACAAGTTCTACTGGTACTATAGTATTTGGTATTTCGACATGATTATGCATTTTCTGGGCGGGTTGTGGGTGGCTCTCGCTTATCTATATTTAGTTTCTGCGACAGATATTAATCAGAGGTTGGTATGGAAGACACTAGGTGCTGTGCTTTTGATAGGTGTGGGCTGGGAGATCTTTGAATTTTATTTCATCAATCATGTTGCTGAGAATCCTTTCGACCAAGTGGACACCTTGTCAGACTTATTTTTTGATTTGTTAGGTGGAAGTGGGGCCATTATTTACTTTAAGAATAAAATACTAACTTATGACAACTAATAGTTCTAATGGAAAAACAGCCAAGATAACTTTCTGTGGTGGTGCAGGCACGGTGACAGGCTCGAATTTTCTGATCGAAATCGCTGACAAGAAAATTCTGATTGACTGCGGCCTTACTCAGGGTATGAAAGTGGCAGATGAGGTAAACTGGGACCCTTTTCCTTATGACCCAAAAAGTATTGATAGCCTTTTTATAACCCACGCTCATGTGGATCATATAGGCAGAATTCCGAAGCTTATTCATGAAGGATTTCGTGGCAAGATATATTCTACACCTCCTACTCGCGCTCTTTCTTTACCCATGCTAGAAGACACTATGAATATATTGTCTCTTAATAACGATGCCGGCTTAGATAAAATATACACAGTGGACAACATCCGCAAAGCCTTTTCATTATGGCAAGGTTTCGATTATAAAAATAAGATTGAAGTAACCCAAGATCTCTCCGTCGAATTCCTGAATGCTGGGCATATCTTAGGCTCGGCAATGGTTCTTTTTAATTATCAGGGTAAGAAAGTTCTGTTTACTGGTGACTTGGGTAACAGTCCTTCACCTATATTGCCCGATACAGATAAGGTTACCGATATAGATTACCTTGTCATAGAGTCAGTTTATGGCGACAGGAATCATGAGTCTCGTGATGAACGTAGGAGGTTTCTAGAGGCTGTGATAGAAGACAACTATAAACGCAAGGGTACCCTCATTATTCCCACTTTCTCTCTTGAGCGTTCACAGGAGCTTCTGTTTGAGCTTAATGCTCTAGTAGAGGGCAACCGCATTCCAGTAATGCCTATATTCTTCGATTCACCGCTTGCGATCAGAATTACTGAGATATTTAAGCAATATAAAGATTACCTTAACGACACAGCGCAGAAATTAATGACCACTGATAAATATATCTTTGATTTCCCTGGTTTACATACCACACTGCGCTCCGAAGACTCGAAGTTGATTTCAGGAGTGCCTGATCCCAAGATAGTGATCGCTGGCTCTGGTATGTCGACAGGGGGGAGAATAGTCCACCATGAACGCCACTATTTACCTGGATCAAACAACACTATACTTTTAGCGGGATACCAATCTGTAGGCACACCTGGTAGGTTGATTCAAGAAGGAGTGAAGACGGTGCGCATAACAGGGGAGAATGTGCCAGTACGGGCGCATGTGGTGACTATCAATGGTTATTCAGGGCACAAGGATTCAGATGGACTAATCAGTTTTATTGAAGATACGCAAGAGAGCTTGAAGAAAGTTTTCGTGGTAATGGGGGAACCTAAGAGCTCAATGTTCTTGGCTCAGAAAATTCGCGATCATCTTGGTATCGAAGTTGCAGTGCCAGAAGCTGACGATACTGCAACGATTAATTTTTAATTTTCTTTATTTTACCCACACGGTTTTTTCGGGTATAACCCCGTAGTAGATCCTGCTGGCGGCAGGATTCACTACAGGGTATAATATTTTTATGGATAAAGACAAAAGTGTTTTTTTGAAGCATGGGCATCGACAATTAAAGATTTGTGTTTCTGGCGCTGCCGATACGGGTCATTGTGGGGTGGATGCGCTCGACCGCGCTAAAGAGCTGGGCAGAGAAATAGTAAGGCAGGGAGCCATACTGATTACTGGGGCTACCACTGGTTTTCCACTTTGGGCCGCGATGGGTGCTAAGGAGGCTGGGGGAGTCTCAATAGGCTTTTCTCCGGCAGGTTCCGAGCGGGAACATGTAGAAGTATACAAACTGCCTATCGATTACCTTGATTTGATTATTTATACCGGTTTTGGTTATCCTGGGCGAGATTTACTTCTGACTAAATCAGCTGACGCGGTAATCTGTGGGTGTGGACGCATAGGCACAATACATGAATTCACTGTAGCTTTCGAAGATGATAAGCCTATAGGCATACTGGAAGGTTCGTGGGATATGGATGAAACGATACGCACGATTCTAGAAAGAGGTCATCGTCCAAACGACAAGATCAGTTTCAATAGCGATCCTAAACAGTTAGTAGCTGATGTTATCGCAACTATAAATAAGCACAAAGTAGGTGAATATAAAATAAACCCCAAGTAGGGTTTATTTTATGCTTGCTAAAACTCTAGTGAAAGTGGCGGGATGATTCTCGGCTAGGTCGGCGAGAATTTTACGGTCGAGCATTACCTTTTTCTTCGTAAGGCTGTCGATAAGTTTTGAATATGAGAGGCCTTGTTCGCGTGCGCCTGCATTGATCTTGATGTTCCAAAGCTTGCGATTGTGTGACTTTTTGTCTCGGCGATGTGCGAAAGCATAAGCTCCGGCGTGGAGCAATGCGTCTTTAGCTTGACGCTCTTTGCTCTTCCTGCCATGGCGGAAGCCCTTGGTTTGCTTTAAAACACTTCTCCTTCTTTTTAATGCGTGTACTCCCTTTTTTACTCTAGTCATTGTAAGTTCAAAGTTATAAAGTTATAAAGTTGCAAGTTAGTTGAACGGAAGCAGGTGGCTCTTCGGTTTGTTTTTGATAACAAAACTGTTACCTTTGCGACCAGCGAGCTGTGCCGTTCTAGACTGCTTGGCGTTAAAATGATTGAAGCCTGCTTTACGAGCGATAATCTTGCCGTTCTTAGTAAGCTTCAATCTCTTAGTGTATGATTTATTTGTTTTTGTTCCTCGTCCCATATTATTTATAGTGAGTTAATAGAACTATTTTCTTTCTATTGTTGTTGTTAAACCCTTTGGACCTTTTTTATAAGCGTCAGCTATCTTGTAATCCTCGGTTATTAAATGCAATACCCTATCTAGCCTTTCTTTCAAGAATCTCTCATCCATATACTTTGCGCGCCCAGCTAGAAACAATTCTACTTTAATCCGGTGTCCTTCCTTGAGCCACTTTGAAGCAGTTTTAGCTTTTAGTGTCAGGTCGTGGTCGCCGGTGCCGATCTTGATCTGGATAGATTTGGTCTCGGTGGCTTTAGCTCCGGACTTTGACTTTTTCAGCTTCTTACTCGCTTCGTATTGATATTTACCAAAGTCCATTATCTTGCATAGTGGAGGATTGGCGTTCGGTGCGATCTCGATCAGGTCGAGTCCTAGATTATTAGACATCTCGAGAGCTTCTTTGATACTTAAAACCCCAAGATTTTTGTTGTCGCTGTCTAGTACGCGGACTTCTTGCGCCCGTATTTGGTTGTTGATTCTTTCTCGCAACGTAAATATTGCCCGCCTGACCGTAAACTATTTAGTCTAAGCTTGACGGAGGAATAATAGCTTATTTCTGGCATAAAGTCAAACGCTCTCAGGCCGGTGAATATTTGTGCTAATATTACGAGTATGGCGAATTATGCTGAAAATAGAAAAGCTAGATTTGACTATGAAATACTAGAAAAGTACGAGGCGGGTATCGAGCTCTTGGGTCTCGAGGTAAAATCTGTGCGCGCCGGGAGGATGTCTCTCGAGGGGGCTTTTGTAATAGTTCGGGGCGGGGAAGCATATTTAATAAACGCCAACGTTCCGGCTTATCAGCCCAAAAATGCAGGGGCAGACTATGATCCGCTTCGGAACAGGAAACTATTGCTCACCAAAAAGGAGATTGTTGAACTGGCGGGCAATGAAAAGAATAGGAGTTTGACAATAGTGCCTATTTCAGTGTATAATAAAAATAGTAAAATTAAAGTTGAGCTTGTGTTGGTGAAAGGCAAGAAAACTCGCGACAAAAGACAAAGCATACAGAAGCGCGAGACTGATCGAGACATCAGGAGAACTTTGAAAAGAGAAGAATAAAATTTGGGGATGCCAGGCATAGACAGTCGGCTATTTCCTAAAATGCATGTCGAGCATGGACGTAAACTCGCTAAACTTCGTTCAAAACGTTAATTGCAAAATTGACTAACAGCAAAACAGAATCCCCATACTTCGGTATGAATGATTTTGCTTTCGCTCCGGCTTTCGCGTAAGCCTAAGTCCGGCATTTCTCTCATAGACTTCCGATATATGAGTAGAAGTGTAATATTATCGGGATAAGGAAATACTCGCCCAAGTATTTCACGAAAACTTTGGGATCGATTAAAAAATATTTGGCTCGTTTCTTAATTTTTTAATTTAAACTTTGAAGCGCGCTAAGCATGTAGACTTTTTAGTAAGAACCTTCTGCACGGGGATTCGATTTCCCCCATCTCCACTCGACATACAAAAGCGCTCAAAAGGCGCTTTTGTTTCGTGTGTTTTTATGCTATCATCTCGAAATGGATTTTAATCTTTTGAATCAAAAACCAGAGAAAAAGGGGAAGAAGAGCGATAACAATAGTAATTTTTCAAGCTCTATTTTTGGCGCGGTTTTTATTTTTATGCTTATCACAGCGCTGTATCTAGCGCTCTCTGGCGGAGGTGAACCCGCGAAGGATGTTTCTATTTCTGAATTAGCGCAGAGTGTTTCCTCAGGCGAAGTCAAAAAGATCGAAGTTTCTGGTGAGGCTCTGACTGTAACTTATCAGAACGACGAGGTGAAGAAAGGCAAGAAGGAGGCTGGCTCAGCACTCTCGCAAACACTTGCGAATTACGGTGTTGACAAGGAAGCGCTCCAAAAAACAGAAATCATAGTCAAGAACGAAAGCGGGTTTGCGTATTGGTTGTTTAACCTTCTACCATTTCTCTTGCCTGTAGTTTTCATTCTGCTTTTCTTTTGGTATATCTCGCGCCAAGTCAAGGGTGCTGGCATGCAGGCTTTTTCTTTTGGTCAGTCAAAGGCGCGTATCACTGACCCAAACGACAAGAATAATAAGGTTACCTTCAAAGATGTGGCGGGGTGCAAAGAGGCTAAGGAAGAACTGAAAGAAATAGTAGATTTCTTAAAAAGCCCAAAGAAATTCCTAGATATAGGCGCACGGATTCCAAAAGGTGTGATGCTCACTGGTTCGCCAGGCACGGGCAAGACATTGCTTGCGCGTGCAGTGGCTGGCGAAGCCTCAGTGCCGTTCTTCCATCTTTCTGGCTCAGAATTCGTAGAAATGTTTGTGGGTGTGGGGGCATCTCGGGTGCGTGATCTTTTTAAAATGGCGAAGAAAGCTGCGCCAGCGATAATATTTGTGGATGAGATAGATGCGATAGGTAGAACCCGCGGAGGGGGATTCGGCGGGGGGAACGATGAACGCGAGCAAACACTCAACCAAATACTTGTGGAGATGGATGGCTTCGAGCCAAACGATAAGGTTATAGTTATGGCAGCCACCAATCGTTCAGATGTGCTAGATCCAGCACTCATCCGCCCAGGGCGTTTTGACAGGAAAGTGATACTTGATTTACCAGATCGCGCGGACAGGGAAGCGATACTCACGATTCACGCTAAAGACAAACCTCTCTCAGAAGATATTAATTTAAAATTAATTGCGGAACGTACGCCTGGATTCTCTGGCGCAGATTTGTATTCGCTCATGAACGAAGGGGCGATACTTGCTGCCCGTGAGAATCGCAAGAAAGTTTTTCAGTTTGACTTGATTCGCGCTATCGAGAAAGTGATGCTCGGGCCTG
This sequence comes from uncultured Candidatus Saccharibacteria bacterium, assembly GCA_964520225.1. Lineage (GTDB taxonomy): Bacteria > Patescibacteriota > Minisyncoccia > Phycocordibacterales > UBA9973 > UBA9973. Next base: position 36,428 of record CAZFNV010000004.1, on the reverse strand, counting down.
AGCGCAAGAGCCACCTGCTTTCTAAAAAAGAAAAAGAAATAACCGCGTATCATGAAGCTGGGCACGCGATAGTTGCTTCGGTTTTACCTAATGCTGACCCAGTACATAAAGTTTCTATAATTGCGCGTGGTCGTGCGGGTGGATACACGCTAAAGCTCCCACTAGAAGAAAAGCGCTTGCAAGGTAGAAAAGAATTTATCGATGACATCGCGATGTCGCTCGGAGGGTACGCAGCGGAGAAAATGATGTTTGGTGACATAACTACTGGACCTTCGAGTGATTTAGAAGTTTCTTCCAACCTTGCGCGGGCTATGGTGACTCGCTTCGGTATGTCGGATGCTATCGGACCGGTGGCTCTCGCGGGCCAAGGTGGTCGGGTGGCTTATGGTGAGGAGCTTGAACGAGAACATTCCGAAGAGATTGCGAAAAAAGTAGATGCCGAAGTGGCTAAACTAATGAATGACGGCCTTAAGACCGCCGAGAAAGTTATAAGTGAACATAAAAAAGCATTCACTGCTATAGCAAAGCGTCTGATGGAGGTAGAAACAATCGAGCAAGAAGAGTATGAGAAGATTCTAGTTGCGCATGGCATAGAACTTAAGAAAAAGGGCACAGAGACTCAGAGCGCCTAGACTTTTCAGGCAGAAAGTATTAATTTAATAGTGTTAAGCAAATTCCACCCTTAGCTCAGCTGGCTAGAGCACAGAGCTTATACCTCTGGGGTCCTTGGTTCGAGTCCAAGAGGGTGGACATTTTGGGTATATAATCAAAAATTTATTCGATTTGGCGCTTTAAATATCGTGTCTATTTTGCGCTCGCATTGACGAGGTGTTTTAATTGTTTTTTGCTGACAAAAATCATACTTTTCCACTTTACATGGGTATATGCGAAACGTGTATAATGATAGTCCAAAACTAATTTTAATTTTTATGCCCACAAAAATAAAAACCGCATCCAAAGTTTCCAAAGTCGATCTATCAAAAATCAAATCAATGCGTCGTCGCACCGGAGAAGTGGTGCCTTTTGATCTATCTCGTATTGTGCGCGCTGTATCTAAGGCTTTCGAAGCAAGTGGTGAAGGTAATGAAGCGGAAGCAAAGGCAGTGGCGGAGAGTGTTTTTGCAGATTTATTGAAACTCAGGAATGATCTAGTGGTAGAGAACAAAAAAGCAGTATTCCTGCCTACTGTGGAGATGACCCAAGACCTTGTGGAGAAGGAATTAATGCGCAAAGGTTTTGAAAATACTGCCAAAAAATACATTTTATATAGAAACAGGCGTTCCGAGATTCGCAAAAGCTTCGGTCCAGTGCCGGAAGCGGTGCGCAAAGCAGTCGAAGAGTCTAGTAAATATTTCCGTAGCGCGTATTCTGAATATATTTTCTACCAATTCTACGCGCGTTGGATACCAGAGTTGGGTAGGCGTGAGACTTGGATCGAAACTATAGACCGCTACATGGAATACATGAAAGAAAATCTCGGGGACAAGCTTACCGCGAAGGAATATAGCGATCTACGCGAAGGAATTCTAAATCAAGATGTGTGTCCATCAATGCGATTGCTATGGTCGTCAGGCAAAGCTTGTCGCAATTCTAATGTGTGGGCGTATAATTGTTCTTATATTGCGCCTACATGCACTCAAGATCTGGGCGAGATAATGTACAACTCTATGTGCGGTTGTGGTGTGGGTTTTGCCGTCGAGTGGGAAAATGTGCAGAAGTTCCCGCAGATTAAAGTTCAAAGCGGAGAAAAATTACCAAAATATATTATTGAAGACAGCAAAGAAGGTTGGGCGAAAGCTTATATATATGGACTCGATGCATGGTTCGACGGCAAAGATGTGGAGTTTGATTATTCTCGCATTCGTCCGGCAGGCTCGCGCCTAGAAACTGCTGGAGGTAAAGCTTCTGGTCCGCAACCGCTCATGGATCTCATGCAATTTTCACGACAAAAGATTTTATCCAAGCAGGGGCGCAGACTTTCCAACCTTGATATGCACGACATAATATGCCAGATAGGAATGATCGTGGTGGCTGGAGGCGTTCGCAGAAGCGCGCTTATATCTCTGTCAGAGCTTGAGGATATAGAGATGCGTGATGCAAAGAAAGGACAATTTTATGTAGCTGAACCACAGCGCTCTATGGCCAACAACTCAGCAGTTTATAATGCTAAACCTTCTGCGGAAGAGTTTCTAGAAGAGTGGACCGCGCTTGTAAAATCTCGCTCAGGAGAGCGCGGAATATTCAACCGTGGGGGGCTAGAGAGCCAAGTGCCAGCTCGTCGCTGGGAGAAGATCAAGGACCACCGCCAGATAGGCGTGAATCCTTGCGGAGAAATTTACTTGCGCTCAAAACAATTCTGCAACCTTACCTCTATAGTTATTCGTCCTGACGATACTGAAGCAACCTTAAAACGAAAAATGGAGCTAGCAACAATACTCGGCACGTATCAGTCCACTCTCACTAACTTCGGTTTTCTTTCCAAGGAGTGGAAGGATAACTGTAATGAAGAGAGGTTGCTGGGTGTATCTCTCACAGGATACTACGACAACAAAGGAGTTCGAACAGACAAAATGTTAAATGCTTTGCGAGAGCATGGAATTGCAGTTAATAAAAAATACGCAAAGCGTTTTGGTATCAATCAGTCCACAGCCATCACTTGCGTGAAGCCTCACGGTAACTCAGGTCAGCTTCTCGGAGTGGGTTCTGGCATGCATCCATGGTTTGCGCCGTATTTCATCCGCCGAGTTCGCATCTCGCACACCGACACACTACTAAAGATGGCTCGTGATCAAGGAGTCCCTTGTTTTCCAGAGGTAGGTCAGTCAGAGGCGACAGCAACTACTTTCGTTCTAGAATTCCCAGTGAAGGCTCCAGATGGTGCAGTTTTCAAGGATGACATATCAGCAATTGATCTTTTAACAGAATGGAAGCGCTTAAAAGAAAACTTTGTGGAGCACAATCCATCTGCAACTATATACGTCGGCGCAGACGAGTGGCTGGCGGTAGGTAACTTCGTTTATGAAAACTGGAACAGCGTGGGCGGACTTTCCTTTTTACCTCGCTCAGAACATGTGTACAAACTCGCGCCATACGAGGCAATATCTAAAGAAGAATACGAGCGCAGAGCTCGTGCTATTGGAAAATTGGATTTCTCTAAACTGTCTCAGTATGAATCAGAAGACCACACTCAGGGTGCTAAAGAATTTGCTTGTGTTTCTGGGGTTTGTGAGATATAAACTATTCTGATGTCTAAAAATTTATCCCAAAACTATCTAAAGCTAGCAGGGTGTTTCGCGTTTTGCCTTTTACTGCGATTGATTCCATTCCGCGCACCGAACTTAGAGCCGATTCTTGCAGCGCAGATGCCAATCGCGCGTAACTTCGGCGGAACATCAGCTTTCTTCTTTGGCTTTTTAAGCTTGGCGGTTTTTGATTTTATAACTGCCAGAGTTGGCGTATGGACGCTTGTTACTGGAATAGTTTACGGGCTGCTCGGTGTTTTCGCTTATGCTTTTTTCAAGAATCGCGAAGCGAATAGGCGTAACTATGTGTATTTTGCAGTCCTGGGCACGCTATTTTTTGACGCTATGACTGGGCTCACTATCGGTCCGATATTCTTCGGTCAGTCTTTTGTGGGGGCGTTTTATGGTCAGATACCTTTCACGCTACTTCATCTGGCCGGCAACATCGGTTTAGCTTTCTTTCTCTCGCCACTAATAGACAGATACCTGCTTACCAAAAGCAAAAATGCGCAAGTGTTTGCATTTGATAATAAAAAATTGCTTGCCTAAATTTGCGGTTTGTAATATTCAAAATATGCTCTACACCAAAAAGGGCGACAAAGGTACAACGAAATTATTCGACACACCACAAGGTGTCAGAATTTCTAAGGGCGATGCCGTGTTTGAGGTACTTGGCGCGCTAGATGAGCTCAACTCTATGACAGGGCTTTGTAAGGTTGTTGCCGGAAAGGAGCGGGCGACTTTAAAGAGTGGTGCTAACGAGCAAAAAATTGCCGACATTCTCACCAGTATTCAAAATCTGCTTTTTACTTTACAGGCGCGTGTGGCCGGAAGCGATAAAAGTATAAAACCAGAAAATGTAACCTTCTTAGAAGATATAATAGCGCAAGTAGAAGAAGTTCTTCCGCCGATCACAACCTTCCTACTTTCTGGCGGTAGCGAGTTGTCGGCCTATTTAGATGTACTGCGTACTCTCGCGAGGAAGACTGAGCGAGCGCTGGTGCGCATGCGGGAAGCTGGCGAGGAGGCGCGAGCAGGGGAGGCGGAAATTCAGTTTTTGAATCGTCTCTCAAGTGTTTTTTATGCCCTCGCGCGATATGTGAATCACGTGTCAGGGCTAAAAGAGAGTCCGCCGGAGTATGCTTGAGGGACATTTGCGTTACGGAAAGGGTTGGTATAGGATTATAAGTGTTCCATAAAATTAAATAATCGTTTTTGGGGAAGTGAGGTGTGAATCCTCCACAGTGCCGCTACGGTGTGTCTCACGAGAGACAAGTCCGACTACCAAATACGATTTGATCCCGAGCAGGAAAATGTTTTTATGCATCTCTCGAGATGCTTAAAAGCACCAAGACTCCTCGGAAGGAGTTTTTTTATTTTCCATGAAAACATTCACAAAAATCTTTATAGTTTTATTTGTTGCGACCATATTAGTATGGCGATTGGCATCAGTAGAGGATATTCAGCCTGAAAATGTTCTATATCAATCAGCTTCCACGGGTGTTGTTGAGAAAATAGAAGATATAACCGCTTCAAATCCGCAGTCGCCGATAGCATCAGAAGAGAAAACTATCTACCAAGAACGAACCACCTTTAAAATCGGTGATAAAAATCTGGAACTTTATTTTAATCCTGGCGAGACGCTAGAGAGCGCTATGAATAGAATGCGTTTAGAAGGAACGATTCATTTTACGGGAAAGGAGTTCCCAGTTTTGGGATTTTTTGTTACCGAGATTGAGAATATAAAAGAAGGAAACGGAAAATTTTTATTTTTTTATATAAACGGAGCTGAGTCGAACGTAGGCATTTCTAATTACAAGCTAAAAGCGGGTGACCACATAGAATGGAAACTCAAAGATTAATATGAAAAATTTTCTAAAATTATTAGCCGGTTTCTTTGTTGTTGCATTGTTTATCAATGCACCTCTTCGTACTTTTGCTGTAGACGAAGTGCCTGAAGAACCTAATGCTGAAGAGACTACTCCGGAAGAGGAGATTGAGGTAGAAGAAGAATTTGTCGAAGAAGAGGCGGAGCCATTGTTCCTCGTCACAGAAAGTATTGTGCTTCCGAATGGGTGTATATTAGAAGACGCCTCAGGGGGTACTCACATTTTTCCTATTTCAACTTTCGCCGAATATCTCGCAATTTGTGCGCTAGCTGAAGCTCTGGAAGAAGGTTTCGTCGATAGTATAGAATTTGCAGATTTTGGATTCGGACTTTTTGTAAACAGTGTAAATGAAATTACAGAGGAGAACGCATACTGGCAACTGCAAAAGAATGGAGTAAGTGCTAGTGTGGGAGTCTCTGATTTGGTGCTCGAAGTAGGGGATGTAGTATCTCTTGTTTTGACTGCTTTTGATCCGGTTACGTTTGAGGAAACACTACTTAACTCCAGACTCGATCTCACTGTCTTGTCTCTAGACCCGTCATTCAATAGCCCCGTTTCAGAACCAGTAGAAGAAGAACCAGAAGAAACCGAAGAAATCGAAGAAACATCTACGACTGGAGGAGGTGGTGGCAGTGGCGGATCTTCTACAACACCACCCTCGACATCCTTTAGTGTGTCTCTGGCTGTTGCTTATTTAAAGAGCGTGCAAAATGTAGATGGTTCTTTTGGTGGCGCTGACTTATATACTGACTGGGTAGCTTTAGCATTAGCTTCAGTAAATGTCTCAGGGGAGAGCGTCAATTCTACTCTAGAATATCTAAAAGCTAACAATTCTGTCAGCTCACTTCTTACCGACAATGAAAGGCGGGCTATGGCCCTACTCGCGCTTGACGAGAACCCGTATTCATTTGAAGGAACAAATTACATCGAGGCTATAGTTCAAGAATTCGATGGTGTGCAATTCGGAGACGCTGATCTGGTGAACGATGATATTTTTGCCCTTATTCCATTAAAAAATGCGGGTTATGAGGCAGAAGATATAATGATTGCAAAAAGCATTGAATTCATTTTGAGTAAGCAAAATTCTGGCGGGTCGTGGGAAAATAGTGTTGATGTGACTGCGGCGGCTGTGATGGCGCTCAAACCTTTTAGTGGAGTGAGTGGTGTGTCGGACGCGCTCGTAAAGGCAGCCTCATATCTAGAGAATTCTCAGGGGGTAGATGGTGGTTGGGGTAATGTTTCTTCTACAAGTTGGGCTATGCAGGCTGAAGCCGCCTTAGTTACATCTTGGGTTAAAGGTGGTAAAAGTGGGCTCGACTATTTGGGAACATTACAAGCAGAAGATGGTGCTATGTTGTCGTCAGGAGAAACCCTCGAGAATCGTATCTGGGCGACTAGCTATGCTATACCTGCTGCCCTAGGTAAGCCTTGGGATAAAATTCTGGAATCTGTTTCAAAACCTAAAACAGATAACAAAGTTAGTGGTGCTAATTCGGAAACCACTGAAGCCGAAGAACCTCCTGCGCCATTCGAGGAGGAATCAGCGCCCTGCCAGCCAGGTCACTTGTTTAGCTCGCTTACGGGCGAACCTTGTCCGGGGGTGACACGAACCAATACAAATACCCCCGGACAAGTTCTCGGCGCTTTCTCGCAAAATATAGAAAATAAAATAGATGTCGGGAACACAGATAACACATTCGATAGCCCAGATTCAGAAACTTATCCCGCAAGCTCTAAAAATATTTTCTCCCAGACCATAAACTATATTGCCTTGTTTCTTCGGCAGTTGTCGTCATTCTTCTCGTTCGTTTTTTAGTTTATTCAAAATGTAAATCTTCAGATTTCTCAGCAACTTTCTTTTGGAGTAGGGGATAAGGAGCGAGGTCGTGGCTTTCGCTGATTAGCCGGACTGCTTCCGTGCGGGCTGCTTCAACCATTTTAATGTTTTTAATTGCTTCCATGCCGAGGTCGGATATTCCCCATTGCTTGGCGCCGGCGAGCTCGCCCGCGCCCCGTAGCGCAAGGTCTAGCTCAGCTAATTCGAAACCGCTCTTGGCGCTTTTGATGGCGTTTAGTCTTTTTATAGTTTTGTCAGATTTACTTTCCGCGAATATGTAGCAATAAGCTTGATGGTTGCTACGCAGCACTCGGCCGCGGAGCTGGTGAAGCTGGGCTAGGCCATAATGCTCGGCGCCTTCTATTATTATGACTGTGGCATTTGGCACATTGACTCCAACTTCAACTACTGACGTGGCGCAGAGGATTTGGATCTTACCACTACTGAAATCTTCCATCACTTTATCTTTCTTTACCTTGTTCATTCTTGAGTGTAGAATGCCGATCTCGTAGTTTGGAAAAATATCTTTCTTAAGTCTCTTGGCTTCCATTGTTACAGATTTCATTTCAGCTTTTTCTTCGTCGTGATCTATTCGTGGACATATTACATAAGCTTGTCGGCCAGAAGCGAGCTCTTCGCGAATTTTCTCATAAACCCCTTCGCGTTTGTCGGGCGTGACTATGCTTGTTTCTACCTGTTTACGCCCGGCGGGCATCTCGTCTAAGAGCGAGAGGTCGAGGTCGCCATATATAGTAAGCGCTAGCGTGCGGGGTATAGGTGTGGCGGTCATAGAGAGTAAGTGTGGGGCAATGCCGTCTTTGCGGACAAGCTTGCGACGCTGGGCCGTGCCGAAGCGGTGTTGTTCGTCTATTACTGCCAAGGCTAAATTTTTAAATTTAACCGATTTTTGAATCAAAGCATGGGTGCCGATGAGTACTGGAATAACACCTTCAGATACCCATTTTAGGAGTTGCGAGCGGGAAATGTCGGTAGCTTGAGCCGGATTAATTTTTGATGGGAATTTTTTACAACCACTACCAGTAATTAGACCTACTTGTATACCACTTTCTACAAAATATTTTATGAAAGAATGAAAATGTTGGTTGGCCAGTATTTCCGTGGGCGCCATATAGGCAACCTGTAGTCCGTTCTCCACTATGGCGTGGGTGGCAGTAGCGGCCACGGCTGTTTTACCAGAGCCTACATCACCCTCGAGAAGGCGCGACATCGGTCGAGGGCCACTCATGTCTTTTAATATCGTGGCGATGGCGTCTTCTTGCGCGCGGGTGGGCTTGAATGGGAAACGTTTTAAAAATTTACCTACCGATTTCTCGCTCACCATTACCTGGAAAGATTTGTGATGTTTGTATTCTGCGCGTTCGCGCTGTCGCCTGAGCTGAATAGTTAAAACTTCTTCGAAAGCAAAACGTTTGCGTGCGGCCTCGGCATCTTTCGGATGCCTTGGTGTGTGTATCCAGACGAGTGCGGTTTTGAGTGTGGGAAGATTGTATTTCTTTAGAATATCTTCTGGGATAGGATCTTCTATGTCTTCCCGCACCTGCGCCTTAAAAATTTTTTGTACTGCATGATAGAACCACTTGGAAGTTATGCCTCGAGTTTCTGCATAAACAGGATAAGATAGACCCTGAGCCACCTGAGAATTTTTCTCAACTCCTCGCGCAATCATCGCCTTGTCGTTCGAAAAATTCTCAGGTGGTGTAGAGCTAGGAGACGTGAATAGTGAATCATGTGAGTCTATCGGCATGTGCGGCACCTTTTCAAATTCTGGGTTAGTGAGATATATACCATTTTTACCTTCAGCTATTTTACCTGTTAGTTTGACTTGCTCGCCATCGTGGAGCATTTTGGCGAGGTAAGCTTGGTGGAACCAAGTGATCCTTATTTTTCCCGACACATCTTCTATTAGTCCTTCAGCCATAGGTATCTTAGATCGGAATCCTTTCTTTGTTTTAAGTTTAGATACTTTGCCATACACCGTAGCCATTTCGCCCGCTATGAGTTCGCTTATATTTTTTACTATACTTATCTCACTATAACGCACAGGGAAATGGTGTAAAAGGTCAGCGACAGAGAAAATCTTAAGCCGATGGAGAGCTTTCTTTTGATTGATGTCTAGGCGGAAATTATCTTCAATCTTGTCTGCGAGCTTCACAGACCCATTATATCCTGTAGTGAATTCTGGTATCAACCAGAATCTACTACGGGATTATACTATATGCTATAGTCAGATTGTTTATGAAGAAAGTTATTATTTTAAACAAGAAAGAAGGGGAGACTCCATTTGAGGCCCTAGAGAATTTTCGGGTTAAAAACCCAGCCTACCGAGACACCAAACTCACTTATGCGGGGCGACTCGACCCAATGGCAAGCGGGCTACTGCTTGTTCTGGCTGGTGAGGAAGTGAAGAAAAAAGAGATATATCTAGCGTTCGATAAAGAGTATGAATTCGAAGTACTTTTCGGCTTTGCCACAGACACCTACGATATTTTAGGTAAAGTATTTATTCGTGCTAGGCAAGACCTGACGCAGAGGGTGTTACCAAAGTTGATCAAAGAGAATTTAAAATATTTCACTGGCGAGTTTACGCAAGAATACCCGCGCTACTCGTCGAAGACCGTAGCTGGCAAGCCACTCTTTGCGTATGCTCGGGCTGGAGAGGACGTGATGAGTCCAGCAAGGAAAGTCAAAGTCAAAAAGTTGGAACTTTTGAAAATACGAAGAATAAGCGCAGAGAAACTTTTAGAAAATATCGAGCGTAGAATAAAAAAAGTTAAGGGCGACTTTAGGCAGAATGAAATATTAAAAATTTGGCGTAAAAATCTAAGCGCTAAGAAGCAGGTATTTAAGGTGGGGAAGTTTAAAATCAAATGCGGAAGTGGCACATATGTGCGCAGTATTGCGTACTCTCTAGGTGAGCGCCTAGGCATACCAACGCTTGCGTTTTCAATCAGGCGGACGAGGGTGGGGCGATATGTATTGTAAATTGGCGGAGCCGGCTGGATTCGAACCAGCGGTACCTTTTAAAGGGTACACCTCTTTAGCAAAGAGGTACGTTAGACCACTCTGACACGGCTCCGTATTAGGCTACTCTAGCATATTTTACCCATTTTGCCACAGCTTGGTTTATTCACTTGACTCGTTTGGGCGAGGTTGTGATATAATATTTACGTAGTCGCGATTATTAATTTTAAAAAATTTTAATCCAATGCTTGGAGGTCACTAAAATGTTTGCAGTGTTTAAATAAAGAGGCGGTCTGGTAACAGGCAGCCTCTTTTGTTTTATATTTATTCCGTGATAGATTAGATGGATAATGGGAAAAAATAGATTATCAGAGCCTAGTCGCCGAAAGATAGTATGTGTATATTGCGCTGATGCACCCGTAAATCACAGACTTCATTATGTTATAAGTGCGCTCGCGGTTGCCTTCGATACGCAAATGCTCAAGGTTACTCGCCGAGCTCCGGATTTTTTGCGAAGGTTTGTGGATTGGTTGCTCAATGTATTTTTTGAAATACTTCTGTTCTTGCGTTTAGCCAAGCTGTCAGATGACATAGAGTTAGCGAAAACTTTTCGTTCTCGGGTGATATGGGAGGAGGCCAGGAAACGGGGTATAGAAATGAAGCAATACATAATGTTCGGTAAGCCTATAGACCAGTATCGAACTCGGCTCAATGGGAAAGTGATGTATTTTGATTCTTTACCTATACCGTCCCAGTTGGCAGCAATGCATAAAAGCTGGGATGATAAATTGATTTTAAAAAAGGAGCTTTCTAAACACGGCGTTCCTGTGCCAGTATATCGGACACTTTTTGTGCCATTTATAAATGATCCAGAAAAAATATTCCGAGAACTTGCCACCCCTTTTATTCTTAAGTCGAGAGTTGGCTCGCGGGGGCGACATACTGTGACCAATATACATACTCTGGATGAATTTAAAGCGGGGCTTAAGGTGGCGGGAGCGCTATCACCATTCCTGGTGGCTGAAGAGCATTTGACTGGAGATGTGTGCAGGGCAACTTTTGTGGATGGCAAGCTTATGGGGTTTTATCGTGGTATGGCACCTTTCGTTATTGGTGACGGCATGAAGACTATTGGCGAGCTTGTCGCCGAAAAAGATGCGCGTCGCCACGAGAGAGTAGAACAAGTTCTGATCAATCGCGAAATGCGTGAACACATCATGAGGCTCGGCTTTGATGTTGATACTGTTCTACCGGCGGGACTTCGACTTGCGCTCACACATCGCACCGGTAGATTTTTCGGAGGTATGACAGAGGAAATGCTAGACAAACTCCATCCGAGTTTTGCGCCAATTCTAGGTAGGGCAGCGGAGGTGGTGGGTATGCCGGTAATGGGTTTCGACTGCATTATTCCTGATCCGACAGAGGATGCATCGACCCAGCGCTGGGGGATAATAGAGTGTAACACTTTGCCATTTATCGATCTCCACTATTACGCACTCTTTGGCAAACCAAAAAATATTGCTGGAGCTATTTGGGATTTATGGGAGAGGCAGTGATTCTTTAGTTACGCAATTCCTGCATATGCGGAAATTATGTAGAGATAAAGACTTTGTAAATTTTCTTCGCTACTAATTCTCTACAATTTCCGCCACTACTGATTTTTCTTCGCTCCTCTCGCAGTCACCGACTTGTCGCTCATAAAAATCAGTAGTGGCTTCAATCGCGATTCTAATGCGCCACAGTGAAAGCAATTACTTTCTTGGCGCCGGCGTTCAAAAGAGTTTTCCGTGCTTCACCTAGAGTGGCGCCCGTGGTAGTAACGTCATCAATTAGTATTATGTTTCTATTTTTGATTGCTTGGATGCCGGCTCCGGGCACAGTAAAAGAACCTACTATATTTTTCAATCGTGCGCTACGATTTTCTATTCGCGCCTGATGTTCAGCATCTTTGATTTTGATCAAGCAATCATTTTTCATTTCCCAATTTTTATTTTGGTCCAGCCGCATCAGTTCTCGGCATATAAGTTCGACCTGATTAAAGCCCCTCTCGCGCCACCGCTTATTGTCGAGGGGTATGGGTATCAGTATCGGGTGCGTAAAATTCTCCATCACTTCTAGATCGGATAATTCTTCCAGCATTCGCCCATAAATATTTTCCGCAAACACACGAGCTAGGTTTTTCTTGCCTTTGTATTTAAGTAACCATACGGCTTGTTTAATAGTCTTGTCTCTATAGTCAAACACTGGGAAAATCCACTCCGCGCATTCTCGCTCTGCGGGTGGTGCAGAGCTCAAACAATCCGCGCACACACCTTCTGCGCTTTTTCCGCACATAGAGCAGTTTTCGGGGAAAACCCAGCCTAGTATGGTGTCTAATAAACCCATATATGCTATAATTACTAATAGCTATTTTAGCATGAAGCGGAACAATCAGGACATGAATAATCCATTTAAAGGCATTTTTAGCAAGGTGGCTAGTGTTTCGGGCGCATCAGATAATAATACAATCGCTATCGGTGTCGATATCGGTTCTTCAGCGATAAAGATCGTAGAGATCAGAAAGAAAAGCGGAAGAGTGGTATTAGAAACCTATGGAGCTATTGCTCTTGGCCCTTATTCGTCTTTACCAGCTGGTACAACCACGAACCTTCCCGTAGAGAAGGCGGCTGAAGCTCTCAGCGAAGTGCTTAAACAGTCCGGCGCTACTCCTGCGGGGCTTGCTGTTGCCATTCCGGTGCAACTATGTTTGATTTTCAATCTCGAGCTTCCAGCACAAATAAAAGAAGAGGAGATAGCTACCATTGTTCCGACAGAGGCGCGACGTTACATTCCTGTGCCTATCAGTGAGGTGTCGCTCGACTATTTTGTTTTTCCTAAAAAAGAACTTTCTTTTGAAGAAATGAATACAGGGGTTACGCAAGACACGAGCGGGTCTTCTAAAGAGAAAACCAGTGTTCTGGTGGTGGCTACGCAGAATGATGCCGCCGCTCGGTATCGCTCGATACTATCGCAAAGCAAGCAGGAAGCCTCATTCTTTGAGATTGAAGTTTTTTCGTCGATTCGTTCTAACTTCGAGCATGAACTGTCTCCAGTTATGCTGATTGATTTTGGAGCTTCACGCACCAAAGTTTCTATAGTTGAATTCGGAATGTTAAAAAGTTTTCACTCGATTGAGCGGGGCGGGGCAGACATTACCGAGTCTTTAGCCAAGTCTCTCAGTGTTCCTTTTGCTGAAGCTGAAAAAATGAAAAAAGAGTTCGGGCTTCTTGGTAATCCTGGAGATAAAAATCTTGCGGAAACCATAGAACTCCATACAGATTATATATTCAACGAAGCCAACAATGTACTTTTGAATTACGAGAAGAAGCATAATCGCATAATCAGCAAAGTTATTTTTACTGGAGGTGGCGCGCTCATGAAAGGCCTCAAAGAAGTGGCCACAAGCAACTTCCGCGCGGAAGTTAGTGTCGGCCATCCGTTTAATAAAGTCGGCGCACCAGCCTTTTTAGGCAAGGTTTTAGACAATGTTGGTCCAGAATTTGCCGTAGCGATAGGATTAGCATTGCGTAAATTACAATAAACTGAGATAATATAATGTAAGGATGGAGCAAAACTTCCAAACATCATTTATACCTAAACGAACTATAGTCAAAGAGCGCGTAGCTATGCCGAGCTCCATTGGTTTTTCGACCGTGGTTGGAATGCTTATTTTGTTTGCGGTGGTGATAGGAACTGGCGGACTATATTTTTATAAAGGCGTCTTGGCAAAAAATATTACGGAAATGGAAGGCAATTTAAATCGTGCTAAGAATCGTTTCGAGCCTGCAAAAATAGCCGAGCTTGAGGAGCTAGATAGGCGCCTCAACGCCGCGAGCGAAATTTTATCGAGGCATACGATGGTTACTCCGATATTCGAAGAGTTATCTAATACAACCATGAAGACCGTGCGTTTTACTTCTTTTGATTATAGCGAGCCGACCGAAACTGTTCCGAGAGTGACTGTAAATATGAAAGGCGTGGCTATAGGCTATCGAAGTGTGGCTCTCCAGGCGGATTTGTTTTCGGCAAATAAGAAATTTATTAACCCGATTTTTTCGAATCTTCAGCTAGATGAGAAGGGGAACGTGCGTTTCGATCTTAGTTTTTCGGTCGATGAGAGTTTTATAAACTACAGGCAGAATATTCTTACTAAAAACGGTATAAGCTTTTAATATATGTTTCGTTATCTCACCTCAATTATTTTAATAGCTCTAGCTGTCGGAGTTTTTACGATGTTTGCAATGCCATTTTATGGTGACATACAAGGCCTGCAAGATAAAGTGTCTGCTTACAACGAAGCTTTAAGCAATTCTAAAGATCTAGAGAATGAGCGAGACAAATTAGCAGCAAAATATAACACTATTAGCGCAGAAAATTTAGCCAAGATAAAAAGGATGTTGCCAGACAGTGTGGATAACATTCGTCTTGTGCTTGAGATAGAGAAGTTGGCGTTGCCGTACAATATGGTGCTCAAAGATGTGCAATACAGTACAGTGAAGGAAGAGGCTCCAGCAAGCGGTATTGCGAATAGCTCTGCCAGAGTGGAACAGGGAGGCAAGGGCTACGAGGCTTGGGAGCTAGAGTTCTCTGTGACCGGTAGTTATAATAATCTAGTGAATTTTACAAAAAGTCTGGAGAATAATCTGCGCATAGTCGACATTGCTTCTCTTCAGTTTTCTTCTGTCAGTAGCACAACCCCTGGTTCGCCTACGGAAGTTTACCGTTTTGCTTATAAAATTAAAACCTACTGGTTAAAGAATTAAGCAATGATTAGAAACTTTTTAATTTTTTTGATAATAGCTCTTGCGGTGACAGGCGGGTACTTTTACTTTGTTCAAAATTCTGGTCCAGCAACCAGTCTTATATCTTCTGGCGGAAATGCGCCCACTGACGGTGGCGTTAACTCCACATCTAACCCCATTCCGCTTCGAGTTTCCAATGATGACCCCCTGGCGCAAGATTTTCTGTCCCTTTTGCTTAGTGTGAAAAATATCAGGCTGAACGACGGTATTTTTTCTGATGTGGCTTTTACGAGTTTACAAGATTCGACTATAGTTATATTCCCCGAGGGGAGCGAAGGGCGTCCTAATCCTTTTGCACAGTTCGGTACTGACAGTTCACAGATTTCTCCTTTTGAGACTTTGCCACCTTTGCCGCAAGTCCCGAGCGAAACCACGGGTCTTGAGCCAGAATCAATGCCAGAAGATCTTGTTCCTGCTGCAGGAGTTGAGGAAGAAAACACAGATACTCCGACTACACCATCTGGAACCACTGAACCGGTATCCCCAGTACCTCCAGCTGCGCCAGCACCTCAGCAATAAATTTAACTATGAGTTTTTTAGAAGAATTAAGCAAAAAAGGTTTACTCACCGAAGGGCAGATCAGTGAGATTAGGGCCCGTGCGGACAAAAGATATGGGGGCGACATAGACGAAGCCTTGGTAGCTTCTGGTGTCCCTGAAGACGCAATACTTGATGCCAAGGGTGCTTTTTTCAAAATTCCAACAAAAAAAATCGACCTACAAACGATGTCTTTCGGAGTGCTAAAATATATTTCTGAAGATTCGGCTAGGCATTATGGAGTAGTTCCGATTGAGCTTAAGGACGGTGTTCTTTCTATCGGTGTTGTGGACCCGAGCAGTACAGAGGCTATGGATGCGGTACAGTTCATATCTTCCAAGATCGGCATACCGTTCAAGATATTTCTGATCACCAAGAGCGCTTATGAGAGCGTAATGGAAACTTATAAGGGCACAAATAATCAGATTGACCAAGCACTAGACGAGATGGATGAGGATACTGGCTCTATCGAACTTAAGGGTTTGAACGAGGAGAATCTTAGTAAGGAACTCAAAGATATCAAGCCTGGCGAGGAGTCAAAAATGGTAGAAGACGCGCCGGTAATCAAGATAGTGGCAGTTATTCTGCGTAATGCCATCGAAGGCAACTGTTCCGACATACATATTGAGGCGGGGGAAGATAAGGTGAAAGTGCGTTACCGTGTAGACGGTTCGCTATACACGGGGATTGTTCTGCCTCTAAATGTATACAGCGGGGTGGTCGCGCGCATAAAAATTCTAGCCAAGTTACGTCTAGACGAAAAACGCAAACCTCAAGACGGATCCTTTAGCACCAACATTGATGGACGCAAGATTGATTTTCGTGTTTCTACTATGCCTGCTTACTATGGCGAGAAGGTGGTTTTGCGTATTTTAGATTCCGATAAAGGGGTTAAGCCTCTGGACGAGTTAGGGCTTTCAGAGGTCAATTTAAATATGATTCGAAGTGCTATAGCTAAACCTTACGGTATTATACTTGTTACTGGTCCGACCGGGTCGGGTAAATCAACTACTCTATATTCCATGATCAACGAGCTAGATAAGGAAAAGAATAACATAGTATCACTAGAGGATCCGGTAGAGTATCACATACCAAACATAAACCAGTCGCAAGTTGTACCAGAAATAGGCTATACTTTTGCTACTGGACTTCGTTCTATTCTTCGTCAAGACCCAGATATCGTGATGATTGGAGAAATACGAGACAAAGAGACAGCTCAGCTCGCTATCCAAGCAGCTCTTACTGGCCACCTTGTTTTTTCAACACTCCACACCAACAACGCGATAGGTGCTGTACCGAGATTGGTAGATATGGGAGTGGACCCTTATCTTATCGCGCCTACACTTATTCTCTCTGTAGCGCAAAGATTGGCGCAGACCATATATCCAACATCTAAAAAGTCAGTTCCAATTGACGAGAGTCTGAAAATGCAGATCGAAGATCAATTCAGAGACTTACCTGAAGAGTTCCGTAAGAATCTACCAATTAAAAACGAAATATTCGAAGCCGTACCGTCACCTGAGTGCCCGTCTGGGGTTAAGGGGCGAGTGGCTATTTTTGAAATGTTTAAAGTTGACAAAGAAATGGCGGCGACAATACTCAAAACTCCCACCAATGAAGCCATTTACAAGGTTGCGCGAAGTAAGGGTATGCTTACGATGCGAGAGGATGCGATACTGAAAGCTATGTCAGGCATAATACCACACAGAGAAATATATAATTTTACCAACGAGAACGAATAAGATATAATAAGGAGTACATGGAAGGAGAGAAAAAGACAATTCTAATAGTTGATGACGACAGCTTTCTGCTAGATATGTACGCGCTTAAATTCAGCCAGAATAATTTCGCTGTTCATACAGCGTTAAATGGGGCAGAGGCTATCAAAAAAATCAAAGAAGGCTTAACACCTGATGTAATCATGACAGATATTTTAATGCCGGAAATGGATGGTTTTGAGATGCTGGAGAAACTCAGTCAGGATAAATTGTTATCAAATTCAATTAAGCTAGTTTTGTCCAATAAGCACGAACAAGCCGATATTGCGAGAGGTGCCGCGCTCGGCGTGGCTGGGTATATTGTTAAAGCTAACTCCACACCCGCTGAAGTTATAGGTCAGGTGTTAGATATATTGTCAACCAAAATAAATAAAGAGCAGATTCAATAAATATGGATTACAAACAAAAATTAGAAGAACTTATTTTAATAGTTATCCGTGAGGGAGGGTCTGACTTGCACTTAGGCGCAGGGCGTGCACCAGCAGTGCGTGTTGAGGGTGAACTTATTTTCTTAGTCAAACATCCAGCGCTTACCCACGAAGATGTGCTGGGTATCTTGCAGGAGTTTATCGGCGAAGAAAAAGTAAACACGTTTTTAGTAGAGAAAGAAGCGGATTTCTCATATGACTTCAAAGGGCAAGCTAGACTCAGGGGTAATGCTTTTTTCCAGAAAGGTCTAGCTAATATTTCACTTCGACTCATACCCCCAGTGAAAACTCTTAAAGAGTTACGGCTACCTCCAATATTGGCAGAAATATCACGCAAGAAACAAGGCTTTTTCTTGGTGGTTGGTCCAGTGGGGCAAGGTAAGTCAACCACCATATCTTCGATGATTGACTTGATCAACAATGAGCAGACTCGCAACATAATGACTATCGAGGATCCTATCGAACATGTGTATACACCGAACAAATCCATTATCAATCAGCGAGAAGTCGGTATTGATACCAAAGATTTTCATGTGGCACTGAAATCAGTTTTTCGTGAAGACGTGAATGTGATAATGATAGGTGAGATGCGTAATCCAGAGACCATAGCTACAGCAGTTACGGCTGCGGAAACGGGGCACCTCGTGTTCTCAACGCTTCATACCAACAACGCATCTCAAACCATTGACCGCATCATTGATTCTTTCCCGGGAGACCAGCAGAATCAAATACGCGCCCAGCTCTCTTCGAGCTTGTTGGGTATACTCTCTCAGAGATTGATACCGCGCATCGCTGGTGGCCTTGTGCCAGCGTATGAGTTACTACTTAACAACAACGCTGTAGCAAATCTAATCCGCGAGAAGCGCACCCATGAGATAGACGTAGTTATAGAAACAGGTTCAGAATCTGGGATGATCGACCTCAACCACTCGCTGATGGAGCTTGTGCGAGCGGGAGAAATATCGATTGAGAGCGCTCACTTATATTCTTTGAATCCTAAAGGCCTAGAGCGAATGATGTAAAAATTTTATGCTATTTCAATACAAAGCAGTAGATGGAGAGGGGATAAACAAAAGCGGAGAAATAGACGCGCCTAGTCGTGACATGGCTATCAGCGGTCTTCAGCGACGCGGATTGGTCATTTTGTCTATCGACGAAGTTGCGGAGCAGAAATCTGTATGGCAGATGTCTTTCTTTGAAAGCGTCTCCGGGAAAGAAGTTGTCATTTTATCAAGACAGGTTGCTACGTTGTTTAAAGCTCAAGTTTCTGCCTTGAAAGCTTTCACGATGCTTGCCGACAATTCTGAAAATAAGTTTTTGCAACGTAAGCTCAACCAAGTCTGTGACGACCTCAAGGCCGGCGTATCTATTTCCGGCGCGCTTTCTAAACACCCGGATATTTTCTCTAACTTCTATTTAAATATGGTCAAAGTTGGAGAGGAGACAGGTAAGCTCGATCAAATATTTCTAAACCTTGCCGAATATCTAGATCGCCAGTACGCGCTTACTAGCAAGACCAAGAATGCACTTATATATCCCGCCTTCGTTATCTTTACATTCTTCGTGGTGATGAGTCTTATGCTCGGTATTGTTATCCCGAAACTCTCTGCAATCATATTAGATTCCGGGCAGGAAGTTCCGGTATATACAAAAATAGTTATAACCATATCTGATCTTTTCGTTAACTACGGTATTTTCTTCTTTGTCTTTTTGATTCTGCTTGGTTTTTGGCTCTGGCGCATGGCTGTTACCGAAGAAGGCAAGATGTATCTAGATAGAGTGCGCTTGTCTATTCCTTATGTGGGAAATCTATATAAACAACTTTACTTATCTCGTATTGCGGACAACCTAGACATCATGCTTACCTCAGGGGTACAGATAATCAGGGCGATCGACATTACCGCTGAAGTGGTGGGGAGCTATGTTTATAAAAATATTCTCAAAGATGTTACGGACGGAGTCAAATCCGGTCTTGCGCTTTCGGTGAACTTTGCCAAGTATCCAGACCGCCTACCAGCTATAATGGTGCAAATGATAAAGGTGGGGGAGGAAACGGGTTCGCTCGGGGTAATATTGAATACCTTAACCAACTTCTATAAACGTGAGGTGGATGATGCCGTAGATACCCTTGTCGGTCTTATCGAGCCGGTTATGATAGTGGTTTTAGGTCTAGGCGTCGGCTTACTACTAGTGTCTATATTGGTACCTATTTACAACTTGGCTGGAGGAATCTTGTAAAATAGGACCTTCGCGATGATTGGCCTGCACGGCTCGTCTGTGGATAACTTGCTTGCGGTATTGTGGGCTATGGTATAATTGGCTTAAGTATAATAATAAGTCGAATTATAAATATTATTAATTTTATAAATTATCATTGGTTATGAAAATGAATCTTAAAAAAGGTTTCACATTGATAGAGCTTTTGGTTGTGGTGGCTATCATCGGTATTTTGGCTTCTGTGGTGCTTGCATCACTTAACTCCGCTCGTAACAAGGGCGCAGATGCTGCTATCAAAGCAAACTTAGCAAACGTTCGCGCGCAAGCTGAGTTGGTATATGACACAGACGGAGATTATGATGATGTTTGTACAAACGCTACCGTGACTGCTGCTGTGGCTGCTGCTGGTTCTGCGAGCGGCACTACTGCAGATTGTAACGACAGCGCTTCTGCGTGGGCTGCTGGTGTGGCTCTAAAAACAGCAGGTCAATTCTGGTGCGTAGATTCAACTGGTGCTTCAAAGCAAACAGCTGCTGACCTGGGAACAGGAACAGTTTGCCCTTAGTGGTTAACTGGTTTGTCTTATAAAAACCACTCCGGCTTAGGTCGGAGTGGTTTTTATTTGTCTTTATATGATATAATTCAGATATTACAATAATGCGATCTCGTTTAATTTATGAACTATTTAAAACAAAATAAAGGCTTTACCCGCACACCAAAATTTGGTGTGACCCCAAAGGGAGGCGGGTTCACCCTCATAGAGCTTTTGGTTGTCGTAGCCATTATAGGTATTTTAGCCACTGTAGTCGTAGGAATGCTGACTAGCGCTAGGAGGAAAGGTGAAGACTCAGCGATAAAAACACAAATGACTTCTCTCCGCTCCGAAGCTGAACTCTATGGCATCAACAATGGCAATTCTTTCAATAACTTATTTACTAGCAATAACACTTGGGCTTCTGCAAACTCAAATATCCAGGCAATTCTTGCCTATCTGGCTCAGATATCACCTGTTCGTGCTGCGGGCAGTAGTGTAGGAGCATGGGCAGCTCAGGTTCAGCTTAAGGAAGACGCAACTCAATATATCTGCATTGACTCTACGGCAGCGACAAAAATAGGCACGACAGCTATGAGTGCAGGGGCTACAGTGTGCCCATAATTTTTAGACTATGGTTCCTCTTATCACTTTTCCTTTCTTTGTTTTCGGCCTTATCATCGGGAGCTTCTTGAATGTTGTGATATATAGGCATAACACCGGTAAGACTCTAGGGGGCAGAAGCGCTTGTATGTCGTGTCTGCATAAATTAAGATTCTGGGAACTTGTACCCGTATTTAGTTTTATTTTTCTTGGCGGCAGGTGCGGTAAATGTAAAATAAAACTTTCTGCTCAGTATCCGCTGGTTGAACTGATGGCCGGGGTGATTTCCGCTTCGGTGTTTCTATATTTTCAGGAGATTTTTTTTGTAGATACTGGCGCCTTTTTTGCTCCGTACTTTTTCTACACCCTCTCTTACTTATTATTATTAGTGATAGCCGTATATGATATTCGCCACAAGATAATACCTGACAATCTAGTTGTCATTTTCGGCACTTGCGCTTTTCTGGCGTTATTTCTTTTCAAGAATTTTAGTTTGAGTCTTCATATCCCGTCTTTGTTTGAGATATTGTCTGGTCCTTTAGTGGCTTTGCCTTTTGCTTTGCTTTGGTTTTTCTCTAGAGGGGAATGGATGGGATTCGGGGATGCCAAGCTCGCTATTGGCCTCGGCTGGCTTTTACCTATTGGGCAGGCTCTTTCCGGTGTTGTTGTTTCATTTTGGATAGGGGCTATATTTGGCGTTTTTCTGCTCGCGCTTAAACCAAGGTTTGGCTTGAAAAGCGAGATTCCATTTGCACCCTTTTTAGTGCTCGGCTCATTTCTGGCTTTTGTTTTGGAATTACAACTATTTTTTATATGATTTTACGAAATTTCAAAAATAAAAATAAAGGCATGACCTATGTAGAACTAATAGTGGTTCTGTCTATCTTCTCTACTTTATCTGCGGTTGTGATATTCAACTATGGAGCCTTTCAAGACAAGATAGATGTGAAGAATCTGGTCACTGACATAGCGCTTAAGATTGTAGAGGCACAAAAGTCTTCCATATCAGGACGGGTGCCTCCTCGGGCTGTCGTTGATTCCTGGAGAACTTCTTATGGTTTATATATAGACGTTGGCTCAAACAATAAACTCAAATACTTTGTCGATACTGTTACTTCTATTCAAAATCAGCAAGATGGCATACTCAACGATCCATCAGACTGCACAACTAGTGACGGGGAGTGCCTTGACGAAATTACTGTTGCTAAAGGAGGAAGCATCTCTAGCATCAATGTTTTTTACCAGGACAACGAAATTCCTTATACTATCAATGATCTACACATAGCATTTATTAGACCTAGCGGTGCTGCAATACTGAATTCTTCTTCTGGGCTGTCTTCGGGGGTGAATTATATAGAGGTCGAGGTCGTTTCCCCCAGGGGCTATGTAGCTAGTATTAAGATTTTTCCTTCTGGTAGAATAGAATTAGATTAAAATGGTAAAAAATAGCTTACAAAAATCACAGGGCGGGTTTACTATTATCGAAACTATGGTGGCTACCTCTTTGTTTTTGCTTGTGACTACTGTAGGTATAGGAGCCTTATTAAATGCGAACCTCATACACCAAAAATCAGAAGACAAGCGCTCGATATTAGACAACTTAAGCTTTGTAATGGAAGAAATGTCTAGGAATATACGCACTGGGTATGCTTACCATTGTTTCACTTCTGGGGAAAGTATACCTAGCGACGCATCGGTTGTATTAAGCACTCCTAAAAGTTGCGCAAGGGGTTGGGCTTTATCTTTCGAATATGTGTATGGGGACTATAGCGAGCTCGGGGATCAGTGGGTGTATTACATTAGCGAAGAAGGCAAGGTGTTTAAAGCTACCAACCAACCTTATGATGCTTCTGGGTTTGTCCAGCTAACCTCCGATGAGATTTTTGTGGACCCAGAGTTATCTCACTTCGTTGTTGTGGGGGCGGAATCACCACTTAGCTCTAATTATGAACAACCCATGGTAACCATCCGGCTGGTGGGGACTATTACTTATCAAGGGGTGACTACGCCGTTTGCTCTCCAGAACACCCTTTCTCAAAGATTACTTGATATATAAATGTTATGATTAAGAGGCATCGATGAAATATTTTTCTCAAAAAACAAAATATATTAGAGGTTTCACCTTGCTCGAGACTCTGGTTGCTATTTCTGTGTTTACCACTTCTAGCCTCGCCCTGTTTTCCGTTTTGGGCCAAGGGGTTGCTAGCACCAATCTTGCTCAGCGGAAAATAGTCGCCACGTATCTTGCCGAAGAGGGTGTGGAACGGGTAAGAAATATCCGCGACAACCAAACTCTATTTAACGCAGGGGGAGCACAGGCTGGCTGGGAAGAATTTAGTTCACTCGTTTCACCGACATGCGACACGGCTTGCTATTTAAATGATTCTACTGTGCTATCAACTTGCGGGGAGTCTTGCCCTGAAATGCTTTATGATGCCGAAAACGGTAAGTATAATTACAGCAGTGGAAACGGTTCTGGATATACGAGGCGTATTCGCGCCGAGTTGCTTGGGGAAGATGAAATAAAAATTTATTCCTATGTATCTTGGTCTCAAGGTTCTGGAGTTCACGAGGTCGTATTTTCGGAGAGTTTATTTAATTGGATAGAATGATTTGGCAAAAGATAAAAAATAATATAGTTAACCCAAAAAAATCGGGCTTCGTGATGTTGTTCGCTGTGACGCTATCCAGCATCTTGCTTTCAGTGGCGCTAGGTGTATCCAATATTACATTTCGAGAGCTAAGTTTTACTACTTCGGCTCGTGACGCTACGAATGCGTTCTTGGCCGCAGATACCGCTGCCGAGTGCGCTCTTTTTCATGACAAGCTTGCTTCCAGTAGCTTTCCAATAGATCCTCCAGGAGGTCAGGCCACAGAGATATCATGCGCTTCGAACACCATTACGCCGACTTTTTCAGGTGACGCAGATACAGCATCTTACGACTTTGTTCTGTATGGCGTGGGTAGTGAAGGTTCGAGTTGCGCAAAGGTCAATGTATATAAAGATAGAACTCAGACACCAATTCTAGTAAAGATAACCTCTACCGGCTACAACGTCGGAGACCCTGAGTGTAATTCTACGAGCTCAAGGCGAGTTGAGCGCGAAATTATCGTGTCGTCAGCAGTGGGCATTCCGCCTCAATATACTCCACCTACAGCAAGTGTAACTTTAACGTGCAATAGCCAAGGGGGTTCTTGTTCGGTTCCTTATGGAGGATCTGCGCTCCTAGAATGGGATGTGGTGGGCGGTGGACCCTGTACTGGAGACTGGCCTGTTTCTGGTGACCCAAAGAACTGGCCATCGGGAAATGACGTAATCGAAAATCTAACTTCTACACGTGACTACACTGTTAGTTGCGCGGGCGACTTTGGTTCTGTTCACGACAGTGTGACAGTAACGGTTGCACCGGGGAGTCATCTTGTTACTACCAGTCCGGGGCCAAACGGTTCTGTTGATCCAAATTCACCAACCATAACCCACGGCAATCAAGCTACAATCACGCTCATACCAGATGGTGGTTACTCAGCTTCTGCTAGCGGTTGCGGTGGATCACAATCTGGTAATACGTACACTACTAGCGCTATCACTGCGCCGTGTACTGTCACAGTGACATTTAGTCAGAATCAATATACAGTTTCTGCTTCGGCGGGTTCCGGAGGCTCTATTTCTCCAAGTTCTAGAACAGTTTCGCACGGAGGTACTACGACATTTACCGTAACTCCAAACTCTGGTTATGTCGCATCAGCTTCAGGCTGCGGCGGATCATTATCTGGTACGACCTACACCACAGGCGCTATTACTTCCAACTGCACAGTATCTGCTTCTTTTGCGCAGTGTAATATTACTGGTGGTACTATAACGAACAGTGGTGGTTACAGATATCACACCTTTACTAGTAGCGGAACACTCAATATCCCGAGTGGCTGTTCTAAATATGCGCAGTATCTACTAGTGGCAGGCGGAGGTGGTGGTGGTGTCGGTTCCGAATATTATGGCAACGTGCTTGCTGGTGGTGGCGGTGGCGGAGGAGGGGTTTTAGAGATGTTCAGTAATCCAGGAACTCTGCTATCTCCTGGTAATTATTCTATCGTAGTCGGTAATGGTGGAACTGGAAATAATAATGGTAGTAATTCAAGTATTACTGGTGTCGCTACAGCTATTGGTGGTGGTCGTGGGGGGCGAGCTGATGCAGAAGAATGTGGCTCTGGGTGTATGCCAGGTCAGAGTGGTGGTTCGGGGGGTGGTGGGTCAGGTAATGGCGGTGGTTCTCAGCCTGCTGGTGGTGCTGGTACTTCTGGCCAGGGTTATGGTGGTGGAATTGGAGGTGCCTATTCTGGTGGCCCTGGCGGCGGTGGAGGTGCTGGAGGTGCTGGAGGTGATGGGAGTTGGGGAGATCCGTCTGCTGGCGGCGTTGGTGGCGCTGGTAAAAATATTTCTTTCCCATCCGCTTTTATTTACTCCCCAGGTGGTTACGGTGGTCAGCATACATATACCCATCCTGTAGGCACTTATGGTGCTGGTGGCAAGGGCGGTGGCGCATCTAATCCGACGGATGGGCGAAAGGGTGTCGTAATCATTCGATATGTCCCTTAGTGTAGGTAAGTCACAATGACCGATTTAAGATGGAAGATAAAGAAAGAATTAAAAAATTACGTAGCGAGATTGCACGACTTCGGGGTGCGTATCACATAGAAAATGCGCCAGGCGTTACTGATGACGTCTATGATTCTTTGACGCGTGAATTGCGGGGACTTCTGAAGAATCATCCGGAACTCGAAGATCCAAATGCGCTGGAGAACAGGATTGCAGGTAAGCCACTCGACAAGTTTGAGAAAGTGAAGCATAGCACCCGCATGCTATCTTTGAACGATGTTTTTTCTGAAGATGAGCTTTATGAGTGGGAGAAGCGGGTGAAGAAACTTTTACCCGCGAGTGTAAAATTCCGATATTTCTGTGAAGTGAAGTTTGACGGTCTGGCGGTGTCCTTGATCTACAAAGAGGGCAAGCTTGTGCGTGGCGCGACTCGCGGGGATGGGTTTATTGGAGAGGATGTGACACAAAACATTAAGACCATAAATTCAATCCCATTGTTACTAAATGAACCATTTCCAGAGTATGTAGAAGTTCGCGGGGAGGTCTTGATGTCGAAGAAGATGCTCGCCATTCTGAATAAAAAAAATGCGAAAGAAGGAAAACCGCTTTTTGCTAACACTAGAAATGTGGCAGCTGGTAGTATTCGTCAACTTGATCCCAAGCTTGCCGCGGAGAGGAATCTGGATTTCTATGCTTATGATCTAGTGTCGCCCACACAGGAAAATCGAGTCCGTGTCGGAGCCCCCGTAGAGAGGGTAAAGCGGCGAGATTTTCCTGTGTGGGCAGAACATTCGCAACTTCACAAGGCTCTGAAAAATTTCGGTTTCAATGTAGATGAGCATGAAGCTTTGTGTGAAGACATGAGTGATGTAATAAAGTTTATAAAAAAGTTTGAGAAAATTCGTCCCGATTTTCCTTTTGGGACTGATGGAATAGTAATTTCGATAGACGACCTCAAACTTCAACAAGTTCTCGGCGTGGTCGGCAAGGCTCCGCGCTACATGGCTGCATATAAATATCCGGCCGAGCGGGTGACTACGGTAGTGAAAGATGTTTTGATTAATGTCGGGCGCACTGGCGTACTTACTCCACTTGCGGTTTTTGAGCCTACTCAAGTTGCTGGCTCGACCGTAAGTAAGGCGACTCTCCACAACATGGATCAAATAGCTCGGCTTGATTTACGGATCGGGGATACGGTGGTGATAGAAAAAGCGGGGGATGTGATACCGAAAGTGGTGGAAGTGCTCGTACGCATGCGTACAGGCAAAGAAAAAAAGGTAAAAATGCCAGACAAGTGTCCTGTGTGCGATAGTCCAGTGCAGAAGAAAGTAGCTACGCCGGAACACGCGATTTCTTCGCGCTTTACCCTTCCCGGAGTACCGGGTGGGTCCTACACGACTCAGAAATCGCGCGTTCCGGCTTCGGCTTCTGTGGCGTATTTTTGTACCAACCCAAAATGTCCTGCCAAGAACGAGCGCTATCTAGAACATTTTGTATCTGTATTTGAGATTTATGAATTAGGGCCGAAGATTTTGCGCCGGTTCAAGGACGAGGGGCTGATCACAGACTCTGCAGATATTTTTACACTGACCAAAGAAGATATCGCGCCACTAGAACGCTTTGGTGAAAAATCTGCCGAGAATATAGTTAATGAAATAAGAAATAAAAGAAAAATACCACTAAACAAATTCCTCTGGGCGCTCGGAATACTCCACGTAGGTGAGGAGACGGCGCGAGACTTGGCAACGCATTTCGGTACACTAGACAAGCTAGTGCACGCAGTCGAGAAAAATATTTCGGAAATAGATAGCATAGAAAACATCGGCCCTGCAGTTTTAAAAAGCTTACACGACTTTTTTACCGACAAGAATAATCTGAAATTTATAGAGAAATTAAAAAAGAATGGGGTGGTGATAGAGGCTTACAAACCAAAAACTACAAGTCAAAAATTCAAAGGTTTAACCTTTGTACTAACTGGCACTCTCACCGAAATGTCTCGTGAAATCGCCAAAGAGAGAATCCTTGCCCTAGGAGGCAAAGTTTCCGGCTCTGTGTCTACTAATACTTCCTACGTTGTTGCTGGCGCCGAAGCTGGAAGCAAGCTAACTACCGCGCAAAAACTTGGTGTAAAAATTCTCGACGAGCAAAAATTTTTGAATATGCTAGAGTAGTGAGACTGGAGGCGTCGCATAGTGGTCTAGTGCACCACCTTGGAAAGGTGGCAGGCTCGAAAGGGTCTCGTGAGTTCAAATCTCACCGCCTCCGCCAAAATGTCCAAATCTGTAAAACAAAATTACAGGGAAGTAGCGAAAGAGCTGGCCAGATTGGGTGACAAAAAGCGAGCAGAAGTGTCGGCGTGGTTTTTTAAGACTGGGAAAGGCCAATACGGGGAAGGAGATAAATTTTTAGGTATTACCGTGCCGGTTCAGCGTAAGGTAGCCCACAAGTTCGGTTCACTTGCGTTTCCGGATATAAAAAATCTTTTAGATAGTAAGATTCACGAGCACCGTTTCGTGGCGCTTGAGATTCTGGTGAAGCGGTATGAAGAGGGAGGCGCGGGCGAGCGTGCGCGCATAGTTAAATTCTATTTATCGAACGCAAAACGCGTCAATAACTGGGATCTAGTAGATACATCTGCGCCGTATATTCTGGGTGACTATTTACTTGGTAGAAATAGAAAGATTTTATACAAGCTGGTACGCTCGCACAATATCTGGGAGAGGCGTATAGCCATAGTCGCTACGTATGCATTTATAAAGCGAGGGGAATTAGAAGATACTTTCAAAATTGCTGAGTTGCTTTTACAAGACAAGGAAGACCTGATTCGTAAGAGCGCAGGCTGGATGCTCCGCGAGGCGGGCAAGCGTTCACGGGCAAGTTTAGAAAGTTTTCTTTTAAAACACACTCTCAACATGCCGCGTACTATGCTTCGCTATGCAATAGAAAAATTTCCAAAAGCGGTAAGACAGCGGTATCTAGAAATAAAAATAGTAAAGCCGACGCGCTAAGCTAGCGCGTCGGCTTGATCTTGAGGCCATCCGGGCCTCGGCCGTCGTTGGGGGTAACGAAGTTTACTCCAGTTCGTTGAGCCTCCAGTGTTCGGGATCGTTGATGGCCGTGAAGGGCTTGGGAGCAACCGGTTCCGACACGTTACCGCATCGGAAATGGCGTACGGTTCCGTCTGCCTGCCGTACCATTACTCGCTCGCCGCGGATGTCCGGCTCCGTGGGGTGCGGGGAAGTCTTGAAGCCATCTCGCCAGCTCCACTGACTACCCCCCGGTTCCTTGCGGGCATCGCACCCGCAAGACAGCTCTGTGTCTGCGGGCAGAGTGAATATTTCCATACTCCTCCTTCTAGCCAAGAAACAAAGAACACCGACCCTTAGAGAGTCGGTGTTTAAGTTGTAGGTTTTTTTAGTTTTTACAGCGCAAACATCGAATCTCTAAGTTTTAAGAAATTTAAAAAAGAAGAAGGGGAACTTATTTTGTATCGCAGTATTATTCACCCTCATAATCTAACATATTTTTAAATTAACACAAGGGGTTGCAATATTGGGCGACGGAGGTATAATTAAAGTATGTCACGAGAATTTAAAGGGGGACCTTTATCCGACCAAAATTTAGAAGGAGAGACTACGCAGGAGTTTATACCTTTTTCCAGAGGACAGTTTGTTAGGATTCGAGGAGAAAAAGGTCTATATGTTGTAAACGAGCTAACGGAAGGCCACGAGGCTATTTTGTTACATCTCGAGGATAAGGGGATTAGAGTGTCTCTAAGTAAATTAGAAATCGCTGTTGATAAAGAAACAGGAGAACCACTTTTTGCGGAACGTATGCCTGAATAAGTATGAGTCTTCGATATTTTGATTTAACTCTCATCCACTTCTTCCGCCGGATATCAGTGCCGACGGCGAGGTTTGGGCTCTTTGTGGTCTTTTTTTATTTTGGTTTACTGAAAGTGTTGGGTTTGTCGCCGGCGAGTAATTTAGTGCGTGAGCTTTTTGAGGCCACTATCGGCTTGATGTCTTTCGACACCTTCTTCCTACTCTTCGGACTTTTTGAGTGTTTAATAGGAATTTTATTTGTCATACCTAAATGTGAACGTGTAGTTATCCCACTACTTTTCATCCACATGTTCACTACTTTTATACCATTATTTGTTTTACCAGAGGCTACTTGGAGTAGCTTTCTCGTGCCAACACTTGAAGGGCAGTACATAATAAAGAACCTCGTTATCATTGCAGCGGGAGTGGCGGTAGCGGCACATTTGCACCCTCTCCACGAGTCCTAACTCAGGTGTGTTTTGTGTAGTATACCCCGTAGTAGATCCTGATGGCTTCAGGATTCACTACAGGGTATAATGCGGAGATGCGAACGAGCTCTGGCGTTTTTGAATCTGAATACAAGAAGCTCAATAAGGCTCAGCGGGAGGCGGTTGAGGCTATTGAAGGTCCTGTAATGGTGGTGGCGGGTCCAGGCACGGGCAAGACTCAAGTCCTCGCTCTGCGCATTGCCAATATTTTAAAAAGGACAGACATCAAGGCGGATGGCATACTGTGTCTTACTTTTACTAATTCTGCGGTGGAGGCGATGCGCTCTAGGCTCGAGAAGTATATAGGCTCCGACGCAGAGAAAGTGAATGTGTCCACCTTTCATAGTTTTGGGCTAGAACTGATTAAAAAGTATTTTTCTGTACTTGTTTTATCAGCTGAGCCGAAACTCTTGGAAGATGCTGATGGGGCGATTTTTTTCGATAAAATTTTAGAAGGCCACGAGTGGGAATACTTGCGTCCGCGTGGAGACGGTAGTCGTTATTACGAAGATTTGAAGAGTATCATATCGCTTATGAAGCGCGAGCGGATGACGCGCGAGGAATTTTTATCTGCAGTAGAAGATGAGATTCACTCTATTGAGAACGATGATAAAAATATTTCAAGCCGTGGAGCCACAAAGGGTGAACTAAAGCAGGAAGCAGAGAAACGCCTAGAGTCTCTCAAGCGCAGTAGGGAAGTTGCTGAGTTTATGTCCGTTTATGAGGCCACTAAACGCGAGCAAAATATGTTGGATTACGATGATGTGCTCGAATATATGGTGAGTATAGTTGAGAAGTCAAAAGACGCGCTCGCCGATGTGCGCGAGCGATATCTTTATGTGTTGGTAGATGAGCATCAGGACTCTAGCCGAGTGCAAAACGAATTTTTAAGAAAAGTCTGGGGGCCACTCGAGCGCCCCGACATATTCGTGGTGGGGGATGATCGCCAGCTTATCTACGGTTTCTCTGGTGCCTCGATCGAACATTTTCAGAATTTCAAGAAAACTTTCAAAGACGCCAAACTCGTAACTCTCGTCGATAATTACCGTTCCACTCAAGTTATCCTCGATGCTTCGCACGCACTGCTTGCGAGTGTGATGACCAAGGATAAGCTTTTGAGCCAGCGCGCAGAGGCGCACCCGATAAGGCTTTTTGAAGCTGGAAGCAGAGATGAAGAAATCATGCTTTTAGCAGAAGATTTACAAGAAAAGATGAATGGTGGCGTTAGTGCGAGCGATTGCGCACTCTTGGTGCCAAAGAATGCACAAGTGAGGCGAGCCATCGACATTCTGCACGGCTTGGGTATACCTGTCGCACCGGAGGATGCTCTGAACCTTTTTGATCAAGACGATGCGCAGGCATACCTTCGAGTGTTGCGAGTTTTAATTGATCCTAAAAATACTCACGCGCTCGCAATGTCATTTCTGGATAATTTTTCCGGTGTTCCAACTATGGATGCGCATAAATTTCTAGCTGAGCAAAAATTAAAAGAATTTTCTTTAGAAAATTTAGCGGGTTTTACAAAAGTTTCCTTGTTCGGTGGTGAGACTGCGGTGGAACGATGGATAATGAAACTTTTAGAATGGCAAAAGCTCGCAAACTCTGGCAACACAGAAGCCCTACTTAAGGCTATGGGTGAACATTCAAGGGCAGATACAGATGTGGGAGTGGTAACCCGTAAAGAAATAGCAGATACATTTCTCAAGCTTTATGAGAGCGCGAAGTCTCCGCGCGATGAAATATCGCTCAAAGAGTTTGTAGAGTATTTAGAACGCCTAGTTTTCTACGGTGAGCATGTGAGTATGGAGCTTGCTCCACGCGAGGGGGTAAAAGTGCTCACCATGCATTCGGCCAAAGGCCTGGAGTTTGACTATGTTTGGATAGCGCATATGGATGAACTTTCTCTCAACTCTGGCCGTCGTTCTCTAATAACTTTACCTGAGCGCGTGAAGGAAATGTTATTGGAACAAGACGTCGATGCTGTGAAGCGCAAACTTTTTGTGGCTATCACTCGAGCTAAGAGGTTTTGCACGCTGTCTTACGCTACCACTTCACACAAGGGGCGTGAACAGGAGCTCGCGCGGGTTATCTCGGAATTGCCAGAGGAAATTTTCGCTCGACAAAAGGCTCTAGTTGCAATTCCAAATACCGTAGGGGAGAACGGTTTGTCCGATTTTGCGCAATTAGCTGGAGAGAAATATACTAATCGAAACGTGACTGTTTCATTGCTCAATAACTTTTTTGAATGCCCGTGGAAATGGTATTTCAATAATTTACTAGGTATTCCCTGGGAACGTTCAGAAACGCTTTCGTTCGGTGGGGCGGTGCACAACGCGCTAGACAGGATACTTAAATCTTCCAAGTCACCAACTGATCAAGATCTTGATATCCTCGCCGAGGAAGAAGCGCGCGGTGTTGCTCTGGGTAAAGAAAAAAGCTTAGTACGTTTTAAGCGTGAAATTTTTGAGATACTCAAAAATTTCACGCAGAACCGCCTTCCCGCAATTGCGCCGGTTCACAAAAGCGAGGAAAGTGTTTCATATAACGATGACCGTTTCCCGAATCTAAAATTCTACGGCAAGATAGACTTGGTAGAAATTTTAAACAATAAGGATGTGCGAGTTACGGATTTTAAAACTGGTAGCTCGAAAAGTAAATCCGCAGTCGAGAAGCGCGATGAAGAGGGCCGGCTGAGCGCCAACCTCCGCCAGCTCGCCATGTATTCATTTCTACTGGAAGAGAATCCAAAATGGCACGCTCGAGTGCTCGAAAGCAGGCTCGAATTTTTAGAAGCCAAAAAAGAAAAAGAATATTTCTATACTACAACTATCGGCCCCGAGGAGCGCAAGCTGCTCCTAAAAGATATTGCCGACTATGACCAGCTTGTAAAAACAGGGCAGTGGCTTGAGCGTCCTTGCAACTATAATTCTTACGGCAAAGCGACAGAATGCGAGTATTGCAAAATAGCAGATAAATATAGATAGGATTGTGTTTTGAGGATTTTCATATAAGATGAATACTATGTTTAAGCGGGCTAATACTAAATCTAAAGACGAGCTTGTGCGTGATCTAAAAAATGAGAATTTCAGGCGCAAAACCTTGTCTTTTTATCGCTATGTGAAGATTGCTGACCCCAAGGCCATGCGCGACTTTTTGTTTGATAAATTTTCAGAGCTCAAGTGTCTGGGCAGGATATATGTAGCTCATGAGGGTATAAATGCGCAGATGAATGTGCCCGAGCATAATTTCGAAGCTTTTAAAAATTTTTTATACAGTATCAGAGAGTTCAAAGATGTGCCGTTTAAGGTTGCAGTAGAGGAGAAAGGTTTATCTAGTTTTTTAAAATTGATTATTAAAGTTCGCCCAAAGATTGTAGCGGATGGTCTAGATGATTCTACTTTTGATCCCGCGAATACCGGCGAATATGTTGTAGCTGAAGAGGTGAATGAGATGATAGATCGCGGAGTGACTGTGATAGATATGCGCAATATGTATGAGTCGGCGATAGGCCACTTCGATAATGCAGAGATAATGGATGTGGATACTTTCCGTGAACAGTTGGCCCGCGTCCACGAAATGTTTCGTGGCAAGGAGGACGAGGAAGTTCTGCTCTACTGCACAGGAGGTATACGCTGCGAAAAAGCTTCTGCTTGGATGAAGCACAATGGCTTCAAAAATGTTAAGCATATCAAAGGTGGGATAATAGATTATGCGCACCGAGTGAAGGAATTAGGGCTCCAGAATAAATTTCGTGGCAAAAACTTTGTCTTCGATGAACGGCTAGATGAAAAAATAGGTGATGAAATCATAGCTATGTGTCAGGTATGTGAAGCAGTAAAGTGTGATGACTATATGCATTGCAAGAACCAGGCATGCCACGTACTATTTATTTGTTGTAAGGATTGTAAAGAGAAATTAAATGGCTACTGTGGGCGCATATGTAATATTTGTGATAAATTCCCTAAAAAAGTGAACCAATTTTTAGTCGGTCCAAATAAGCAAAAACACAAAAATCAATTCAGGAAGAATTATAAAAGACCCGTTAAATTAGTTTAGTCGAAACTAGTTTAGTATAATTAAACAAATTTATGGCAAGTACTGAGGAGGCAATAAAAAATTTAAGATATTGGGTGGAGGACGTTCGATTAAAAGAAAAAGCTCTAAAAGAATCTGTGCATATAATGAGCGAACGAGCAGAAGAGCTTATCACTGCAGTAGTTTCTGAAAAAGCTCGATCGAAATAGTCTGTATATGGATACTGTAAAACAAACAGGCACTGAGCATCCGATTTCTCAAATTATCGACCAAGCCGTATCTATTTTTTCGGATATGGGTTTTGAAGTTGCTTTGGGCCCAGAGATGGAAGATGACTGGCATAATTTCGAAGCGCTAAATTTTCCGAAAGATCATCCGGCCCGAGACATGCAGGACACTTTTTTTATAAAAGACAAACCCGGGTTTGTTTTGCGTACTCACACTTCGAATGTTCAGATCAGGTTTATGGAAAATCTAGTGAAGGCTGGTAAAAAGCCACCGTTTGCTATCGTTGTTCCCGGCAAAGTTTTTCGCAATGAAGCGACTGACGCTGGGCACGAAATGCAATTCTTTCAACTTGAAGGTTTAATGATAGGCAAGGACGTAAGTGTGGCGAACATGAAATGGGTGCTGACTGAATTTTTCAAAAAATTTCTTGGTCCCGATTCGGAAATTCGTCTACGACCAAGCTTTTTTCCGTTCGTGGAACCGGGATTCGAGGTTGATGTGAAATATAACGGCAAGTGGATGGAGTTGCTTGGGGCGGGAATGGTTCACCCGAATGTTTTAAAAAACAGTAGTCTTGATCCGGAAGAGTGCCAAGGCTTCGCGTTCGGATTCGGTCTTGATCGTCTAACTATGGTTAAATTCGGGATAAATGATATTCGACTATTTTATCAGGGAGATCTGAGATTAAATCAATTTTAAGATGAAAATTTCTTACAACTGGCTTAAATGGTACATACCGGATGCGCCCGAGGCAGAAAAACTAGCTGAAGTTTTTACTTATCATATGTGTGAGGTTGATAGTATTGAAAAATTATCTGATGGAGACTGCGTTTTTGATCTAAAAGTTTTACCAGACCGCGCCCACGATTTACTTTCACATATGGGTATTGCACGAGAGGTGGCTTCACTATTAAATATTCCATATGTTGACCCTACATCTAAATATAAGATTCCTGAAGCCAAGGCTGCGAGCTTAAAGATAGAAATTCAGTCGGACCCCGCCAAGGACGGGGTAAGTAAGTGTCGGCGATACATAGGGCGGATTGTGAGGGGTGTGAAAGTGGGCCCGAGTCCAGAATGGGTGGTTAAGCACTTAGAATCAATAGGACAGCGAAGTATCAATAATATGGTGGACGCTGCGAATTTGGTGATGTATAACTCCGGCCAGCCTACGCATGTGTTCGACATGGATAAAGTACAGGAGAAAATTGTGGTGAGACTTGCTGAAGAAGGCGAGCAATTAATTACTTTAGACAATCGGGATTTGAAATTGAAAAGCTCTGATCTAGTTATCGCTGATGCGGGCGGCGCTATCGGTATTGCGGGAGTAAAAGGTGGTAAGTCGACCGAGGTAGATATTAATACTAAAAATATAATTATCGAAGTTGCGAATTTCGATCCGGTTTCGGTTCGCAAAACCGCGCAGAGTCTGGGTATTTTTACTGATGCGCGCAAACGTTTTGAAAATGATTTATCGCCCGAGCTTGCTTCGTATGGTATGCGTGAACTCTCAGCCCTTATTCTTGAAATATGTCCGGAGGCAGAGTTTGAAGATATAGTGGAT
Organism: uncultured Candidatus Saccharibacteria bacterium; assembly: GCA_964520225.1. GTDB lineage: Bacteria > Patescibacteriota > Minisyncoccia > Phycocordibacterales > UBA9973 > UBA9973. Next base: position 809 of record CAZFNV010000004.1, on the reverse strand, counting down.
TACTACCCTAAAAAACAAGAAGAGAAAAAGCTCAAATTCCAACTTTCGAGGATCTCAAGTATTTTGGGTAGAAAAGTGGGCAAAGATGAGGTAGAAAATATATTAAAAAATTATGGAATAGATTACATAATACACGACGACGAATTTGAAATCGTTGTACCACCACTCCGCCTAGATTTAAATATCGAGGAAGATATGGCGGAAGAAATAGGCAGAATAATGGGTTATGACAAAGTGGAGCCTGCGCTGCCTAAGATTGATTTCAAGCCGAGCGAGAATAGAACCTATGCAAAAATCGCGCAAGCTCGAGCGAAGCTTCTGGGGAGCGGTTATTCGGAAGTGATGACTTATGTTTTTCGGGACAAGGGTAAGGTTTCAGTACTAGCTTCTGCTTCAGACAAAAAATTCTTGCGTAGCAATCTTTCCGACGGGCTAGGGGAGAGCTTGAAATTAAATAAGGTGAATGCTCCGCTTCTTGGTTTAAACGAAGTTAAAATTTTCGAGATCGGTACCGTCTGGACCCCAGAAGAGGAAATCCATGTCGCTTATAGCGACAAAAATAATATAGTAGAAAAAACACTTGATGAATTTTGCAAAGATATTTCTTCTGATTTTAAGCTAGAGCCTAGTGCCTATAGCCTAAAGCCTCCGTTCAAAATGTGGTCGCTTTTTCCTTTCATCGCGCGGGATGTGGCGGTGTGGGTTCCAAAGGAAGTTGGAAGTAATCAAGTTTATAAAGTTATAAAGGAAAATGCTGGCGAGTTGTTGGTGCGTGGCCCTGATTTGTTTGATGAGTTTGAAAAAGAAGG
>CAZFNV010000003.1:70997-83498 GCA_964520225.1 uncultured Candidatus Saccharibacteria bacterium | reverse complement strand
CGCGGGGGGATTCTTTTTGAAATTGTATGGGGCGGAAACGGGGCTCGGTCGGGCTATGTGAATTATATTGCACGTTGTAATCTGTTGCAACTAGGAATAGAATACAAAATATGGCATTAAGCAAGAAACTTGGGGAAAACCTAAGAAAATGGAGAGAAAAAAAGGATATGTCGCAAGTAGATCTTGCGACCGCTCTGGGCGTTGATAGAGCATATATAAGTAACATTGAAAATGGTCGAATGAACCCCACCCTTTCGACTTTAGAAAAGATCGCTGGGGCTTTGGGGATTTCCAGTAGTGAGCTTTTGAAATAAATTTTATGAGTAAAATAAAGACAAATTCAAATACTCATCTCCGCAAGGCTAACAAAGCCAAAAATGACGAATTTTATACTCAACTTGTTGATATTGAAAAAGAGTTAAAACATTACAAAGAACAATTCAAGGGCAAAATTGTTTATTGTAATTGCGACGATCCTTTTGAGAGTAATTTTTTCAAATATTTTGCCTCAAATTTCAATGCTCTAAAATTAAAAAAACTTATTGCCACCAGCTATAAACCATCGCCTATTGCCAATACTCAACTAGGCTTATTTGGTGATGATAAAACTTTGGAACATGTAAAAGGACGTCCAAAAACTAACGCCAATAAGTTAATTATTAATGAAGTCAATGATCTTGATGGTGATGGGGCTTTCGATTTAAGAGATGTTGCTGAGCAATTAAAAGCAAATAAAAACAACGAATGGTCGCCAATGAAAGATGATGGGGATTTTAGAAGTGCAGAAAGTATTGAATTATTAAAACAGGCAGATATTGTGGTAACAAATCCACCTTTTTCTCTTTTTCGTGACTATGTTACTCAATTGATGGAGCATAATAAGAAATTTTTAATTATTGGGAATACAAATGCTCTAACTTATAAAGATATATTTAAGTTAATCAAGGAAAATAAAATTCGTACCGGGTATACGAATTTTAATGTGGGAATGTTTTTTGAGGTTCCTAAAGAATGGGAAAAATATCATCATATTGATGAAAACGGCAAAAAAATTGCTCGTGTTTCGACTTCATGCTGGTTTACAAATTTGGATGTAGAAAAGCATAAACAAGACATTGTTTTATATAAAAAATACAATGAGATTGATTATCCAAATTACGAAAATTATAAAGCTATAGATATTTCCAAGGTTCAAGAAATACCAATGGACTATAAAAAAGAAATGGGTGTTCCAATTACTTTTGTTGATAAATATAATCCAGATCAGTTTGAAATTATTGCGCTAGGTATCGTTGGAAGTATTGATTTTACAAAAAATAGAAAGATGGAAATTTTAAAAGATGGCAAATCCACTGGGAAATTTACAGTAAACGCAAAAGGTACTTTATATCGAAAATACAATTCAGAACGGGACGCTTACCCAGCTTTTAGAGATGTTGAGACTGATGAATTATATTCAAGTATCTACGCGAGAATTATTATTAAAAATAAAAAACCACAAAAATAATATGAAAATTGAGCTACACAAAATAAAAATTTCAGAAGTTGTAAAAGACTACAAAGATAGTGCCGAGGAAGGAGTATCTGCTTTTGGTGGTAAATTAGATATTCGTCCTAAATATCAACGAGAATTCGTATACAGTGGAAAACAAAGAGATGAAGTTATCAGAACTGTGAAAAATGGTTTTCCTTTGAATGTGATGTATTGGGTTAAAAAGGAAGATGGAAATTTTGAAGTATTGGACGGACAACAGAGAACAATCAGTATCGCTCAATATGTAAACGGAGATTTTTCTATTGAATTTAACGGACGAACTGCTATGTTCCACAACCTTACAAAAGAGGAGCAGGAGCAAATTATGAATTATGATCTCATGATTTATCACTGCGAGGGAAAAGATAAAGAAAAGCTAGACTGGTTTAAAATTATCAATATCGCTGGCGAAAGGCTAACAGATCAAGAGCTTAGAAATGCTGTCTATACTGGATCATGGCTTTCTGACGCAAAATTAAAGTTTAGTAAAACGAATTGCGCCGCTTATTTGCTTGCAAATGACGGAGGTTCGTTGGTGTCTGGCTCACCAATTCGCCAAGAATACCTAGAAACTGCTTTGTCTTGGATAAATAGCGAGCAGATAGAAGAATACATGGCGAAACATCAGCATGATAAAAATGCAGATGAGTTGTGGCAGTATTTCCAAGATGTAATTCACTGGGTGCGAAAAACTTTCCCAAATTACAGAAAAGAAATGGCTGGTGTAAATTGGGGCGAACTTTATAATGAGTTTAGGAGCAAAAAACTTGATTCGGGAAAGTTGGAAAAAGAAATCAAAGAGTTGATGCAAGATGAAGATGTTACAAAAAAGTCTGGTATTTACCCTTATGTGCTAACTCGAAAGGAACGATATCTTTCTATTCGTGCCTTTACTCCAAATATGAAGCGTGAAGCATACGAAAGACAAGATGGAGTTTGTCCTGTGTGTAAAAAAGAGTTTGCTATCAATGAAATGGAGGCAGATCATATTAACCCTTGGCATGACGGAGGAAAAACTGTAGCCGAAAATTGTCAGATGTTATGCAAAGATGATAATCGAAGGAAATCTGGGAAATAAAATGTCAGCAGAATATATTGAGGAATTAGATAAACGATTCTCACAACTCAAGGAAGAAATAACATCACTACTCTCTAACGCAGATAGAAGTAGATATAGCCATTTACAAAATTACATATTTTTTGCCCACAAACCAGTTTTTAGTTTTGCGGAATCAATTCTGATTCTATGCCAGAACAAGAAATCGAACGCCGCAAAAGTATTGTTAAGAGCATTATTTGAGGCACATATAGACATCATCTATCACCAAGTTAACGACCACGAGCAACGATTGGCTTTTTCTGCAAAGAGAATGTTTGACGAGAGAATCACGATTTTAAATGAAATACAAAATTTGATAAAAAGTTATCCGAATTTGGAAGTTCAAGATGAGACTAAACTTTTCAATAATAAATATTTAACTAAAGCTCTAGCTGACCAAGACACGCACAGACAAGCAATCTTACGAGCAAACCCGAATCTCACTGGGACAAAACATTTACAAGAGAAGGCCAAATTATGCGAAGAAGGGCAGGTTAAAAATGCCGAGCCTGGAAGTTTCGAGCGGATGTATAGTTTAATTTATCGACAATTATCTCCTGTAGCTCATCTAAATATAGAAGGGCTTCAAGAATTTGTGGGGCAAGATAAGTATGGAAAAATATTTTTTCATGAGGGAGGTAATGGAGATTTTATTGCGACACAGGCTGTCGAGATAAGCGTTGCTTTTTCTAAAGATCTCTATGACAACAATATCTTAACAAGTAAGCAAATAGATATTATTCAAGAAACTGAAAGTTTTATTTCGCAAGCAAATATCCAATTTCAGGAATAGCCGGCAAGCTTGACAGATGACTTTAGATATGCTAGAATAAATGCAGGATTTTGGCGGGCTATTGTGGCGCGCCAACCGCACATTCACAACCTCAAAAACAGGAGAGTACACATGAAAGTCAAGAAGACGGACGTCTACAACAGCCTCATCATCGACACCATCAAGGAGATGATCGGGCTCGCCAAGAAGGGCAACTTCACGGCGAAGCAGGAACTCAACGGCGTCACGGTGCTGGTGAACGGCGATTCCAACGCCGATCTCATCTTCCGTGATCAGCAGCGCGCGCAGTCGGGCTACATCAAGGGCGATGTCGGACCCTATCCGAAGGCCAAACTCACGGCCAAGGACAAGGCGAACGACGATCGCGTCAAGGCCGAGAACGAGCGCAGGTGGGAGAAGCAGCGCGTGGAGTCCGAGAAGAAGGCGCGTGCGCATCGCGAGAAGGTCGAGGCCAAGCTGGCCAACGCCCCCGCGATCGAGCTCGCCGACGAAGCCGGTTGGCAGAAGTCGAAGGACGTCAACAAGGACGGCTACGGTGGCGCTGTCATGACCTACTCGGAGCGATGGGCGCGGCTCATGCAGGTCGAGATGTCCAACGGGAAGAAGCTCGAAGACGTGGCGGACGCCACGTCGCACGAAGCGGATCTCGAAGGCATCACCGGCTTCATGTACGGGTGCGCCGTCTCGCAACTGGCGGCGTGCTGGAAGTACGGGGATCAGCTCCGTCGCTGGCACAACATCAAGACGCAGATCGGAACCGAGGGCGAGAAAGCCAACGAGTCCGGCGGCGTGCTCAACCCCGCGCTCCTGTCGATCGGTTAGTCGCGGACGAAGTTCGCGATCAAGGGCTCCTTGCAGACCACAATCTGCTCGGAGCCCTTTACTATTTCTAAGGGAGTCCCGCCCGCGATCCCTTCTGTCCTTCGCGGGCGGGATGTGCGCGCATGGGTGGTGTGGGGCAAGCACATAAGGATTTGAGCCTCGGGTATTTCCGCTAGGGCGTCCATGACTAAAGGATGAGCGCCGCCGTTCTCTTGCAATACAGAAATCTAATAGCGAAAGCGACACTACAAAACGTGGATATGAAAACGAGGATGGGGGTTGTGCGAGCCGGGTGGGGTGAGCCCTGTTCCGCTCTGCGGAATGCGAGCGTAGCGAGCACGAACCGAGGCGAAGCTGGGGGAAGGAACCCTTCCTTCCCCCAACAAGTTTCCTGCCCGAGCCAGCGCTCCGCAGAGCGCACTGGCGAGGATAAGCAGGAATCCTAGGCATCTAGGCGCGAGTAGCCCTAGCGGAAATGCCCGAGGCGGATGCCGAGGGTGCATCCCCTTTGGTCACTGGACGATAACACTAGCGAAGAAATCCCGAGCACCACTGCATTTCATGACGACTGCTTCTTCCTTAGAAGAAGCCCGACCGAGCCCCGTTTCCGCCCCATACAATTTCAAAAAGAATCCCCCCGCGAAAAATAAAAAGAATGGAGAGGCGGAACGGGGCGAGGGCGGAGCGCCGAGGTACTCCGAGGCGCTGGTCGACATGATTAGTGGCTCTCGAAATAATTTCGTGCAAAGGTTATGATTAGATCACCGAGCACTTATGCCAAAAAGAGCACACTGCTGTGCTCTTTTTGCATGCTCGGTGAAGACGGAAGCATGTTTTTCTAGCAAGAAAAACAGCTGAGTCCGGGGCTGGAAAATTTGCCCGCGACGGCGGGCAAATTATTGTGGCCCACGACGCCCTTGCGCGCAAAGCGCACCATACTTCTTTACAACAAGCCATTTCCCTCTTTTTCACAAAATACTGGCTACGCGTTTCCAAACATTACTTCGCCCGAACGCCAAAAAGTACTTTTTTAACAAGACCAAAAAGTTGATCGTTGTTTACATCTTTCAATTGTTCGACTGTGACAGCAAGCACATCTAGAGTTAAACCTTTCGGTAAAACTATTTTTAAATTTAAAATTTTGCAATAAATTTCCAACCACATAACAGCCAGACGTTTGTTGCCATCTACCACCGGATGATCTTTTATAATCAAACAAAAATACGCCGAGGCTTTGCTCTCTGGTGTGGGGAATCTATTTATGCCGAACCAAATTCCTTCTACTGTTTTTACTATTGTTTCCAAACTGTCAGCATGAATATCCTGTAAAGGAAAAACGACTTCTCCCCTTGCATAAAGAAGATTATAGACTTCGCACAAGTTTCTTGAGATTGGCTGTAGGGATTGTTTTTTCTCCTCGGTCATATTTTCTAAGAGACTCGATCTCTCGATAGCGGTTCTCATACGCACCCGAAATAGCCTCTGGGGTAACTTTACCTTGCAGAGATTCCGCAGACTTTCGATTCTTCCAAATATTTTTTAGCCAATTCAACATAAGTTAATTATAACTCAATATACGTTACTCCGCAAGCGAAGTCCTGTATTGCGCTCACAGCATGGAATGCTATAATGCCACCATGCGATGGAATCCTTTTGTAAATGCAATATGTGCGGAAGCGTATATCTGGGGTATTGCCCTATTTATGAATTATATGAGCGCCACCCATAGCAACGAGCCCGACACCATGTTCGCGCCTATTGTAGCCCTTTCCCTTCTCGTACTCTCTGTGGCCACCATGGGCTTCCTTTTCTTCTACCGCCCGGTAATGCTCTTGATCGAAAACAAACGCGAGGAAGCTATCGACTTTTTCCTCAAAACTCTCGGCACATTCGCTGTACTCACTCTCCTCGTAGTGCTAACTGTTTTGTAAATGAATAAACAACAAAAACTTTCGGCGATTCATGCCAAATGGGCGGAGGATTGTGTGTGCGAGCTCAAAAATACTGCCACTCGGGCCGTGCCGGGGAACGGTAGTCCTGATGCAGAAATTGTATTCATAGGTGAAGCTCCTGGGAAAAAGGAAGACGAGCAGGGTGTTCCCTTCGTCGGCTCGGCGGGTAAATTCTTGAGTGAAATGCTTGAAGCAATAAACTTGAAGCGTGAAGATATCTACATAACCAACGTAGTGAAATATCGCCCACCGAACAACCGCGACCCGTTGCCGAACGAGAAAGCCGAGTGTCGGGAGTGGCTACTCGACGAGCTTGCGCTAATCAAGCCGAAGCTAATCATTTTCCTAGGCAGGCACGCCATGAACAACTTCTTCCCTACCGAGCAGATAAGCGCGGTCCATGGTAAGCTCCTAGTAAAAAGTTTCAAAGACATGCCGACCAAATATTTCTACGCGCTGTACCACCCAGCGGCAGCGCTATACGACGGCTCAATGCGCGCCGTTCTGATGAAAGATTTCAAAAAGATTCCGAAGATTTTAGAGAAAATTGGTCAAGGGAAAGAATAAGGTGTATACTCTCGAGACATGTCTGATATAAACATTATTATTTTAGCAGCTGGACACGGCAAAAGGATGGAATCCGAGCTTCCGAAAGTTCTGGTGCCACTCCAGGGTAAACCTCTGGTAACCCACGTTCTCTCTGCTGTGAAAAATGCCGGCCTCATCAACACTCCAGTGATAGTCGTTGGCCAACAGCGCGATCTAGTAATGCAGAGCTTGGGAGATCAATATATTTACGCCGTTCAAGAAGAACAGCTAGGCACTGGCCACGCAGTCATATCAGCAAAGTCTAAACTAGGAGAAAGTGCGAAGAACGTGATGGTGCTATATGGCGACCATCCTTTCATCAGCTCTGATACAATCAAGGCTCTAGCTCAGAAACATTTAAGCTCTGGCGCCAAGCTCACCATGGCCACAGTGGCGCTCCCCGACTTTCTAGACTGGCGCAATGTTTTTTACAAAAATTTTGGCAGAATTATTCGAAACGAATCTGGCGAAATAGAGAAAATAATAGAATTTAAAGATACGGTAAGTGACGAGGAAAGAAATATTAAAGAAGTGAACCCATCATACTTCTGTTTTGACGCCCCGTGGCTTTGGGAAAACTTGAAAAAATTAAACCGAGACAATGCACAAAAAGAATATTATTTGACTGATTTAGTAAAGATAGCTATGCAAGAAGGTGTGAAGATTGAATCAACGAACATAGACCCTCATGAAGCCCTGGGGGTAAACTCAAAACAAGAATTAGAAACATTAGAAGGTTTGATTAATAAATAAAATAAAAATACTATGCAAAACCCATTTGATAATGCAATGAAGCAGTTTGACGAAGTAGTGAAAGTGGCGGGTAATAAATTCCGCCCAGAATTTATTACCCGCCTGCGCCATCCAGACCGCGACATCCGTATATCTATACCTGTCACCATGGATGATGGCACATTAAAAATCTTCGACGGCTATCGCGTGGAGTGGAATGACGCTCTCGGGCCATACAAAGGCGGTATTCGCTACCATCAAGACACAGAAATAAATGAGGTAAAGGCCCTCGCCTTTTGGATGACCATCAAATGCGCAGTCGCCGGCATTCCTATGGGTGGAGGCAAGGGTGGCATAACTGTTACTCCGAGCGAATTATCAAAAGGCGAACTTGAGCGCCTGTCTAGAGGCTGGGTGCAAAAGCTCGTGAACAACATCGGACCTCGTAAAGACGTCCCTGCGCCAGACGTGAACACCACACCCGAGATAATGAGCTGGATGTCTGACGAATACGAGAAGTTGACTGGAGACACCACCAGGGCCACCTTCACTGGTAAGCCGATAGATAAAGGTGGTAGCGAAGGCCGTGGCGTGGCCACAGGGCTCGGCGGATTCTATGTATTCGATGCTATGCGCACAGAGCTTAACCTGCCCGAGAAATGTAGTGTAGTAGTGCAAGGCTTCGGCAATGTGGGTAGCAACGCTGCGCAAATATTTTCTGAACACGGACACAGGGTTATAGCCATATCTGATTCTAAAGGTGGTATATATGATGAGAATGGTCTAGATATAAAAAAATTAGCTGAATATAAAAAAGCACAAGGCACACTCTCTGGATTCCCGGGCTCAAAAGATATAACTAATGCAGAACTACTGGCAACCCTATGCGACGTTTTGGTGCCAGCTGCTTTTGAGAATGTGGTCACAGCAGAGAATGCTGTGCAAATAAAAGCAAAGTTGGTTCTTGAGCTCGCCAACGGCCCCGTAACACCTGAGGCCGATGAAATACTACACAAAGCCGGCATACCTGTAATACCAGACGTGCTGGCGAATTCAGGAGGAGTAACCGTGTCCTACTTCGAGTGGGATCAAAATCTCAAAGGCGAACACTGGAGCGAAAAAGAGGTTACAGATAAATTGAAAATAATTCTAGACGACAGTTCTAAAAAAATATTAGAAAAATCAAAAGAATTCAATACAACTTTGCGCATCAGCGCCTTCATCCTTGCGCTTGAAAGGATTGAAGAGAAATTCGCAACAGTATAGAACGCGAAGAAATGTTTAATATCTATGTATTAAAAAGTTTGCGAAATAACAAAAGATATGTAGGATATACATCAAAGGATGTATATGTTAGATTAAAAGAACATAATAATGGTTCAAATAAATTCACAAGTCAGAATGGACCATTTATAATGTTTTATTCAGAAAGTCTGCCAGACAAAACTTCAGCGATAAAAAGAGAACGGTTTTTAAAATCTGGTCAGGGAAGAAAGTTTTTAGAAAACTTGCACGCTTAGCTCAGTGGTAGAGCATTGTCTTGACGTGACAAGGGCCGTAGGTTCAATCCCTACAGCGTGCACCGGGTTGAAATTATTAGTAACGGTTTCCGCCAGAGGCGGATCAGCCTCCGGCTGAAGCTCAGTGGAAGAGCATTGTCTTGACGTGACAAGGGCCGGGGGTCCGAATCCCTCACCGCGCACATGAAACTAATTGCGATAGAAACATCTTGCGATGATACTTGCGTGAGTATATATGAAGTAGCCGGCAGCGCGACGAGCGCTAGCTTTAAGGTGCTTGCTAATAATGCCAACTCGCAAATCGATGTGCACCGACCGTACGGTGGTGTTTACCCCGTGCTTGCTAAGCGCGAACATGCTAAAAATTTACCAATACTACTTGAAGCTAGCCTGAAACAATCGAAGGCAAAAAAGTTCGACGCCATCGCTGTAACATCAGGTCCCGGGCTTGAAATGTGTCTTTGGGAAGGCATAACTTTTGCAAAAGACTTAGCGAAAAAGTATGGTGTACCCTTGATACCCGTGAACCATATGGAAGGACACGCGCTTTCAGTGTTTGGTAAAAATAAGGGTAAGTTTAAAATTCCAAAAGTAAAAATGCCTATGCTTGCACTCCTTGTGTCAGGTGGGCACACACAGCTAGTGCTAGTAGAGAAATGGCTCAAGTATAAAATAATCGGTGAAACGCTAGATGACGCTGTGGGTGAAGCATTTGATAAAGTTGCTCGCATGCTCGGCCTACCTTATCCTGGTGGACCGGAGATATCGCACCTGGCGGAAAAAGTTAGGGCTTCGCAGATACAGGAAAATTCAGAAATAGCCGAACATTCTCGCGAGGGAGGTCGGTTAAAAGATAACGCTTCACAGATACAGGAAAATTTCGCCGCTTTACCCTCTCTACGGGGGCTCCGACACGGACAAAATTTTCCTGCATCTGCTCCGCTTATTTCGCTCCCTCGCCCGATGCTACACACTAAGGATTTCAATTTTTCTTTTTCTGGGCTCAAGACGGCGGTGCTGTATTTAGTACGTGACCTAGGTGGCACCGATAAACTAACCCCCGAAATGAAAGCTCAGATTGCTTGCGAATTCGAGAATGCAGCCATAGAGTGTCTCGTAGTAAAAACCGCAAAAGCTATCGAAAAAGATAAAATCAAAACTCTCGCCATCGGCGGTGGAGTCTCGTCTAATAAATTTTTACGCTCAGAAATGGAAAAGCTAGCCAAGACCAAGGGTGTGGAACTCCTCCTACCCCCACCTGGCCTTTCCACCGACAACTCGCTTATGATCGGCATCGCTGGCTACCTAAACTTTATGAAAAACAAACAAAGAGTCCCAACCCCCACCCGCATCAAAGCAAGTGGAAATTTAAGGCTTTAATTGTTATTATTAAGGCTATGCACGATAATTTGCCAGATAAACTTCTAAAGCCTTACGAACCCCAAAATACTGAAGATAGAATCTATAAAACATGGGAAGAGTCCGGCTTTTTTAATCCGGATAACTTGCCAAATGTGGACAAAGAACCGTTCACTATCACCCTACCTCCACCTAATGTCACCGGGGTACTTCACCTCGGCCACGCTTATGAAGACTCCCTGCAAGACGCGATCATCCGCTTTAAACGCATGCGAGGCTACCGCGTACTATGGGTTCCTGGTACAGATTCCGCAGCTATAGCTACCCAGGCTCGCGTAGAGAAAGATTTACAAAAGTCCGAAGGTAAAAGCAGACACGACATCGGACGCACTGACCTCGTGCGCAGAGTTGGCGAATTTGCAAAGCAAAGCGAGAATACGATATTGAGCCAGATCAGAAAAATGGGCGCCTCGCTCGATTGGAGCCGTTATGCTTATACACTGGATGACAAGCGCAATCACGCAGTTTTCACCGCATTTAAACGTATGTATGACGCAGGGCTAATATATCGAGGGCACCGTATAGTGAACTGGGATCCAAAAGGCCAAACCACTATTTCTGACGATGAAGTAGTACATGAAGAACGCACATCCAAGCTATATACTTTCAAATATTCGAAAGACTTCCCTATCGCCATTTCAACCACCAGACCAGAAACTAAAGTCGGCGACACTGCCGTAGCCGTACATCCTGACGATGAGCGCTATCAGCAATTTATTGGCAAAGAATATGAAGTCACCTTCTGTGATGTGCCTGTAAAAATAAAAATAGTAGCGGATAAATCCGTAGAAAAGGATTTCGGCACCGGCGCTCTCGGGGTTACTCCTGCGCACAGCCAAGCAGACTGGGAGATAGCCGACAGATATAACCTCCCTCGCCCGCAGATCATAAACGAATACGCCAAGATGTCCGTCAATGGGCGCCTTGAAGGCAAGAAAACAAGCGAAGCCCGCGAAATGGTGGTAGAGTGGCTCAAATCCGAAGGTTTGCTAGAGAAAGAGGAAGATATAGTGAATAATGTCTCAATATCAGAACGCACTGGCGCGGTAGTGGAACCACTTCCGAAGCTTCAGTGGTGGATCAGCGTTGATAAAAAATTTAAAATCCCTCATTCAGAAATTCCCGGGATAGCTAGTGGTTCAGAAACTTCACTAAAAGAAATAATGCGCAAATCCGTCGAAACAGGTGCGGTCAATATGCCTCAAGAAGGCTTCCGCAAGGCTTACTTCCACTGGATAGACAACTTGCGTGACTGGTGTATCTCGCGTCAGATATGGTTTGGGCACAGAATCCCAATTTGGTATAGGGGCACAGAAATAATCTGCTCAGAGAATTCGCCTGGCGACGATTTTACACAAGACGAGGACGTGCTGGATACTTGGTTCTCATCTGCGCTCTGGACATTCTCTACCCTCGGCTGGCCTGACGAAACACCGGATCTGAGAAATTTCCACCCTACAGCATTCATGTCGCCGGCTTATGAAATACTCAACCTTTGGGTTTCCCGCATGATACTGATGAGTGGTTTTCATCTTGGACAAGTTCCTTTCCACACAGTTATGATCCACGGCCTAGTGCGCGACAGTTCTGGTCGAAAATTCAGTAAATCGCTTGGCAACGGTGTAGATCCGCTTGTAATGATAGAAAAATGCGGAGCAGACGCCTTGCGTATGGGTTTACTTGTGGGCACTGCTATAGGTAACGACATTAAGTTCGACGAAAATAAAGTTAAGGGTTACAAAAATTTCGCAAATAAAATTTGGAATATAACAAGATATATTCTGCAAGCGCAAGCTGGTGAAATTTCTTCTGCCGCCCCAGCCCCTGTAGAGATGGTAAAGACAGAAGAAATTCGCCAGCTGGAGCTGGAATTCACTGAACTCAAGAAAGATATTACAAAAGATATGGAAGAATATCGTCTATATATGGCAAGTGAAAAGATTTATGCTTACATTTGGCACCGTTTCGCTGACGAAATAGTGGAAGAAAGCAAAAAGAACGACGAAGTTAAGAAAGTCCTCCTCCCTATCTGGGAAGACTGC
>CAZFNV010000003.1:15748-70897 GCA_964520225.1 uncultured Candidatus Saccharibacteria bacterium | reverse complement strand
CCAGGCAAAGCAGGTAAATTATTAATGGTAGAGCCATACCCTTCTTAATGTTCAACGACCCAAAAATTTTATTTATCGCATTTTTATTCGGCACCATCCCTTCTTTTCTGTGGTTATGGTTCTGGCTCAAGGAAGATCAGAAGAATCCTGAACCTAAAAGCGCGCTCGGTATGGTGTTCATAATGGGCATGCTCTCTGTGGCTGTAGTTATACCTGTGCAAAAATTAATACAGACCCACATCTCCGCCCTCCCGCACCAGCTTGTGCTCTGGGCCACGGCAGAAGAACTTATAAAATATTTCTTCGTTATGGCAGTGATATATCGCACAACACTGGCTGATGAACCCGTAGACTGGCCGATATATATGATAACTGGTGCGCTCGGCTTCGCCGCGCTTGAGAATACTTTATTCTTAGTAGAACCCCTCACCACAGGAGCCACTGCAGTGAGCTTGCTCACTGGACACTTGCGATTCCTGGGCGCAACACTCCTCCACACCGTCGCAAGTGGAGCGGTAGGTATCGCCCTCGGTATGTCTATGCATTCGAGCGGTAAAGTCAAGAAAAGATTCCTGGCCACAGGATTATTCTTCGCCATAACCTTGCATAGCGTATTTAATTTCTTTATAATTAGAAATGATGGAGAGGATTATTTGCAAGTTTTTGCATTCCTCTGGGTAGTAGCAGTAATAGTGATGCTACTTTTTGAAAAAGTTAGAAGATTGAATTAAAAATAATCAGGCACTAGGCAACTAGGCCTTAGGCGTTAGTAAATCAAAAGCTAGAGCCTAGAGCCTAATACCCTAAAGCCTAAAACATAATGGAAAAAAAGAAGAGAAGTTTTTTTGAAAGGTTGACTGGTAGTATTAGTATGGAGGATGAAGTAGAAGAAACTCCTACTAAAAAATCCTTAAACGGCAAGAACGTCCGTAGCGAAGAAAAGGCTACGAATTGGATAGAGGAAGAAGCTGAAGAGGCGGAACTAGCTCTAGACCTATACCAAACTCCTACAGAAATAGTCATCCAAACTATGGTTGCCGGCGTAAGGCCTGAAGACTTGGAGATTTCTGTGACCCGCGACATGGCTACCATATCTGGTAAACGCGAGGAATCCCGAACTATCGACGAAGAGAACTATTTTGCAAAAGAACTCTACTGGGGACGCTTTTCTCGCACTATTGCCCTACCACAAGAAGTTGAGCCCGAAGAAGTAGATGCTAGCGTCCGCCACGGCTTACTCACTATCAAACTTCAGAAGGTGGACAAGGACAAGAAGAACAACGTTAAAGTCCGCTCTCTTTAGACTCTACAATCCTCTGGTGCTTGGGGGCAGATTTGCACTGCCGACCTATCCCTCTTCAGGGGAGCGCTCTACTACCTGAGCTACCCAAGCATTATTTTTGTCTTTAAAAATCTCCGGCCTGCCGCTGATTTAAAATAAAGTTCACGCTTCCTAGCCTCCGTAAATGTACCATATTCTTCCTTATAAACAAGTTCCAACTCTTTCATGCGACTTGTAGTTTCTGTGTGTCCAGAACGATGCTCTGACAGCCTTCTTTTTAGATTTTTGGTCATTCCTTTATATAGCTTCCCGTCTCTATCTTTTAAAACATAAGTTGTAAACATCACTAATCAGTACTTACTACCTGAGCCCCGCCCGTACCGAACTGCCGTTCGGCACGTTCGGGCGGGTACCCAAGCATTTTAATTTTATAAACCAAAACTTTTTATACTATCGAGTGTTTCACCAGCGCTTTGATAAACCGAAATCACTTGCTGTAAATACGGCTCGATGAAGTAATACGCCCCGATCGCCGAACCTATTATAACCGCCCAGTAAAGAAAGCTCATAATGCGCGCTATCTGCATAGAACGCCTCATAGAGTGGAGCATTTTATTGTTCTCCTCGGCGAGTTCTAATGTCCGCTCCAGCATTTCTTTGGATTCTTGATCCATAGCGAAATTTTATCACAAAATAGATAAAAAACAATCTGTGTCCTCGGCAGGAATCGAACCTACAATTACTCCTTAGGACGGAGTCGTTATATCCATTTAACTACGAGGACTTGCCAGACTTAAATATATACTAAAATGGCTTAAAGCCCAAGTAGTTGAGCGATTCTTGCCTGGTCGAAGCCTACAGTTAGGGTGTCGTCAATCAATATAACTGGCACACCCATTTGCCCGCTTTTCTCTACCATTTCTTTCCTCTTCTCAAGATCACTAGCCACATCATGCTCGGTATAAGCTATACCGTTTTGATTAAAATACTCCTTGGCCATATGACAAAAATGGCATGTCGGAGTCGAATAAATTGTTACTTGTTTTGTACTCATATTTACATTGTATCATACCTGGCAAGTATAAAAAATATTGGAACACTATATCCCAGAAATGCCAAGTTCTTTGGTGCGGTCAGAGGGAATCGGACCCTCGTCTAATCCTTGGGAAGGACTCATTCTACCACTAAACTATGACCGCCTGCTATTTAAAAATCTTTTTCCACAATGCTTCAAACCAGGAATCCGCTTCTTCGACCACCACTTCTACTTCCTTATCATCGACTACTATTACTAACCCTTCGCCATCCTTCGCTAAGCCAAATTTTTCACGAATATTCTCTTCTACACCGCTCTCTGTTTCGAGATTTGCGATATCTTTAGACAGTTGGGCCTTCCTGTCCTCTAATTCTCGAAGTTGAATCTCTGCTACTTGCCTTTTCTCCTCAGCTAAACGCATTTTTACCATAAAACCCTTCACACTCCAAGCCGACAGCGCCACCACCGCGCCCAACAACACCAGAAATGGTTTTGAACGCACGATATTTCGCCAGCCACGTTTGTGTTGAAAATCACGCATACCTCATGCTATATTATCATATATGCTTTTCAATCGAAAACACAAAAAGAAAATAGAGTTGGCCTGGGCGGTGCTCTCAGTACTCATAATTGTGAGCATGATTCTGCTCTACGCGCCGATTTTCAATCTGTAAAAGCGGAGGCAAGTGTGGTTTTTCGAGCGATAATGGGTTAGTGTAGCTCCACATAGTTTTTTCGAACGACAAGTCGGTGACTGCGAGAGGAGTGAGAAAAAACTATGTGGAGCGTAACTATAAACTTACTCCCCCGAACGCATCATTTTAAGGAACACGTCTTGCGGGATGTTGACTCGGCCCTGCTCGCGCATTTTCTTCTTACCTCTCTTTTGCTTCTCTAGGAGCTTTTTCTTGCGCGACACATCGCCACCACCCACCACCTTACTCCCGTGCATCATCACATCTTTACGGAAAGCCTTCACTGTGCGCGAAGATATAATTCTGCCCAGCGCCTTGCCCTGAATTTTCATTTCAAATTGTTGCCGAGGTAATATGTTGTGAAGTTTCTCCACGGCACTTTCTGCTTCTTCCGCCACCTTACTCTTCGAAACCACGCGAGAGAATGCGGGTACAGCCTCGTCAGCCACCAAAACATCTAGACGAGTTACATTAGCCTCTCGCATTTCACCAATACTGTAAGAAATAGACCCATAACCAGAGGTCGCGCTCTTCAGCTTGTCGAAGAAGTTGCGCATCAGCTCCCGAAGTGGCATCTTAACCATTATTGATCCACGCGCATCTCCGAAGTTCTCAGTATCACCTATCTCCGCTTCGTGCTCAAAAAGTATCTGCATAATGCTCCCCATATACTGGAGCGGAGTTATTATTTTTATCTCTACCCACGGCTCATAAACCTTCTCTATATCACCATCATCTGGGAAAAAGTAGGGCGAGTATATTTTTTCCCTTTTTTTGTTTCGGAGCAATACTTCATATGTGATAGACGGTGTAGTAATAACTAAATGCAGGTTGAATTCCCTCTTTAACCTCTCAGTTATAATCTCGAGGTGAAGCATGCCGAGGAACCCACAGCGGAAACCTTTACCGAGACTTCCTGAGGCCTCTTCTTCGTATGAAAAAGCCGAATCCGAAAGCTTGAGTTTACCTAAGGCAAGCTTGAGCTCCGCAAAGTCATCAGCATCTTCTGGAAAAACAGAAGCCCACACCACAGGCAGTGGTTGCATATATCCTGGGAATGCCGGCAATGGATTCTTGTGCATGGTTATAGTGTCACCCACAGAGGCAATGCCCGGCTTCTTGATGCCTGTAACTATGTAGCCCGTATCCCCAGCACGCAGAGCATCACGTGGAGTTTCTTCAGGAGAAAATGTGCCGACCTCAAGCGCGATAAACTTCTCGCCTGAACCAGCGAATATTAAAGTGTCGCCCTTCTTTACAGCGCCATCGAGCAAGCGCACGAAAACTATCACCCCGCGGTGATTGGAATATTTAAAATCAAACACAAGTGCTCGTAGATCGTTCTCACCAGTATGCGTGGCTTTTGGTTCCGGAACTCGCGCTATTATTTCTTGCAATAGGTTTTCCACCCCCTCGCCAGTTTTACCAGAAACGAGGAGTACTTCACTCGGGTCACATCCGAGTAGCTTCACCACCTCAGCACGCGTATCTTCCACTCTCGAGAGCGGAGAGTCTATTTTAGACAGAACTGGAATAATAGTAAGCCCACCCTCCCGAGCCATAGAGAGAGTTGTTAGAGTCTGCGCTTGCACGCCTTGCGTAGAATCCACTAAGAGCACCGAACCTTCCACGGCCTTGAGCGCGCGCGAAACTTCATAAGAAAAGTCGATGTGCCCTGGAGTGTCGATCAAATTCAGCACAAAGTTTTCACCTTTATGTTTATATTCCATGCGCACTGGTTGCATTTTGATAGTGATACCCCGTTCACGTTCGAGCTCCATAGAGTCGAGTACCTGCTCGCGCATTTTACGCGCTTCCACAGTATGCGTTATCTCAAGCATCCTGTCAGCCAAGGTGCTCTTACCGTGGTCAATGTGAGCTATTATAGAGAAATTTCTGATGTGTTTTAGATCCATATTCTATTCCAAAAATCCGCCAGTCTGGTGATTCCAAAGATCAGCATATACACCACCTTTCGCCAGAAGTTCTTTGTGCGTTCCCTCTTCGACTATTTTACCCTGATCGAGCACTATGATTCTATCCATTTTTTGAATCGTTGACAACCTGTGCGCAATAACTATAGTGGTTTTACCTTTCATCAACTCATTAAAAGCATCTTGAATCAAAGTTTCGCTCACGCTGTCGAGTGAACTAGTGGCCTCATCTAGTATAAGTATCGGAGCGTCCTTCAGCATAGCCCGCGCTATCGCCACCCTCTGCCTCTCCCCACCTGAGAGCTTTACCCCACGCTCACCTACTAAAGTATCGTAGCCGTGAGGAAGCATTGAGATAAACTCATGAGCATGGGCACTTTTAGCTGAATTAATTATTTCTTCTTTACTTGCACTTGGTTTTGCATAGGCAATATTCTCTTGTATGGGTCTATGAAATAGAATGGATTCTTGGGGAACATAAGATATTTTGGAACGTAAATCATCTTGTTTTACTTTTGATATGTCTTGTCCGTCTATTAGTATTTGACCACTCGACAGATCAACAAAACGCAATAACATTTTAGTTATAGTTGACTTACCGCTACCAGAATGACCAACCAGGCCAACTTTTTCTCCTGCTTTTATGGTGAGATTAAAATTATTGAATACGGACACATTATCGATATAATTGAAACTAACATCTTTAAACTCAATCAGGCCACTAGCAATTTTAATTTGCTCAGAGTTTTTTGAATCTATAATATCTGGCACTTGATCAAGTAGATCTACCATTTCATTGGCATCCGCCAAATGCTTGAAGAATCTGGTCATGGCTTTACCCAACCCCCACAACTGACGAAAAACAGTAGCCATATAAAACTGAACCAACACAAATGTACCAGCGGTTATTGTACCCACAAGCCACATTTTAACCATAAAGTATATTACATATACTTGTATTCCCATCATAAGTATGGCCTGTACGGCATTCTGAAAATTAGCAAAGTTCCACGCAGTAGATCTTTTCTCGTACTCATTTCTGGTAGTATTTGAAAATGTTTTAACCTCAAGCTGCCGACCAGAGAAAATCTTGACGTTCATAACATTACTTATAGAATCAGCTAAATGAGCGGTGACTTTAGAATCAGCACTTGCTTCAAGTAGATCGAGGCGCATTTTCTTTTTAATAAAAAATATAGTTATGAGTATGTAAACCATAGTCCATATTAAAAATATCCAGAATATTTTATGGACTGAATTAAACAAGACTATGAATACACCCAGAAGTTGGACCGTAACGAACCATAGATCAAAGCTTACCTTATCGTGCATACCTTCGAAGGCTGACGTAAACCTTTTAGTTTTAGCCACCAAACTCCCTGCAAAATTATCTGAGAAGAATTGATGAGAGTGTTGCAAGAGCCTGCGAAAAGAGTCGTTATTTATCTCTCTTATAACGTTTGCCTGAAAATATACTATCGCATAATCACCAATACGATAAAATATAAAGCCGCCCAAAGAGAAGGCTGCAATCCATAGCACAATTTGCATCAACTCTACCGCAAGTACAGCGCTTGGACTTGAGTGAGATATAAGATCAATAACTTCTTTGTATAAATAGGGGTTTAAAATATTGTCCAGAATAATGCCGAATCCATACAATAAAAAAACTGCCAAGCCGGACCACTTATACTTTTGGATTTGAGGCCAGTAGTAACGAAAAACCCTACGAAAAGAAGACATCCTGCAATTATACCATAAAATCCCTTATTTTAAAAGCCTTATACGCCTTCCTGCGTTGGCGCGATGACTTTGGTTTTCCAGAACTTGGTATGGAAAGTTTTGATAAGGTCTTTTAGCTCTTCGCTGCCAAGCAGGTGTAGCACTCCAATACCAGCGATTATACCCACAATACCGGAAATAAACCCCTGCAAGAATACACCCCAGAAAGTAGCCGTGCCAAAAACTGGCGATAAAATATTAAGCCCGATGTACGCCACAACGCCCATTGCGAACGATCCAGCTAGACTTTGGAAAAATGTTTTAGTTAGGAAGCTTTCACTGCGCATAAAATCCCACTTCACTGACAGCGCAAGTAGAATCATATTGAGTATGGTGCCACACGAGTACGCGAGCGGTAACATCAGGACTTCAGTACCCGGAATATCTGAGACCTTCAACCCTGACTCTATCAAGTAACGGAAGAATGGATAATTTTGGAATATATGCAGAAATACTGAAACGAAAATAATTATAGAAAAAGATGATATTAGGTTTATCGCAAGCGGGCGCCTAGTGTTACCTCCAGCATAATACGCACGAGCGAATAGCGCCACAAGTCCTTGTGCCATTATTGATATAGCAAACACTGCGAGCGATGCTGCAACCAGCCGGGTCTCCTCCCAAGAAAATGTCGGCGAGCCGAGTATCACCCGCACTATCTGCGCACGAAGCACAATGAATAGGAACATCACTGGCAAGGACCAAAATATTATCTGCCGGCCAGCGTTCTTCAAATGCTCCTTGAACTCGCCCATAAGCCCTTGCGACAGAGACTTAACTAGTATAGGGAAAGCAGCTACCGCGTATGAAATTCCGATGATGTTGAGCGGAACAGATTGGATGTTGTAGGAGAAGTTGAACACCGATATCGAGCCACTCTGTAGGAACGATGCATAAGCAATGATAGCAATAAGCGCGAAGCTGTTGAGCGACAGCCCTAGGGTGCGAGGAAGTGACACGCTCACCACCTGACGAATATCACTCCATGATATCCTGTGGGTGAACCGAGGCACGAACCCGCAAGTACCCGCCGAAATAATCTGCACCACTAGATGCATGAAGGCGCCGAGCACCACTCCAAGCGCCATACCCTTAATGCCAAAAATCTGATAAAGCACCGTAACTCCAAAAATAATACCTAGATTATAAAAAATTGGGCTTAGAGAGAAAATGAAAAATTTACGGAAAAGCTGAGTCACCGCGCCAAACAGGTTAGAAAGCCCGAGGAATATAGGCGAAAGCAGCATTATCCTAGATAAATTTATAACCTCATTTTGTAACTCGGCATCAAAACCAGGAGCTATAAGAGGAACTAAAACAGGCATTAAGAAAAAAACCAATAAAGAAAAAGTGGTGAGACCAAAAACGAACACCGTGAAAACTTCATTTAAAAATTTCTGCGCAGTCTCAGTGACATCACTTCCAGACATTCGCGCAGATAAAAACGGAATGAGCACAGTGATAGATGCAAGTGAAGCAATGGAAATAAAAATCAAATCAGGAATCCGAAAAGCAGTGTAATAAGCATCTAGTAGTGCCGATGGCCCCACGAAATGCGCTATCGCCCTGTCTCGAAAAAGCCCTAAAATCTGCGACAAAAAAGCAAAAAAGCCGAGCAGTAACGCCGCTTGATTCACATTACCATATTCCCTGCCCAAGATTTTCAGAATTCTTTCCATCCCGTTAGAAATAGGAAGCGCCTAATCTATTCTTCAGATAACGCTTACCCATTCCTGTTTTTAAATATTTTTCTCTCGACCTGGCCTTACCTTCTAACAAACATCCTTCATAGTATATCAAAATAAACGGACCTCTGCCTTTTGTATATGTAGATAAACCTTTATTGTGTTGATTTAGGCGCTTCCGTAGATCTTGCGTATATCCTGTGTAAATTTTACCGTCCTTCTTACTTTTTAGTACATATGTGTAATAAAACATAAGTGATTTCTAACGGGATCCATTTCGCTCTGAATTATTTACTTAATTATATAGCAGGTGTTTCAGCGGGCTCTGGAGTTGGTTCTGGTGCTACTTCTTCCACAACTTCAGATTCTGGCGCAACTTCGGGTTCAGGCTCCGGCACTATTTCAGGCTCAGGTTCGGGAATTACCTCAGGGGTAATTTCAGGTGTTGGTTCAGGGGTAACTTCCGGGGTAGGCTCTGGTTCTGGCGCAAACACGCCGAGAAGCGCTTGAAGCTCTGCCACCTTGGCCTCAAGCGCGGATATACGTGATTCATGCTCGGCAACCTTGATAACTAACCCTTCTACATTTAGATTTACTTCCTGTACTGACTTAACAATAACGGGAATCATACCAGTAGTATTCAAAGCTTTCATACCGTTCTCGTCTGTCGCTACCAGCTTAGGCATTAGGGCTTCCACATCTTGCGCGATGAAACCTAGATTCTTTGACATCTCGTCGTCTTCATAATTCCAGTTGAAAAGCACTGGTCTAAGCTCTTTGAGGGTTTCTAGACCATAAGTTATGTCTTCAATATTCTTCTTCATCCTTTCATCTGAAGTACAAGTGATCGTACCTCCATCTGCGAGAGTACAACCAGTAGCATTGGTGCTGTTGAATCTAGCTATTACCCCTGTGCCAGAAGCCAAAACATCAAGAGCGTATGATGGGGTCGTGCCTATGCCCACCAATCCATCTGAATCTATAGTCATACGAGTAGCCAGAGTACCTAGAGTTGTGCCAGTCGAACCAGAAGGAGCCGTTTGGAATAGTATAGAACCACCATCGCCTGCACCTGTCCCCTTACCACCTGCGAAAGTTAGCGATGCCCCAGCAATATCTGTACCTGAGCCACCGGCGGCGTTTAAGACTACAGAAACAGGTGTAGCAGAAGTTACACCATTGAAATACGCATTTGAAATAAAAGAAGAAGTAGAGCCAATAACTAATTCATTTGAAGCACCTGCGGCAGATGCCACTGCGGAATCTCCGATGAGTATGTTGCTAGAACCGGTCGTGTTGGTCGAGCCTGCACTACGCCCCAGGAAGACATTAGAACTTCCGCTCGTAACAGCAATACCAGCAGAATGTCCAATAGCCACGTTGCTCCCTGCGGTGAGTGAGCCACCAAGTGCATTAGCTCCTACTGCTACATTGTTATCTACACCCGCACCAGAAGCAGCATCCATAGCATTAAATCCAATCGCTGTATTGCCAACAGAGCCACCAACTAGAGCAGTTCCAGCATTGGTTCCTATAAGAACATTTTGTGCATCACCAACCATAGAATCACCAGCCCCCTCACCAATAGTTATATTACCTACACCAGTACCTGAACCTGCTGGTATGGCAAAAACAGTGGGATTACCAGAACCAGAAGAATACACTTTTATTGCTCCCCCGTCTTCAATTACCACTCGCGCCGAACCGTTATCCTGAAACTCAGCAATATTACCAGTAGATGTGCTGTTGTTGACTACCAAACTTTTCGCTGATGCAGAACTATTTGTTATGGTTGTAAGTCCAGTATTTTCAACAGTAAACATGTCCGTAGTACCAGCAGCCCCAGCACTAGCCCTTATCAGATATTTTGTACCAGTCGGAAGTGAAGTTTCAGTTACTGCTATTCTCAATGCTTCATAAGAGCCTGCACCTGGAGTTCCTCCCCAGTTTATAACTGGCTGAATGGCTAAACCTGTACTTGTAGATGTTCCTGAAGCAGGAGTGAATGTACCTGTTATCTTTCCAATATAAACTGGCTGACTAGAGGTCTGTGATATTGTTCCACCTGCTAGAGTTACTGAGGTCAGCCCAGTTCCTCCTATTGAGCCTGTGAGAGTTAAAGCAGAACCTGTTATACCTATTGCAGATGTAGAATAAATAGTATTTCCTGTATCTGCTCCATTAACCCTCAAACCTCCTAAGCCAGAATAACCAGTGACATTTAAAGCAGCAGTTTGTCCCCCGATAGATGCACCAGGAGTCGCACCTGCAATACCAATATAATTAGTCAACGAGACATTCCCCCCATCTGCGACAGTAAACACCGCCGTCCCATTATCCTGCGCTTCGAAGATGTTGCCAGTGGACGCACCATTGTTGACTATCAAGCCTTTTGTAGAGCCTGAGGTTGGGCCTATAATATGGAGAGACGAAGAAGGAGAATCTGTACCTATGCCAACATTGCCAGTTGCAGATTCAATTCTAAAAAGTTCATCGAAGGCTGAGTTGACCTTATGTCCACGAATGACAAAATCAGGGTCGTTCCAAGAACTCGTGCTACCGTTAGTTGCAAAACCTAATTGTATTGCGCCATTCGCCCCATGATTCGCAGCGCCCAAGCCGTACTGTTGGTACCGAGATGTAAACCATTTACCGCCAACAAACCCAGATAATCCGCCACCTCGTTTGAGAATAAGGTCGCAGATCCGGCACCAGTTTTTGTATATCCTAAAAATCCTCTATTAGTACTACCCACAAGGCCTCCTTTAAACGTAATATAGGCACCGTGGTCATTTGTTGACTGGGCCATAGAAACATTTATAAGTTCTTCTGATTGAGAAAGAACGTCTAAAGCCACCGATGGAACTACACCTACGCCCAAATTCCCTGCAAAATAGTTGGGGTCAGTAGAGGAATTGTAAATTGAATAGCCTCCAGACGGAATGGAAGTTTGACCAATAACCAGATTGGTATGATTAACGCCGGTGGCTTCTCCGATTATTAAACCAGCATTATTAGTACCCGCAGTCTGAGGCGCTACCTGTATACCAACACTATTGGAAATAATCCCGCCCCCAACACTCGGATTACCAGCTTCAAAAGCTTTTGCTGTCGTGATTGTTTTATTGAAAGCTGCTGTTGTATCAACCCTGCCGTATGTGCCAATTACTTCCCCTAAGGTAACCGGGGTACTTGCCCCTATGGTTGGCAGATTTATAAGTCCGTAAATGGTACTTACTGAAGCACCTGTAGGCTCAACGACTGTTTGGTTTATAAAAATATTAGCTTGACCCGTATCTGAAGTACGTAGAGTTCCAGAAATATTGAGTTTTCCTATTGCTGTGGTGTCAACCTCGTAAGTACCACTTATGGCTACTTGGTTATTGGAACCCCCTTGTCCAATTACAAATCGGTTTCCACCCCCAGTTAAATCCCAAAAACTCAACGCTCCATCTGAGTCGTCCATAAATATGCTCCACCCATCGTTATTGGGTGTCGACAGGCCAAGTTCAACCCCACCACCAGCAACTTCAGAATTTATTAAGACTCCACCCCAGCCATCAGAGCGGTTGCCGGTAAAAATTGCAGTGTAATAATCAGAATCTGCATTGGTACCAGCAACAACTTCGAGGGGCGCTGTAGGATCGGTGGTACCCATACCGACATAGCCCTCAAAATAGCTTGGCGCAGTGCCATCCGCGTAGAAAGACCAGCTATCAGCACCGCCAGGAGACTGATCGTTTATAAAGATACCATAGTGATTTGTGGCGGCACCGACAGGACTAGCGATATTAATACCGTAGCGATTTGTAACAACACCACCACCATTCTCCATACCAGAGATAAGGAGGCCGTACATATTGGTGGTCGTACCACCATAAAGCCAGACGCCTGCATCAAGACCGATAAGATTTGTCACCGAACCAGCATCGCTTTCCGCCCAGTCAAATGCGCCACGAATAGTGTCAACATTCGTATTTGCAACATTGTATGCCCAATTCTCACCACCATGAATCCACCCTACATCACCGGTGCCATAGTTCTCGGCGTTATTTGATCCACCAATAATCTTAGAAACATCGTTGGTGCTGTCGTTTGGAATTGAAATATAGTTGTGGGCTGTTGCTTTATAGAGCGACCAAGCAGGAGTTTCGTTGACGGATGGCGAGACTGTCATGGTAGACTGGATGCCCTCCATGGATACATTCGCAGTCGTGTTCGTTACTAGAATATCAAGCTGAGCAGTTGGAGTCGTCGTACCAATCCCTACTTTTCCCCCATCCGCAATTGTTACCACCGCCGTTCCATTATCCTGCGCTTCGAAGATGTTGCCAGTGGAGGTGGAATTGTTTACAACAAGAGCCTTCTGCGAACCTCCTGCGATAGCGGTTATTGTAGTCAGGGCATCGAAAGTATAACCAGATGAAGCACCAGCGAATGCGAGCACATCTGCAGAATGCGTGATAGTCACATCACCACCATCAAAATTAAGCACCCCACCAGAACCAAAATGTAAATCATTTATTCCCACCGATGAAGAACCTATGTCATAGGTAGCATCAGTATCAAAAAGTAAACTCGCATTTATGTCTGTAGTGCCGAGGTTGGAAAGTGTGGAGTTGGCGCCCGGCGCAACATCGCAGTCCACATCTGTAGGTAAACACTCTGGGTCAAGCGTCTCACCTGGGTCATACGGAGAGCCATCCCATACGGCAAAAACAACCCTGCCTGCGAGCAGGATAGATACCGCGAAAGCAATTGTCAGAAAAAGTTTTTTATTTATCCCGTTAGAAGTCATCTAGTTAATTGTTTCATTAAATTTTGATTTATCTATATAAATTATATAATACCACTCTCTGTTACATCACTACGGAAATCTGTAGATTTCCTACTTCTAACGGGATTATGGTCTTATTTTGCTTACTAAAAGTTCAAGTAAATTTTTTACAGCATCTTGCGCGCTAGCTTCAGTCTTGCTACCTATGAAGGTTTGCCAGGAAGCCTTGATCTCCTCATCCTTTAGGTCGCGCACTGCGTTCTCTAGCGCTAGTCTCGTCTCGAAGTCCACCTCGCTGTCAGCCTGGAGCACTTCCTTAATGAATAGCGATGTAAAGTCGAGAACTTTAACATTAACTTCAGCTTGAGTGGTTTTATTACGCGAGCTTTCGAGCTCATGCGATATCTTAAAAAAACTCCAAGCAAAAAATATGTTGCTAGCAACAAGAATTACTATAAGTACAAACAGTGGATGCCTATGTTCTAATACTTCAAACATTTGATTTTGATAAATTATTTAACAATTCATCCCGTAGCCTGCTACGGTATAAATTATACACTAATAATATAGCCACAACAACAAGTAGGGCCGTTTCAACGCTTATATTTGTAAATATTCCACCCTCTGGGGTCAGCCTTATGTTCTCATGCACACCATTACCCTCTGCCACTACGAACGGCTCGCCTTGCCAAATCTTATATCCTGGCGCTTCCACGAGGAAATGGTAGGTGCCAGTCGGCACCAAGAATGAATATGTACCCCGCACGTCGGTCACCTGTGGGTTGTCTTGGATATACTTCTCAGCATTCCAGAGTTCGTATTCGCGAGTAGAATTATTTAATACATATAGTGAAACTACTGCTCTAGGTATGCGAGTTTCCTTGCCGTCGCGCTCTTCATACACGTAGCCCTCTGGGTCGATTACAGTGATTAAGCTCATCTTCCTACTACCCAGCTCCGGATCCACGTAGTCAATGATGGTCACTATCTCGTATTCTCCCGGCACCACAGGAGTCATCACATCTGCGGTGTATATACCATCACCATCTTCGTCTGTATATTCAAAAGATGAAAGTACAAACTTCTGCTCTACTTCAGGTAAAGTATTAGCTACTTGTTCTACTAAGCCCTCCATAGAGAAAAGCGCTGATGCGGCAAGTGAAGCACGAGAAATATTATTCGGAGAATTTTGGCTCACCTTCGGAGTCGCTGAGTTGAAGAAAATATACCCGGTCACGCTGTTAGCGCGAGCGATGGGCTTGACCACAAGCTTCATCACCTTGCCTGGAAGCGCAGAAATTTGCTGAGTCACATTACCCCGCTCGGACACCGATAGTGCAACACTGAGGTCGACCAGCTCCCCGCCCGTACGCGCAAACACGAATTCTGTAGGTAGATTCTTTTTAAGGTCAGATGAAAACTCGGCGACTGGCAAACCTTCCACAAGCGCAATCCTATCCACATCTAGGTCACCCGAAGGTAATGAACCATCATCGGAAATTCCCGGAAGATTGAGCCCCACACCTTGTATATCTTTTATTTGGCCAAGTTCTTCGAATGCTACCCGCTTAATAGTCTGGCTAAGTATGTCCGCAAGCCCAGGTAGATTGAGCTCGGCACCAGTGAGCTTGTTTAAGTCTGAAAATCTAGTAACCCCAACGTCAACAAGAGTACGTTCAAGGTCTGGAAATTGGCTCGCCAAAATACGGATCTCGCGTGGTAGTGGAGCAAACACGAACGAACGAATAGCTGGAGCAGGCAAAAGGTTCCATTTGAAAGCAAGCACGTTCGGTGCTACTTCTGGCACTACAACTTCACCCTCGTCAGGCTCATCACCGAAGTCGAAGAAATCGGTTATGAAGTCGCCTATACTCGCAATAGCATTCGCACCCGCGTCTATCACGTTCGCACCGAGTGATACGAAAGGCCGAGGAATGCTTCCAGAAGTGTTGCCTCCTGAGTCCCCACCACTACCACTACTACGCAAACTTTCTTTACGCCAGTCTGTTTTAACTTTGAAATCTGCCGAGGCGCAACTCGCACCATTGGCGCAATTAAAATTGATTTGACTAGAATCCAAGTCGAGGGTGGCATAACCCACAAACTCACCACTATCGTTGATGGTTACTCCATCGAAATCTATCCAGCCTGTGCTCGAACCCCAAGCTCGCCCGGCTAGGGTTCCCTCAGCATCGTTCGTAACTCCACCGTTCGTAGGCGCGAGATTAATCCAGCCATACTGGGCACTCCAGCCATAGCCGGTGATCTCGGCATCGGTTACCTCCACATCGCACTCCGCACAACCGAAGTTTATCCAGCCTATGTTCTCGCCCCAAGCGTATTTATATGTCGAGTCTATAGTACCGTTAGTCTCCGAAGCGTAAGAAAATTGAATATTAGAAAATACCACTAAAAAAATAGCGAGAAAAAGATTCAGGATTTTCAATTTTATGATTTTTGGTGACACAATTTTTTAAACCACTACGTTCACCAGCTTGCCTTTGACGTAAATCGTCTTTTTCTCCTCGTGACCATTAGTATATTTTAGCACGAAGTCTTGCGCGAGCGCGAGCGCCTTCACCTCTTCCTCGCTCGCGCTCGCTGGAACAATCATTTCACCACGCAGTTTGCCGTTAACTTGAATTATTATTTTGATTTCACTCTCAATAATTGCGCCCTCGTCCCAAGCTGGCCAAGCGGAAACATGGATAGAACCTTTTTGTCCAAGCCCAGACCACAGCTCTTCGGTTATATGTGGAGCGAATGGCGCCAGAAGCTTAAGGAAGGTTATAAAGTCTAAAGTAGAAAGTTGAAAGTTGTTTTTTTCTACTTCATTTACAAAAATCATCATCGCCGAGATAGCGGTATTGAAACGCATCGCTTCGATATCCTCGGTAACTTTTTTGATCGTCTGATTAAGAAGTTTCGGCAGTTCTGAATTTGGAGCGGGTACAGGAAAATTTCGTCCGTGTCGGAGCCCCCGCAGAGAGGGTAAAGCGGCGTAATTTTCCTGTACCCGCGAAGATAATTTCCAAACACGCTCTAAAAATCTGCGCGGGCCGATTATTGCTTCATCGCTCCAAGATATAGCCTGATCGAAAGGCCCCATAAACATCTCGTATATGCGCAAGGTGTCTGCGCCAAAACGCCCCACTATGTCGTCTGGGTTAATGATGTTGCCGAAACGTTTAGACATCTTTCTGCCGTCGGGCCCCATGATGAGGCCTACCGATTGGAGTTTGTTAAATGGCTCGGCAGTAGAAACAACCCCTATGTCTTGCAAGAACTTGTGCCAGAAGCGCGCATATATGAGGTGCCTAGTCGCATGCTCTGCCCCACCAACATATACGTCGACACTGTTCCAATATTTTTCTTTGTCTTTTTCTACCAGCACTTTACTGTTCTTCGGATCCATATAGCGCAAGTAGTACCAGCTCGAGCCTGCCCATTGAGGCATAGTGTTGGTTTCGCGCCTTGCTTTGCCTTTACATTTAGGACACTTTACATTTACCCATTTTTCTATCCCCGCAAGTGGTGACTCGCCCGTACCAGTCGGTTCGTACGATTTTACTTTAGGTAATTTAACCGGCAGATCTTTCTCTGGTACCGGCACGACTCCGCATTTAGTGCAATGTATCACTGGTATCGGCTCACCCCAGTACCTCTGCCTCGAGAAAACCCAGTCGCGAAGCTTGTATTGTGTAGTCTTTTTACCAAAATCTTCAAAACCAGCTTTTGGATAATTATCTACTATTTTTAAATTATATTTCTCCGCGAACTCACGATCTCGCTCATCGTCCGCAGGAACAGCCATGATTGCCCCAGTACCGTAGTCTGCAGAAACATAATTCGCCACCCACACAGGTATCTCTTCTTGGTTCGCTGGGTTCACTGCGCGAAGACCTGTATCCTTGCCAACTTTTTCTTTATTTTCTTTTTCTTCGTCTACTTTAATTCCAAAATCCTTACCGGTTAGTTTTTTTGCAATCTCTGGAGCCACAACCAAGAACGTCGCACCGAAAATTGTATCCGGACGAGTAGTGAACACTTTAATCCTTGATTCTGAATTCAAGATTATAAACTCGATCTCTGCACCCTCGCTTTTCCCTATCCAGTTCGCCTGCATTTCTTTGATAGGTTCGGGCCATTTGTCTAGGAGTTTCAGATCATCGAGCAACCGATCCGCATAGTCAGTAATCCGAAGCACCCATTGACGAAGTGGCTTCTTCTCTGCCACGCTTCCACAACGCTCACACTTTCCAGCCTCAAGGTCTTCATTTGCAAGACCAGTTTTACAAGACGGGCACCAATTGATGGGCTCTTGTGATTCGTATGCCAAACCTTTTTCTAAAAGTTTTAAGAATATCCATTGGGTCCATTTGTAATATTTTGGATCAGTTGTGTTGACCTCGCGAGACCAATCATAATCAAGCCCAATAATCCCGAGCTGTTCCTTAAACCTTTTGATATTTTTCTTAACTGCAACTTCTGGGTGAACCTTGTTCTTGATGGCAAAGTTTTCTGCAGGTAAACCAAAAGCATCGAAGCCCATCGGATGGAGCACATTCATGCCCTGCATCCTCTTCATGCGCGAAATCACATCAGTGGCTATGTAGCCCTTGGGGTGCCCCACATGTAGCCCCTCGCCAGATGGATACGGGAACATATCTAGTACATAGAACTTTGGCTTCTTTGATTTATCAGAAGTTTTATACAGCTTTTTCTTAACCCATACAGATTGCCATTTCTTTTCTATTTTTTTGTGATCGTAGTCCTTGCCCATAACTGTCTGACCGAAAGTTTTAGTTTTTAAATTTCTTGACTGCT
The DNA here is from genome assembly GCA_964520225.1 of uncultured Candidatus Saccharibacteria bacterium. Taxonomy (GTDB): domain Bacteria; phylum Patescibacteriota; class Minisyncoccia; order Phycocordibacterales; family UBA9973; genus UBA9973. Next base: position 52,879 of record CAZFNV010000003.1, on the reverse strand, counting down.
ACCCACACTAGTAACCCAAGAGCGATAGCTAGAATAAGCACTCGGATAAAATCATTAGCTGCACCCCAGTAACGCATTGAAGCGATAATGAATGACAACACACCTCCTAAAGACAGCCCACTTGAAACAACCATGTTTGGAACTGAGAAATTTGCAACAAGAACCGAAATAGCACCAAGCACTACTAGAGCCACAAATACATTGCGATTGTAAGCACTAGAAGCCGTATCATATTCCATTCTGCAAGTATAGTCTAAGTCACACCAACCCTTTGGTTCTAGTGCTCGTGAAGCATCGTATTTTGAGTAGTAAGTATTGTTGGTCCACTGCCCACCTTCCGTCACGCAAGCTTGCTCTGTCTCTGGGGCGTTCACCACTTGAGACCGAACACAAAAATTATCATACTGCGGACTTCCGTAAACTAAAGAAAGTGTATAATTGAAAAACAAATTAAGCACGATAACAATACCGATAATAACTGACCACTTAAGAACTTTTGATTGTGTTTCCATAAAATAAAGTATATCATAGAAAAGCCCCCTTTTTAAGGGTAGTTTATGAGAAAGCAATTCGAGAATTTCCCCACAAAAATAACAAGATGGATTGGCTCGCCCCAATCCATTTTAGTGCATACACTTTTTTTCATCGGCATATTTGGCTTGCGGTTTTTCGGCGTGCCCGCGGATGATATTTTACTCATCCTCACGACTATCGTTTCACTCGAAGCTATATACCTTTCTATATTTATTCAGATGACAGTCAATAAACACTCCGAAGAGCTAGAAGAAGTTTCAGAAGATATCGAAGAAATTCAAAAAGATGTGGATGAAATCCAGGAAGACGTCGGAGAAATACAGGAAGATGTGGACGAAATCCAGGAAGACTTCGATATAATGGATCCGAAGGAATCTTAACTAAAAAACTATCTCTGCTGTTTGCGCAAGCGCGAGCAGTCGGCCTTGCGACTTCTCTAATACACAAAGCTCCCCTACTGACACTTCTCGATTGGTAGAGATGTTTATTTCCTGTAAAGCGTTACCTAAATCAAGCGCCGAGAATCCAGACGCATATGAGTTCAATATTACAAAAAGTGGCTTGTCGCTCAAAACTTTTTCTAATCCTTTCAACAGCTTTGGTAGAGTATCTTCTATCTTCCATGTTTCCCCTTTTGGGCCTCGGCCGAACTTCGGCGGATCAATAAGTATCGCATCGTATTTATTACCCCGCCTCCCCTCACGTTCTAGAAATTTCATCGCATCTTCTTCTATTACTCTCATAGACGCACCATCTAGACCAGAAAGCTTCTGATTTTCTTTTGCTAAATTCAAACTTTGCTTAGAGGCATCCACATGCGTCACCTCCGCGCCAGCACGAAGCGCAAAGAGACTCGCCAGCCCAGTGTAGCCGAATAAGTTTAAAAATTTGATTGGGCGCCCGGCGTTTTTTATTCTTTCTTCAATAACATCCCAGTGTCTGGATTGTTCTGGAAAAAATTGCAAATGTCGGAATGATGTCGGCGAAACCCAGAACTTCACACCCTTGTATTCCATCTTCCAAGTTTTAGAAATTTTTTCAGATAAATTCCAGCCGGATTTACTCCCTGATTTTGAACTTACAAACTTCCCATCCGCGCGCGCCCAATCTTTATCCGGTAAACCTTTTACCCACACCGCGCTCTCACACGGACGCACAAAAGTGTACGACCCGAACCGCTCGAGCTTCTCCCCACCACCAGAGTCTAGTAGTTCATAATCGAGTTTACCCTGAGTAGAGTCGAAGGGCCAATTTTTGGAATAAAAAATTTTAATTTCTACGTGTTTCTGACCCATGCTCGCCATAATACCACTTACCGACCAATAAATCCAAAAACTACTCTGTATATTTACACATATCACCTTACTGTGCCCATTTACATAATTTCCGCATATGCAGAAATTACGTAACAAAGAGACATTAGATCAAACCAAAATATTTTCGTAGCTTTTCTTCTCGCATAACTTTTCCAACAGTTAAGATTTCTATAAAAGCGCTCACTCCATAGAAATCCGCAACGAACATGATTTCTTCCTCGCAAGGATAAGGATTGATCCAGGCAGATTTCTGAAACTGAAGAAAATTAAGTTCCTTTAAATGATATCTGAGTGCTTCTCTGCCTTTAGTAAACCGAATAGGGATATCGAACATTACTAGTCGCCACTTACCGTCCCATTTTTTCGGTTTCTTAAGCTGGACTAAGTCGATAGTAAAATCGCGAAGATGTTTCCGACCCTTCGAAGTGATGCATATAAACCTCTTACCTTCTTTTGTATTAGTATATTCAATTAGGCGTTTAGAACGCAGGTGGTACATCGCCCGCTGTATTTGTTGGTCATCAAAACGTCGCGACCCATTAAACTTTTTAAAAACTTGAACAGCATTCCCCATAGCAGCTGCTATAAATATAAGAATGGGCATAGAGGCAACCGCCAAGACACACAACGCGACCTGAGTGATCTTGGCATTACGAGTGCCAGAGTTTAGGAATTCTTTTAATTTGGAAGTGTATTCCTCGGCCATGTTATTAATTTTGTCTATTACATAATTCTAGCATATGCGGAAATTGTGTAAATATTTCAAGTAAAACACATAGTAAAAAAAACTCAGAGGATTTACTTTTTGTCCTACTGTAATCACCTATCCCAAACTTTATCTTCTGGGGCAAAATCAACTTGATACTCCGGAATCCCTATTGACACACCATATTCCTTGGCGTCTTTGTAGAGTGTGGGTTTTTCTAGATCAACTTTAAAAATTTTATTTCTGTAAATGATGTAGTGGAATAAGCCATTCTTGAAATCCGCATACCAGCTGTGTTCCTTTTCCAGACTTTGACTTAGTTTTTCTGCCACCTCGTCAGCACTCTCATTCGGAATCTCGACTGTATGCAAAGTCCATTTTTTGATCCATGGAGTTTTATGTTCTTCGGTAACATTTTCAACCTTAGTGCTTAGAATCAAAACTTTTTTGAGAAGGTCGCTCTTGTCTAGACTCTCTTCAATTATCACGCCTTTGTAATTCATATAAATAATTTAGAGTAAATTGCTTATACAAGAAATTCTATAACATCTCCATCTTGCACTACATATTCCTTGCCTTCGGTGCGTACGAGGCCTTTGGCACGGGCCTGAGCATATGACCCAGCCTCTAGGAGCTTGTCACAGGCCACGACTTCGGCACGGATGAATTTATCTTTAAAGTCATTATGAATAGAACGCCCAGCTTCTGGCGCAGTGGCGCCCCGGCGGGTAGTCCAGGCGCGAGTTTCGTCTTCGCCAGTAGTGAGGAATGTTATAAGCCCGAGCAAGTCATATCCGGCCGTAATCAGTTGATCTAACCCTGTGCCGAACACAGTATCTATCTCGATGTATTTACCGGGAATTTTAGAATAATCAATCTGCACGTTCTCCGACGCTTCAGAACGATTGAGTACATATAATGTCGGCTTCACTATCCCACCTTGCGCCAGTTCAAAATTTATCACCTCAATATCAAACAGTGGATCAACTTTATTGTGCACATGCACGGTGTCAGGGTCTTCGAAAATTCGCACTACTTCTATGATCGCATCCACTTCACGAATGTGAGAAAGAAATTTATTTCCGAGCCCCGCGCCCTCTGATGCGCCCTTCACAAGCCCAGCAATATCCACAAACTCTACTACAGCCGGGATAACTTTCTTAGACTTACTCATCTCCGCAAGCTTGGCCAACCTGTCGTCGGGCACGGGCACAATACCCACCGATGGATCAATAGTGCAGAAAGGATAATTCTCCGCAGGCACACCTTTCTTAGTGAGCGCGTTAAACAGAGTACTCTTCCCCACATTTGGCAAGCCAACAATACCGATTCGGAGTTTAGACATCCTGAGTTATTCTACTGCGAGTCTGAAGAAGACTCTGGTGCCTTAGGCGCAGGCGGAGTAACAGTGTCTTGCGCGCCGATGTTCACAGGAGCAACCTCGATGATTTTACTTTTAGATACGCTGTAGAGTATCGCCTTGCGCGCGGTTGTATAAATAAGAACTTTGTCTCCCGCTTCAGCCTGATTAAAGAAAGGTTGGTCTTTCTTTAGGGCCTCAGGGTCAGATACAGTTGCAAGTGTGGGTGTCTCGCCTTCAGGAAGAAGAATAAGCTTGCCTATTTTTTCTGCCCACTCCTTTGCCTCTTGCTCAGCCAAAACTTGCGGATCACTCTTGAGTGTTTGTAGTTGGTTATAGTAATAGGCGGCTAGAGCTATACCCCCTAAAGCTAAAAGTGGAATAACTAAGTTAAAAAGCACAGCTTTAAATGAAATTCTCATAAATTTATTAGTTATGAATAATCAATTATCTATAATACTTGAATAATAGTAAATATCTGAAGATAACGCAACCTTACTCTGTCTTACCAAGGGCCATAATTATCTTTACCACAGTATCTGGATTGAGAGACATGCTCTCTATGCCTTCATTGACCAAAAACTTCGCAAACTCAGGATAGTCTGATGGGGCTTGTCCGCAGATACCAATATATTTATTTTTTTCTTTGCATTTCCGAATAATCTCTGAAATAAGCTTTTTAACTGCTGGATTGTTTTCATTGGATATGTGAGTGACGATACCAGAATCACGGTCAAGCCCTAAAGTAAGCTGAGTTAAGTCATTCGAACCTATCGACATCCCGTCGAAAATTTCCAAAAATTCATCTGCTAAAAGTATATTGGAAGGTATCTCGCACATAACATAAACGTGTAAACTTCCGTCGAGCGATCGGTCGAGTCCGTTCTCAGCCATAACTTTTACAACTTTTTCGCCTTCCTCGGGAGTACGACAGAAAGGAACCATAGGCACTACATTTGTAAATCCCATCTCCTCTCGAACTTTTTTCAAAGCCTGACATTCGAGACCAAAGGCGGTTGTGAACTTGGGATCATAGTAACGCGAAGCCCCACGCCAACCGAGCATGGGATTTTCTTCTAATGGTTCATACAGATCCCCTCCGAGAAGAGTGCGATACTCGTTGGTTTTAAAATCCGAAAATCTAATAATAACTTTCTCTGGGAAAAAAGTGGCCGCAATTTTAGCTATACCGCGAGCTAATTCATCTACATAAAATTGGGTCTTGTCTTTGTACAAAAACGTGCGTTCATCTATCGCTCGTTTGAGTTTAGCGTTCTTTAATTTTGCATAATCAATCAAGGCATTAGGATGAATACCGATATGTGAAGCAATGATGAATTCTAGCCGACCCAATCCTACACCTTTTACTGGCAAATTATGGCTCTTAAAAGCTTCGTCTGGTGAACCAATATTGACCATAATGTTCGTAGAAATTTCCGGCATTTTATCTAAGCGGTGCTCAATAACTTCAAAAGGTATAAGCCCGTCATATACATTGCCCACCTGTCCTCCTGAAGCGTCCACTGTGACATTCTGACCGTTTTTGAGCAACTTAGTCGCATTATTGGAACCAACAATACAAGGTATGCCGAGTTCGCGTGACACTATTGCTGCATGTGAAGTGCGCCCACCCTTATCCGTCACGATAGCGCTAGCTATTTTCATTATCGGTTCCCAATCTGGATCAGTGATCTCGGTCACCAGCACCTCACCTTTCTGAAATGAATTAATGCTTTTAGTATTGCGAAGAACGCGAACCTTGCCACTACCTATTTTGGAACCAACAGCAATACCACTCACAAGAACCTTACCAGATTTTTGTAGTTTATATTCTTTTAAAATATTCTTGTCCTGCCCAGTATGTACTGTCTCTGGACGCGCCTGGACTATATACAACTCACCAGTTTTGCCGTCTTTTGCCCATTCGATGTCCATAGGCTGGTAACGGTTGTGTTTTTTGGAAAAGTATTTTTCTACTTCATAACACCACTTAGCAAGTTTGACCACCTCATCTTCAGTCAAAGAAAATTGCTTCTGATCTTTAGCGGAGACTTTCTCTTCTCGAGTGCCATCTTTAGCATAAACGAGTTTTATGCTTTTCTTGCCGATATTTTTAGAGATTATGGGATTATTCCCATTCTCGAGCGCCGGTTTGAAAATTATAAACTCATCCGGTATAACTTTACCTTGCACGATAAATTCTCCAAGACCATATATACTGTTGACAACCACAACTTTATCAAAACCAGTCTCAGTATCTATAGTAAAAGCAACTCCAGAAGAAGAAAGGTCGGAACGAACCATTATCTGAACACCCACCGATAGTGCCGCATCAAAATGCGAGAATCCTTTGTCGGCACGATATGATATAGCCCGATCGGTGAAAAGCGAAGCGATACATTTTTTTGTTGCGGAAAGTACAGCCTCAACTCCACGAATATTTAAATAGGTCTCCTGTTGTCCGGCAAAAGACGCTCCAGGTAAATCCTCTGCGGTTGCCGAAGATCGCACTGCCACATCCACGCTCGCCCCATATTTCTCTTCAAGCTTGACATATGCTTTCGAAATAGCGTCTTCTAACACACTAGGAAGATTGGCCTTAAGTACAGCTTCGCGTACTCGCTTGCCGCGCTTTTGCAAGTTGCTAATGTCTCGCAAATCCAGATCCGATAAGATAACCTTAATTTCTCTATCGAGACCGCTTTCATTAAAAAAATATCTATATGCCTCTGCGGTAATTGCAAAGCCAAAAGGCACATTAACCCCAAGAGGCACGAGGTTGGAATACATTTCGCCTAATGCGGCATTCTTGCCTCCAACTAAAGGAACATCTGTGATGCTCAATTCGTCATACCACTTAATAAAGTTTTCTCTGTTGTTTGATTCCATTTAAAAAAATTTAATTTTTAATTTTTTGCAATCTCGACCAACCTTTTATATTTTACCATTCTTTCTTCTTTTGTCGGAGCGCCAGCCTTAAGACCATAACACCCAAAAGCATAAGCCAGATCAGCTATAAAATCGTCCAATGTCTCCCCGCTCCTGTGGCTGACAATTATATCGATATTGTTTTCGCGAGCCAACTTCATAGTAGCTAGGGTTTCACTCAAAGTTCCTATCTGGTTTGGCTTGATAATTAGCGCACTCACACTGCCCGCGTCAATAGCTTTTTGTAAAAGTTCTTGATTAGAGACAGTAAGATCATCCCCCACAACCAGCAAATCTTGATAATGCTCTTTTAAATATTTAAAACTTTCGAAATCTTCTTCATGAAAAGGATCTTCTATTGATAGAATATCGAATTCCTCTACTAATGATTTATAAATCGAGAGAAGGTCTTCCTTGCTTAAACTATTCCCATCAACCAAATATTTTTCGTTCTCAAAAAACGCAGACCCAGCAACATCCATCGCCAGCTTGACCTTGCTCTTAAGATTATTTTCTACGATTGCCTGAGTAAGATAAACGAGCGGCTTCTCAATATCTCGCACCATAGGAGCAAAGCCACCTTCATCACCGAGTTTGGTTGAGTCTGACCCTAAATCTGAAATAATTATTTCTTTCAATGTTTCGTTGATAGATTTACCAATCTGAAGCGCCTCCTCTACACTATCCACCATCGGCACTATATGATACTCCTGAAAAGCCAGACCATTGTCGGCATGTTTACCCCCCTCAACTAAATTCATAAAAAGATAGGGAATCTGGCGAGACGGCTTAATGTCAGCTAAAGTTCGCAAGTATTCATATACTTCGCGACCAGCAACACGCGATGCGGTCTTGGCGCAAGCGATACTAACCCCAATCAAGGCATTACCTCCGAGTTTATCCTTATTTGGTGTTCCATCGAGAGACAGAAGAATGTTGTCGATCTCTAGCTGATTAAAAATATTCTTCCCCACAAGCTTTGGGGCAATTAACTCGTTTATATTTTTTATTACCGTAGTTACCCCTTTACCATCCGCGTCTCTTAATTCATGAGCCTCGTGTCTTCCAGTACTAGCCCCAGAGGGTACAGCAAAACTACCAGAGAACTGCCCAGAGGAAACCTCCACCTCAATCGTCCCGTTACCTCGAGAATCTTTTATCTCTTTGGCTAAAATTTTATCGATCGTGCTATGCATAATTTAATTATCTGACCTGCAACAGCATTTAGTATAGCATAGGTAATAATTACTAGTTTTCTTCATGGTGTTTGGTAAGTAAAATCATCAAGTCAGAGACATTAGCTCCGGTGGGACCAGTTTGGATCAAATCTCCGGTTTTCTCAAAAAATAAAAAAGAGTTGCATTTATCTAAAAAATCTTCCGCATCTAAATTTAATTTGCGCATTTTTTCTAGCGTGTGTTTATCCACTAATGCTCCAGCGTAAGGCGTATTATCAAGACCGTCTGAAGCAAAGGCAACGAAAACACTGTCTTGGTCTACGAGATTACTCGAAAGCGCGGTAAGTCCGATATGTAAATTGCGTCCGCCCCTACCATCCGCGTTCCTAATATTCACCTTAGGCTCACCAGCGCCTAGTACCACAGTGTTTGGTTTCTTGGCTTTAAAAATTGTTTCGAGTGTTGTGTCTACGTCCGCGTATAATTCAGTGGAAATAATTTCAGCATTAAAACCAATATCTATCGCCTTCTGACGCATAGCATCCACAGCGATTTCGTTTGAAACTAAAACAAAATTATGAACATTAGTAAAATATTTATCATCTTTCGGGGTTTCATTAAATGCAAAATCACTTACGTCTAGATTGTGTTTCTTTATAATATCTTCAGCATCGGCAACTGTAGTGTTGTCTTTATAGGTCGGACCAGAGGCTACATTTTCAAAATTATTCCCGGGCACATCCGAAAATATAAGCCCGACCACTGTAGCTGGATAAGCGAGCTTGGCAAGCCCGCCCCCTTTGAGTATAGACGTATGCTTGCGCAAAGTGTTGAGTTCAGTTATTTTTTCGCCAGATTTTATAGATAAATCATATAGCTTTATCCCCTGCGCACATTCCTCTTCAGAAGAGCACAGTAAGGCCGAACCGCCACCAGAAACCACAGCAATAACCAGATCATTCTCTTCTGCAGAATCCACTATTTCGTAAATTTTTCTAGTAGCTTCTATATTCGCCGGTGATGGCTTAGGATGAGAGCCCGCGAAAGTCTGGATGCGCTTAGAATCTGCCGTAGCGAGCCCAATCATGGCCCCCTCGTTTATTCTGTCTCCCAGGATCTCCTCAAGCGCTAGAGTAGCCGAAGCAGAAGCTTTACCAAATCCTACAATTTTGATTTTCCTAAATTTTGATAAATCGAAACTTCGTTCCTTAACATGTAATGTATCCCCCTCGATCCACAAGGCTTTATTTATAACTTCTCTGGTGTCTATAGCATCAAGTCCATACTCGACAATAGACAGAACTGCTTGACGATTTTGGTCAATCGCCAGCTCCTCAAAATTCTTTATCCATGACCTAGGCATTTACAATGTTGGTTAAATTATTATTCAAAAAATTCTGGATATTGTCTACAGTAGTCTTAATGATATTCTCTTCGGCTTCTTTAGAATAAAAAGCTACATGGGGGGTTACGATAACTTTATCTGTAGCACCGATAGACTCTAACCTGCTCAAGAAATCATTGTATGTTTGTTCTTCCTGTCGCTCTCCTTCCAGCACATCAAGACCAGCACCTGCTACGACACCTTCTCTAAGCCCTTCAAGCAGAGCACCGGTGTCTATCAACTCTCCTCTGGCAGTATTTATAATAACTACACCTTTCTTCATTTTAGATATTTTATCCTTATCTATCAGATGATAGTTTTGTTTATTGAATGGGGCATGCAAGGTAATAACATCTGAGCGTTCTAATAGTTCTTGTAATTCCAGATATTGAAAATCATTAGCTTTAGCGAAATCAAGATCAGGCACGAGGTCGTGTGCGAGCACCTGCATACCAAACCCCTTAGCGATTTTTACAGTATGTTTACCTATTTTTCCAGAACCCACTACGCCCAATGTCTTACCAACCAAATTAAAACCCTGCAATCCTGTCTTAGAAAAATTTTTGTCAGTTTTGATTCTAGAATCGATAATAGATATTTTCCTAGACAAATTGAGTAAAAGGGCAAAAGTAAACTCAGCAATAGTCTGTGGATCATAGGCTGGAACGTTGGCCACTTTTATACCCCTGGTAACACAATACTCTAAATCAATATGGTCAACCCCAGCTGAACGCGTAGCAATAAATTTCAGATTTGGTAGAGCATCGATAGCATCGCGCCTCACTTCTGAAGTAATGAAAACAGAAATTATGTCTGCATCCTTAGCTAAAGATAGGGTATCTTTATTGAATTTTTCCTCAAAGAAAATCACATCTAGACCTTCAAATAGCCTAGCATAAGTTTCCTTTTCGTCCTTAAACAAATCGAAAAAAGCTATCTTCATGCTGGTATTATAACACAGTTTAAAAGACAAAACCTGCCCTTGTGCTATAATGGCTCCATGGAAAAAATAGATTTTTTAGCTATAGGAGATGTTGTGATAGATGCATTTATTCGACTCAAGGATGCCCGAGTGCGCAGTAATGCCGATACTCATGCCCCCGAACTATGTGTGCGCTTCGGTGATAAGGTGCCCTACGAATCGGTGCATGTGGTGCCAGCAGTCGGCAACAGCCCAAATGCTTCTGTCTGCGCCGCTCGGCTTGGCCTACGTTCTGCAATAGTCACAAATGTTGGCGATGATAAACACGGACAAGATTGCGTAGAGAGTCTGACGAAAGACGGAGTGCTAACAAATTTTATAAAAACAGAAAAAGGAAAGAAAACCAACTACCACTACGTCCTCTGGCACGATACAGATCGCACAATACTGGTCAAACACGAGGAATTTGATTTTAAACTACCCGACCTAGGTGTTGTGTCATGGATATATTTGAGTTCTCTGGCTGAAAATTCTCTGCAATACCACAATGAAATTGCAGAATATTTAAAAGCACACCCGGAAACCAAGCTCGCCTTCCAACCAGGCACTTTTCAGATAAAGCTCGGTAGAGAAAAATTGAAAGACATCTATGCTCACACAGAAATATTTTTCTGCAACGTTGAGGAAGCTCAGATAATCGTGAATAATATGACCCAAGATGTGAAAACTTTGATCAAAGAAATACATGCCTTGGGGCCAAAAATAGTTTGCATTAGTGACGGACCGAAAGGTGCTTATGCGTCCGACGGTAGCGATGCATACTTCGTACCTATCTACCCCGACATAGCACCACCGCTAGATCGTACTGGCGCAGGCGATGCATTTTCAGCGACATTTACTTCAGCCATCGCGCTAGGCAAAACCATAGAAGAAGCATTGCTCTGGGGACCCGTGAACTCAATGTCTGTAGTCCAAGAAATCGGCGCCCAGAAAGGATTACTTACAAAAGAAAAACTAGAAGAATACCTCGCCAAAGCTCCAGCGGAATATAAAGTAAGAAAAATTTAGAAAAGAATTTTTAGAATGCCTTACAAAAGAAGACGTGAAGCTTTTGAAGGGGTTTTGTGAGCGACGGCGAGCAAACTTCAGGATTTTTTAAGCTTCAAAAAATCCGTACCGAAAAAAGCTTTACGGCTTCTTTCTATCTAGAACTTTTTTCACAGCTTCCTTAATACCCTTTTTGCCGAGGCCGTAGTGTTCGATAAGTTCTTCTGGGGTCCCCGACTGGCCGAACTGGTTACGCACACCTACGAACTCTATCGGTACTGGAAAATTCTCAGCCAAAAATTCAGCGACCGCGCCCCCCATTCCGCCGTGCACTTGGTGTTCTTCTACCGTCACTAGCGCGCGAGCTTCTTTAGCTAGGGCGAGCACTGCTTCAGTGTCGAGCGGTTTAATGGTCGCCAGATTCATAACTTTACATTTCACGCCTTCGGCCTCAAGCTCGCGCGCCACATGTAGCGCTTGTGCGAGTAGTGGACCCGTAGCTATGATCCCGACTTCGGCCACGCCCACATCCGGCAACCAGAAAATTTCCGCCCTCCCGAACTCATAAGGAGTTTCTTCGGTGGTTATAATCTCAGTTTTTTCGCGGGCTAACCGTAAGTAAGCTGGTCTCTTAGTATTAACTAATTGTATAGTTAACTTCTTGGCTTCAATACTGTCGCATGGATACACCACATCCATATTCGGAATCACACGCATTAGCGCTATATCTTCAAGTGCTTGATGCGTACCTCCATCTGGCCCCACAGAGACTCCGGCATGCGAACCAACAATGATAGCCTTGCGGTCGTTATAAGCAAGGGTTGTTCGGATTTGCTCCCAGTTTCGCCCAGGTGAAAACATAGCGTAAGAAGAAAAGAACGGAACCTTTCCCATCGCCGACATACCTGAAGCCACAGTAGCCAAATTCTGCTCAGCCACACCGACTTCGATATACCTCTTCGGGAATTTCTCTTTAAATAAGTGCATCTGTGTCGAGTCGACTAGATCAGCGCAAAGCGCTACCACTCGCTCGTCAACCTCCCCTGCCTTGGCTAGACCCTCACCGAAACCTTTGCGAGTTGGAGCCTGCACCCCATCACTGAAAAATTTAGGATTTAATTTTAATTTAGGATTAAGCATTTTATTTATAGTGAGTATATCGAATTATTGATGTTCAGATTTTATTTTTCCACCCAAAGTTCTGAGCTCCTTCTGCGCCATTTTGTAATCTATTTTATCTGTCGGATCTGGATCATAGCCGTGCCATTTGTAATTGCGTTCGAATTCATGCACGCCCTTGCCGGGCACCGTATGAGCGATTATCACAGAAGGTTTGTCATTTATACTCTGAGCCTCACTTATAGCTTCGTTTAAACTCGCGAAGTCGTGCCCGCCGACTTCGATCACGTGCCAGTTGAAAGCCCGCCATTTATCGACTAGTGGCTCTAGAGGCATTACATCTTCCGTAAAACCATCTATCTGAATATTGTTGCGATCCACTATCGCTATTAGGTTGCGGAGTTTGTATTTACCGGCGAGCATCACCCCCTCCCACGAGTTACCTTCATCAAGCTCACCGTCTGACATAAAACAATATATAAATCTTTCTTTATCTTTACTATCTATTCTGTCAGCTAGCGCCATGCCCACAGCCTGAGACAGTCCAGAGCCTAGCGGGCCAGATGAACTGTCGAGCATCGAAAGATATTCACGATGTGGATGCCCCTGCAAGCGTGAGCCGAATTTGCGCAGAGTTTTTAATTCTTCTAATCCGAAATATCCCGCATGCGCCATAGTTGCGTATAGCACTGGACATATATGCCCGTTTGATAGCACCACCCTGTCACGATCTGCCCAGTCCGGCTTCTTGGGATCGTGTTTTAAAATATGGAAATAAAAAAGAGTAAATATATCTGCCATGCCGAGCGGTCCAGCAGTGTGCCCACTACCTGCTTCGATAAGCATGTCTATTATGCTCTCACGAATTTCATTCGCTTTAATTCTAAGATCTTGAATTTTTTTCTCAGATAAAAATGCCATAACTTAGACACCAGCCAACTCATTCATTGCATTCATTATATCATCTGAAGCAAAAATAGCAGAGCCCGCGCAGAGCCTGTCGACTCCTGATGCGATGAGTTTCGGCGCTGTCTCGTGGTCAACCCCTATGTCTACTGACACAGGCACATCCTTGTGTTTGGATTTGAAGTCTTTTATTTTTTCATACACTCTCTCATCTAGTTCAACACCTGAAAACCCTTCTTTGTCGTTCCCCATAAACTGTACGAAATCTATGTTAGGTAAAAGTATATCCAGCTTTGAGGTGGGCGTAGAAGGTTCTATGGCCACGCCTATCTCCACCACGTCTCGAATATATGTATCAAGTCCTTCCAGAAAATCCCGAAAATCTTCCTCCTCTCCCACAGCTTCTAAATGAAAAATAATCCTGCGCGCGCCGAGCTTCATATAGGTATCAAAGTTCTCCACCGCGCCTCGCACCATAAGATCAAGCTCGAAATCCATATCTTCCCAAAAAGGCAGTCCTTCCCGTTCATTCAATATTGCACGGAAATGCGGGTCAAAATCATTTTCTTTAAACTCACCATCGTCATAAGATGGTGTAAGAAAAGGCCAGGTCAAGCTTGGCGTGTACACTCCGTCACAGATGTCTATTTGTACTACGCTTGCCACGCCTCGCACTAAGGCTAATTTATTTTTCAGCTCTTCATAGTTTCGAACTAAAATTGCGGGTATTACCTCTGCCATACTTACTTAGTTACATCCATCTTTTCTATCTTGCCGAGCCTGCGCACGTGTCGCTCAGTACCAGAATAAGGAGAAGCAAGCCATAGATTCACCGCATTCACCGCCGTCTCCTCAGTCAAATATCTGGCGCCGAGAGAAAGAATATTTGCATTATTGTGTTCGCGTGAGCGAACTATCACATCAGCCTCATCGTCAACAACACACTGCGCTTTGCCGTAATACACCACCGCACGTACATGGGGAAATTTATTGGCAGCTATAGCCTCACCTTGTCCTGTCGCACCCATAACTATACCCATACAACCATCTGGATTTTTAGAAACTTCCCGCGCCACCGGCTCCACAAAATCAGGATAATCATCATGCTCGTCAAAAACAAAAGCGCCTTTGTCCACCACGTCGTGCCCCTGCGCGCGTAGAGCTTCAACAATTGCATTCTTTAAAACAAACCCCGCATGATCCGTCCCAATGAATATTTTCATATTTTTATTATATAGTCTTACCTGTTTTTATAACATGATCGACAAGGGTATAAGTGTACCCCATTTCATTATCATACCAGCCCATGACTTTAACTAGGTTACCTCCAACCACGCGAGTCATTTTGAGGTCAGCGATGGAGCCGTAGCGACTACCTAATATGTCAGAAGACACAAGTTCTTCCTCAGTCACCGTAAATATATTCTTCCAGCGATCTTCTTGTGAAGCTTTTTTCAGAATTGTATTCACTTCTTCGGCTGTAGTATCTTTTTTTGAAATAAAAGTTATATCGGCAATAGATCCTGCCGGCACCGGCACGCGTATAGATATGCCATCGAAAAGTCCTTCAAGTTTAGTGAAAGCCTTGGTCACAGCGATAGCTGCTCCAGTTGAGCTAGGCACTATGTTTTGTGCAGCAGCTCGGCCCTCGCGTAAATCCTTTTTACTTGGCCCATCTACCAAGGCTTGACTCGCAGTGTACCCATGCACAGTATTTAAAATTGCTTTTTCTATACCCAGAGTCTCATCAAGTATAGCGATAATAGGTGAAGCTGCATTCGTGGTACAAGAAGCGTTAGAAGTAATGTCGCACGTGCCAAATTTATCTTCATTCACGCCGAGCAAAATAGTTTCGCCTCTTACTTCACCTTCGCCTTTTGCTGGAGCTGATATTACAACCTTCTTCGCGCCAGCATCGATGTGCGCTTTCGCTTTGTCATAATTTGTGAAAAGACCCGTGGATTCTACTACCACATCTACGCCGAGCTCACCCCAAGGCAACATGCTAGGGTCTTTCTCAGCTAAAACTTTTACCCTGCGTCCGTCGATATCGAGGGTGTCACCATCAACTTTTACTTCATGATCCCATTTACGATATACGGTGTCATATTTGAGCAGATACGCCATATTATCCACACTTCCCAGATCATTCACGGCCACTACCTCTATTTCCGGATTATTCCACGCAACTTTAAGGAAAGCCCGCCCGATTCTGCCGAAACCATTGATGCCAACTTTGATTCTTGCCCCGTTTGAATTTTTACTCATAGTAGCATTATAAACCAAAGTGATAAAAAAGGGTACAATATAGATATATCATATAGGTATATTTTAAAATTCTTGCGGGAGTTTTCATGTGCTATTATGAGGATATGGAAGCTAAATTTGTCCACCTGCATACCCACTCCCACTACTCTTTACTCGACGGACTTTCTAAGTTGGAAGATCTAGTGGCTCTGGCGAAAGAATTCAATATGCCCGCGCTCGCCATTACTGACCACGGTAGTATGTACGGCGCCATTGAGTTTTATAAACTTGCGAAAGATGCTGGTATTAAGCCCATCATCGGGGTTGAGGCATATGTGGCCAACCGCACTCGCTTCGACAAAGAGCCAGGCATCGACAATAAACGTTTTCACTTGACCCTGCTTGCAAAAAATCTTGAAGGTTATAGAAATCTGATGCAGTTAGTAACTCTGTCTCACCTCGAAGGATACTACTACAAGCCTCGGATGGATAAAGAAATATTACGCAAATATTCGAGTGGGATAATAGCGCTCTCTGGATGTATGGGGGGTGAGCTTGGACGGGCCATAACTCAGAAAGACCATGAGCTCGCACGCGCCGTAGCACTCGAATACCAAGAAATTTTTGGCAAAGGAAATTATTTCCTAGAAGTTATGAAGTCCGCGCCAGATATTCCAGACTCTGATATTGTACGCGCTGGTGTGATAGGCCTCGCTCGCGAACTCGGGATTCCGCTGGTTGCCACCATCGACTCTCACTACCCTAAACCTGATGACCAAAAAGCGCACGAGACACTGCTCGCAATCCAAACTAACTCAGATATCAAAGATGAGAATAAATTCTCTTTTGGCGCAAGCGACCATTCTTTTATCAGCGCCGAAAGGGCTGTGGAGATTTTTAGCGATATCCCTGACGCTGTAGAGAACACTCTCAAAATAGCCGATATGTGCAACCTAGAGCTATCGCTCGGCAAATGGGTTTTTCCAGATTTTAAAATTGAAGATAACAAAACTCCAGACGAAAAATTGCGCGAGCTTGTCTACTTAGGATTTGAGCGTTTAAGTTTAAAAGAAACCCCAGCGCTCAAAGAGCGCGTTGAATATGAACTCCAAATAATTTTTAAAAAGGGGTACTCCCCTTACTTCCTGGTGGTCGGTGACTTATTGCGTCACGCCCGCGAGAATCATATCCTTACGGCCATCCGTGGATCTGTCGCAGGATCTATGGTTACTTATCTACTCGGCATTACTAAGATTAACCCGATAGAATACAAACTCCCGTTCGAGCGGTTCTTGAACCCTTTCCGCCCTTCTGCGCCGGACATCGACATGGACTTTGCCGATAACAGGCGAGAAGAAATGCTCGACTATGTGAAAGAAAAGTATGGTAAAGATCGAGTGGCCCAGATAGGAACCTTCGGTACCATGATGGCTCGTGGCGCTGTGCGCGACGTAGCCCGAGCGCTAGCTCACCCCTACTCTGTCGGTGACAGATTGTCGAAGATGATACCGCTCGGCTCACAAGGTATGCCCATGACCATAGACCTCGCTTTTGAAATGGTACCAGAGCTTGTCACTGCGTATAAAAAAGAAAGTGATACGAAAGAAATTCTCGATCTCGCGAAAAAGCTAGAAGGTTGTGTCCGGCACATTTCGGTCCATGCCGCTGGTGTGGTCATCGCCCCTAGTGCACTCACGGACTTCACTCCACTTCAGTATGACCCGAAGGGTGAAGGTAAAGAAGAGGGTAAAATTATCACTCAATACAACATGCACAGCATCGAAGATGCTGGGCTTCTTAAATTTGACTTCCTTGGAATCAGAAACCTGGCCATACTTGCCGACAGTGTTAGCTTGGTAAAAAAATTCTATGGCATTGAAATAGATCTCGAACGTATACCTCTCGATGATAAAAAAACTTTCGAACTACTGGCCAATGGCGAGACTGAAGGCCTGTTCCAATTAAACGGTTCCGGAATGACCAGATACTTGAAAGAGCTCAAGCCTAGCTCTATCCACGACATCAATGCCATGGTCGCGCTTTACCGTCCAGGCCCGATGGAATCCATCCCTGAATATATTAAGCGCAAACACAACCCCGCCTTAGTAAAATATCTAGATCCAAGGATGGAAAAATTCCTGGATCAGTCATACGGATTGATAGTGTATCAGGACGACTTATTGTTCTGCGCCATTGAGCTTGCTGGATACAACTGGGAAGAGGCTGATAAATTCCGCAAAGCCGTCGGTAAAAAAATTCCGAAAGAAATGGCCGCCCAGCGTGAAAAATTTACCGCCGGGATTATCGCAAACGGACAGACCGCAGAATTCGCCGAAAAACTCTGGAAACTTTTCGAACCATTTCAGGCGTACGGTTTCAACAAAGCCCATGCTGCTTCATATGGCCGTGTCGCCTACCAGACAGCCTACATGAAAGCACACTATCCTGTGGAATATATGAATGCGATTCTCACTGCTGAATCTGGTGACGTGGAAAAGGTAGGCGAGATAATTAAAGAATGTAAGAATATGAAAATTCCGGTGCTTCCACCGAACATCAACGAAAGTTACGGAGGCTTTACGTGTTTACCTAAAGACTTAAATGCGCCAACCAGTAAAAACAATAAAAGCCAGAAAATCCGCTTCGGCTTCTACACTATCAAAAACCTCGGTACCGACATCGCTGACGCTATAATCGCTGAACGTGAAGACGGAGGAAAATTTAAATCTATCGGCGACTTCTTGAGTAGAATTAAACATAGAAATTTAAACAAGAAATCAATGGAGGCTCTTATCAAATCCGGCTGTTTTGACGAAATGGAGGAAAGGGGTAAGTTGCTAGGCAATATGGAAGAAATGCTTGCTTATAGTCATGAGCATGGTAAACAAAACAAAAATCAAATCTCCCTTTTTGGAGAAACTTCTAAAACAAAAGCGCCGGAATTCCGACTCAAAGAAGCTATGGAGGCGACTCAGCCTGAAAAACTTTTATGGGAGAAGGAGCTCCTCGGGCTCTATATCTCGGGCCACCCACTCGACCGACTGCGTGACAAACTCGAGAGCCGAAAATTAAACATAAAGAAAATCAAGCAAGAGATAGGTAATGGACTGTCAGTAACCATAGCTGGCATCATAGAGACAGCGCGAATAATAAATACAAAAAATAACGAAAGGATGGCGTTCCTGCGCATAGCTGACCTTTCCGACTCTATCGAAGCCGTATGCTTCCCTTCTGTATTTAAAGAATTCACTTCCACTATCGTCCCCGAGAAATGCATCGCCATATCAGGCAAAGTCTCCAACCGCCAAGGCGAAAAAAGCATAATTATCGAAGCGTTGAAGGAGATTTAATCATCGATCTCTAAACCCCTATGCTCCGAGCCTCTGCAAGCACTCCATCTACTTCTTCTGGAGAATAAGCACCTTCTTCAAGATAATCAATTAATTTTTGCAAAGCTTTCGATTCTTCTCCAATATAACCCAAGCGGGAATTAACTTGTTGTTGTATAAATTTTATCTCCAAAATAGCGCTACGTACTTTAGGATCTTTTGATCTTTCTGTGTGGGCAGTATCTTTATAGTAAGACTCTATGTCTAATATGTTAATGTAGAATTTTCCATTATCGTAGGTTTCTAATAGTTGATATTCTTTAAGGTCTGCAGGAAATATGCCGTTTTTAATGAAAATCTTACGCAAAGCCTTTAAGAAACCATGCTGGTCATACTTAGGAGCGTCAGTGGCACGAACCAGCTTTCTATAGATTAAATATTTATTACTCCTTGGCTTGCTGGTGTCTGATCCTTTTTTAGCATTATCTTTAGTTAAACCAACAAACGGACTGTTCGAAGTAGGAAGATTTCCATTTTTACCGGATTTATCCACCAAGGCCATTAAGGCCTCAGCGAACCTTACTCCAGCATATCCATAACTCTTGGCAAGCTCTTGAGTTTCTGGGGAATCGATTATATCTCTTACCTGCTTTGATAAAACAATTTCACTCATTACGCCCTCACGAGCATATCTAGCAGGTATGGTGTAATCTATTCGGTGTTCTGGAAAAATCGGATCAGTATCACCACCAGAACGACTCAAAATAAAATCTATATGCCTCTGATCGTTACCTTTTATTTTTACATAATACCTTTGCGTGAAGTTAACCCCATCACCAGAATTATGTATGGATTCAACTTTAAATTTTAATCGACGCATATTATAAATAGAACCATCCACTGGAGCGTTTTCTTTTATAATATCTAAGAGTTGCGTGACCTCATTTTGATTAACATAGTCAGAGTTGATAACAACATCAAGACCAGGGAAATGCTCCACCCTGCTAAGCTCATTCGTCATTTTACCTGTGTGTATTCTTTTTTCCTGTTGTGAATTTTCCATCATTTTAGTTAAATACACTCATAGCTTTTTCGCGACCTTTAGTAAAAATACACTCCACGGCGTCTGTAATTTTTTTAGAAAGTTTTTTGATTGTTTGGAGTTCTGGCTTTTTGAATTCACCGAGCAGGAACGCAAGCATCGCCTTCTCACCTTTCGGCTTTTTGATTTTACCCGTAGGGGTAGCTGGGGCTATGCCTACGCGTATCCGTACGAATTCTTGCG
Organism: uncultured Candidatus Saccharibacteria bacterium; assembly: GCA_964520225.1. Classification (GTDB taxonomy): domain Bacteria; phylum Patescibacteriota; class Minisyncoccia; order Phycocordibacterales; family UBA9973; genus UBA9973. The sequence goes on along the minus strand of CAZFNV010000003.1, from coordinate 32,618 downwards.
ACTTCAGGGATTTTATTATTGACTGGAGTCCGTTGTGCCCACCAGAAGAGCGATCATAAGCAATTCTCATCTTACCTAGTGGCAAATCCACGTCATCATAGATTACTATAAGGTTTTCTAAATCCTTTTTAGTTTTAACCAGAGGACCTACCGCTTTGCCAGAATTATTCATAAAGGTATCTGGAGTGATAAATTTGGTCTTACTAGACTCCAAATTTTTCTCCACCTCAGCCACGACTATCCGCCCAGCATTATGCCTAGTATTCTCGTACTCTTTGCCTGGATTCCCAAGCCCTACGACTAATTTCATATACTCCACATTCTAACACCAGGTTTCTCAGAAAAACCATATCAGACCACAATAATTTACATCTTGTCAAATGATTTATGTGCTATATTATCCAGTATGGAAGAAGAGAAAGTAGATAAAAAGGAAGAGTCTTTCGGAGAGGTCGTGCGCTTCGCGCTCATGGTGATACTCATAGTATTGCCTATTCGCCTATTTGTGGCTGAACCATTTGTCGTGTCCGGCTCATCTATGGATCCAACTTTTACAGACAAAGATTATCTGATAATTGATAAAATCTCCTACAAGCTCGGCGACCCCGAGAGGAATGACGTACTGGTTTTTGAATATCCGAACGACCCAAGTAAATTTTTTATAAAAAGGATTATAGCCCTGCCAAACGAAACCATCGACATCCGTGGAAACTCCATCACCATAACCAACGAAGAATACAAAGACGGCATCTTACTCGATCAATCTTTCATCGCGAATCAAGGCAATAATAATATTCATCTAAAGCTTAAAGATGGCGAATATTATGTAATGGGTGACAACAGACCAGCCAGCTCTGATTCTCGGGTCTGGGGCCCATTGAAGAGAGAGTACATAACGGGCAAAGTGCTTCTCAGGCTTCTACCTCTTAAAGATATAGGGGTATACCCTGGCGCAGTAGAAAAAGAAAATTAAATTTATTCCAAATAGTTATAAAAAAAATGAAAAAGGTGAAAAATAATACAAAAGAAGCCAAGAAAAAACCAGGAGAGGTATCCTCCCCGCGTGGCATGCGCGATATACAAAACGAGGAGTATTACGATTTCCAAGGATTTTTTGAGAAAGCGCAAGAAGTCGCAGTGTACTACGGCTTTAAACCCATAGAAACACCGATAATGGAGCATGAGGAAATATTTACTACTACTATCGGCGAGGGCACAGACATAGTCGATAAGGAAATGTACACACTGAAAACTAAAGGCGGTGATCATTTGGCTCTGCGCCCCGAGCACACCGCTTCACTTATGCGCGCCTACATCGAGCATGGCATGCAGACTATGCCCCAGCCAGTAATGTTGTATCACTCAGGTCCGGTTTTCCGCCACGACCGCCCACAGGCCCTACGCTATCGCCAGTTCACCCAGTTCGACCTCGATGCGCTCGGTAGCGAAAAAAGTATAATGGATGCTCTAGTTATCAAAGCTGGGATGACCATCCTCGAAGAGGCTGGCGCGCAAAATCTATCGATAGAAATCAACTCTATGGGCGACAAAGAGTGTCGTGGCGGATATGTGCGGGAACTCACGAACTATTACAAAAAACATTTGAGCAGTCTTCCAGCTATAGATCGCGAGCGCTTAAAAAAGAATCCCTTGCGACTACTTGACTCAAACGAGGAAAAAACTCGTGAGATAAATGAAGGTGCCCCAGACTCAGTCTCATTCCTCTGCCCTTCTTGCAAAAAACATTTCAAAGAGGTGCTTGAATATTTAGAAGAAATGGGCCTTCCGTACAACTTAAATAAGAGTCTAGTCCGTGGACTCTCCTACTACACCCGCACGGTGTTCGAAGTGCACGCCAAGAATCCTGAAGATGGTTCACCTATCCAGATAGCTTCAGGCGGAAGGTATGATTATCTGGCCCGCCAGATAGGCAGTAAGAAAGATGTACCGTCTGTAGGATTCTCGATCGGAGTTGATAGAATCATCGCTTCACCTTGGCACAAGAAACTATCACCACGAATAATGAAAAAACCGAAAATATATTTCATCCAGCTCGGCACAGAGGCGAAGTTAAAGAGCCTAAATATTATAGAAATATTGCGTAAAGCACACATTCCTATCGCGCAGTCACTCTCGAAAGACAGCCTCGGATCCCAGCTCGCTATCGCCGAGAAACTAGCTATACCCTACGCGATAATATTCGGAGTTAAAGAAGCCCTTGAAGACTCAGTAATAGTTCGTAATATGAGCAACCGCTCCCAAGATACCGTTAAACTCAAAAAGCTTTTGGAATATTTGAAGGAGTTGAAATAGAACTTAAACATAAAAAGTTATGCCTAAAAAAATTTTACAACAAAATGAAAAGGTTTTGCGTAAAATTGCAAAAGAAGTACCTATCACTAAAATAAAAACGGCTGGTATTAAGAAGATTCTGCGCGAAATGAAATCTGCTCTCAAAAGCCAAGGAGACGGCGTGGCTATCGCTGCGCCACAGATAGGTTACTCTTTGCGCATTTTTGTAGTGTCTGGCAAGATTTTCCAGCCAAGCTTTGGACAACCGATGAATCCTGAGAGCGAAGAAGTGGGGAAAGTAAGAGATCTTGTATTTATCAATCCTAAAATTTCCAAACTCTCTAGGGAAAAAGAATGGATGCCAGAGGGATGCCTCTCTGTTCGCCCGCTTTATGGTAAAACTTTCCGTTCTAAGAAGGCCACTGTGTCGGCGTACGACGAAGAAGGACAGAAATTCATCCGCGGAGGATCAGGCCTTTTGGCCCAGATATTCCAACACGAGACTGACCACCTAAACGGCATCCTATTCATAGACCACGCCAAGGATGTAAAAGCCGAAGAAATTAACTAGAACCTAAAATCTAATGTCTAACAATACAAATTTTGCATTCTGGGGCACCCCGGATGTTGCATCTAAAACTTTAGAAATTTTAAAGAAGGAAGGTCTACTGCCTTCAGTCATTATTACTTCTCCAGACAAAAAAGCAGGCCGAGGCTTGCATATGCAAGCCTCGGCTACCGCCCGCTTCGCCGAAGAAAACAACATCCCCTGCCTCAAACCTGAGATGCTGGATAAAGAATTTGCTTTACAACTCGCAGCTTTCAATATTCAGTTATCTATCGTGGTAGCTTATGGGAAAATAATTCCGGAAGAAATTTTAAATATACCACCACTTGGATCCTATAATGTGCACTATTCTCTATTACCGAAATATCGCGGAGCTTCCCCAGTAGAGAGCGCGATATTAAATGACGACAAAGAAACAGGCGTCACCATACAAAAGATGATCTTCAAGATGGATGCCGGCCCGTTAGTGGCTACTGAAAAAACAACTATCGGAAGCAACGAAACTACCCCAGAGCTCCGCGAGAGATTGATAAACATGGGCGGTAAAATGTTGGTAAAAATTATCCCTGAAATTGTGGCGGGGGTGACCATACCCAGCGAACAAGATGAATCACAAGCCACCTACTGTAAAAAAATAAGCAAAGAAGACGGCCTACTCGACCTCACGAGTGACCCAGTTAAAAACTACAACCGCTTTCGCGCCTACGCTTCTTCACCACGCACATATTTTATAAATCCGCCAACTGGCGGAGGCAAGCGCTACATCATAACCTCCGCCACACTCGAAGACGGCAAATTTGTTATCAAGCGAGTTATACCAGAAGGCAAAAAGGAAACGGAGTATAGAATCTCAAATTAATCAGTACTTGGAGGTAAATGGGTTGCGCCCAGATAGACCTTTAAGCATTTTCTTAATACTGCGTGCGCCTCGATGGAACAATGTCTGCTTGCGTTCTTTGTTCTTGCTTATTTCTCGGAACATACTCTCTTTCACGGCATCTATCGCTTCATATAGGTCTTCCTTATCTGTACTACCGTAAAACTCGTCACCGCTTATAGTGATCCTGCAATCCGCATGAAAAACACTTCCGGACTTATGGTGATTAGTATTCTTAGAGAGGTCAAACTCCACGACCGTTTCTGCACCAGAGGCTTCCACTTTTGTTAGCAACTTTTCGAGGTTGGTAATGCGTTTCAGTGCATAGTCGCGGATAGCCTCGGTAATCTCCATATTTTTTGACTGCAGGTTTATTTTCATCCCGTTAGAAGTAGGAAATCTTGAGATTTCCGTAGTTAAGTTTTATAAAATTGACCAAAATCACTAGGTTAATTATATCATCTTTGGTTAGTATTTTAAACATAGCAACTTCTAACGGGACTTACTTTAAATAACTGTCGAAGTATATAGTATGGCAGGTATACCCGCCAGGATTTTTTACTAAATAGTCCTGATGATAGTCCTCTGCTCTATAGAACTTCACTAAAGGCTCAAGAGTAGTCACTACGGGGTCCTGCCAACGTCCTGAATTGTTAACAATTTTTATAAACTCTTCGGCTTCTTTCCTTTCCTCTTCGTTGCCGTAGAAAATAGCCGAGCGGTATGATGTGCCTATATCATTACCCTGCCTGTTCCGTGTAGTAGGATTATGAATCTGGAAAAAGAAATACAGTAACTTTTTATAGGAAGTCTGTGTGTCGTCATATTCTATCTCCACCGCTTCCGCATGGCCTTCGTGGTTTTCATAAGTCGGATTATCTGCACTACCGCCAGTGTAACCCACTGTGGTATTAACCACGCCACTCTGTCTGCGTATTAGGTCTTCAAGTCCCCAGAAACATCCTCCTGCTAACACCGCTTTTTTGATCATGTTTTTACTTGGTTATTCTTTTGGAATAAATTTCATCGAGACAGAATTCACGCAGTGGCGAATATTTTTCGGTGTTAAGCCCTCACCTTCGAACACATGCCCTAGATGCCCGCCACATTTAGCGCAAGTTATTTCAGTCCGCCTGCCGTCGGCGTCGAGATTCCGCGCCACAGCGCCCGGTATCTCATCATCGAAAGATGGCCAGCCACAAGTGGACTCAAATTTCTGCTCCGAGGTGTAGAGCGGTGCGTCGCATTGCCTGCATACATAGAGACCCTGGGCAGTATTCTTGTAATATTCTCCCGTAAACGGCGCCTCTGTGCCTTTATCTATTATCACCCTCTTCTCTTCTTCTGTTAGCTTATTCATATATTTATTATTATAATATAACATGTCGGTATTGTAAGTTCTTGATTTGACTTTTTGATGAAAAATTATATAATATAATATATGAAATTTTTGGAGAAGCTAGTCCATTCAATAGTCCCCCACCCTAAACATAGGAACATCCCGCACATATTGCAACACGAAAGCTTGGCAGGGATCGCTGTTTTTGTAATATTGCTTTTTGTAATAAACCAAAATAATTTCCATATCATTCGTGGGCTCGATCTCACTGGTGCAATATATCCAGCAGTTATAGCTGACTTGACCAACACCGACCGTGCACAAAACGGCATCGCTCCGCTAGCTTGGAGCGAGACTCTAGAAGAGGCTGCGCGCCTAAAGGCAGAAGATATGGCGAATAGTGGATACTTTGCTCACACAAGCCCTACAGGCGTGACTCCTTGGTTCTGGCTTGAACAAGTAGAATATGAATTTATTTATGCAGGAGAGAATCTGGCGATCGATTTTACAGAGTCAGACATAGTGCACCAGGCGTGGCTTGACTCCCCTAGCCACCGCGACAATGTATTGGGCAAAAATTTTACCGAGATAGGCATAGCTGCAATAGATGGTAATTTTTCCGGACGTGACACTACCTTCGTCGTAGAATTTTTTGGCAAACCATTACGAAAAGTAGCACTCGCTGACACAGAAACTATAGCTAAAGAAAATTCTGGGGCAGAAGAAAATCCTGGCACTCCTGAGGTTGCTGGAGCGTCCGCAGAGAACAAGCCAAGTGTAAATATAGATTCACTCAGAGTTATAACCAGCATCGATCAGGTAACTGAGAAGTTGATTGCTGTTGAAAACACAAAAGCTAATAAAAATATCGCCGCGGATACGCCTGTCACCACAGAGAAAATGGCAAGTTGGTACACCAGACTCGCCATCGACCCATCGAATGCCATTAAAACTCTTTACGGCATAGTCTTAGCCCTACTTACCATATCATTAAGCCTGTTACTAAAGAAAGAATACGAACACCATCATACCAAGCACCTTGTGATGGGGCTCGCACTCATAGCTCTCACTGGAGCATTGTTCTATATAATAGCACCACCAGCGACTACGCTCGCTTTTTAGCCAGCTTAGCGTGCTTGATAGCTAGACGCTTCTTGGTTTTGTGTGAACGCCTGGACTTTTGCTTTGGTCTAAGTGTTGTACCTCGTTTTGCCATAAATTTACTTGTCCGACTTGAACGGAACTCTTAAATTAATAATTAACCCTGATCTTTCAGCCACTCGATCATTTTCTTGAATGTAGTAGGCCCAGCTTCTCCGTCAGCGGTGAGCCCTTCGGCTTTCTGGAATTCTGTCACCAGCTTTACTGTACCTGGACCATAATCGTTATCAACTCTGTTTGATGAATCATTATAAATGTTTAGAAAATTCTGAACCGTTCCGACTCTGGAACCCGTAGATTTAAGTTTCATATAGATATTATCAGCCACAAGCTTTTCTAGTTCCTTTATCAGGGATGCGTGCTCGGAAGTCTCAGCGAGAGGCTCATCAGTATTTTCTGCCACAGGTGCAGGCTTTTCTTCGGTTGTAGCTACTTCTTCTGGCTTAAGCGTATCGAGCTCAGTAACCAGCTTGGCTACCTGCTCGCGGAGAGTATTGTTTTCGTCTGTTAATTCTTTTATTCTTTGATTGAGTGCATGTTCAGAACCAGATTCTATAGTTGCTACAGACCAATACCATGCTAGGCCCACTACTGATAAAACAACGATTGAAAATAAGCCAAATTTTAATTTATCCATCCCGTTAGAAATAGGAAATCTTTAGATTTCCGTAATTACGTTAATAAGTGGTCCCGCAAACTGAATGATTTCTAACGGGATCCATACTTTATATTTTAACAGAAAAAAAATTAATCACAAATCACACACAATTATAATCCTATTTATTCAACACTGCTCGAGTTAGCGGGCCTACTATTCCATCCCCTACTAGACCATTGGCAAGTTGGAATTTAATTACGGCCATATGAGTTAATGTACCGAATATGCTGGTTTCATTACCTGGAGAGCCTGGACCAAATAAAGCAATAGTGTAGCCTGTTTCATTTATTTTCTTTTGGAGACTACGGACGTCTTCGCCCTTAATTCCTTGGCGTAAGGTACGGGTGGTGATAATGGTAGTTGAAGAATTCGCTGAAGTTGAGGCTGTAGGAGTCATAGATACGCCTGGTACAAATGAACAAGGTTTACCAGTAACTGCGCTAAATAGATGTCCGGGCAAACAAGTAAACGGCGTGAGAGCATTTCTGACTGCATTATCAACAATTGCCTCGGTAGATACATGACCCGTAGGCACACCCCCAGAACTACCTCCTCCACCGCCTCCACCGCCTCCAGAAGACGAAGCACAAGAACCTACTGCACCAAAGCACCAACCAGTGTTGTTAGAAACATCAGTGGAAGTATCGGTAGCATGGAAAGTCTCATCTGGTGTAGCCCAGGAGTCTCGTATAGTAGCATTAGATAGAGCTATGGTACCAGCCGTTGGTTTGTTAATGAACCAAGGTTGGGTATCTACTTGAGATGTGAGGGTAAGACCAGTTCCTGTGATGTTTTCTACCTTAGTGGTAGAAGCACCACCGAATTCTAGGGTGTAGTTGTCGGGGGCGGTGATGGTGTCAAATTCGTTGATGGTGAGAGCTTGCATTAATACAGAAGATTCAGCTTCTGTGGAATCTATGTCTAGGGTGTCGGCTCTTATGCTGGATAGAGTTACGGTTCCGTTACCTGTGGTTGGGATTTGGATTGTGCCAAAGGAACCGACTGCGTCTTCGTGAAGTGCGATTGTTTTGCCGGTAGTTGAGGTGTCGGAGACTATTAGGGTGGAGGTGCTACCATCGAGGGTAAAGTCAGTCCAAGTAGAAGCGTTAAAAATGGTACCTGTACCACTCAGGGTCCAGGTGCCGGAACCCATTGTAAGTGCTCTAGGGTCGGAGGCTGTACCACTAGTGGTGATACTTGCAACAGCCACATCGTTACCTGCCGCATCAAATACAGAATTAGCTGCCAATGTAAGGGCAGAATTTGGTGCACTAAAATTATCTGTCAGTGTACGTGTAGTGCCATCAGCTATAGTAATCGTACCACCAATTATTTGCGAGCCATTACTTATGACGGTATGAGTACCGGGGATACTACTGTGACCCAGAACCAGGGTCGCCAGACTTGAAGTCGGCATATCTGCACGCAATGTAAGATTGCCTGCTATCGTTACAGGCCATGCCGCGTTCGTTGTTATAGAAGACACCGATACTGCTTGCGACAAATCAAGATCCCCAATAATACCAAACAGACCAATGTTAATGGCGCCACTAAACCCTGTCAAATTTACATTACCCACGACTGTAGCTAGATTATGGAAATTCAATCCAGCGGAAGCTCCTGCATGATAAATATTCAACTGACTTGCCGGCGCATGAATATTTACTATACCCGCAGTATCAGGATGGGTCTGAATAATATTTAGTCGCTCTGAAGGCAAAGACGTCAGTGCATTACTGCTAGAGAGATTTTTCTGCGTTGTGCTCGTATTGTGCACTAAGACAGTACTTGTCCCCGCACTAAGAGTAAGCCCTGTCAAAGAGCCAGTGTGCCATACCGTCCCCGTCCCTGTTAGTGTCCAAGTTGAATCATTAAGATTTAAGGTTCTGGTGTTGGAATTGTTCATACTGAAGAGTCCAGTAGACACATCGAAGCCTCCAGTATCAAATGTACCATTAGTAAGAGTCATGGTTCTGGTAGCTCCAGTGGTCAGGTTGTCAGTGAGGGTCCAGGTTCCTCCAACACCATTGAAAGTAATTGGTGAATCGAACGCAATGCCGTTGGAAGTGATAGTTTGAGAGCTAGTGGCAGTGAAAGTGATAGTGCCTGTGTAAGTGTTGGTCATGCCAGCACCTAGAGTAAGAGAACCGGCTATGTTTAATGCAGAAGTACCGGTTAAAGTACCAGTGAATGAGGTTAAATTAAGATTTAGACAGTTGGAGGTAGCGTTAATGGTGGAAGTGCCACTACCTGAACTGGCGTCAAATATACAATTGTCTGATGCTGCAGGTACAGACTGACCTGATGCTCCTCCCGATGTGTCAGACCAGTTAGTGGTGCTGTTCCAGTTACCTGTGCCACCTGTGACCCAATACCTGTCTGCAGCAGAAGCTACGCTGGTGAAAGACAGGAACGCAATTGCAAAAAATACAATCGGCAAGATTTGAGACCTCGTATTCATATTTTAATTGTAACATAACCCCCTATTTAAAATGACTTGTGTGTGGAAAACCCCCACACCTTTTTATTAAAAGGTGTGGGGGAAAAGTATTGGCCTGGAATTACAAAAGCCCCCTTAGGGGGCTTTTGTAATTTTTTCGCGACTAATTTATTTATTCAACACCGCTCTCGTAAGTGGCCCCACAATTCCATCCCCTACTAGACCGTTGGCAAGTTGGAATTTGATGACAGCTGCGCGAGTTAGTGGACCAAACTTGCCGTCTGTGACAAGAGGACCGAAACCTAGAGAATTAAGAAGCTTCTGAAGTTCTACAACTTCTAGACCTGAAACACCTTGTCTCATGTTTTGAGTGAAGTTATATTTGGTTTCACCGAGAACTTGGCCAGGAGTTGTGTCTTCGCTGATTTGGGTAGATCTCCTGCTGCCGCTTGAACCTCCACCAGAAGAGAACACTCTCATTATTACACCGCTATTGTTGAGAACAGTGGTTACCGAGTAGTTCGCTCCACCGTTGCCGTCGTTGACTGTATATGTGTCTACAAACATATTTTTTGCCTCCCCCACCTCAGCATCCACATAGACTTCCGAAAGGTCAGTCACAGTATCAGCGCCCTGTAATCCAGTAACCACAGGCACAGCTAGAGCTGATGTAGTGCCATCATAGAACTTAGTGTTAGTAAGCGCTGTGATTGTTAGAGGTGCAGGAGTAACATCTGCGGTAGTTGTAGTAGAAGTATTTGCGCTATAATTGTCCGCATCTGTACCTATTTTAGAGATACCGGACACACTTACTGTTTTACCAGTACCTACATGTCTATCATCGAATTCAGCATCAGTATAAGCGGTAGTGAAAACATCGCCTAATACCCTGTTGTCAGACAAAGTTACAACCGCATCAGTAGTCGAATCGTAAACTTTGTTTACACCAGTAGCAGATATTGTTAGGGTTCTTGAGGTTATGTCTGCAGTCGTAGTTGCGGTAGTGTTCACGCTGTAGTTACCTGCATCTCCTCCCGACAAGCTGAAACCAGATCCAGAAACAGTTTTTCCTGTACCTACATTCTTGTTGTTAAATGTAGCTGTTCCACCAGTGTAAGACACATCGTCTGCGCCCAACACTCCTGTAAGTGATCGGCCAGTTATTGTCGCAGAAGTATTACCGTCATAAACTTTATTGCTTGCAGTGAAGCTACCTGTGATACCAAGCTGTGTGATGTTCGCAGTTGTCGCAGCTGAAGTATTCACAGTGTAGTTGCCTGCGTCTGCACCCGATAGCGACAAGCCTGTAGCAGAAACTGGCTTACCAGTGCCTACATTCTTGTTATTAAATGTAGCCGTGCCACCAGTGTAAGACACGTCGTCACCGGATATTGCACCGCTCAAAGTGCGAGTAGCTATGGTGGCACTGTTATCACCATCGTAGACTTTGTTATTAGCAGTTATAGAGCCAGTGATAGCAAGTGGAGTTATGTCGGCAGTGGTAGCAGCTGTGGTATTGGCACTGTAGTTGCCTGCATCTGCGCCAGATACTGCGATCCCAGATACGCTCACAGGCTTACTATTGCCAACGTTCTTATTATTGAAGTCTGCATCTGTGTAGCTCAAGACGAGCACATCACCAGCTATTCTGTCGTCAGATAGAGTAACTGTCGCATCTGTGGTGCCATCGTAAACCTTATTCACTCCTGTAGCCGAAACAGTTAATGACTTAGCAGTTATAACTCCAGTTGTATCGTTAACAAAAGTTATAGCGTACTTAGAAGTTACATCAGTCACTCCATTCATAACACTTCCAGATGGAGTAAGAGTTTTACCAGTGCCCACATTCTTGTTGTTGTAAACTTGTGACCAAGTTGCGCTGTCGCCACCTGCCAAGCTACCAGATGTGATAGATGGGGTTGTGGCTGAGCTTGTGTTCTGATCGTAAACTTTTGTATTTGTTCCAGCGCTAACAGTAATAGCGCGCTGGATTACATTCACAGTTCTGGTAACTTGTGTTGCGGTATTACCTGCCGCATCAGATACGTTGTAGGTAACAGTATAAGTACCGAGGGTATTTGTATTAACAGGATTTACGGTCACAATACTACCAGTGATGTCGCCATCATTAGTGTCAGAAGCTGTAGCGCCATCGTCAACATAAGTTTCACCATATTCGATATTTACAGGGTTTGTACCAACAAGGGTTATAACTGGTGGAACTGTGTCATAAGTAAGCTCAAATTGTGAAGCAACAGTATTGCCGTTACCAGCAGTATCTTGCGCTTCGCTTGCATCAATATCGATTCTTACATCACCCTGCCCTAGAGGCAAAACGCTCAAGCTATAAACATCGCCAGTTGTTGGAGTTAGAGACAACAATCCACCGTTTTGAAGTTGGACATCTCCGCTAGTAAACCCAGTGACAAACTCACTGAAAGTTATAGTAAATGGTATTGGAGAAAACCTTGTAGGATCAGTAGCGGTAGAAGTTATTACAACTGTCGGCGCAACCAAGTCTACATCAAAGCTGGTAACAGCTAGAGTGTTGCTATTATTTCCGCTACTATCTTCAACTTCGACAGTACAGTTGCTATGCACTCCATGAGAAAGTGTTCCGAAAGTTACAGTGTTGGGACCAGCTACCGCAGAACCAGTAGTAGAAGAACAGTCACCGCCGTAAGTTATGGTTCCCGCCTCAGTAGTAGTGAAAGTGTAGTCTGGAGTTGCATCGTTATCTGGGGTTGGAACTGGAGTTGTCTCTGTGACCACTGGAGCTACGCCGTCAGATGGAATCATGGAAGCCACGAATGGGGCAGGGTTGCCTGCGAGGTCATTCACTGAGTTGCCGGTTAGGGTAACTGCTGGAGTGTCGCTAGTAGCAAACGGAGTTGTAACAGTAAGACGCACCACGCCCGCAGATATTTCAGAAGCTGATACTATAGTGTTACCAGCAACTGCGAAGTCGCCAAGCGCAATCGAAGCACCGTTCAAGTCTTCACTGAAAGTTAAATCAATAGTTGTTGTTGAGGTAGTTATTGCAGATACAAGTGTAGGAGCGTTTGCGTCAATCCTTAAAGTATTCGCAGATACAGTGGTAAATGGGCTGTTGACATTACCATCACCATCGTCAAGCTCTACGCTGGCAGTTAAAGCTCCCGAAGATACATCCGCATCACCGGAAGCAACAGTGTAAGTAGCTGTGTAAGAACCACCGCCGTTGTCAGTGAATCCAGCTACAGACTCGCCGTTGACAGTAATAGTATCTTCTGTATAACCAACTTGATCAGAATTTATTGTAAGAGTTATAACATCACCTATATTTGCAACACCAGTCGATGGAGAAATAGAGAGTGAAGTGATGACGGGTGCAGTTACATCCACAACCTCCACATCAAATGTAAAACCTGTACCAGGGGTAGAATCAGCGCAAGTTATAAAACCAAGGTTCGCAGCACAATCTACGGCGCCGTCATTATGTATTAAAGGAGCTAGGGCATCCACCACATCCTGAGCATCGTCTCCTGGTTGAGTGGTGTAGTAATATGAAGCAAGAATAGGCACAAGAGGAACAGTACCGTTTATTTCAACCTCGAAAGTCTCCCCTACAGAAACAGAAGCCGGAGTGAAAGTAACCTCCTGCGCATCTGCGCCGTATTCAGCATCTTCTATTGTTAGGGAAACGTTACCTGCCGCACCTGGAGTATCTTGAGTGAATGTAAGATTAGCACCCACACTAGAAGCTGTGTAATCTTTTGCTGGAGTATTGTAGTTATTGATTGCTGTAACTATAGCAGCAGCCACATCATCAGCAGTAAGAGCTGAAGAGCCAAGAGCAACAACAACTCCATCTATCGTAACAGATTGATCACTGGCGTTTGCAACAAGGCCGGCAGGAATAGTGACAGTATCAGATGCAGCCACAGGCCCACCGGTATTATATGTACCATCTTCGATAGTTAATGAATCAGTATTCACTCCTGCAGCTACTCTTGTGAAGGTAACAACATTACCTACAGAAGAAACTGTGAAGTCAGCCGAGATAACACCAGCCGCAATTGCTGTAGCTATATCAGTAGTGCTTGTAGTAGCAGAAAGATCTACGAGGTTTCCATCAATTGTAACTTCATCATCAGTAGCGCCTAGAAACAAGCTATTGTCAACGGTTATGGTGGTAGTAGCTTGAACTCCCGAGCTCGCAACCACACCTGTGGTATTTGAAGTTTTAGAAATAGCTCCGCTTGTCCCATCCACGAATGTAATATCTGTGGCAGAAGTCTCAGCGCCACTAGTTGTAAAAGTAGCTTCAGTACCAGAACCGCCCACTGCTAAAGTGCCGTGCACAGCATCAGATAAAAGCACAAGAGCCTGGAGATCTGCCGCAACGGTACTAACCGTCGCGCCTCCATCTACTTGAATTTTTGCAAAATCATTCGCACAGTCAGTGTTTAGGTTGGTAATACCGTTCTGGAAACCAATCTCACAAGTACCTACGGTTATCGTAGTACCTGCGGCTGGAAGAGAGTTAACATTTAGAGTATAAGTTGCCTTTACTTCCGGAACAGCATCAACGCCGCCAGAGAAAGCCGGAGCAGTGAGTGTGCTGTCAGTAAAGTCTAGACCACCAGTAAAAGTAACCGCTGGAATTGTTGAAGAAGCTGTGTTGGGCACAGTCTCTACACCTGTAAATGTGCTAGTAATAGTTGCACCCACACGACCCGATATAACAAACAAGCTTACCACCAGAAGTGGAGCCCAGGACAATTTACTCTTGAAAATATTAGTCATTTTAGTTTTTTATTAATAATAAAGACTATTCCCTATAATTAGGGAACCTTACATTAAAAACATAGTTTAGTCAATGCTATGACTTGGGTTGAACTATGGAGTTTTGGCTTGGAGGAATTTCTTTATTATACGCCAAATGTCCCGCATCGTTTGAACATACGCCATAATATCCCGTACGATCTTTTGAATCAATAACAACCTCAACTTTCTTTGCGCACTCACCGCAAAAAACTTCAACTTTTTTGCCGTGCCAATACTCTCGCAAATCAAATGGTTTCTTTTCTATGTTCATATATCTACCTCCACTCCTTAATTATCTGTATTTTAAGCGCGACAATTACACCTATGGTGATGAGCATTAGTATTGTTCGCGCGAGGGAGCCCACGAATGGTACGAGTCCAAGTAGCGCGAACAGAAATACTCCGAACACAATGCTCTGCCATGAAACTATCATTTCTTTTTTAAAGAAATATCCGTAGCTAACTGCACCGAGCAACACCGGCGCGAATATCCACGCAAATATCATAAAAGCCACGAAGCTGATCAGGCCCAACACTCCTAGCGGTATGCCTACTGCTGTGAAAAATAGCAAGATAGATATCACAGGTGTTGCTGCCATAGTGAGGAGTCCTCTACCTGCTTCATAAAATGGACGCTTGACCGCAAGCTCCACCATCTTGTTAGCATAAGTTCGAAATACAAGCCCAAGCAAAAGTGCGCAAGCAAGCATAGCGAAGAATTTCCATACCAAGAACGCAGACAATATTGAAGCCTTCACCGCCATGCCGGCACCCTTGCCTCTACCTGCTTTCTCTTCATATGTCACTGAGCCTAGAACCGTCGCCCCGTCTTCCTTTACTAATTCATATTTGCCTTTATAAACCAGATTGCCCTCGATAACTGCCTGGCTTCCGAGTTTCAAATTGTCTGCATCTACTTTTACATTTCCAATAATTTTAGAATTTATATAAATATCGCCACCGCCTACAGTCAGATTGCCAGCAACTGGCGCTTCCAGCCTGACCATTCCACCTGCAATTACTGCATCTCCTGACACGCCCGCGCCACCCACATTTACCTGACCTCCAAGAGCCACCAAGTCTCCCCCTACCTTACCTTCGAGCACCACCGTGCCTCCTGCGATACGAGCGTCATCAGAAATATCAGAAAGAACTGTTAGATTTCCACCCAAAGATAGAATGTCTCCCCTAACATCACCGCTTATAATTCCACTCCCACCGAGAAGCGACAAATCTCCTGACACAACTCCCCCACTAGTAGCATTTGCGCCGAGCAGATATACATCGCCAGATATTCCTTCCCCTTTTGGTAGGGAAACTTGATCACCGATGCGCAGATCGAGCGCAAAGGTTACGACAGGCAACACCAAAACGAACGCTAATAATGAGAATTTTATAAATTTTTTCATGTTATTTATTATAACACAAACTATAGACCTAGTTTAGGCTTCCAATCTTTTATATTCATGTGCATTATTTTTAACTGAGAAAGTCGCTCCACCACCGCACAGAACTGCTTGATGAATATTAGGAAAAATATAGCTGAAATAATATTGAATATGAGATGCATGTTAGCGATCTGTTGAATCTTGCCTCCACCCAGATCCGCCACGAAAGATATGAATGAACCCAGGAATGGGTAAAAGAGTATCACGCCGGCTATGTTAAACACGAAATGCGCCAGAGCCGCTTTCTTGGCCTCGATATCCATCGGGATAGAAGCCAATATCGCAGTTGAGGTGGTGCCTATGTTGGCGCCGAGCATAAGCCCCACACCTTGCTCGAGTCCTATCAAACCCGAAGCCGCGAGAGCGAAAGTCACCCCGCCGGTAGCCGCGCTAGATTGAAATATTGTAGTTAAAATAAATCCTGCCAGTATTGCGAGTGGCATACTGTCGATTTTAGCTATAAGCGCAAGCATCGTGGGGTCATTCGAGAGAGGCATCACTACTTGGGTTATGAGCGACATGCAGAAAAATACAAGACCGAAATAAAAAACTGACTTGCCGTAAACTTGATACGAGCCACCAAATTTCAACAACAAGAATCCGGCAATAACTATGAGCGGAGCAATAGCGGTGATATTGAGCGCAATCAATTGCGAAGTAACAGTACTACCGATATTTGCGCCGAAGATAATACTCAGACTCTGATAGAAAGTCATAACTCCTGCATTTACTAAGCCGACGGTCATTACAGTGGTTGCGGTACTAGACTGAATGATAGAAGTCACCACCGTTCCTGTAACAGTTCCCAGAACTGGATTCATAGTAACCCGCCTCAAAGCAACTTTGAGTTTGTCTCCCGCCACCATCTCTACTTGCCGGCTAAATTTATTGATGCTGAAAACAAATATGAGCAGAAGCGCGATTACGGTAATTAGAATTTGGAATATCATAAACAGAATTATATCCTGTAGTGAATCCTGACGCTAGCCAGGATCTACTACGGGATTATAGCATGGCAAACATTAGTCACCGACTATCTTGAAGTCCTCTCCTGGCTTTACTTCCGTTTTTGATTGCCGGATAGCATAGATACCATAAGCAGAAACGCTGACCAATCCTAGAAACAACGCGGGCCAGATGTATGAGTCACTCTCACTTTCATCCTTTGTATTTTCGAACACGCCTGAACCAAGCGAGTTTGCCACAAGCACAGAAGTTTCTAATCTGGCCTCTCTAGGCTCTTCAAAAACCCGGCTTTGAACCTTTGGTATATTACTT
>CAZFNV010000003.1:0-15648 GCA_964520225.1 uncultured Candidatus Saccharibacteria bacterium | reverse complement strand
TCTGGCCTCTCTAGGCTCTTCAAAAACCCGGCTTTGAACCTTTGGTATATTACTTGTTGTTGTGTAAGTATTGGTAGCAAAATTTTGATATGCAACTTCCCTACTCGAAGTTAGAATTTTCAAGCTAGGCCTGTCGCTCAATTGCAGGCCACTAGTGCGCCCAGAAATTATCATTTTCTTGTTGGCGCCGATGCTGGTGTTTTTCGGGAACTTAAATTCTCTGAGGTCACTTGCAAGCACCCAGCCGGATATATCTACTTCATAATTCGCCTGATTAAAAAGCTCAACGAAAAAATCTCGCGCATCACCTGTTCGCGAGATTATTATTTTAGGTTCAATTATCCGCACCACCATCTCCTCTGTCACCTCCGGAACTTCAGCGAAGGAATCCGGATAATATTCAAACAATACCGCGTATTCGCCGGGGTAAAAATACGTATGATTAAATCTGTCGGTATTAATAACACTTACCTCGCGAGCATTTCCGTCACCAAAATTCCAGAAATAGCGACCTCGATAAATTTGCGAGTTACCCTGCATTACCTTGCCTTCGAATGTGTGCGGCATACCAACATAACCAAGACTGTTAACTTTGAGCTCAGCTTTTATTTTAGAAGAGGCAACCTTCACCGTCTCTTCGTCTCCATCATCACTAGAGGAACTCGAACCACTGCTCGAGCTACTACTTTCTTCACTTTCAGACGAAGAAACGACTTGTGAATTCACAGAACCCTTCGTAGGTTCAGTGATTACCCAGCTTCCAGAAACCAGCGCGCCAGATTTGCCTTTAGCTGGCACATCGAGATCCTTCGTATAGCCGTTTACTTTACCGAATGTCACCCTATGTTCCAGACTACCGCTCCTATACAATCCTATTGAGTCACCTGAATTATTCAGCACGCTCGAAAGTTCAATAATCAGAAATCCGCCGGAGGCTACGATGCCGGACAAATTTTTAGCCGAGCCTTCTTTCTCGCCGCCACTTCCCGGACTTGTGAGTTCAGTCCAAGACCAGCCTGTTAGATCGACTTCGGACCCAGAATCATTCCACAGCTCAAACCATTCCGATCCTTCTGCTGGATCAGAGACAAATTCATTTATTTTTATATCCGCGAGAGCAGTCGAAAAAGAAAAAGAGTATAAGAGTAGTAAAGACAAGAAAATATTTTTCCCATCCACCATATACCTAAATACTACCCCCACACTAGAAAATAGTCAAAGCTGAGTAAGGAGTCAGATCTTTACAGATCTTTCTCCATAACTACATAAAACTGCCCCGCAGACATGTCGTCTTTTACCCGCTGAAAGCCAAGTTTTTCGTAAAGCTGCCGAGCCGGAGCTTGTTCAGGCATATTCGTAACATTCAAACTTACATGAGTTCCTCCGCGCTTTTTTATCTCCCGCAACACTTCTTGTATAATTTTTTCAGACATACCAAGACGCCGAAACTCTGGCCGAGTGTAGACTGCAATAACCTGCCAGCCATTACCCAACTCTTTTTTATATGCACCTGCAATAGCTTGAGCCTGCTTTTGATTTGTAGATGACTTGGCTAAAATATAAAACTGGTAATCTCTAATCAGATCCTCGCGTAAATCTTGTTCGGACTTTGTGCGCAATCTATCGAGTATGGCACCGAAGGCTTCTGGGTTATTTTCAAGAGCATCTATGCGTATGTCCTTATATATTTCCCAGTCATCCGGCCCTGCCAAAAACATCCGCACTGGCTCTTGCTCTTTATCTTCATGCGTCAACTTGCTTGAGTTAAATCGTTCGGACATTTTGTAAGTATTAAAAGCGCCCCATAGCATTACCCTACTCCAGCGAACTTGCGCTGATCTTGAGCATTAAACTCACCTCTTGCTCCACGCTTGCCACGAATGGGACGCTAGGAATAGTGAGACCGTAGTCTTTATACAAAAGTGTAGTTGTAGCTTCCGCAGTGAACTCCGAATCCGACACGAGGGTAGCTGACACATCGAATGTCTGCGATCTTGTAACTCCGGATATTTTCAAGTCACCTGTGATCTTGAAGGTGAATAGGGTTCCGGGATTTATTTTATCTGGAAATTCAGTAACGGATTTTGGAGTAAACTCTATAAACTCATTTGCTGGATCTTCGGTCTTTAGAATAAAGCGAGCTATTGCGCCGTCTCTGTTCTCGCTGTCGGTCTTCAGAGTACGAGCATTCACCCGCATAAGCCCTGCTTCTGATTTTGCAAAATCCTCAATATTAAGAATAAAATTCCCGGCTATTTGATTCGTAGCCCCGACTACAGTAAAAGGACTGCCTCGCAACACTTCGTCTATTCTAAATTCCGCAGTAGACTTTTCTTGTGAAATTGTAAACTTTTTTGTCACGCCAGCCTGTCCTTCTTCACCCTCGCTGACAGCCACTTCTGGCGCGGAAATCTCTGCGCTTGGTGCGCTCGGCGCGCGAAACATATATTTGTAAAGTCCAGTGCCAGCCAAAGCAAGCACGAGCATTGTTAAGAAAAATTTTGTAAATGTATTCATAAGCGCATTATAGCAAAAATAGTTATCAACACCCACCACATTCTATGCTACTATAGTCCTATGAAAATCATCGCCCTGTCGTGCTCGCCATCCCGCAAACGTAATTCCGACACTATGCTCGACCACTTTATAGCTGGTATGCGTGAAGTGCCGACGATCGAAGTAGAGAAGATATATTTAGATGATATACCGATAGATTTTTATAATTACGAGAATAGCAAAGGCGCGCTAGAGCACGAAATCGAGTTCGGCAAGCTGACGCAGAAGATAGCCGAGGGCACTGATGGCCTGGTGATAGCTACACCCACGTACAACTTCGCTGTGCCAGCGCATTTAAAAAATTTCATTGATCGTATCCGTTTTATCGCTCTTGATTTATCACAGAGGAATGCCCTAGGCCAGCCTGTCGGCAAACTCGCGCACTTGAAAACATATTTCCTAGTGTCTGGTGGCACGCCAAAGTGGGCGGAAACTATACTCTTCTTTGCCTTTCCTGCTTTCTGGTTACGCGCAGTCTTCCTATACTTCAAGGCTCGCGTGATGGGCGCATTCTACAGTGGCGATATTCGCACATTCGAAAATGCAAAAATTCTAGCTAAATGTAAACGCCTTGGACGTAGATATGCTTCGCAAGTCGCCGGCTGCCGCAGACAAGGCATACTCGAATACATATTCTGGCGCCCACCCGAAGCAGAATAATATATCTATATTTTTTAATAATTCAATATTAGATTATTTGTTGTGTCTTTTGTGCCGCGCGAAGCATGCCAATTTTTTCTTCGCTCAGTGGTAATTCCGAAAAAGGAACTGAGTAAATAACATACCCAGCCCTACTTCTAAAAATCTCACGAAGTTCCCGAGTTTCACGTTCACGCGCTTCACTGAAAGGCACTATGGCTTCACCAACTTTAGTCAATAGATGTTCTCCTGTTGAGGTTGTATCAAAAAAACGTTCCATTAGAACTAAATTTTCCTCTTGTAAGCTTTGGAATACCATCTTCGCCTCTTCGGAAGAATCGCAATGTGTCACTCTGGGGTGTAAGTTCTTGAGTTTTATCGACGAAAACCCTCCCTCAACATCATTATCGGGCTCCCATAAATTTTTTTCCATTACTCTCTCTAACTCTAAGTCATCCATATTCAAAAGTTTATCTCTAGAGAGTACCCCATTATTATAAAGAGCCCTGCTTGTAACACTAGCCAAGACATGCTCCACACTACGAGCGTTTGGATTGTAGTATAAATTTTTAAACATTAACGCCCGCAATCTTAGAAACTTTGCGAGAGAGTCTGGAGAGGAAAAGAAAACGCGCCCATCTTTTATTTTTACATCATCCCAAGGTGCACAGATCTGTGACCGATCACGCACAGCATCATCAACCATACGTTCTATCTCTTGATAATCAAGATCTTCCAGGCATGAAGGAAAGCGGATGGTACCACCGATATACATGGCCGCATCGGCACCCACATAAGAAATCTTATCGGCAATGTCTAAAATTTGCCCGAGAACTCCTCTGCCTTTGATGGCTTCTACTAAAATCTCCCTGGCTGGCAAACGCTTTAAAACACTTTTATTATTCATGAGCACGGAGGAATCAGTATGACGATTAGGATAAATCTCAAATGCTTCTAGATAGTGTAAATCTTCATCAAAAATTTTATAGTCGAGTGCCTTGGTTCTATCCCCGCCAGCTGGAGTTAAAACATCATGAGTGAAAGCCGCAACTTGTAAAGCCTTCATATCCTCATCCGATAAATCCAGATTCTTTCCTATCAAAGAAGCCACTGCTAAAACATTACAAGAATGAAAATAACGATTATGCGGAAATTCTTCTCTAGGTTCTCCGGGCTGTGCCGGCACCGTCAGCCAAGCAAGTTGCCTGATATTATTAAGTCTACTTAACCATAACGCTTCTTCGAGATCTTTAAATACACCGCCTTCTCTCTCTTTATCCAGGACACAAAAAAATCCGAATACTTCATTAAAATAAGACGACGACAAAATAAACTTATTGTATCCAGCCTCATACCGCGCACGATCTCTGCGTAGCCATGCTTGCGTCGCTGGATCTAGGTATTTAAACCATTCTGGCTCGGAGGAAGAGACAGGATCTTCGTCAGAATCATAATAAGAATCCTTGTAAGCTTCGTACACAGCAAAAGCTAAACTCCTGGGGTTAGAAGTTCCTGAAAGACCAAACCTGGTGAGATAATTTTGTAGCCATGGTTGTTCTTCTAACCCGCCTGGTCCTGAATACTTTATTTCAGACCAATCCTGTTTTTCGCGAGTTGAGAGAAAAACAAGGGGCCCTATACATACCGGCTCAATAGTATTCCTAAAAAATTCTGGGGTAACAACAGCTTTTCCTCCCTTCTCTTGACGCTCATTCGGGCCTTCTAGCATATCCCATATTATAACACTAACAAATTTGCTAAAATATATTTATGGGAAAAAGAAAGCTCGCGGATAGAGCAGTGCATAAATTACCAGAAGAATTGCGTAAAGCTATAATGAATGATAGTAGGGCGCGCGCCACTTGGGAGGACATCACTCCACTCGCTCGCAACGAATGGATCTGCTGGACCATATCGGTCAAAAAGCCGGAGACAAAAAAGCTCCATCTGGAACGTCTGCGCGCAGATTTGGCCCGTGGTAAACGCCGGCCATGCTGCTGGCCGGGATGCGCACATCGTAAGAAAAAATCCCCTTATTTGTAGTATAATATCCTTGTGAAATCAAAGAAAAGCTCGAAGCAAAAACAGAAGAAAGTAGTGATGGTTAGTGGTGGTTTTGACCCAGTGCACATAGGCCATGTGCGCATGTTCAACGAAGCCCGCAAACTTGGCGACGAACTAGTAGTGGTTATTAATAACGATCACTGGTTACGCAAGAAAAAGGGGTATGTTTTTATGCCAGAACACGAGCGCAAGGAGATCATAGAATCTTTTGCATCGGTCAGTAGAGTTTTAATATCAAGTCATGAAAAAAATCCGAGCGATATGAGCATATGTGTGGATTTGATAAAAATCCGCCCGCACATCTTCGCCAACGGTGGCGACCGCGACGAGCGCGATGCTGATGACCCGTCCTCCCCGCTATATCAAGAAAAACAAATCCATAAAAGGTATGGAATAGAAATGTTTTACAACATAGGTCATGGTGGCAAAGTGCGCAGTTCTTCCAATACGGTCAAGGAAGCTGCAAAACATCATTTAAAGAAACAAAAGAAAAATGGACGTAAGAAAAATTAAAAATAAAGAGCTGATAGTTTTCGACCTCGACGGCACACTGGTCGAGTCTAAGTCCCCGCTCCAGACTTCGATGTCTCAGCTCTTGGTCAAATTGTTAGAGAAAAAGAAAGTGGCCATCATAGGTGGTGGTAAGTATGAGACTTTCCAAGATCTTTTTATAAAAAAACTAAAATGCCCGCCAGAATTATTAAAAAATCTTTTTCTGTTCCCTACTACTTCCACTGTATTTTATCGATACAATCGTGGCTGGCGTAAAGTCTATGCACATAATCTCACATCCGCCGAGGTTAAAAAAATAAAAAGTACTTTTGAAAACGTGTTCCGAGAAATTAGCTATAAACATCCGAAGAAAACTTACGGCGACATTATAGAGAATCGAGGTAGCCAGGTATCTTTCTCGGTATACGGACAAGATATAGTAAAAGCTCTAGGCGCTCGCGGTGTAGCTATGAAAAAATCCTGGTTGAAGAAGAATCGTGCTTTGAAAATGAAAATGGCAAAACTTGTCGCTAAAGAATTGCCGGATCTTGAGGTTAAAACAGCCGGCTATACCACCATAGACATAACGAAGAAAGGTATTGATAAAGCTTACGGCATACGTCAGATTCAAAAAAACCTGAAAATTCCAGTGAGTAAAATGTTTTTTGTGGGAGACGCTATATTTCCTGGGGGCAATGATTATGCTGCCCTAAAAACAGGTATAGAATACCATGCGGTCAAAACTCCAAAAGACACCGCTCGACTTATCACTAAAATGGTTGAGGCATTTTGATTTCGGGTTTATAATGTACTCATATGCAGAAGCTAAAAGTAGAACGTCCATGGGGTAAGTTTGAACAGTTTACTCACAATGAGCCCACAACAGTCAAACTCCTGACAATAAAAGACGGCGAAGAATTCAGCTTGCAA
Source organism: uncultured Candidatus Saccharibacteria bacterium (assembly GCA_964520225.1). Lineage (GTDB taxonomy): Bacteria > Patescibacteriota > Minisyncoccia > Phycocordibacterales > UBA9973 > UBA9973. The sequence goes on along the minus strand of CAZFNV010000003.1, from coordinate 8,967 downwards.
TATCACAAGAATCGCACCGAATTTTGGCGCATTATTTCTGGCACGCCCGAAATAACTCTGGGAGATAAAAAGATAAACGCTGTGGTTGGAGATGAGTTTGAAGTTCCAATAGAGACAAAACACAGGATACATGCAGTGAACGGAGATGTAGAGGTCCTAGAGATTGCTTTTGGTAATTTTGATGAAGAGGATTTAGTAAGGATAGAAGACAAATATGGCCGCGCCTAAATTTAAGAAGCTTAGTAAAAAAACAAAAATTAAAACAAAGCCGAAAAAGAAAAAGTCGGTAAAGAAAAAGGTGGTTGCTAAGAAAGTTAAGGCTGTAAATAAAAAACCAACCAACAAGAAAGTAAAAATTGTAAAGAAAAAGTTTGTTGCTAAGAAGTTTAGAACGGCAAAGAAAAAGGCTACAATAAAATTGCCGACCCGAAGCAAAAAGCTTACCCCTCTCAACCTAAGGCGGTCAGACCAAAATCCAATTATAAAACCAGATGCAAAAGATTACTGGGAATCAGAGGCTACCTTCAACCCGAGCGCCCTATATGCTGATGGTAAGGTGCATATCATTTATCGCGCCATAGGTAATACGAACATTTCTGTGCTCGGATATGGCAGTAGTAAAGATGGAATAAATATAGACAAAAATTCAAAAAGTCTATCCTACTATCACAAGGCTGAACGTGGTAAAAACTGGAATCTCTATCCCAAGATAGATTATGTTTCAGGTGGCGGCACCGCTGGAGGGTGTGAAGATCCACGCCTAACACTTATCGACGGAAAGGTATACCTCATATATACCGCATTCGACGGCTGGGGTTCAGTGCGCTTGGCGCTGACTTCCATAAGATTAGAAGACTTTATTAATCAGCGCTGGAATTGGAGAGAACCCGTTTTGATATCTCCACCTGGCGAGATCCACAAGAACTGGGTACTATTCCCTGAAAAGATAGAAGGTAAATTCGCTATTCTGCACAGCTTCTCACCTAAAATATTGGTTGACTATTTCGACAGCTTGGACGAGTTAAATGGGAAAAAGTTCATCAGAAGTAACAACACCCGCCCCGTCGACACCAAGAGAAAATGGGACAGCTGGTTCCGTGGAGTTGGACCTTCCCCTATTAAAACCAAACATGGCTGGTTAGTTATCTATCACGCCATGGAGCACAAGAATCCCGATCGATACAGGATGGGCGCAATGCTTCTGGACCTCAAAGATCCAACTAAAGTTTTATATCGCTCCAAGGAGCCGATCTTAGAACCCGATGAGTGGTATGAAAACGAAGGCCATAAATGGGGTGTCATATACTCTTGTGGAGCCATAGTTAAAGACAAGAAACTTTTCGTGTATTACGGTGGCGCTGATCGAGTGTCCTGCGTAGCCACTGCTGATTTAGAAAAATTCCTGAAAGAATTAATGAAAAATAAAGTAACTAGCCTGAAAAAGAAATAATATGTTTGTACTCTGGCGCTCACATCACAATCCAATACTCGCACCGTACCGTGATCATTACTGGGAGGATTTTGCGGTGTTCAATATGAGTGTGGTAAAACGAGGAAAATTTTATTATGGGGTGTATAGGGCACTAGGTGGAGAGGATTCCATGCGCACACCCAAGCAAATGTCTGTAATAGGTATAGCCCGCTCTAAGGACGTGATGCATTTTGATGGAAGAACACAGTTCATCACTCCATCTGAAGAGTGGGATAAATACGGTTGCGAAGATCCACGCATCACATACTTTGAAGGTAAGTATTATACTTTCTATACTGCGCTTTCTAAGTATCCATTTGAAGCAAGTGGCATCAAAGTAGCTGTCGCCATATCGAAAGATCTGAAAAAGGTAGACGAGAAGCATCTGGTCACCCCGTTTAATGCTAAAGCCATGGCGCTATTCCCAGAGCGCGTAAACGGTAAAGTAACAGTAATACTAACCGCCAACACTGATTCCCCGCCAGCCAAGATAGCGATCGCTCAGGCTGATAAAATAGAAGACCTGTGGGATGAAAATTTTTGGAAACGTTGGTATGCAAACATTGATGAATATGTCCTCAATTTCACTCGCAACTCGGGCGACCATGTAGAGGTAGGTGCCGCACCGCTTAAAACCAAACATGGCTGGCTACTTATTTATTCTCACATCAAACACTATTTTGATTCTAGCGTGGAACACGAGCGCGTATTTGGTATCGAAGCACTGCTCTTAGACTCCGTAAACCCAACAAAAATAATCGGACAAACTTTGGGCCCCATGATGACCCCTCGTGAACCATATGAACTGGTCGGACATGTTTCCGACATTGTGTTCCCCTCTGGAGCTATAATCGAGGGTGACATGCTTCACATATATTACGGCGCCGCGGACACCGCTATAGGCATAGCCCATGTGAACTTGACCGACCTCATTTCTTCAATGCGCAAAGAAACACAGGAACGCTGGTATTTCAAACGAGGTGAACACAACCCAATAATCTCGCCAGACAAAATACGACCCTGGGAGTCTAAAGCTGTTTTTAACCCCGCAGCTATTATGCTTAAAAAGAAAGTGCATTTACTATACCGAGCCCTCTCTGACGACAATACCTCAACTATCGGATATGCAGAAAGTAAAGACGGTCTCAATATAAGCGAACGTCACGCCCTGCCTATATACGTGCCTAGAGAAGATTTCGAGATGAAAAAAGTATCTGGAGGCAACTCTGGCTGTGAAGACCCGCGCTTGACCAAGATAGGCAACACCATATACATGTGCTACACAGCTTTTGACGGCATCGGCCCACCGAGAGTAGCACTCACTTCTATAAGTGTAAAAGATTTCTTGAACAAAAAATGGCGCTGGTCGAAACCCGTCCTCATTACTCCCCCAGGGCTCGACGATAAAGATACCTGCATTCTACCTGAGAAAATCAACGGTAAGTATTTTGTAATGCATCGAGTTGGCAATGAGATATGTGGAGACTATGTCAAATCCCTCAATTTCAAAAATGAAATGGTGGATACCTGTATCCGCATTATCGGGCCACGTAAAAATACGTGGGACAGCTCGAAGGTGGGTATCACCGCCCCGCCAATCAAAACACGTCACGGTTGGCTTTTGCTCTATCACGGAGTTTCTAAGAGCCATAGCACTTACCGCCTAGGGGCCGTGCTTTTAGACCTGAAAGATCCGGCCATAGTGCTCGCCCGCACATCCGACCCGATATTCTGGCCACAAGAAAAGTATGAGAAGGAAGGTGTTGTGAATAATGTGGTTTTCCCTTGCGGAATGATTCTCAAAGATAAAACTCTTTATATCTACTACGGTGGCGCAGACACAGTAATAGGTGTAGCCACCATGAACATAGACATAATCCTCCGTGCCCTTACGCGGAATTCAAAGAGAAAGAGAAAATAAAATGCTTCGTGCTAAATCGTTCACTTTCGGTGACTACAAGATTGATCCGGCTCGGGGTATAATTTCTTTCACTTATCGCTTAGAATTTAGCTTAGGTATCCAGAAAACTTTCACCGACAAGTTGTATCTCCATGGCATACCTGCGGATGCTTGGTCTAGAATACCGGACACTATGCTCAAGTCAACACTAGAAGCATTGCTCATAATGCTCGGTATTAATTATTGGTGCATATTCCCAACTCGCGACATCCGCATCAGGAATTTCACCCTCACTCGTGAGCAAGCGCATTTCTGGAACGAGCTTTATCTAAACGGGCTTGGGGAATTTTTTTATGCCATGAAAATGGACTTCCGCAACCTAATAAATTTCCCATACGATGAATCTGTGGCTAGGCCCATGCCCGCGCGATTTCCCCGCCAAGAACGAGCACTACTCTTAAACGGAGCAGGTAAGGATTCTATACTATCTGCGGAAATACTGAAGGCTTCCAGAACACCTTTTGACTTCTTTGCTTTTGCGCCCACGCCCGCACACGATACTATTGCTTACCTCGTCGGTGCACGCACGATACGAGTCACCAGAGCGCGCGACCGCTGGGCCGAAGTGGCGTCTTCGTTCCTAAACGCATCGAGCGACTACCCTTCTGTCTCCACCTTTACCTTTATCGCGACTTTACTAGCAGAACTACTCGACTATGACTCCATAATTTTCTCAAATGAACGTAGCGCTGACTTCGGCAACTTGAATTATTTAGGCCTCGAAATCAACCACCAGTGGTGTAAATCGTCTGTAGCTGAAAAAATGATCAATGACTATATCAGAGCCTATATCAGCCCTGACATTTCCACTCGCTCGCTCCTACGGCAATATAGCGAACTCGAGATAGTAAAACGCTTCATAGAGTATCCGCAGTATTTACACCATGTCACGAGTTGTAATAATTATTTTTGGCTTCCGCGATTTATGCAGGGCATGTCGCGCGGTTCCTATTGGTGTAAAAAGTGTCCAAAATGCGTTTTTCTTTTCGCTTGCTTCACCGCATTTCTACCTAGAGAAAAAGTGCTACAAATGTTCGGTGCTGACTTGTATACTGACACCCGCCTACTCCCACTATTCCAGCGCATACTCGGGCTCGAAGGGTTCAAGCCTCTCGATTGTGTCGGTGAACCGGAAGAAATGATTCTGGCTATGCACTACGCCAGAAAAAGTAGAGACTACGCGGGCTCACCTGCTATAGAAATTTTTGAAAAAAATTTTCCACCAACCTATGACTTTACCTCGCTTGAACAAAAAGTTTTCATACACAAATAAACATAATTACATAATTACTGGAGTCAGTATCCGATATTAATTATCGAATGTGCGAATGGGTTTATAGAATTATTGAACCAAACCTTCGTGTGCACCTGAAGCACTATCGATAAGACTCTGTACTTGGTTTAATAATTTTTCTGTGCCACCCAATGTTTCCGCTTGTTCCTTTACTTCCTTTAAAACATTCCCATCGTGCGGATTTTCTAACAATAAAAGACCCAAACGCGAAGCCTTTTCGTTTTTTAAATCGTTGAAAAATCTTACCACATCATCTAATATTTTTTCACGAGTCTCAGCTGTAAGCTCGTTCGAACTAGCTTCTTCGACTTGTCCTCCATCCCTGTTGGGAAAATGTAATGATTCGCTCATAATTTTATTATTTGAATTGATTTATAATTGACCTCCTGAAGCATTATATTAGGGATCGGAAAACAAATCCAGTCCAGATGGATATAAGTCCGAGAAGTATAATTAGCCCAGAGAAAACATAAGAGAAGATAGCTAAGTTAAGCGCGGTGGTAAGCGTCGTCGCTGTGACCCAGATATTGCGCGCAGTATTCTCTACCATCACCGGCTGGCCATCACTACCTATCACAGGTTTGTTGTTCGCATCTAATTTTTGCACTTGCCTTGGCATCTCGGCATAAGTTTTACCTCCAGTGATCTTGAGAGTGTGAGTTCTTATCACATCAGCCTGCGATAAAAGAGTGAAGGGTCCACGGACTTGTGCGTTCGGGATCGATGCATCCGCAGGTGTCATGATCTTTTCTTGAGTTACATTTTTATAAGTAAAACACAGACCCCACACACCACCCGCAACCAGCACAACACCCGCAACAATCGCGAATACTGAAGAAACTTTCAATAATTTTTTGTTTGACATCATTATATTGTGACTACAAACATCATAACAGTAAAATTAATCGCCGACACCACACACCAAGTACAGAAAGCTCTCAATACAAACGCCTGAACATAAACAAAATACATGGAAAATAAGAAACCGAATGTAACTATAGCCTGTATCGGCCAGAACAGCATGCCTCCACTAGCGAACAAATAAGTCATTACCAATATCACGACGTACATAATAAATCCGAGAAACGAGTTCGGAATACCGAAAGTTTTACTCTGTGGAGAGTGTTGCACTTTATAACACCATTCTTTTGGGAAAAATAGACAAGCTACCTCTGTGCCTCTGAGCTTATGATAAATAAGATACAGCGTATCGAGCACCCCCACCACCCCACACAAATACAAAATATTGATTGTGTCCATGTGGTAATTATATAAAACACCCAAAAAGCTAGCAATGGGTTTCTAGAAAAAGCTTGTAATTAAAGGTTAAATTTTGTTAGATCTCCGCACCTGCGCCGAGATTGAGGTCAGCCTTAAATTTTTCTATCACTTCAGGATATTTACCCTCCTTGCAATCTGCTACGAATTTGTCCGCACTTGCGCCATCTGTGAACGTCATGTACGCCAGAGCACCCTCGCACACTGCATTTATATCAATCTTAGCTTCGGGATTAGCAACAGTGTTTTCGTTAGACTTATCTTTATAAGCAACAAAATAAATAACCGCTATAAAAGCCAAAACCACTAAAATGCTTGTAAATTTTTTATTCATAAATATATGCTAGCAAAACGGGCAAGCTTATACAAATATATACAATTAGTAAAAAACAATTACTCTATGGACTTCACTGAACTAATTAAAACTTCTTCGTTGTTGCGAATATAATTAAAACTAGCCTTACCCTGTATATGCCCATCTTCATAAGTCATTGTTCCGGTTTTCGTTGATGGATCTACACTTACTAAAATTACATACCACGAACCTCCTAAAACAGGCTTATCTGGTGCAATAATTTGAATGTTGTCACGAATATATTTTTCAACGATGACTCTATCATCTAGTGCCTCACAATCTATTTGTGACATCTGAAACCCAGGTATAAATTTGGCAGCGTCTTTATAAACATAAACTCCATCTCCCCTGTTCACCATCTCACCAAACAAGGCCACAGCACTACCTTCACCAAATTCAATCTTTAATTGTTCTGTTACACGCATTCCTTCCGCCATCGAATCCCACCAAACATCTGCAATGCGTCCGCTGATCTTTGGGTCCATCGGACCAACGGTTCCGGTGAAGGTACCGATTTTGCTATCTTTCTCTGCTGGTAGATTTTGATATTCACCAGTTATCTCTCCGCCCAGAATATTCATCTTAAGCCAAGTGCGATCAGCAAAACCACTCGAGGTATCTTCAGAATATTGGTAACACATATTGATGGCTTCTTTTACAGGAGGGTTCTGAACTGCTGGTGGCTTTTTGTTATTCAAGATAAAAACAGAAACCCCAACCACGGCAACAATAAAAATAACTATATAGATAAACAATCTTCTCATTGCATGATTCTACCATGGACCCAAAAAATATAGGTCAACACCGTGCTCCGAACCTGGGATGATGTTAGAGCCTCAATTACAGCTAATCTTAGCTCTGATTATCAGCAAAAATCTCGTGAGTAACCGCCAGACACATAGGCACTATTAACCACCACAATATCTCTTCAATAGGTATTAGGTGTTGGAAAAAGTTAACTATCTTAATAAAGTCCCCTTCTGGAAAGAGCCATAGGTTTAATTTAAGTGAAAAATATTCTATTTGAAGTCCGAGCACAAAAACAACTATCCCAAAATATATTATTCTTTTTGTTAAAGCTTTCTTGTAGAGAAGAAAGAGGATAGTAATAAGAAGTAATAAGACAAGTACGATAGCATAAAAAAAAGGAATAGCGGGTTTATGCGAATTAATGAAAAAGACAATTATCAAACTTATAATCGTAAAATTAAGAGCCAGAAATTTCTCTTTTTTACCAAAATTTGAAGATCTGTCTTTATCAAAAAAGTATTCATAGATCACTACATAAAATATCCAGAAAAGTGAACCCCACACAAAAGACTCTAGTGGAATTCCAAATATATTAATACCAGTTGAAGCAAATAGTGGGTTATCCCAGTAACTCCAAGCTCTTGTATAATGTCCCACCCAGTCAATTAATATGCTACCTGGTATACTCCACATTAAACCTTCAAGGATATATTTATATCTATTTATGTGCAATTTGTATAAGAAAAATACAATAGGAAAAATCCAAGAGACTGTTAAATACCACAAGGCATTGAAGTGAAAATACAAGGATAAAAAACCTACAAGGAATTCATAGATTATCAAAAACAAAAATTGTTTTTTCTTCTTATTAGACAATATCCAATTATTCTAACACAACTTGAATTTACTGGCTCGGGAGGTAGGGATCGAACCTACGACCAATCGCTTAACAGGCGACCGCTCTACCGCTGAGCTACTCCCGAATATATTTATCCCGATGGATAACTTTCAAATAATAGCAGAAATTGAGTAAAAAACAATCTGGGCCCCTTGAGTTTGCATTATTATATAAATAAGATAAAATAACGAACAGTTTGCTTTGGGCCCGTAGCTTAGTTGGTAGAGCGCCTCTTTTGCAAAGAGGAGGTCAGGAGTTCGAATCTCCTAGGGTCCACAAATAAAAGAGCGGCGCCGTAGGCGCCGCTCTTTTTTGACCCAATCCATTTTCTGTGTTATTATCCTAACTCGCTATCATTCTTTAAAATAAAACACAGACACGTGAGAACAATAATAACTGCCTGCTTACTGGTATTTTGCTGCAGCATTACCAGTGCACAAACTGCACCAAGAAAAGCAATTTACCCAACTGGGCCATATATAATGAAAAGTGACACAGCTTTTCAAAAACTATGGGCTAGACTGCTTCTAAAATATCCCAATTTGGCCCCATACATGGAGCTTGATCCGGACATGCAAGAAATGGCAGAGAGGTACGAATTTAAACAGGTGTTGATAGACACTCAGGCTACAATCATTGCTGACAGTATTACTATTTCATCAGGATTGGTGCTGCCTATCCACGGCAAAGTGTATCAATACAGGATATACATTACGAGCCCATATGCTGGTGCGATATACTTGCAATATGGCTATTCAAATAGCTATGACCTGCTTAACAAAGAGTTACAAGCAGTGATTCTTTTCCACAAAAAATTTGCGCTGATTTGGCTTACACCAAAAACATCGTAATGACACGATTCAATATACACAAACAGAGTTGCCATAAGCTTCTCTGTTTTTTTATTTCAAATTTGATAGGATTATTAGATTACATGAGAAAGAAAGACTTCAAGGTTTTA
>CAZFNV010000002.1:85937-100967 GCA_964520225.1 uncultured Candidatus Saccharibacteria bacterium | reverse complement strand
GAGAAAAAAACAACAACTGGAAAATATTTTGAAGCGGTGGGACGAAGGAAGACTTCGACAGCTCGAGTGCGAGTCGAGGAGGCTAGCAAAGCGAGTTTTGTTGTAAACGGTAAAGATGCAAAAGAATATTTTAAGACAGAAGAAGAGCGTTTGTTAGTGGTGAGCCCTTTGACTAAGGGGCTAGTTCCAGGTGAAGGTAAGACATTACCTAAATTCGCAGTTGAGGCTAGAGTGTCTGGTGGTGGTACGCATTCACAAGCAGAAGCTGTGCGCCACGGTCTCGCTCGAGCACTCGTGGAATTTGATCAAGCCAACCGTCCACCCCTTAAATCTCTAGGATATTTGAAACGCGACCCTCGCGCAAAGGAACGCCGAAAATTCGGACTCAAGAAAGCCCGCAAGCGACCAAAGTGGAGTAAAAGATAACTGCTTATCTTTTACTCCGGTTCCGTGCAAGAGGAAATTTCCGATGCGAGTTTACGAGCAGGAAATAGGAGGAGATACGGGAGCTGACCACGACATATCTAAAATATTACTAGAACGTTCGGAAGTATCTTTTTGTCGGTACGGATTTTTTGAAGCTTAAAAAATCCTGAAATTGGCTCGCCGTCGCTCGCCAAACCCCTTAAAAAGATACTTCCGAACTTTTTTAATTTGTGCTAGAATCCCGACATGAGTGATGAAGAAAAAGACTTAAAACAAGCGCCTGATGGGGCCGAAGACGTAGAAATCGAAGAGTTTGAATTTAATGATGATGGCGAAGAAGATTTAAAGAAAACTCTCAAGAAGTTACGTGCTGACCTCAAACAGGCCAAAAAAGAAAAAGAGGAGTATTTACTCGGCTGGCAGAAGGAGCGGGCAGATTTTGCGAATTATAAAAAAGACGAAGATGCTCGGCGCAAACAGCTGGGTGAAATAATGGAGGAGCGGATACTTTCCCGGTTTTTGTCAGTGCTCGACAGCTTCAATATGGCTTTCGCCAACAAGGAGGCTTGGGAAAAAGTTGACCCAAACTGGCGCAAGGGCGTGGAATATATTTATTCGCAAATGAATTCTATTTTCGAGGAATACGGTGTGCGAGAGGTGGGTAAAGTTGGCGAACCATTCGACCCAGCACTACACCACTCTCTCGAGTCAGTGCCGACAGACAAAAAAGAAGATGATCATAAAATATCTCAAATAATCCAAAAAGGTTACAAAGCAGGCACCAAAGTTCTCCGCCCAGCCGGAGTAAATGTGTGGGAATATAATGAATCCAAAAACAGAGACTAAAGTATGTCAAAATTGTAAGAGTGACTTCGTAATTGAACCCGAGGATTTTCGGTTTTATGAAAAGATTAAAGTCCCTCCGCCGACGTTTTGTCCATGGTGCAGATTCATAAGGCGAAAAACTTGGAGAAACGACAGAGTTTTGTATAAACGAGATTGTGACATGTGTCATAAATCAGTCATTTCAGTTCACCCAGCGGATGTTTCCTTTCCGGTGTATTGTGCTCCATGTTGGTGGAGTGATAAATGGGATCCTGCTGACTATGCTCAAGATTATGATTTCTCCCGCCCTTTCTTTGAACAGTTTAAAGATCTTTGCGATAAAGTGCCTAGATTTAATTTATGGCAAAGGAATGTAATAAATTCTGATTATTCTAACAATGTCGGTGAATCAAAGAATGTTTATCTATCATCTTCAGTGGTTTTGGGTTCAGAAAATGTTTTCTATTCTAAATCCGTAGATTCAGGGTTTAATGTATTTGATTCTATCAATATAAAAAAGTGTGAAAATTGCTATGAAAATATAGAAGGCGATCAAAACTATAATTCTCAACATCTACACACTTGCAGGAGCTGCATTGACTCCTTTTTCCTTTTTGACTGCGTGAATTGCAGTAATTGTTTTATGAGCTCAAATCTGCGTAATAAGCAATACTACATAAGGAATAAACAGTATTCCCGTGAGGAATATCTGAAGGAGATGGAGCGTATAAATCTCAGCAAAAGAAGTGTGCGCAATGAACTTGTAAATGAATTCAAAAATTTAATGCAAATCAGTATACATAAATTTGCGAATAGCGTAAACGCAATCAACTCTACGGGGAACAATATAAAAAATGCAAAAAACTGTAATTATTGTTTTGATGTCTACGACGCCGAGAATTTAAAATATTGTGAGCGGGCTTTTATATCTAAAGACGGAATGGATTATGATTATGGGCTCAAGTCGGAGCTGATGTATGAATATGTTACGGGAGGCTTGAATTCTTATAATGTAAAGTTTTCTTATTTTGCAAGTAATTCGCAAAATGTTGAATACTCAATTTCTTGTAACGCTATAAAAAATGCCTTTGGTTGTGTTGGGGCGAGAAGCCGTGACTATGTTATTTTCAACAAGCAGTATACCAAAGAAGTTTACGAAGAATTGGTACCTAAAATAATACAACACATGAACGATATGCCCTACATAGATCGCAAGGGTAGGGTGTATAAATATGGTGAGTTTTTCCCAGTCGAATTATCTCCTTTCGCATACAACGAAACTCCTGCCCAAGAATTCGAGTATTTAGATAAGGATAAAGCAATAAGTATGGGGTATAGCTGGAAACCTACAGAAGAGAAAGATCATCAAGTCACACTTAACCTTGAAAATATTCCCGATGATATTGCAGAAGTTGGGGAAGAAATTTTGAGTGAAGTAATTGAATGTAGCAATAAGGGCCAAGAGCGCTATAGTTGTTTTAAATTCTTCAGAATTACCAATACAGAACTTGTATTCTACCAAAAGAATAATATACCGATTCCAGTGTTATGTCCTAATTGTAGACACTACCAAAGAATATTTTCTATCACATTACCAAGGCTTTATCATCGTTCATGCACATGTGCTGTATTAAATCATGGTCATGATGGTCAGTGTGCCAATGAATTTGAAACTAGTTACGCGCCGGACAGGCCGGAGAAGGTGTATTGCGAGAGTTGCTATAACCGCGAAATATACTAGAATTAGATTAAAGGTCGATCTAGTATAATTTAATTCATAAAAATCTATGCTATTTATAAATACAACTTGCGCAAATGAAGAAGAGGCTCAGAAGCTTGGTAAGATGATCATCGATAAAAAGATCGGAGCGTGTGTGCACTACTGGCCGATCAGGTCGATGTACAACTGGGAGGGCGGTTTAAAGCAGGGTGAGGAGATAATGATGAACATCACTACTTTCGAGCCGAAGCTTGAAGAAGTGAATGATCTCATATCAAAGCATCATAGCTATTCCACTCCACTCATCGCGGGTGTCGATGTGCGCCGGATTAACCGCGCCTATAAAGAATGGATGACTGGGCAGGTGGTCTGAGCACGCGCCATTTATATTTTATTTACTAAAATTCTCAAAGAATACTTTTTTCGTGAGTGCGTCGATGTTGTCGGTAGTGAAAATCATCATTTCTACTGTCAGGCCTAAATCCTTTTTAATATTTGTGAGCAAGTGTTCGTAGGGGAAGGGTGATATCCAAGCAGAATTTTTTAAACATACAAAGCCAGCTTTTTTGAGCAAGTAGCGCAGGCTTTCTCGTTCACTTTTTCGTTCTTCTGGTAAGTCGAGGAGCACTATACGCCAGTAGCCGTCCCAAGTTTGAGGTACTAGCATGTCTTCGCCCTCTAGGGCTATGGTATCGAGCTTGGTTTTACCACGCGAGGTTATCTTCGCGTAATTTTGATGTTCTGATTTATGAATTTCTGCGCAACCAGCTTCCACTAGGTTCTTGAGGGCGCGGGTGAGGGCATAGGATGTTTTAGGGTCTTGCCCTTTGAACTCCTCGAGAGAAACTGCAGGTTTTTCTGCTAGTTTTTTGAGTATTTTTTTACTATGTTGTTGATTTCCGCTTGACATGCATACAGCCTATCATATATACTCCTTTTATACAAGTTTTTAGTGGTCGCAAATTAAATGTTAATTATTAAAATAATATTATAAAATATGAGTAAAATAATAGGTATTGATTTGGGTACTACGAATTCTGCAGTTGCTGTTATTGAAGGTGGCGCGCCTAAAATAATAGAAAATTCTGAGGGTAATCGCACTACACCTTCTATTGTATCTATTGCCAAGAACGGCGATAGGTTGGTAGGGCTTCTGGCAAAGCGCCAAGCAGTTACAAACCCTGAGAATACTATCTATGGTATCAAGCGCTTCATGGGTCACAACTTTGAGGATCCAGAAGTTCAGAAAGATTTGAAAAATGCTTCTTTTAAAATTCAGAAAGGCGCGAATGGTGGAGTGGAAGTAAAGATCGGCGACAAATGGATGCGCCCAGAAGAAGTTTCCGCGATGATACTTTCGAAAATAAAGTCTGATGTCGAAGCAAAGCTCGGCGAGAAGATTACCGAAGCTGTGATCACAGTGCCAGCATACTTCAACGACGCGCAAAGAAAAGCTACAAAGGATGCTGGCCAGATAGCGGGGCTTGATGTAAAAAGAATTATCAACGAGCCGACAGCAGCAGCGCTTGCGTATGGGTTTAATAAAAAGAAAAATGAAAAGGTGGTGGTGTATGACTTCGGTGGTGGAACATTCGATGTGTCGGTGCTTGAAATTGGGGATGATGTTATTGAAGTTAAATCTACTGATGGTGACTCACATCTGGGCGGACGCGACATAGATCATAAAATCATAAACTGGATAGCTGAAGAATTTAAGAAAACTTCAGGTGTAGATGTGCGCGCTGACAAGCTGGCGCTACAGCGTCTAGATGAAGCTGCCGAGAAAGCAAAGATCGAGCTTTCAACCGCAGTAGAAACTGAAATAAATATTCCGTTTATTACTTCAACCGCTGAAGGTCCACAGCACCTTCTGCTCAAGATGACTCGTGCTCAACTCGAGTCCCTTGCCGATGAATATATCACTCGCTCTATCGAGATAACCAAACGCGCAATGCAAGCTTCTGGCTTCAAGATGGAAGATATGCACGAGATCATAATGGTGGGTGGTCAGACTAGGATGCCTAAGATAGTGGAAGAAGTGAAAAAAGTTTTCGGTAAAACTCCAAACCTTTCGATCAATCCTGATGAAGTGGTGGCTCTCGGAGCAGCGGTACAGGCTGGCGTGCTTCAGGGTGATGTGCGAGACGTTCTGTTACTTGATGTTATCCCGCTCTCTCTTGGTATTGAAACATTGGGAGGTGTATCGACCAAGCTTATCGAGCGCAACACTACTATACCAGCTAATAAATCGCAGATATTCTCTACTGCTGCCGACAATCAGACCAGTGTAGAGATTCACGTGGTGCAAGGCGAACGCCCGATGGCTTCCGACAACAAATCGCTAGGTAGGTTTATCCTCGACGGTGTGCCTCCAGCGCCACGCGGTATGCCACAGATTGAAGTTTCTTTCGATGTGGATGCTAATGGAATACTTAATGTCACTGCGAAAGATAAAGCTAGTGGTAAATCACAATCTATTAAAATAGAAGCAAGCTCTGGACTCAAAGAAGATGAGATCAAGAAAATGCAAGCTGATGCCGAGCTTCATGCTGAAGAAGATAAAAAGAAGAAAGAGGTGGTGGATGTGAAAAATACTGCCGAGATGATGATTTATACAGCAGAGAAGGCAGTAAAAGATGCTGGAGACAAAGTTTCTGCAGACGTGAAGACGAGCGTGGAAACAAAAATTGCAAGCTTGAAAAGCGTAAAAGATGGTACAGATGCGGAAGCTATCAAGAAAGCGACTGAAGACTTGTCTTCAGAAATGTCGAAGATAGGGGAAGCTATGCAGAAAGCCACCGCCGAGGCGGGGCAAGCGGGTGCTACTCCAGGCTCAACTACTCCAGAAGAACAACCAGCGGAAGTCAAAGACGCTGAGTTTAAAGAAAAGAAAGACGGAGAAGAAGGTAAGTAAACTAAAAGCCCCTGCCGGTTAGGCAGGGGCTTTTAGTTTGGGCTTTTTCTGATATAATTTAGCCAATATGGAACCCCCGCAAATTCCTTTCAATAAAGAACTTACGTATCTAGGCATCACCACATATCGCGACAAGAACACTCTTTTCGGTATAAAACGCAAAGACAGGCGCCAGCATGTGTACCTACTCGGTAAATCTGGTACTGGTAAATCGGTATTGTTGTTCAACATGATTATCCAGAACATCATCAATGGTGAAGGTGTTTGTCTGGTGGATCCGCATGGTGAAAATGTGGAAGCCGTTCTCTCAGCCATACCTCCGCATCGCTTGAAAGACGTGGTGTATTTCAATCCAGCAGATGCCGAGCACCATATAGGCTTCAATGTGCTTGAGCTGGTGGACCCGCAATACAAGCACTTAGTGGCGTCAGGGCTGATGGGAATTTTCACAAAGATCTGGGCTAACGCCTGGAGCGCGAGGATGGAATATATTTTGAACAATTGTATTTTAGCGCTTCTGGATACCCCCGGCACAACGCTTCTAGGAATTCCGCGACTTCTAGTAGACAAAGACTATCGTCAGAAAATAATTTCTAATTTGAAAGACCCAGTGATTAAAGCCTTCTGGGTGCACGAGTATGAGGCTTGGCAGGAAAAATTTAGGAATGAAGCCATAGCCCCTATCCAGAACAAAGTCGGGCAGTTCCTCTCTACATCGATCATCAGAAACGTCGTTGGTCAGTCTAAGAGCACGATAAATATTTTCGATATGATGAACGAGGGCAAGATATTTCTCGTCAATGTGTCGAAAGGGCGCATTGGGGAAGACAACTCGGCACTACTTGGAGGTATGATCATTACCAAGATTCAGCTCGCGGCGATGGAACGCGTGCGTATTCCTGAGGATGAAAGGCGTGACTTCTATCTATATGTGGACGAATTCCAAAACTTCGTGACCGACGCCTTTGCTAGTATTTTATCTGAGGCTCGCAAATACCGCTTGAACCTCACCGTGGCGCACCAGTACACAGCCCAGCTTATTTCTGACAAGAGCTCGGCAGTGCGTGACGCTATATTCGGTAACGTAGGGACGATGATAGTTTTCCGTGTGGGCGCGGACGATGCGGACTTTCTTGAGAAAGAATTTGAACCAGAATTTACTCCGCAAGATATCGTGAACCTACCGAATTACAAAATATATCTCAAGCTTATGATAGACGGTATTACCTCGCGTCCTTTCTCGGCGAAGACACTACCTCAATTAGTAAAGTCTGGGCATAAAGAGATAGAAGAGCAAGTTATCAAATCCTCACGCGAACTCTATTGTCGACCTAGGGAAGTAGTCGAGAAAGAAATACACGATTGGAGTGGAATGTCGCTAACGAGTGATACCCCGAATAATACCTTCGTGAACACTGGGGAGAAGTTTGAAATAGAATGTTCGCTTTGCAAGCAAAAGAAAACTGTGCCTTTCAAGCCTGAGCCTGGGCGTCCTGTGTATTGCAAGGAGTGTATGGAGAAAATAAAATCAGGGCAGGTGAAGGTAGAAAAAAGTTCTCAGAATAAAATTATCTATGATGAGTCAAAATTCTTCAAACCGCTTGCCGACTTGGGCATTGAGTTTCCTTACAAGCCCGACGGCGGGCCAAAGACCGGCGCGCCTATGCGCGATCGTACGAAGCCTCGACCTACGTACTCGAGTCCATATCAAGTGAGGCGGGCGCCCGCAGGGAATCCTGTGGGAGAAAAGTCTCACAAAGAAAATACGGCTCTCAAAGAGGCGCTTAATAAAACACTGTCGCAAGGTGGTGGTTATAATGTGAAAGTCGTTTCGCACCTACAGCCGAAAAAAGAGGATAAGCCAAAAGCCGAAGATAAACCTATATCACTGGATACTCTCAGCACTCCGCCACCACGAGCCCCGCAAACTCCTCCGGTCAAGAAAGAAGACCGCGCAGCCGGCCCTGAAGACATGGCTAAGCTCAAGAATCTAGTAATGTCGCAGACACCTCAGAATCCTCCAACTCCTATAAAGGCCGAAGAGCCCCCACTCACTCAGAATAATGTACGGGAAGTTCCAGAAGATGTGCTGAAGAAATTACTTGAATAAAAAAAATATGCCGAAACCTCAGTACTACAAAAATCCATCGAATGCATAGATTTTTGAGTACGGGGCGGGAAGAAATATATGCCGATTTATAATTAACTTCGATATAGTATAGTAAACAAGTTTAACCTTATGCCCAAACCAAATAGAGTTCAAATAATCAAATACGGGCCACCACCACCAGAACTTCCGGTTTTCGGCAAGGTTGATCCAGCGGAAGTTTCTTTTATTGGGCGGACGAATTATGTCGCAGCGCTTGAAGAAAAGAAATTCGTATTCGGCATCAAGCGTGTAGATAGGCGCAGGCACTTGTATATCATCGGTAAGTCAGGCGTGGGTAAGACCAAACTCCTCGAGCTCATGCTCCGACAAGATGTGACATACAACCACGGGCTGTGTCTTATAGACCCGCACGGCGATGTGATAGATGCAATGCTCGACTATATCCCAAAGGAGCGTATCGACGATGTTTGCATCATTGACCCGACAGATCTAGATTTCCCAGCATCTTTCAACCCACTGGCGAATGTTGATCCGCTTTTTAAATTCCAACTCACGCAGGGACTCATCGAAGTTTTCCAAAAGCAATTCGGCGCGAACTGGACACCTAGGCTCGAACACGTATTCCGTTTTACCTGTTTAGCGCTCCTGGACTACCCGCATGCGACAATGCGCGGGATGATCTCGATGCTTACCGACAGGAATTATCGCCAGAAGGTAGTGGAATATATTACGGATGACATGGTGAAGCGATTCTTCGCAATTGAGTTCGCTGACTGGTCAGAGAAGTTCGATACTGACGCTATCATACCGCTCGTGAACAAGCTCGGACAATTCCTGTCCGACCCACTACTCCGCAATATTTTCGGTCAAAAGGAGAACAAAATAGATATAAGTAAATTAATGAACGAAGAGAAGATTATTTTAATTAATCTTTCGAAGGGTCGTCTTGGTGAAGAAAATTCTTCTTTCCTTGGTTCTATATTTTTAACCAAGATCAAGCAGGCGGGCATGGAGCGGGCAGCAATTCCAGAGAAAGAGCGTAAAGATTTCTACATATACGTGGATGAGTTTCAAAATGTGGTCACTCAAACTTTTGAAAATATTTTGTCGGAGGCCCGCAAATATGGGCTGAACCTCACTATGGCGCACCAGTACGTGGGGCAGATCATTACCAAAGTTCATCAGGCAGTGCTCGGTAACTGCGGAAGCATTATTACCTTTCGAATCGGCGGTGAGGATGCGGTCAAAATGAAACCAGAGTTTTCCCCACTATTCGACGTAAAAGATATGATCAACTTGGCGGTTACGGAATTCTATATCAAGATGACCATCGACGGAGAATCTTATGATCCATTTTCTGCAGAGACTCTAAGGGTGTTGCCTCCCACTCATCCGTCATATAGAGAAGAGATAATCGCGCGTTCGCGCGAAAAGTACTCTATCTCGCGCGATGCTGCAGCCGAGCTCATCGCTGAAGAAGAGGCTACAATAATTCGTAGCGCGGAAGAAAAGGCAATTATCGAAGGAAAAAACAAAAAGAAAGTTAAGGAAAAAGACGAGTTGGAGGTTGATAATGAACAAGAAAATCCCGACGTAAATTCAGGTTCACGACCAACGGGTGTCGGGACTTCACACGAAGCCGAGCCTATGATATAAATTAGTAGGCTCTAGGAAACTAGACTCTAGTTGAATTAAAGCTAAACTCTAGAGCTTAAAACCCTAATACCTAATCAATATGTCTAAAGACTACTACGAAGTTTTGGGAGTAAATAAGAGCGCCAGTAAGGAGGAGATCAAGAAAGCCTTCTATAAGCTCGCGCATAAATATCACCCTGACAAGAAAGACGGAAATGAAGCGAAGTTTAAAGAAGTGAACGAGGCTTACCAGACACTTTCCGACGATAGTAAGCGTTCTAGGTATGACCAGTTCGGTCCACAGTATGCGAATATGGGGGGCGGGCACCAACACCAAGGCGGGTTCGGCGGATTCGAAGGCTTCGACTTCGGGAACTTTGCTGGCGGATTTTCTCGTGCGCAGGGAGGTGTCGAGTTTGATTTCGGCGACATGGGGGATATATTTAGTGATTTCTTTGGTGGTGGAGGTCGCCGGCAAGCTCGCCGTGGCCGAGATATTTCGACAGAGATAAGTATCGCTTTCCAGGATGCAGTGTTCGGTGTTACCAGGAAAATTTTAATTACCAAGACTTCTGCTTGTATTACTTGTAATGGCTCGGGTGCCAAGTCAGGCACAGGCATGGTGACTTGTAAAAAATGTAATGGCCAAGGCCATATCCGCGAAGCGAAGCGTTCTTTCCTCGGTACCATTTCTACCAACAAAATTTGTGAAGAGTGTCACGGTTCTGGCGAAGTGCCAAAAGAAATTTGTGATAAATGTAAGGGTAAGGGCGTAGCGCGTCGTGAAGAAGAAGTGTCCATTGCCGTGCCGGCGGGCATCCGTGACGGTGAGATGATTCGTATGACCGGCATGGGAGAGGCCGTAATGCGTGGCACTGCAGGCGACCTCTATATCAAGATAAATGTTATGTCACATCCAGTATTTAAGCGTGATGGTCACGATTTAGTGATGACATTAAATCTGAAACTCTCTGATGCATTGCTCGGTACCAAGTATCCGATCGAGACGCTAGATGGCGAAATAGAAGTAACAATTCCTGAGGGCGTGGCAATAAATGAAGTCCTGCGCGTGCGGGGTAAGGGTGTGCCGGTGTCGAAGAGTAAGCGAGGCGATCTCTTAATAAAACTTAACATTAAACTTCCGAACAAACTTTCCCGCAAGGCGCGTGAAGCGGTTGAAGAATTAAAGAAGGAAGGGGTATAATTAAAAGAATGGAAGAAAACATACCCGATAATTTTCTAGGGATACCTGAAGTCGCTCCGAAAGATGCGGATGTGCTCATATTGCCGTTGCCGCTCGAGAAAACTGTGAGCTATGGGAAGGGTACTGGTGCAGGTCCGCGGGCGATAATTACCGCTTCGCAACAAGTGGAGCGATATGACTACGAGCACGGCTATGAGGTAGACAGCAAGGTAAAGATTGCAACATTGCCTTTCCTAGAATTTCCAGAGAGTGATCTGGAGGCTATTCAAGATAAAATAAACAAGACGGCTAAACCCTGGACCGATAAATTCCTGTTAAGCGTAGGTGGAGAGCATTCCATAACTCCGGCGTTAGTGAAAGCTTATCAGGAAAAATATCCAGACCTCTCAATATTATATTTCGATGCGCATACTGATATGCGTGATGAGTGGGGTGATACTAAATGGTCGCACGCTTGCGCAGCCCGCAGATGCCAAGAGGGCGGAGTGAAAAATATTGTTTGGGTGGGCACGCGCAACACAGCGCTTTCTGAACAGCAGTATATCGATACGACACACGTGAATTACGGTAATAAATATGATTTGCCAAAAATTCTAAGCCAGCTCGGCAAAAATGTTTACATTTCTTTCGATGTGGATGTGCTCGACTCTTCGGTAATGCCAGCCACAGGCACACCTGAACCAGGCGGGCTTACCTGGTATCAGGTGATGGAAATTTTCGAAGCTGTAACTCGCGAGAAGAATGTAGTCGGTGCAGACTTTGCTGAATGCGCGCCAATAGAACGTTTTCATGCTTACGATTTCCTCGTAGCCAAACTCGCTTTCAAACTGATAGGATATAAATTCAAGTCTCGCCCGTAGGCTATGGCCGAGGGAAGCTAGATTAAATTTTAGAAAATTTTTGCCCTTCGCTAGTATCTTTAACTTCCCAGCCGAGGGAATTTATTTTTTTACGGAGTTCGTCTGAGCGGGTGAAGTCTTTGGAGTCGCGCGCAGCTTGGCGCTCTTTACCAAGCTCTAATACTTCATCTGGAACTACTTCTTCTTTAAGTTCGGCGAATCCTAGCCCCAACACCTGGTCGAAGTCGAGCACAGTAGCCCGCTTATCAGCATCGCTCAACGTTTCATCTTTCAAAACATCCCATAGCACAGTGAGTGCGCGGGGAGTGTCCAGGTCGTCAATTACGAATTTCCTAAACCTATCTTGGTATTCCTGGCTCACTTTACCCACCTCTTCTCCTAGAGCCAAATAGAGGCCGTAGAGGCGTTTTAGGGCTGTTTCTGCCCCTTCTAAGGCTTCCCATACGAAGTTAACCCTCGTGCGGTAGTGGCCCATTAGTAGCCAGAACCGGTAGGCGAGTGGATTCACACCCTTGTCTTTTATGTCGTTCAAGGTGTAAAAATTATTAAAAGATTTCGCCATCTTTTTCTGGTCTACGAGCACCCATTCGTTGTGCATCCAGTATTTTACAAATTGTTTTCCAGTAGCGCCTTCAGACTGGGCGATCTCGTTCTCATGATGGGGAAATATGTTATCGACTCCGCCGGTGTGAATATCAAGCTCTTCACCCAAATTTGCCATGCTCATAGCAGAGCATTCTATATGCCAGCCCGGGCGACCCTTGCCGAGCGATGTACTTGTCCCGGCCAGCTTGGCGGGGTCCCAAAAAACTTCGCCATCTTTCTCATCCCAAGCTTTCCATAGGGCAAAGTCTTGCGCGTTTTCTTTGTCGTATTCATCCGAAACTATCCTTCCTGAAGCATTTTCTTTTTGTTTTTCTAGAACAATGCCAGACAACTTGCCGTAATTTGGAAATTTTTTTATATCAAAATAAACCGAGCCGTCTTCACTTTTATATGCGAGACCTTTGTCGAGCAACTTATTAATTATTTCCACCATCTCCTCGATGTAATCAGTAGCTTTGGTGAATTTTGTCGGAGGCAAGATGTTGAGTGACTTTATATCTTTATAAAATTCCTCAGTATAGAATTCTGTAAACTCTTTCAATGTTTTCTGTTCTTTCTGCGAGTCGCGAATAGTTTTATCGTCCACATCCGTCAGGTTCATTATATGTTTGACCTGGTAGCCAGCGCAGAGGAGGACTCTTTTGAGAGTGTCTGCGAAGATGTATGCGCGGTAGTTGCCTATATGGGGGTAGTTGTATACGGTCGGTCCACAAGTGTACATACGGACCTCATCCGTGTTGATGGGGACGAATTCCTCCTTACTGCGAGTGAGCGTATTGTACAGACTAACTTTATGCATGAGCGTTGAAGTTGTCTCTGTATATAGATATCAGAGTGTATAGGAGGCTAATAGCGAGCGGGCCGACAAGTATTCCAGCAGGACCGACCAGAGATATACCACCCATAACTGAAAATAGAATAAATAGAGGCGACATATTTGTTTTACTAGAAATAATCTGCGGAGATAAGAAGTTGTCTACCAGGCCGACCACCACTCCTGCCCAGATTAATAGCCCTAGAGCCGCAGTGGTGGCACCATTGAAGAGTAGGAAGAATATTGCCGGCAATGAAACTAGTGAGGTGCCGATCGTTGGAATGAGTGAAGTTATCGCAGCGACCAAACCCCAAAGAGCTGGGTTTGGTATTCCTACCAACCACAAACCTATACCCATCAGTATGCCTTGAATGGTGGCGATGAGTAGGCTACCCATTACTACAGAATTTATGGCGTCGGACAAACGATCGATTATCTTCTTGTCTTCATTGTCAGATAGGGGGCTCAGCAGGACGAGCGTTTTCCTCCACTCTGAACCGTCTTTCAAGAAGTAGAAAATTATCAAAAGCATCAAAAGAAGTGAGAAGAAAGCCGAGACTGTGGTGCTGAATATGGTCGCTATGTTGCTCGATAGATATGATACAAACTCGGCAGCCTTCTCGTGCACATTAATTGAAATCCCTTTAGGCAAGAAATCGTTCACTGTTGTGTTGATGGAGTCGAGTATTGGGAAGGAGTTGTTCTGGTCAGCAAAAAGGTGGTAGACATTTTTACTTTGATCGAAAATTAAAGCGCCTATCCCAAAAATTGGACCTAAAAGAAGGGCGGTAAAGACTAGCACCACGAGGAGAGAAGCAAGTGCGCTCGGAACTTTGCGCGACGAGAGCCACTCATAGAGAGGGTAGAGAACTACGGAAAATGATATACCTAAAACAAGCACAGTCCAAAATGGGCGGAAAATAAGGAAGCTAAAAATAAAAGTTACCAATAATATACCGAAGAAAAAATACCTTTCTAATGTCTTGGTTTGCATGTCTTGCATTATAACAGATTTTGGGTTAATATACAGGGCATGGAATTTGCAGTTATACAAACAGGTGGCAAGCAATATAAGGTTTCGAAAGGGGACACTCTTTCTATCGAGAAAATGCGTGGAGAGCACGCAAAGGGGGATAAAGTAGTCTTCGATAAGGTTTTGCTTGTGGAAGATGGTAGCAATACTACCGTCGGTACTCCGTACATCACTGGCGCAAAGGTAAATGCGGAAATAGTAGATATCGGTCGCGCCCGTAAAGTTATGGTGGTGAAATATAAACAGAAATCCCGCTACTTGCGCAGGAACGGCCACCGCCAGCCTTACTTCAAAGTTAAAATAAATTCAATAAACTAAAAAACTCGCTCTCAAGCGGGTTTTTAGTTTATTGTCTATTCTTTAATGCATTTTTGAGGGTGTCGTTGTCGGAATATTCGAGTTCGGTGCCGGTAGAGAGGCCTCGGCCAAGGGAAGTGATCCTAATATTGTTTTTTTCTGTAATATCAGCGAGTTGTTCACGCACGTATTGGTCGGTATGGTCACCTTGAGGGTTGAGCGAAAAAGCAAGTATAACTTCTTTGATACTTTTGTTCGCAGAAATATTTTTCTTTAGTTCTTCTATCCGCACACGGCTTTTAGTGTTCTTCTCCACTATTGGCACCAGCCCACCAAGCACGAAAAATTTGCCATTATAAACTCGGCTTTTGCGTACGCTTTCAAGGTCGGAATCTTTTTCGAGCACGAGCAGGGTAGAGGAGTCAGTGCTTTCACTCGTGCATATATCACAGAGTTTATTTCTATTATTCTGAACTAGAAAGTATCTATAGCACTCATTGCACTGCGCAGTGTCTTTACGGAGCTCTTTTATCATACTCGCTAGGTTTTCATTGTAAGCTGGGGTTCGCGACATCAGGAAATATAC
>CAZFNV010000002.1:46526-85837 GCA_964520225.1 uncultured Candidatus Saccharibacteria bacterium | reverse complement strand
AAATCATCCAAATCTTCTCGCGCTTGTTTCGGTGAGAACTCACTGATGCTACTTTTCTCTAGGTTAAGGAAGGTTGTGGTTTTGTTGTCGAAATAGAGTTCGACTTTACCAGTCGGGCCGTTTCTGTGCTTCTCGATCAAGATTTCGGTGATGTTGGTTTTGTCCATTTCTTCCTTACCTTTGTCTTCGCTGTGAATGAACATTACTACGTCTGCATCCTGCTCGATAGAACCCGAGTCACGCAAGTCGGATAGGCGAGGCTTGCCCCCGCGTGATTCTACTGCGCGCGACAGCTGGGAGAGCGCTAGCACAGGCACGTCGAGTTCTTTAGCGAGCGACTTCAGTGATCTAGATATCTCGGTGACTTGGTTGACCATAGAATCATAATTCTTGCTGGTGGTCATGAGTTGCAAGTAATCCACGACGATGAGGTCGAGGCCTCGCTCGGCCTTGATTCTGCGAGCAAGAGCTTTCATCCGGA
This sequence comes from uncultured Candidatus Saccharibacteria bacterium, assembly GCA_964520225.1. GTDB lineage: Bacteria > Patescibacteriota > Minisyncoccia > Phycocordibacterales > UBA9973 > UBA9973. The sequence continues at coordinate 85,356 of CAZFNV010000002.1, read as the reverse complement.
CGATTGAGTTACCGGGCGTGTCATCGATATAAATTTTTGCTTTAGCGAGTTTGTCTAAGCTGTCACGAAGGAGTGAAAATTCTCTATCTGAAGAAAGTCTGCCGGTGCGCAGGTTCCAAGCGTTCACGCGCGATTGCGCTGAGAGCATTCTGTCTACAAGTTGCTGGGAAGACATTTCTAGTGAAAATATTAAAACAGATTTTTCGTGGTTGACTGCGGTCATACGCGCTATGTCGAGGGCCAGAGTCGTCTTACCCATGGATGGCCTTGCCGCGAGTATTATCATATCTGAGCTTTGCAATCCCGAGAGCAGGCCGTCTAAGTCTTTAAAGCCAGTCGGTAGACCTCGTAGGGCGCCTTTATTTTCGTGAAGCTTCTCCAAGCGCTCATATGCTTCAGGCAGGGCGTCTTTCAAGTTCACATACTTCTGGCTTTTGGGAGATGATACAACATGGAAAATTCTCTTCTCTGCCATGTCTAGTATGTCGTCCATATGGTCATCGCTTTCTTCAAAGGCAAGTTCCGACACATAATCTGCGGCTTCTATTAGGCTACGCAAGATATATTTTTTTTGCACAATGTTCGCGTAATGTTTGACGCTGGTCGAAGAGGGAACTGCGTTCACTATCTCGGCCAGGTATTTACTACCACCCACGCGGTCGAGTGATTTCTTTTCTGTTAGTTTGCTCGAAAGGGAAATGAGGTCGATCGGTTCGTTGCCGGCTGAGAGCTCGAGCATGGCTTGGAAAATTATTTTATGTTTTTCTGCGTAAAACGAATCGGCGGACACTATGTCTTCTACTTCGTGCATTGCGTCCTTGCGGAGCATTATTGAACCGAGAACAGCTTGTTCAGATTCCATACTCTGGGGCGGTACACGCAGGGCGCCTTTGCTTGGTTTTTGCATAGGGCTATTTTAGCAGTAGTGAATCATTAGTCAAAGCCCAAAGATGCACAAGTGTGTTATTAAAATGTGGAGAAATATGATAATATATTTCTATGTCAAAAAAGGTATTTTTGTCTGGGGTGAAGCCTACTGGCCGTCCACATTTAGGCAACTATTTTGGGGCCATGAAGCAATTCGTAGAGCTTTCGAAAGATTACGAGAGCTATGTATTTATTGCCGACTATCATGCGCTGAATTTTATTCAAAATAAGGAGGAAATGCGGGAGAATATAGTCAATGTGCTCCTAGATTATTTAGCGATAGGTTTGGATCCAGAAAAAGTGACTATATTTAAACAGTCTGATATTAATGAACATACCGAACTTGCTTGGATTTTCGATACTATGACCACGATGCCGTATTTAATGCGAGCACATGCATATAAAGATGCAGAAGCCAAGAACAAGGAAATCAGTGTGGGCACCTTCAACTATCCTATGCTTATGGCCTCTGATGTGTTGCTTTATTCTCCTGACATAGTACCCGTAGGACAAGATCAGAAACAACACGTAGAGATAGCGCGTGATACTGCACTTAAATTTAATCGTATTTTCGGAGAGACCTTCAAATTACCAGAACCAATGATTATCGAAGATGTGGCAGTTGTGCCAGGAACTGATGGACAAAAAATGAGCAAAAGCTATAGCAACACCATCCCGCTTTTCGCAGAATATGAAGAAATCAAAAAGTGTGTGATGGGGATTGTAACCGATTCTTCTGGCGAGCGACCAGAAAATGTTTTCGCAATCCATAAACTTTTGTATGCAGGACGAGAGGCTGAACTAGAGAAAATTTATTCAGAAAAAGCTGGCAAGTATAAAGAGCTGAAAGAATTACTAATAGAAGACTTAGAAAAATTTATTGCTCCAATGCGCGAGAGGCGAAAAGAATTCGAAAAAGATATTCCTAAAGTTTTAGCTATTCTAAAAAATGGGGGAGACAAGGCACGTAAAGTTGCATCTCAAAAAATGGCTGAAGTCAGGCAGAAGATAGGGGTGAACGTTTACAATGACTAAATTCTCCTTGTGTGGATAACTCCGTTGCGTAGGGAGATAGGAATTGATAGGATAAAAGTGTGAATATTGTAAGCGCAAAATTTATTAGCATTGACTACAAGGATCTCGACCTCAAGGTCGTGACCTTAATTAGAAAGTCGATGTTTGCGCTGTAAAACTCTCAAAATAACTTACAACCCAAAAATCGGCTTTCTAAAAGGAAGGCCGATTTTGTTCTTTGATAGTACGCTCGACAATGGGGTCGGGTGAAACCAAGGGGGTAGTATGCGTTTGCGATATGGGCGAGGTGGAGAACTCGTGGAAGCTCGTGGTCTCAGTGGGCACACGTTCGTGCCCAAGCCCGAGGACCTGCGGGTGGAACCGCCGCCTGATGGTGAGCTCGATGTCAAGGAGGTGGCAGACGAGCCGCCGCCCGACAAACCCCCGTACTTCGTGCCATGGGGTGTTTGATGGCGCGGTGATCAAGGCCCGACGGCAGTACTCTTCAGTACGCCGTCGGGCCAACAATTCTCTATCCTTTCAGTATTTTTTGTGCTAACATTCTCAACATATGAAAGACCGAATTTATATAAAAGATTTAAAAAACAATACAGGTAAAGAAGTCACCATTGCTGGCTGGGTGGACATCAGGCGCGACCAGGGAAAGATGGTTTTCTTTGATTTGCGCGACATGTCAGGCAAGGTTCAGTGTGTGACTCTACCTAATCACGAAGAAGCTATCACTAAGGCGAAAGAAATCCGCCCAGAATGGGTGATCAAAGTTATGGGCCTGGTCAAAGCTCGCACTGATAAAAACGCTGAAGCGGGCGGGGGAGTTGAGATAGAGGTTACGGCTATTGAAGTTTTGAACAAATCAGAGACTCTTCCTTTTGATATTACTTCTGATACAGGAAATGTGAATGAAGATGTACGTTTAAAGTACAGATATTTAGATTTACGTTCAGAGAGAATGCAGAAAAATATCCGAATGCGTAGCGATTTCGTTAGGCGCGTTCGTGAGTTTTTATTTTCTAAAAATTTCACCGAGATAGAAACACCTCTTCTAACAGAATCTACACCAGAAGGCTCTCGTGACTTTGTGGTGCCTTCTCGGTTAAACCCAGGCAACTTTTATGCTTTACCTCAATCACCTCAACAATATAAACAGCTTTTGATGGTGGGTGGTATGGAGAAGTATTTCCAAATAGCTAGAGCGCTACGCGATGAAGATCTACGCGCTGATCGTGGCTTTGAACATACCCAGATCGACCTTGAGATGTCTTTCATAAAAATGGAAGACGTTATGAATACAGTCGAAGAAATGGTTACCACTGTGGTGGAGTCTATGGGGTTCAAAATAAAAGAGAAACCTTTCCCGCGTATAACTTATAAAGATGCGATGGCTAAATATGGCGCAGATAAATTTGATATGCGAACAGAAGAAGAAAAGAAGGATGGCAAAACACTGGCCTATGCTTGGGTGGTGAACTTTCCATTTTTTGAGAAAACCGATGAAGGTAAGTGGACATTTACCCATAATCCTTTCTCTATGCCTATACCAGAACATGTGGACTGGCTATTAAAAGGCGAGAATATCGAGAATATTCTAACTACTCAATACGACCTTGTTTGCAATGGCTACGAATCAGGTGGTGGTTCGATCCGAGCCCACACGCCAGAAATTCTAAAAGCTACTTATAAAGTTATGGGTTACTCAGACCAAGAAATTGAGGATAGGGTAGGGCATATGCTGGAGGCATTTAAATACGGTGCGCCACCTCATGGAGGTATTGCTCTCGGTATCGAAAGAAACATGATGAATCTATCTGGAGAATCATACTTACGTGAAGTCGTAGCGTTTCCTATGACTCGTGGAGGTAAAACGGCTGTAATGAATGCACCAAAACCACTAGAGGTAAAACAACTTAAAGAGCTTGGCATAAAGATTGAAAAATAAATGAACAGTATCTCTGGTCGCGTGGTGCATGGGGATGGTTATGGACGAAAACTCGGTTTCCCGACCATAAATCTAGAAACCAAAGACAACTTACCTCCTTTTGGGGTGTATGCGGGACTGGTAGATTTAGACGATAGAGTTTACCGCGCAGGAATATTGATCAATCATACAGGTAAGGTAGAGGCGCATCTGATTGGTTACGAGGGCGATGCTTATGATAAAATAGCTACACTCACAATCGAGAAATTTTTACGGGATTATAAAAAGTTCGACACTGAAGAAGAGTTGATTAATCAAATTAAAAAAGATTTAGAGCAATGCTAAGAGATTATTCTGGCCCCGTCTTTATTTTAGTGGCCGCGACGCTGTGGGCCTTCGACGGGCTTATTCGCCAGCATTTGTATTCTCTGCCACCGATCACCATAATTTTCTTCGAGCATCTTATAGGTCTACTACTCCTCACACCTTTTGTGTGGAAAATGGGGCGGGGATCTAGTTTGGGTAGGCGAGAAGTGGGTTTACTGGTGGTTATAGCGCTACTCAGCGGGCTTCTGGGCACGCTGTGGTTCACCACAGCGCTCGGCAAGGTGGGCTTCATATCACTCTCGGTTGTTTTTCTCTTGCAGAAGCTCCAACCAATTTTTGCGATTTTGAGCGCTCGAGTTTTTCTGAATGAAAAATTTGAGCGAAGGTATTTTATTCTTGCCCCTCTCGCGCTTGTCTCCGCTTACTTCGTAACTTTTCCGAACGGGCAAGTTAATTTATCGACAGGTGATGGCACAGCACTTGCTGCGCTTTATGCCCTCGGTTCAGCTTTTGCATGGGGTACGTCCACAACTTTTTCCAAAATGCTTTTAGGTAAAGTCTCGCCTGAGCAAAGTACTTTCTACAGATTTATTTTTACCTTACTACTTGCTTTCCCAATTCTACTTTTATTCGGCTATGGTGGAAGCCTGGGTGCTGTGACGGTTCCACAGTATGGCTGGCTACTTTTGATAGCGCTCTCGACTGGCATGGTAGCATTGCTTCTCTACTATAAAGGCCTTAGCCGAACTCCTGTGCATATCACCACCATACTAGAGCTTACTTTCCCATTTATTGCCATTATGCTCGACTTTCTTGTAAATGGGACAGTGCTCTCTGTCTCGCAGTGGATCGGGGCTATAGTACTAGTATTAAGTATTTATCAAACAACAAAATTACAAAAAAATTATGTCTAAAGACCTATTGAATAAAAAATGTGTGCCGTGCGAAGGGGGTGTGCCACCGCTCTCGCATGAGGAAGTTGTCGCTCTTATGATACAAGTGCCCGGCTGGAATTTGTCCGAAGAAGCGAATCCTAATTTAAATAAAACGGGTATAGGCGCCAAGATTTGGAAAGAATATAAATTTGCGGATTTTATCGGTTCTATCAACTTCGTGAATAATGTTGCCGAACTGGCTGAATCAGAAGGACATCACCCAGACATTACGATCCATTGGAACATTGTTCGCCTCGAGCTCTCCACTCATGCCATTCTGGGATTATCTGAGAACGACTTTATCCTTGCAGCTAAAATCGACGCCACGCGTATTACGTAATTCAGTATGTAATTAATTACGTAATATATTACGTAAAAAAATTTTCCCAAATCTACAAAAATATTCCCAAACCAGTTACTTTACTTAAGTAAACTACTTTAGTTTAGTAAAGTAACTAAAAAAACGAAAGGGCGGTGTTTGTTTATTTCAACAAACATCGCCCCTTGATTAATGACCCAGGAGATGGAGAAACTTCTCGGGTTCGCGAAAGTGTCGCTCCGCGTAGCTCGTGGCGATCTCTCGGTCTTGCCGGAGTGTGCTGACGGAATTGACGGGAACTCTTGTGCCGTTGGTTTTGCCAACGACACATGCCGTCGCCACTTGCTCATAGCCGTTGACGCCAGATTTTGATCTCGCCTGCGGAATCTGTGCGACCCACGATACGCCGAGCCACTTCGCCCGCGTAAACTTCCACGCATTGTTCTCTCGAACTTTCTGCATGGTCAGTCCCGAACTGATGACATCATCCACCACCACAACCGCATCCACGTCCATGATGAGAAATGTGTTTTGCAGGATTGCTCCAGCCATGACAATCGGGTCAGTGCCTGGTTGCCAGATACGACTGGCGGCAACACTTGTACCGCCCAATTTTTGGCAAATCCGCGAGAGCTTACGTGGATAGTTGGAGCCGTTGCCGGGGAACACGAGAAGTGTCTTGCAATCCTGCTGTATCATCTCCAGTAGAATTTCCTCGGTTCCAGTAACGAGTTGCGAGCTTTCGAGGAACAACAGCTCGTGGCCGTCGCTCGTTTCGAGCGACTTCATCTCCTCTTGGACTTGCTGTGCAAGCGGTTCATCCAACAGGATGATTCGCCCATCCGCCGTGAGCGACCGCTTGTAGTGGAATGACGGATACTTCTGCAGTGACTTCATCACGACCTCCTTTTGTATTTGTGAAAGAACTATTCTCCTGGGAAAAGAAAAACCCCTTCCAAGAAGGGGTTGGGCGTGATGAAGTCTTAAATCAAAATCACAACCAGCCCCTTCTTGCAAAGGAGTTGGTATGATGAGAAACGAAATTTTTTGAAATAAATTTATTCATACGTTTTCTTAGCGAGCTCTATGGCTTTTTTGACAGCATTTTGTGGATTTTGTGCTGTAATAATTTTTACAGTTTTTCTTTCATCAAGATACTTTTCTTTTAGAAGTTTAGAAGCCCAGCCACAAGTTTTTTCTATGATAATAATGGGGATTTTATTTCTGTAACAGACAGCAATTTCTTGTAGGGTCCCAACTCCTCCACCAATTACGATAACAGCATCACACATAATTGGAATCCAAACCTCATCAAATCCAGAAACTTTTGATCCAGTAATTATTTCGATGTCGGTCCATTTATTAGATGTTCCTCTTGGGCCAGTAATTACTCCAATAGTTGTGCCACCATTTTCTTTCGCGCCACGAGCTGCGCATTCCATAATTCCACCCTTGCCACCAGTAACGACAATTGCTCCAGTTTCTGCTAGTAAAGAGCCGGTTTCTTTAGCCATTTGCAACTCGTTATCTGTGGGGCCACTATCTTTAGGATACTCTTCTTTTCCTGCCCAACCCAGTACGCCAATTTGTAATTTTTTCTTCATATTTTTATATTTTTAATAATTATTAAAAACGCAAAACCCCTTCTCGTCAGGGAAGGGGTTAGGTTCGAAAAAATAAATTACGAAGCCGAACGCAACCCTTTCCCAAACGAGGAAGAGTTGTGATGATGCGCTAGCCGGTTTAATACTAAGCGGTAGCCACCGAGCGGGCCATTGAGCCATTTAGCAATACGAGCCACAGTGGTTGAAGAGAGCTTAACGGACTCTTCAATAGCGTTGTACTGCACGTCTTTGTATAACAGGGAAGCGGCTTCGAGGCGATCGGCGAATTCTTTGATCTCGCTTTCAGTCATGAGGTCACGCAGGAAGCGCTTGGCTTCATCGCGGGTGCGTAGGGCGAGCACTGCCTCCACTAGGCGCTTGTTGGTTTTCGAACTCCAATTGACCTGCCGGCCGATAGCCCGCACAGCCTCTACCTTTAAATTTTTATTGAAACCTTTACTCATACTCCTACTTTACTAAAGTAAAGTACTTTAGTCAAGTAAAGTAGATAAAAAGGTGTGGATAAGTTTCTGGTCGCGTTTACGCCAAGCTATATTGCTTTCTAGGCGTTCGAGGACTTGCTCGATGCTCCTTTTAGCGCCTGGGGCTTCGTTTTTGGCGAAGAATTGTTTAAACTTTTTAAAATGACGCTCTTCGGCGCTACCACTTATAGCTTTCACTAAGCGTGATAGAGTATGCCCGCCGTCGCCATAGCGAGCAACCAAAGATTTCCAATTTTTCATTACGAATGAGAGCCAAATGTCGCGCCCGAGCGGGTTCCCACCCACTCCGGAGATGATACTTACTGTATCTTGTGGGCGGACATGTTTTGAAAGAGTAAACTCGCAGACTTGTTTCAAGATTGAAGGATCCTTGAAATCACCTAGCGCGCCACCAAGGCGATTCTTCTCTTCGTGCAGACTTTCCGCCTTGTATTTTGCTAGCAATTTATTAAATTCTTTTATAGTGCCATGTGTCGCGACTATGCCGTAGACTGCGCTACGGATGTCGGGCGGAATTTTACCAGATGTGAATAGTGCTCGCGCGCGAGCGATCACATTCTTGTCTCCGGCACGGCCTGCGCGAGCGATTGCGAGCGAGCGGAGCAAAGTGTCAGTGTGGGGCTCATTTTTCTTGGGTGAAAATCCTAATCGAGCAACTAGCTGAGAAAATAGCTCTTGGATAAGCTTATCCATGCCATGATTTCCACTTGGCAAGATTTGCTCGATGCGGGCGAGTCCACTAGATATTTCTAGCCAAACTGTATAGTTTTTCTCATCTCTATAAGCTGATAAAAATTCTAGTGCATCTGTGGTGGGTATAATGCCTGCTTCGGCGGAAGCGAATAGGTCGCGAATAATGCCGAGCTTGTCACTCGAGGGGAGCTTGCCAGACACTACTTGCTTTTTGATTTCATCTAGTAATTCTCTCGAGTATACTGTTCGGAAAAATCCAGTTTCACTAAAATTTAATTTAAAAAGCAAATTATCAAAACGAAACTTTTTGCCGGTACGGATTTTTTGAAGCTTAAAAAATCCTGAAATTGGCTCGCCGTCGCTCGCCAAACCCCTTAAAAAGTTTGTTTTAATAATTCGCGATGGGTTTAAGGGAATTTGCCAGAGGGTCCTGTCTTTTATTTTTTTAGCTGAAATTGGACTGCTGAAAAATCTTTTCTGAGAAAAGATGAGTTTGTTTTGTCGTATTTCCGCTTTGACTACAGGGTAGCCGGGTTTGGATGTCCAGTTATGCATCATGCGTGTGACAGGTTTACCTGATACTTTTTCAAAAGCTTGCCAGAGATGGACCGTCTCGGTGTTTTTGTAACTATGTTTTTTCAAATAGTAGCGCAGGCCATCGCGGAAATCTCGTTCGCCTAAATATCCTGCGAGCATGCGGATCACAGAGGCGCCTTTAGAATAAGAAACTTCATCAAAAATTTCACCTATTTCATCTGGATGGTGCACAGGTATTTCTATCGGGTGAGTGTTCGCCAGAGAGTCTAAACGGAGAGCGACACCTAGATCGTTGGTGCAGAATTGTGTCCAGATATCCCATTCTGGGAAAAGTTTATTTACGGCCAGATATTCAATATAGGAAGCGAAGCCTTCATTAAGCCATAAATGAGTCCACCATTCCATTGTCACCAAGTTGCCAAACCATTGGTGGGCGAGCTCATGGGCGATGACGAGCGCCACCCATTGCTTGTTGTGTAGAGAAGAATTTTTAGCATCTACCAAGAGGGCAGATTCCCTGTAGGTGATAGCCCCCCAATTTTCCATGGCGCCGGATTGGAAATCCGGTATGGCAACCATATCTAGGGTATTAAGTGGGTAGGGGATATCAAAATATTTTTCATAAAATTCTAGAACTTTAACTGTGGTATCGAGCGCAAACTCAGCTTGGTGAAGTTTACCAGGGGTAGTATGCACGCGAACTATAACACCACGATTACTCTTCTTCTCAATATATTCAAAATCTCCGATAATAAATGCGAGGAGATAAGTAGACATTCTAGGTGTTGGCGCAAAACGAAGTATCTCATAGCCAGCCTCGTGTATTTCGCGAGTAATGGGTAGGGTGTTTGAAATTGCGCTTTTGCCCCTTGGAACGACGAGCGAGAGATGAAATACTGCCTTGTGTGCTGGTTCATCAAAGCAAGGGAAAGCACGCCTGGCGTCTGTAGCCTCGAATTGGGTGGTGGCGAGATTATTGACCTTGTCGTTGTAAATATACGAGCTTTTATAAAAGCCACGCATTTTGTCGTTCAGTATGCCCTTGAATGTGAGAGTGAGTTTGACCTTGCCCTTTAATTTTTTTAGAAAAGTAAATGTGGCCGTTTCGGATTTTGTATTATAAGAAATTTTTGCGAATATCTTATCTTTATTTATCGTAATTGAAGCTGTTGAAATATCTAGCTCTTTAGAGTGAAGAGTTATAACTTTTGTAGGTTTTAAAACTTTAATAGATATAGTTTCTACACCCTCAAATGTGAAGTTCTCGAGATCGGGCCGGAGCTTAATATCGTACTCGGTAGGCACTATGTGGGCAGGTAACCGAACGCTTCTTTTTTTCATACGGAAATGTTAGCATAGAAAAATGGAAACGAGTAGTTATATGATAAAAACTGCTGGCTTTGAAGGGCCATTTTCGCTTTTGCTCGGCCTTATTGAAAAGCAGAAATTACATATCAATGACATATCGCTAGCGACTGTGACAGAGGACTACCTGGCCTATATGAAGAAGCCGGACTCCGTGCGCCCTGAAGAATTGTCGAGTTTTATCATTGTTGCCTCTACTCTGATACTCATCAAATCCAAATCACTCTTGCCGAACCTAGAGCTCTCAGAAGAAGAGCAGGGTGATATAAAAAGCTTGGAAGAACGCCTGCGGCTGTTTGAGTTATTTACTCGGCTGGGCTTAAATATTAAAAGTGATTTTGGTAAGCAAATTATTTTTGCGCCAGAAGAGCGCAAAAATAGTGTGGTGGTTTTCTTGCCGGATTCACAAATCACTCGCGAAAGCATGATGACCTGTGTTAAAGACGTACTGGGTGCGATGCCACAGAAGACCTTCATGCCAGAAGTGGAAGTGCGTAAAGTAATCAGTATTGAAGAGATGATAGATAAGCTGACTGAGCGAATACAGAGCGCAATTAAATTAAACTTCAGAGATTTTGCTAACCATAAGCGCGGACAGGTGACCCGAGAAGAGAAAATAGGTGTTATCGTGGGATTTCTTGCTATGCTCGAGATGGTGAGGCAGGGAATAGTGGATGCAGTGCAGGAAGCCGGGAGCGACGAGATTGTTTTGGAAAAACAATCTCGTCCAGTAGAAAGTTAAAAGTTATAAAGTTTGTAAAGTAAAAAAATGAATTTAGAACAAAAAATTGAAGCAGTATTGTTTTGGAAAGGAGAACCAATCTCACGCAAGAAACTTGCAGAAATTTTGAAATGCAAAGCTGAAGAAATAGAGCAGGCGCTATTGTCGCTCAAGCAGAATCTTGCTGTACGCGGTGTGGCGCTCATAGAAAAAGACGATGACGTAATGCTCGGCACTGCGCCAGAAATGTCGGAGCTGATAGAAAATTTACAAAAAGAAGAATTGAACAAAGATTTATCAAAAGCTTCGCTTGAAACGCTATCAATTGTTCTGTATAAAAATGGCGCTAGCCGAAGCGAGATAGACTACATCCGCGGAGTGAATTCAAGCTTTACTTTGCGGGCGCTGTCAGTGCGAGGCTTGGTGGAGAAGGTATCAGATCCGAAAGACAGTAGGCGGTTCATATACCGCCCAAGCTTTGACTTGCTGTCATATATGGGCGTGCGCAGTGTGGAAGAATTACCAGAATATACTGAAGTAAAAGGTAAGATCGAAGGTGCAGTAGAGACTCAAAATGACGAAGCACAACAATAGTCTTCTGTTCGCGGTATTTTTCATTGCGCTAGTAGCTTTTTTGTTTTTTCAAGAGAACACTAAACTTAATAACAGGGAAGCAATAAAATTGGCTCTAGATGAAAAGTTAGGGAGTGAGCTCGCAGAGCTCGAGCTAGAAGCAAAGGCTGTTTCTGTCTACGACATCACTAACGATAAAAAAATATATGGCAAGAATGACTCCGTGGCGTTACCGCTTGCTTCACTCGCGAAGATAGCTACAGTAGCATCGGCGGTAGAGCCCGGGAAAGAAGATGATCTCATTCATATATCGTCTGAGGCTATTCAACAGGCGGGAGACTTCGGACTCTTTGCGAATGAAAAGTGGCGTGTGGCTGACCTGGCACGGCTGACACTAGTAGTGTCGGCGAACGATGGCGCGTATGCGCTCGCCGAGAGTCATGCGGATTTCATAAAAAAGATAAATGATAAATTAAAGAGGCTGGGGGCTGAGACTACCATACTCCAAAATGCAACTGGGCTAGACATTAACATCGCAACTGATGGCGGGCGGGGGAGCGCTGAAGATGTAAACTTACTGGTGCGCTATGCACGAGAAGCCCACCCTGAAATATTTAGTGCGACAACACTACCAGAAATAACTCTCACATCTGAATCAGGCTTTGAGCATAATTTTAAAAATACAAATACCTTAATCGGTAAAATTCCAAATTTACTCTTTTCTAAAACGGGGTACACCGAAATCGCCGGCGGGAACTTGGCGATAGTATTCAAGGATCAAAGTGATCGAGAAATAGCCGTAACCATATTAGGTTCTACCTTTAACGGGAGATTTATAGATATGGAAAAGGTGGTGGAAATATTGTATAATAATTAAAGTTTATGGATCAGGAATACGACAAATGGAATGTAAAGAAAAAAGCGATTGCTCGATCGGATAGGGTTTATTTTGACAAAGGTGAAATTTGGTATGCGTCAATTGGGAAAAATATTGGCGATGAAGAAGATGGGAAAAATGAAAGTTTTGAAAGACCAATACTGATAATCAGAAAATTCAACCATAATATATTTTTATGTGTACCTCTTACTTCTAATACTGACAAAGAGAGTAAATATTATCATAGATTGACCTCTTTCAAAGATTCTGTCGCAATACTTTCTCAGATCAGATTACTTGATGCCAGAAGACTGCTGAGATTAATGGGGAAAATAAATTCTTCAGAATTAAAAGAGATTAAGAGTAACTTAGCAGGAATTGTATAAAAAAACGAAAACCCCTTACGGGGTTTTCTCGGGGCTTCCGACAAAGGGAAGCGTTTACAAGTAAAGTATATCAAATCACAAAAGTATGTCAAGCCAACAATCAGAAATTAATAATAGTCACTTTACCAAACTAAAGTACTTTACTAGAGTAAAGTAACTAAAAAGAAGGAACAATAAAGGAATGGAATATAAGAGTGAAAACAAAATATGCCAGAATTGTAAACAGGATTTCACTATCGAGCCGGAGGATTTTGGATTTTATGAAAAAATCAAAGTTCCTCCGCCTACGTTTTGTCCCGAGTGTAGAATGATTCGAAAAATGAGTTGGCGTAATGAGCGTGTTCTTTATAAAGATAAATGTAAACTTTGTAATAAACATATTATTACTGTATATGATCCAAATTCCAATCTAAATGTTTATTGTCGCGAATGTTGGATATCTGACAAATGGGATGCCGGAGCGTTTGGTCGTGAATTTGAGTGGGACAAAGATTTTATGTCTCAATTTTCGCGGCTACTAAGAGAAGTGCCCCTGTTCCTACTTGATATGAAAGGACTAAATAGCGATAGCGAATATTGTAATTATAGTGGTGGGTGTAAAAATTGTTACTTATGTTTTTCTGTGGTAGATGGTGAGGACTCCAAGTACATTTCTAATTCCCAGGACATATCACAGTGTTTTGATGCTAGTAATATAAAAAACTCTGAATTATGCAACCAAGCTGTTGAAAGTGAAAAAGTCTATTCTTCTGTGTATGTGGAACAAAGCAAAGAAGTTATAAACTCCTCTTTTATATTTGGGTCCAGTAATGTAGGGCACTGCTTTATGGTTGCCAACCTTCGAAACCAAAACTATGTTTTTAGAAATGAAAAATTGACCCGTGATCAGTTTATAAGAAATTATCAAGATATCAATTCAGGTAGTTTTAAAAATTTAAAAAATTTAATTACGGAATTTGATAATCTAAAAAAAGAAGTTCCGCATAAGTACGCTGATATAAAAAACTCACTAAGGGTAGTGGGGAATAATATTATTAATAGCAAAGATGTATATAAATCTTTTAATATAGAAGATTCAGAGAATATTAGATACAGTTACAGAATTTTGTCGCAATCAAAAGATGTATATGACTGTAACGGCATGAAGTCAGGTGAGCTAATGTATGAGTCTTTTGGTGCTGGTTATAATCCAGCCCAAAGTGCTTTTTCCTTTTCGTTTGATCAATGTAGAGAAGTGCAGTACTCGGCAATGTGTAACAACTGTTCGAATTGTTTCGGGTGCGTTGGGTTACAAAACAAGTCGTATTGCATACTTAATAAACAATATACAAAAAAAGAATATGAAGAATTAGTACCAAAAATAATTGAGCAAATGAATAAAATTCCTTATGTTGATAAAAAGGGTAGAATTTACAAATATGGAGAATTTTTCCCAACGGAGTTGTCCTTATTTGCCTATAATGAAACAATTGCTCAAGAGTATTTTCCTATTAATAAAAATAAGAGCGTAGAATATGGCTTTCTCTGGAAAGAGAGAGATTTGAGAAATTATTCAATTGATATTGAAATCAAAGATTTGCCAGATTGTGTTGCCGATACAGATGATTCGATAATCAATAAAGTTATCGAGTGCGCGCACTCAGGCTTATGTGAGGAGCAGTGTACTGAGGCCTTTAAAATTATTTCGGAAGAATTTAATTTTTATAAAAAAATGAACTTAGCTTTACCGCGTTTGTGTCCTAACTGTAGGCATTTTGAAAGACTAAAAAAGAGAAACCCAATGAAACTCTGGCACAGGCAATGTATGTGCGATAAAACAAACCATTCACATCACGACAAGGCTCAACCTTGTCCGCACGAATTCGAGACAAGCTATTCGCCCGACAGGCCGGAAATTGTTTACTGTGAAAAATGTTATCAGCAAGAAGTGTATTAAAACATAAAAAATGTTAGTATTTTAGAATGTACTTGGATTTAGTTAAAATTTTTTTGCCGATGGCGGTGGCCTTCTTTATTGGGCTTATGATAACGCCAGTGGCAACACATTTCTTCTACAAACACAAAATGTGGAAGAAGTATTCCCGCAACGGTAGCGCTTCATCAGAAGAATTCAAGAGGATACACAACGAGGCGGGGGAGCTTCATACTCCGCGAGTGGGTGGTATGATTATTTGGGTATCGGTGGTACTCACTACGCTGGTTTTTTATTTAGCATCAGCTTGGTTTCCAAACGAATACACAGAGAAAATGAATTTTTTCAGCAGAGGTCAGACCCTGATTCCACTTTTTACATTACTCATCGCGTCTCTCATCGGCTTTTGGGATGATCTTGCGCAGATATATGGGAGCGGAAGAATGGCTAAAGATGATTCTACTTTGCGTAAATGGAAAGCCTTCCTGGTGGCCGTGCTCGCGCTATCTATCGGCTGGTGGTTCTTCTTTAAACTTGGGATGAATGCGCTCTATGTGCCATTTTATGGCGAAGTTTTTCTGGGTATTTGGATAATTCCTTTTTTTGTTTTAGTGGCGCTCGCAACTTTCTCAGGTGGAGTGATAGACGGACTTGATGGGCTAGCGGGCGGAGTGCTAGCTTCGATATTTGCAGCGTATTCGGCTATTTCTTTCGCCAACAATCAGATAGATCTGGCAGCTTTTTCGGGTGTCGTGTCTGGAGTCACCTTGCTATTTCTCTGGTTCAATGTTCCACCAGCGCGGTTCTATATGGGGGAAACTGGGATAATGGGGCTCACTCTTACTCTTGCTACAATTGCTTTTTTAACAAATTCAGTTTTTGTTTTGCCGGTAGTAGCTATGCCACTTGTGATTACCTCACTTTCAGTAATACTCCAGCTTGTATCTAAAAAGTGGCGGGGAGGGAAGAGGCTTTTCAAGCTTGCTCCATTACATCATCATCTAATGGCTTCCGGTTGGTCAGCGGAGAAAGTGACTATGCGTTTTTGGATACTCTCTGTAGTTTTTGCAATTATTGGAATAATTTTTGCTATAGTAAGCTAGCTAATGCGCACCAGAAAAGTTGATAGATTTTTTATGATTACGGTGTTTTTACTCCTCGCCACAGGGGTAGCTTTCTTCGTATCGGCTTCACTCGGTATATTGGTTAGGAATGAGGGGCTTTTCTACTCTGTGCTTAAAAATCAAATCGGTCTCGGGCTAGGCCTCGGCCTAGTGTTGATGTATTTTGCTTCCCGATTAGACTATAAATTTTGGCGTAAACATGCACTATTTATATTTATCATAACAATTCTTCTGACCGCGGCTGTTTTCATCCCATCTATTGGATTACGTCACGGTGGAGCTGAACGCTGGGTGCAGATAGGCGGACTTTCCTTTCAGCCAGTTGAGTTTTTAAAGTTTGGTTTTATTTTATATTTTGCGGCTTGGCTATCTTGGGCGAAACAACGAGTGCAAGATTTAAAATTTGGTATTTTACCTTTATTCGTAATGCTCGCGATTATTGCGGTGGTGCTACTCCAACAGCCTGACACTAAAAGCTTTGTTTTAATTACTATTACCGGCCTCGTAATGCTTTTTGTTTCTGGAGTACCAATGCGTTATATACTGGGCTTTGGTCTATCTGTTGTGCTGGTTTTAGCAACTCTTATTTTCTTCAAGCCGTATTTACAAGAGAGGGTAAAAACTTTCCTTGATCCTTCTTCTGATCCACGAGGCTCGTCTTATCAGATTCAGCAGTCATTTGTAGCGCTCGGTGGCGGAGGTATTTATGGTAGGGGGTTCGGTCAGAGTATTCAGAAATTTGGGTATTTGCCGGAACCGCAAGGGGACTCCATTTTTGCGGTGCTTGGTGAAGAGGTGGGCTTTGTAGGCTCTGTGACAGTGATAGTGCTTTATGTAATTTTTGCCTTGCGAGGATTCCGTATCGCAAACCAGGCCCCTGACCTATTCAGTAGACTATTAGTGTCTGGAATTGTTATAATGATAACGGCACAGTCGTTTATGCATATTGCTTCCATTACTGGAGTTTTTCCGCTTACTGGGGTACCGCTTGTATTCATGTCGCATGGCGGGACGGCGCTTATGGTGTACATGATGGCCGTAGGTGTAGTATTCCAAGTTTCGCGCTTTCAGAAGCAGTCTTAAAATAAAACTATGAAAATTGTTTTTACTGGTGGAGGGACAGGGGGACATTTTTATCCTATTGTCGCTGTTGTAGAAAAGATAAATCAGATTGCAGATACGGAGAATATTATTCCGCCGCGACTATATTATTTTTCTGATACCCCTTATGATCGTGAGGTGTTGTTCGAGAATGGAGTTATTTTTGAGGAAATACGTTCAGGTAAGATGCGGGTTGGACTAAATGCTTCGAATCTTTTTTTAAATTTTCTGGATTTGTTTAAAATATTTTTTGGAACGCTAAATGCGATTTATAAACTTTTTTCAATTTACCCTGATGTAGTTTTCGGTAAAGGAGGATATGCCTCTTTTCCGACACTTCTGGCGGCGCGAATTTTAGGAATTCCAGTGATTATTCATGAATCGGATTCTCGTCCGGGGCGAGTGAATAAATGGGCGGGCAAATTTGCTCTAAAAATCGCCGTATCTTTCAGAGAAGCTGGGGAATATTTTCCGAAAGACAAAGTAGCTTGGATTGGTCAGCCGATTCGAGCTGAGCTCGAGCTCTCAGCTCCTAAGAAGGATGCCTTAAGTTATTTTAAGTTTGAGTCTGGAACACCGGTGGTATTTATTATTGGTGGTTCTCAGGGGGCAGAACTACTCAATAATACAGTATTAGATGCTCTACCTCGAATGCTCTCGAGCTATCAGGTGATTCACCAAACTGGAGTTTTAAATTATAAAAATACAAAAGAACGTGCAGATGTAATACTGCTCGACAATAAAGATATAGCCAAATATGTACCCATTGCATTTCTAAACCCTCTGGCTATGAAAATGGCTGCTGGTGCGGCGGATATTGTGGTGTCGCGTGCTGGGTCGGGTTTGTTTGAAATAGCTTCATGGGGTATACCTTCCATCCTTGTGCCTATAGAAAAAACTAACGATGATCACCAAAAGACAAACGCCTTCAGTTATGCACGAGAAGAAGCTTGTAGTGTAATTGAAGAAGAAAACTTAACCGGCAATATCTTACTTGCAGAAATAGAGCGAATTCTGGGCGACAAAACTGAGTACGAGCATATGGCAAAAGCTGCTCGAAATTTCGGTAAAACAGGAGCCGCAAATAAAATAGCTCGTGAACTAATAGAGACTGCGCTTTCGCACGAAAAATAAAGATTTTTTCTGGTGTATTTTTGTGCTATTATTCTAAATATGCCAGAAAATAAAGTAGTAACCAGGTTCGCTCCTAGTCCTACAGGATATTTACATATTGGTACCTACCGAACCGCTATTTTTGCCTATTTATTCGCACGAAAGAATAAAGGTAAATTCATACTTCGCATAGAAGATACAGATAAAGAACGTTCAAAGAAGGAATATGAAGATAATATTATTGCAAGTTTGGAGTGGCTGGGAATACAGCAAGATGAATTTTTCCGCCAGTCGGACAATCTAGATAGGCATAAATTTTACCTAGATAAAATGATATCTAGCGGTAGTGCCTACGTGTCGCGAGAAGAGGCGAAGGATGGAAGTGGCGAAATGAAGGAGGTGGTGCGTTTCAAGAATCCTAATATAGACGTATCGTTTAAAGACATTATAAAAGGTGAGGTGACAATGAATACGAAAGATTTGGGAGATTTTGTCATTGCTAAAAATATAAATGAACCACTATTCCATTTGGCGGTTGTAGTAGATGATTTCGAAGAAGGTGTGACGCATGTTATCCGTGGCGAAGATCATGTGTCGAACACTCCTCGTCAGATATTGATTCAGCGCGCGATCGGTGCTTCTACTCCAATGTACGCGCATCTACCTTTAGTCTTGGGGCCTGATAAATTGAAACTTTCAAAACGCCGGGGGGCTCTCCCGATTACGGAATATAGAGATCGAGGCTATACACCAGAAGGTATACTTAACGGCACTGTTTTTGTGGGCTGGAACCCTGGGGGTGAAAAAGAGATCTATTCGCGGGAAGAACTGATTGAGATATTTGATTTAAGTCGGGTGCAAAAGAGTCCAGCTGTATTCAATCAAGTCAAACTCGATTGGTTTAATAAGGAGCACATGAAGATGTTGTCGCCAGAAGAAATAAAGAAAAACATTTTTTCTCGATTGCCGCCAGATCTACAAAATGAAAAATTAATTCCAGTTATTTTTGAACGAATAGATAAGTGGAGTGACGTGGATAAAATGATTAAGGCAGGGGAGCTAGATTGTTTTATTAAAACGCCAACCATCCAAAAAGAAAAACTGGTTTACAAAAACTCTTCCCAAGAAAAGTCTACGCAAAATATAAAATTAGCTATAGAAGTGTTGTCAGGAATTTCGAATGAGGACTTTATCTTCGATAAAATAAAAGAATCACTTATGAATCTAGCTAATACTCTAGAGAGTAGAGGTGAACTATTGCATCCCGTTCGCTATGCGTTGTCCGGACAAGAGAAATCACCAGACCCCTTCATAATCGCTTCTATAATTGGTAAAGATGAAACATTGCGTCGCTTACAAAATGGGCTTTAGAACCTTGCTGGTTTTAGGATTAGGCATACTTACTATTTCGGTTTTTTCGAGCGTTTATGCAGAAACCGCTTCTGAACTTCGGGCAAAAATTAGTCAAAAAGATTCTGACATTGCAAAATTAGAACAAGAAATCGCTTCATACCAATCCGAGCTTGCGGACCTTGGTAGAGAAAAAGATTCACTGTCAAACGCCATTAAAGAGCTTGATTTAACTAAGAAAAAACTCAATACAGAGATAGCTGTAACTCAAAATAAAATTGAGAAAACTAATTTAAGAATAAAAGATTTAAGTGCAGATATAGGCAACAAGGAAGAGTCTATCAGAAATAATATTAAAGTCATGTCGTCTGGTATTAAAGCGACTAGTGAATTGGAGAATTCGACCCTACTTGCCACTTTGTTATCAGAAAAAGATTTTTCTGAGGCTTGGAAAGACATCGACACCCTGGCGGCCGTGCGAGAGCGAGTTCATATAGCAGTGCAGGAATTAAAGAATACTAAAATCGAGCTTGAAGATACGAAAGAAGCCGAGGAGGATGTGAGAAACGAGCTAACGTCCTTGCGCAAACGTCTTTCTGACCAGCAGAAAATAGTCACTGATAATACTAATGCAAAAAATAAATTATTAGCTCAAACAAAGAATAGCGAAGCTTCGTATCAGAAACTACTTACTGAGAGGATTGCTTTAAAGGATCAATTCGAGCGAGAGCTTGAGGCTTATGAGTCTCAACTTAAATATATACTTGACCCTTCTGCTATTCCTTCTGGAAGACTTTTGTCGTGGCCACTAGATAAAGTTTACATCACTTCTCCTTATGGGCCACGCTCCTTCGGAAGCGGGTTTCATTATGGTCTTGATTTTCGCGCCTCAGTGGGCACACCAGTTCGAGCTATGGCTGATGGGGTAGTGGAAGGTGTTGGAGATACGGATGTGTGTTGCCCTGGTGCATCTTTTGGTAAATGGATTTTTGTTGAGTTCAACAACGGTCTGTCTAGCACTTATGGCCACTTGTCGCTCATCAGTGTACGCAAAGGTCAAAAAGTTAAGAGAGGGGAAGTGATAGGCTATAGTGGCAACACAGGCTCCTCTACTGGCCCACATCTCCACATTTCTTTGTATGTGTCAAGTGGAGTAAAAATTGATTCATTTGCAAGTAAATCTTATCCCGGAAAGACTTTAGTCCAGCCTAGAATACATGCTGTGAACGCACATTTGGATCCAGAAAAGTATTTACCACCACGATAACCTTTATGTGGTATAATCCTGTAGTAGATCCTGACTAGCATCAGGATTCACTACGGGATATAATTTATGTATTAAAATGTGCCACTAACTTATTGTATGAATAATAAATCATATAAAAACAAACAAGGCGGTTTTATAGATATAATCATAGTCATAGTAATCGTTCTAATCCTAATGCGTTATTTCAACATAACGATTACTGGGATGATCGACTGGCTTGATACTACGCCTGTGCCAGATATGGCAATTGGCTGGCTTTATGGCGCCTCAGAATGGCTCAAGAATTTAGTTAACGGTATCTGGTAGGCCAGATCCTAGTTTGGTCCTATTTTACCTAATACGTATACCTACCACAAGATATATTGTGCAACACGGCTTAGTAAAATAAAAAGGGCGGCTTAACGACAGGAACTGGATAGCTCATACCCTGCCCCCTCAGCTTCTTCGCGAGTTTGGAAGTAGACACGATTTTCTGTTTTTATACTATCGCCCGCCGAGCATCCTCTGGGATAATATTTTTGTCCTCGACTTGAAGCAAAAAAGTTTCCACTTGAGTTTGTGGACCCTTTCTGTGACATTTCTTGTTCGTTGTTCTGGACGCCTAAAACCTTACCTCGAGCCATTGCCTCACTGTATTCGATCTTGAGGCCCGGGTTCTGGTGAGCCTTTGATAGTCTGCCTAATTCAAATGAACCAATGTTCGCGAGTATGAATATAATTAGCACTACGAAGTCCTTCCCTTGGTCACTTGTGACAAATTGCTTGACCCCGTAGTAGATTTTGGCAAAAAATCCTTTTTTTGCGCTTTGCGCATTGCCAAAATTCACTACGGGGTTGATTTTTTCTGGATTATCGTATATACTCATTTTTGTTATCTATTTTAACATAAAAGACATATGGCACATAGAAAAGCCGGCGGAACAGCCAAAAACTTAAGAGATTCTAATCCTAAATACCTTGGTGTAAAGGTTGCAGATGGCGCGCTCGCAAAAGCAGGCTCTATTATAGTTCGTCAGCGAGGTACAGTAATACTACCTGGTACTAATGTTTCTATGGGTAAAGATCATTCACTATTCGCACTCAAAGAAGGCCGAGTCAAATTTAGCTCTAAGCGCAAGACTTCTTTCAATGGTTCCACGACAGTCAAAAAGACTGTGAACGTGATCTAAGCTTTACTTATCACAAGTTTGAATTTTACGGTTTTGCCTTTTATCGTTACTGGCACATAAAACTCCCCTACTTCCTTGAATGGTTTTAGTAGTACAATAAACTCAGGAGAAATCTCTACATGATGTTCTTGGTGCATTGCTTCGACTATCTCTTTGGCATGAATACCGGAGAATAAGTGGCCCTTTTCGTCAGCTTTGACATCAATGTGAACCACCTTGTCCTTAAGTTCTTCAAGGTTCTTAGATAATAGATTGTCTTGAACTTTTTTCTCGATGATAATTTCATTCTTGCGAATCTCTAGCATGGCTAGAGATTTCGGAGTGGCA
The DNA here is from genome assembly GCA_964520225.1 of uncultured Candidatus Saccharibacteria bacterium. Lineage (GTDB taxonomy): Bacteria > Patescibacteriota > Minisyncoccia > Phycocordibacterales > UBA9973 > UBA9973. The sequence goes on along the minus strand of CAZFNV010000002.1, from coordinate 63,276 downwards.
AGTTCAGCAAGCTTTCTCGGAATTAGAAAATTCAGCGCATAGCCGTCAGGCACTTCTTTTAGATCATGCCTTTTGCCGACTCTTGGTACATCCTGCAGAAAAATTACTTTCATATTATTTAATTCCTGGCCACTTATTTAAAAGCTTAGCTGCAGCCTCCATCTGAGTATCAATACTCTTGTCTGTAGTTGTGCCCGGCTCAACTTCATAGTCTGGAGTAAGTCCTGTTTCAGCGATCAGGTGACCTTCTGGAGTCAGCCACTTCGCAACGGTGATTTTAATCAAGGTATCGTTTGTAACTGGAACAACTTCTTGCACTGAGCCCTTGCCAAAACTCTTAGTTCCGACTAAGAGCGCTCTCTGGTGATCCTGCATTGCGCCTGCGACTATTTCGGACGCAGAGGCTGAGCCACCGTCAATAAGGATGACTAGCTTTAGGTTGTCATCGAGCACACTCTTCTTATCATTTATCAATACTTTGTAGCCCTTGCTTCGGAATACCTCAGGCTCTGTATCTCCGCCATAGTCTTCTGTCACTATTACCTTGCCTTCTGGTAAGAACCAGCTAGCAACATATACCGCAGTGTTAAGATATCCGCCCGGATTGCCACGCAAGTCGAGAACAAGTTTGTCAGTCTGAGCGAGGGCGAACTCCTTCAATGCTTCTTTAAAAAGCTCGGCCGAGTTGCCAGAGAAAGTAAAGAGTTTTATTACGAATACGCCATCGTCGCGTAGCTCTGTTTCTAGGGTTGGTACACTTATTATGTCTCTAGTGATCTTGATTTCTTCGGAAGATTTTTGTCCTGGGCGAAGTATGGTGAGTTTAACCTCTGTTCCCTTTTCGCCGCGAATCATTTTGACAGCTTGTTCCACTGAAAGGTCTGCCGTTAGTGACTCATCTATCTTGATTATTCTGTCCCCTGATTTTATTCCAGCGCGGTACGCAGGAGTATCTTTGAGTGGGGCTATTACTGTAAGAATTCCTTCTTTTATATCCACTTCCATTCCCACACCACTAAAGTTGCCAGAGATTTCTTCTTCAAAAACTTTAGTTTCTCTTGGGTCGAGGAATACACTATATGGGTCTTCCAGAGATCCCAGGAGTCCAGAAATAGCCCCGTAGACTCTAGCTTGATTATCAATATCGCTTGCGCCGGGATATTTGTCGTCAATTATGTTCCAAGCTTTCCAAAAAGTAGAGAAGTCTACTTCAGATAGATTCGCAGGGTTTTCTTTATTTGAAATGCCTATTACTTCTTCTATTTCTTCGCGATTGTTGACTCCAACATAAATACCAATAAAAAGAGCGAGTACGGTGACTAAGCTGAAGCTTATCAGGTGAATTTTTTTTGAAGTTCTGTCCATTTATTTTTTATTAATTTCTGTCTTCAAAATTACTATTCTCTGAGAAATTATCAAAAACATTTCTTGCCCCGACTGCGCCCTTGTGGATTGCGTAATATAGATAACTCAAGTAGATAAGCGCTAGCCCAGACAATAGGAATAGAATATTTTTCCATAAAGATGGAAAACCTAAGTGAGGTAGAACCGCTACCCATATCCCTAAAATAAAAAGCGCTCGTGCTTTTCGCATAAGAATATTTTATTGCATCAAAACGCAAAAAGCAAACTTGACCCAGTCAATAATATTACTCGAAATATTCTGGAGTATTTTGCGACATCCAGTCAACAAGCTGACGCATTACAAATGTTGCGTTAACCGTGCCTCCAGATGGACCAGATTCCATAAGCACAATGAATGCGTATTTAGGATTTTGATATGGAAAGAAACCTATCACTGATGAGTTGACCCTGCTCTTGCTGATACCCACCTGTGCGGTTCCCGTTTTCGCGGCTATCTCAACGTATGGAACATTTAGAGCAACCGCCGTGCCGTAAGTTACTGCTTGACGCATACCATCTGAAACGATGTCAAAATATTCTGAGGCTACATCAACAGTAGAAATTATTTTTTCTTTCTCTGTGTCATTTTTTATAAAGTGAGGAGTAATAAGGGTGCCACGGTTCGCAATCGCCGATACTGCGCGTGCCATCTCCATCGGTGTAACTTGGAATCCGTACTGACCTATTGATGTGTTGAATGTGTCGCCGATACGCCAGATCTCACCTTTAAAATTTTTAGCCTTCCATTCCGGATTCGGTATGACGCCTTCTTTCTCGTCTGGAAGATCTATACCTGTTTTCTGGCCAATGCCGAACATCCTAATATATTTTTCAATATTGGCGATTCCTAGGCCCTTCTGATCTTCAAAACCGCCACCAATAGAGTAGAAATATACGTCAGAAGAAACCGCTATGGCCTCACCCATATCTGTCCAACCATGAGCTTTCCAGTCTTTAAATATGGTCGGCTGATCTGGGAAATACGGGTTAGGGATCGATATAGAGCCCGTAGAGAGGATCTCTTTTGTGGGGCTAATTATGTCCTCAATTAATGCGCCTAGGGCTACAAACGGCTTAACTATAGAACCTGGGGCGTATAAGCCGGAGATTGCCCTGTCTAGGAAGAATCGTCTATTGTCGTTGATGTAACCTTTAATCTGAGCAGTTTCTTTGCCGAGCGACAGGACTTCGGAATTGTATTCCGGGAAACTAGTGGAAGTTATAACCTCACCAGTGCGAACATCAAGTATTATCCCAGCTCCGCCGGTGAAAGAATTTTCGTTGGCCGTTTTTTCAATAATTTTATAAAGCTCTTCTTGGATCCTGGAGTCGATACTGGTATAAATGTCTTCCCCGCGGACAGGGGTGTTGATCGTATTTTCTGAATATATTTTACCGAGTGCATCTGTCTCGACTATCTTATAGCCATTCTCCCCTTTCAGCCTGTCATTATAAACTTTTTCTAGTCCATCCTTACCTTCGAATTCGGTTTGCCAGAATTTTCCACTTTTGTCGCGAGTCGGATAACTGACATAGCCAAGCACGTGCGAAAATCCTGACGGTAGATACGCCCTTTTTGGTACGTCGTTCAATTCCAGATCGCGCTCGTTCCAAGCTAATTCGCGACCATTCCTGTCGTAAATGATACCCCTGTCTGCAAATAAGATAATCTTATCAAGAGTATTATTCTCACTTCTGGCTAGATAGGCCTCCCCTTTTTCTATCTGTAAATAGAAGAGACGCACACCGAAAATGATTACTAGTAAAAAAAATATAGATCGAAGCAGGGTTAAATTTATTTTCGGAATACTTTTCTCAATTCTACCTTCGAACTGCTGACGATCGAAATTTTGTAGATTCTTCGAATCCAAAAATATCTCGTCGGGGTCGAGCATTGCGCCTTGGCGGAACTTTCTTTTTTTGAAAAATCTAACTATCATTGTGTATTAATTATGCCACTGTAATATTTTCTTGGCGTATTCTGCTACCATTAAAAATACTACGGAAGCTAGAGAAGAGACATAAGTGAATCCTACGTATTCCGCGCTCGGCGCGCCAAACAGCAAATCAGACAGCAAAAACAACAGAACTGCTTCCCAATAAACAGGAAAATACATTACTCCAAATAGCCCGATTGCGACCGATACCCCAAAAGGCAGGAATACTATGGAAAAGAAAAGCAAAAATGAGATGGAAATTCTCCACCCGGTTTTATTTTTCATAGGCTTAGAAGGTTTTTAAAATAATTCTCAATCTTTTTTGTGTCGTGTCGCAAAGGAGCTCTCTGTACGGTATCATTTGCCTGTTGCTTACGTATCGAGGCAGAAACTAAATCCGCGATATCTACTCTAATATTATGTTTCTGTAGCGCACGGGCGTCTTCCTCAGTAAACTCTATGGCTTTAAATCTGGCCTTTACCATATTTAGTATCTTTTGGGGGACTTTTTTATTTACAACCACAACATCAAAAGGTTTTTTACCTAAATATTTTTCGAACCAACTGAGGTAATTTTTAAAAGTATAGAAACTATCTTGCCCCATGTGTGCTAAAAGATTCAAAAACCATACTTTCTTCGCCTTACTTTTTTTCCACTCTTTCGCAAAATCTTCTACTAACAGATGTGGTAAAACACTTGTAAAAAAATGCCCTGGAACAAAGACTAAGAAATCGGCATCGCGCAAGGCTTTTCTTGCTTCTGGAGACAATAAGGCTTTTTTGTCTAAAAATAAATTTTTTATTGCTGCTTCGGAAAAATTCAAATATGTGGCAATTTCATTCTGATCTCGTAGTATAAATTTGTTAGAAAGTTGCGCGCATAATTTTGCAAAAGTATAAGATACGGGAATTATTTTGTTTTTTAATTGCAATATACGATGAAGTTCAAGAACACCTTGCCGTTCGTTTGGAAATTGCGCCAAAAAAGATTTTATAAGCAAATTCCCAACATTTATACCAAATAAGCTTCCACCTCCAAAACGGTGGTTTATTGCTTGTAGTAGAGAGTTTTCAAATTTTACGCTAGCCAATACGCACTGTCGAAAGTCACCTAAGGCGATACCCTTATAGTCTCTTCTAATAGCTCCAGTAGATCCTCCATCATCAAAAGAACTTACAATAGTTTTTAAGTTTACCGGTAATTGCAATAGTGAGCTGGTAAAAACCGAAGAACCAACGCCTCCGCCTATTAAGACTACATTTTTATTTCGCATTAGGTGTAATTCTATGATAGAATTCACAACAAAGCAATGAAGTTTGTCTTTGATTTCGATGACGTTTTATTCTTAAACTCCAGCAAATTTAAGCCGTATATGTACGCGTGTTTTGAACAATACGGGATTCCGAGAGCAGTAGCTGAGCCTTACTATAAGAAAGTTCGGGTGAATGAATTCTGGCTCAAGGATATGATTGGATACTTTAAACTACCAGAGGCCTTTTACGAGGATTTAATAAAACCAGAGGTGTTGGAAAGTTTTGTAAACCAAGAAGTAATAAATATTATTAAAGGTTTAGGTAAAGAAAATTGCCTTATCCTTACACATGGAGGTAGTGAGTGGCAAATGAATAAAATAAAAAATAGCGGAATTGCTGATTTATTCACAGAGATTGTGGTTGTTTTTAATAAAAAAGCCGAAGCCCTGGAAGAGATTTGTAGCAGGCATCGGGATGAAAAGGTGCTATTTACAGACGATAAACAAGAGCACTTTGACGATATAGATTTATCGAAATGCCCGAATTTGGAAACTATCTTATTTGATGATGAGGGATTAGAAAAATTAAAGAGATATACCCTCGCTTAACAAGAGTTTCCTTTTAGTTTTTATTCCACCCTTGCCAGAATATCCGCCTAGGCTACCGTCGCTACGGATTACGCGGTGGCACGGTATCTTTATTGGAATCGGATTGGCGCCGACAGCGTTCGCTACTGCGCGCACTGCCTTCGGCTTCCCTACTCGCCGTGCTAACTCTTTATATGTAATGACCTTCCCTTTCGGAATTTTCGCAATTTCCCGCCAGACTTTCTGCTGAAATGGGGTGCCGTTAAGATTTTTAATTTTCTCGCGCTGCATTTAATATCTTTTATTCAAATTTATTAAATGTAAACCAGCGCATATGGCTGATATTAATGTTATAAATATTCTCGATTACCCATCTTGGTGAATGAAATACCACATTTTTCCAATCTAGCCCCAAAAGCTCTGCTGTATTTTTTAAATCCTCTTCTGACTCTCCTTCGATTTCTATATAAGTTGGAATGTTGGGCCACGTATCTATGTCTATTGTCGCATTATTTAGGCGGAAGGTGTGACGCATTTTCTCCTGGTGCCGATAGTTTATTAAGCCAATTTTTTCGAAAAATATTTGTATTTTTTCATAATCTTCTACCTCGAACTCGAGTTCATACATTTCATGCGCTGGCATGTCTGGTGTTTGTTCTTTATAGCAAAGCGTGGTTACACCATTTTCTTTCCTGATCCTAACCAGCATCTTCTTCTCATCTCGCCATTTCATCGCTGGGTCATAGACAATCGTGCTTTCTTGTAGCCTTTCTCCTAAATCTTCAGCACCCAATTTCGCCAACTTCTTTTTCAACGCTTCGGCGTCTATGTTTAAGAAACGGCATTCGATTTCTTTTGTGTTCATGTTTTAATTATGTTCCTCCTACTAAGATATCTCTCGCCAGACAATTACGATAATATAAATTATATAAAATAAAATAAAGCTTGCACCCTGCCATCTTTCCAGAGTGTGACGTTTACCTATAAACATGAATAAGAACAGCAAGAAAGTCGCCGCGAGGGTTACCCAGACATCTCTCATTAGTAGAGGAGAAAAAGGTAAAGGGGTGATTATCGAGCTCGAGCCTAAAATCCAGAAAATATTAAATATATTAGACCCGACGATATTCCCGACCGCTATGTCAGTGCTTTGTTTATAGGCGGCGATAGCTGAGGTGGCAAGTTCAGGTAAAGAGGTGCCTATGGCGACTACAGTCAGGCCTATTAGGGCTTGGCTGAGCCCGAGGCTAGAAGCAATGATTGTTGCCGAGTCAACTATCCATTTTCCACCTAAAGTTAACCCTACAAGACCTAGAATGACCATTGAGACGGATTTGAGGACTGTGCTTTCTTTTATAATAATTTCATCTTTCTGCACATCTCCTTCTTTTATAATACTAAAAATATAGTAAAGAAATATTATAAAAAATAAAATCAGTACAATTCCATCAATCCTAGTTAGGCCGGAAAAAGTGCCTCCATCAATAATAGTGTCATTCACCATAACTGTGGCCGCAATTATCGCGAGTAAAGATAGCGGTATTTCTTTCCAGACAGTTCCCTTCTTAACAGATAGCGGAAAAATTACCGCTGAAATTCCTAAGATAAGTAAGATATTGGCAATATTGCTGCCTAAAATGTTACCGATAGCTATGTCGGTATTGCCCTGCACGCTCGCAAAAACATTCACTATTAATTCTGGGGCTGAGGTTCCGAAAGCAACGATTGTCAGCCCTATCACTAACGTGGAAATCTTTAACCGCTTGGCTAAAAAGGATGCTCCTTCAACTAGACTATCTGCCCCCTTAATTAAGAAAAAGAAACCGAGAACCAGTAGTGTGTAAGTTAAGATCATAAATCCATTACAGCGAATTTGTTTTCAACTTCATTCTGTTTTATCAAGTAATAATTTATCTCCAATTTAGAAAAGTAATAGTAATTTGTAAAACTGTTGCAAAGGAAACCCAAGCTAGATATGGAATATTGGCATAGCGGACCCAGTTGATGTCCTGATCACCAACTCTAGGAAGCTTCTGTGTAATAAGCCAAATCAAGGTTCCGAGTACTAGGAGTATGTCTATCGATGCGAGTAGATTGTTCTCTAGCTCGAATTGGAAATAAGTGAAAGAAAAATTAAAAACTAAGTTGAGAATAAATGGAGTAAGGTACTTTTTCGGCAGTTCCCCTCTCAAGGCTTTGTAAAATACAATACCGAAAGTGAGCGCAATTATCGTGTAAAGCACACTCCATACTGGGCCGAAAACATAAGAGGGTGGAGCCCAGAAAGGCTTCAAGAGTTCTGCATATTGCATGGGAGTGTCCATGCGCCCATTCTAGCATTTCCTAAACAACGACTCAATGTTAAAAAATTATTTCTATAATAGTTTTTTACTCAATTTTATGTTAGCCTATTTATGTTAGCCTATAAGTGTTTATTGGGAGATCGTCTAATGGTAGGACAGAGGCCTTTGAAGCCTTTAATCTTGGTTCGAATCCAGGTCTCCCAGCAGTCATGTGAGATATACCGAGACTCCTAAATCGGTCATATTTCTCAACATATTTTAAACACGAGTCATGGGCTCGAACTTTTGTGATTTTTGCTGAAAATAAAAAAACTATATTTAAAGCCGTTGTTTTGGTTCGAGTCTCAGATGGGTCAAAAATTCAAAAAGTGTTAAAATAAATTAAATGATTATCTTTATAAACGGATCAATTAATGCAGGTAAAACTACGGTAGCAAAACTCTTAGCAAAAGAGATGTCGAACATTGCGCTTTTAGAAATTGATGTATTGAGAGAAATGATCGATTGGATGCCAATTGATCAAACAGTACCAATAAACCTTGAGAACGCTGTGTCTGTAATTAGAAATTTTGCCAATAGAGGAATTGATGTAATTGTTCCGTATCCACTATCCCAAAAAAATTATGACTATATGCTGGATCAACTTAAGGATATAAATACAAAAATATTTACTTTTACACTTGCTCCAAAATTGGAAAAAACTTTGACAAACCGTGGGACTCGAGAACTTGATGATTGGGAAAAATCAAGAATTAAACATCACTATGAAATCGGGATACATAATCCATCATTTGGAGAAATTATAGATAATTCAAACCAGACTCCTGAAGAAACTAGAGATTATATTTTAAGTAAAATAAAATCATGAACTACGATTTAAGTCTTAATGATAGGCCATTTCAAGCAATAAAAAATGGGACGAAGAAAATTGAGGGACGTACACCAAAAGATGAAAATGATCATCGTTACGCATCGATGAAGTCTGGTGACACAATCACTTTCTTGAACAACATAACTAACGAAAAAATGCTTTGTACTGTTCTTTCTGTCACACATTATTCAAATGTGAGATCTATGCTGGAAGCTGAGGGGACAAAGAATGTTTTATCAAGTGGCGGAAATATAGAAGAAGGAATCGAAAGTTATAACAGCTTGGGAGATTATAAAGGGCGGATTGAAAAGTATGGTATATATGCTGTCGGAGTAAGACCTGTCTGAGACTCGAACCAAAAAAAATATACAAATTAAAAATCGAAGTCTATATTTAGAGCCATATTATTTAAAAAAGTTCGAGTCGCAGACCAACAGCAATTGTATTTTACAAAAATCTAAAAATTAGGTACCTTACTATTTGGACTACGAAGGAGGTGTTCTTGGATCAGAAGCAAACGGGAGCCTTGCCGACCGTGGAGGATCTCGAAGCGGTGGAGGATCTGTGCTTCGCTCTGGCTGAAGCAACGGGTTCTCTCAAGGTGTCTTCGGCTGTTGCGATCCTGACCGCTCGCGAAGATCGTTTCCGAGAATCAGCGTTTCGCCTGAGGCTCGGAAAAGCAGGTCTGACTCTCACCGAAGAAGATCTGCGCTGGGCGGAAGATCACACTCGGGACCCGGCAATGTCGGGATACGCCCTCGGTCGCTCACAGCGCTTCCGTAGCGCATTGGAGGCACTGGTCGCGAAGAAGAAGCTGGTGGTCCAGCAACAGGCCTAGCTTCCCTACATCACAGCGGTTCGCACTTTCGAGTGCGGGCCGCTGAACTTATTTTAGGGCTTTATTTCTCCCCTACTATTCGCACAAGGGCGAGTTCGAGAGGTAGAGCCGAGATGAAGGCTCGACCCAGATTTTGATATTCTTCTAGTAGTATTGTAAGTGAACCCGAGCGCAAGATGCCCGCAGTATCGGCTTTAATAAGTTTCTTTAGAAATTCTAGATCTTCTTCACCTACATCTTCCACCAGAGAGCTTTCGAGTTTAGGCGCGTAGCGCAGGAGCACGGCAATACGAAACTTTTCAATAATAAGTTTGAACAGTAACTCCATATCCATACCAGCCTCTTCAGCTTTTTTGATTGCATTTATACCCTTTTCCGTATCACTTTCAGCAATTGCTGAAATATATTCATTCACCAGAGTTGCTTTTGGTGCGCCGGTAACTTCCTCGACATCTTCCCTCTTCAGCTTCTTGCCTTTACTAAAGTTTAAAACTTTTTGAAGCTCACCGAGAGCGTTCCTGAAAGATCCATCACCAAGTATAGCCAGTATTTCTGCACCACCCTGGTCGAGCTCACGACCTTCCTCTTTAGCGACATTTAATAGCATTTTGCGTAAAACTCCCGCACTGGCCTTTTTAAAATTAAAAACTTGGCAACGCGAAATAATAGTCTCGGGAACTTTATGAAATTCAGTAGTAGCGAGGATGAATATCACATGTAGAGGTGGCTCCTCGAGAGTTTTGAGTAGCGCGCCCCAAGCGTCTTTCGACAGCATATGCACCTCGTCAATGATGTAAACTTTGTATTTCGAATCGAAAGGTAGCACTCGCACGCCGTCACGAAGCTCTTTGATATCCTCGATTCCACGGTTGGATGCTGCATCTATCTCATATAAATCATTAACTGAAACTCCGATTTCTTTTGCAAAAATTCGAGCTACTGAAGTCTTGCCTGTACCGCGCGAGCCGACAAATAGGTATGCGTGCGAAACTGTCTTATTTTTCACCGAGCTCTCGAGCGCCCCCACCACATTCTCTTGCCCCAGCACCTCTGAAAACTTACTCGGTCTATACTTTCTATATAATGCTAAATTATTTTTCATAATTATTTTCGATACCTGCCCCGTAGGAGGCTTCGCCTTCCTTCTGGGGTTGGGCAGTATGTTCCATAAGGCATATCTTACCCTAGTTTGCTCAAAAAATCACGGGTTATTTGTTCTACTTCGGTGGCGTTCTCGGCGTCCATAAGCTTCATGCGGAGTTCTTTTGCCCCATCAAAACCATTTACATAAGCCTTATAATGTTTCTTCATAATAGCGAAGTTTTTATAAGCCCCAAGTTCTTGCTCATAAAGTTTAGTATGTTCTATCATAATTTCCAGTTTTTCTTGAATAGTCACTGCCCCAGCCTCATTTTTGCGGGATATATCAATATCAGCACACTCGCTATTGCTCGGCCTATTCCGGCTCTGTGCTGAGAGTGTATTTTTTTCTAAAAGATTGTTGGATTCAAAAGTGGTATGTTTTGGCAAAAATAAGGCGGGGTGCTCAATTTGGCATTCGCGATTCTCGCGAGCCAAATTGGCAAATAGCCACGGGTTCCCAAATATCGCTCGCCCTAGCATTACTCCATCGCAACCTGTCTCAGCGCATTTTTTACGCGCATCTTCCAGATATACGGCATCACCGTTGCCGAATATTAAAGTTTCAGGGCTTATCTCATCCCGTAGAGCAACGATGTCTTTCATTAAGTCCCAGTGTGCTGGCACCAGAGACATTTCTTTGCGAGTGCGTAAGTGCACAGTAAGCAAGGGTAACTTTTGTTCGAGTAATGTTCGGATCCAAGTATTTATTTCATTTTTATTGTAGCCAATGCGAGTTTTTACTGACACAGGGATATCTCCCGCCCCCTCCCGCGCAGAATTGATTATTTTTATGGCAAGCTCCGGGTCTTTTATCATACCCGCGCCTGCGCACTGCTTCTCTATAGAGCGGTCGGGGCAACCCATATTTATATCAACCCCGTCGAAGCCGAGCTCGGCACAGAGCCGAGCTGCTTCTTTGATATTTTCTGGTTTACCTCCGAATATCTGCGCAACTATCGGATGCTCATCTACGCTATAGCGTAGATCTATCAAGAGCTTCTCGCGAGCTTTTGGGTGAGCCAGTCCATCAGCCGAAACGAATTCAGTCCAGAACACATCTGGTTTGCCGTACTTAGCAATTATTTTTCTAAACACGCAATCCGTAACATCAGCCATCGGGGCGAGGACCATAATCGGCCTTTTTAATTCTTTCCAGAAATTTTTCATAGCTTTCCTAATGCCAAGCGTCTAAAGCCTATTGGCTGAATTTATAGTACACTTTATTCCCAAATCGTAGGTCGATATAAAGCAGAGAAGAATATTTATTTTTAAAGCTAGACATCAGCGGTTCTGCAGCGAGTGCTGACTGAAGATTCTCGGCAAGTTTAGTAAAGTCAGAATCTGTTTTTAAAATAATCTCTGGCTGGTTTCCGTTTGCTGCCCGATCAAGTAAGACTCTAGCATCACCACTTTGTCTAATATGTAACCCTATTGGCTCAATGCCCATACCTTTCAGCGTATCAATGAGCGCCGTGTATTCAACAAATCTTTCTTCCATCAATACCGAGCCAACAGGTGTCTGACCCTCTCCTAGTCCACCATAGAATTTAAAATACACATCCCCAGAGAAATATGGAGCTTCTGCAAAAATATAACCTACACCATCGAGGAAGTAGCATGGTTCTGCAGTGGCTGGCGCATCAGTAAGGTCTGGTGTTTCTCTGCACCAAATATATTTTTCTTCTCTTTCAGAGAAAGATACAGCTAGGCTTCTGTTTTGCATAATAGACAAGTCTAGATTATATATGCGGGCGAATTGTCGAATTATGCGGTTTTCGATCCGGGATTTTGGGTAAAAGAACACACTACTTTCTGGTATCAACCATAAATACTTGCCAGCGATCTCCTCCTCGATAAGCGACAGGATTTCCGCCTCGTCTGTTACCCCGCCTGAGGTTACGCTGATGTTCTCAATATTTAAACTAGGAAGCCTGAGTATGTAAATAAATACAGCAACAATAAATACAGAACCAATGGCGGTTATCCATACTTTGTTCAAGAAATTCTTTTGCCTTTTCTTTTTTAATTCTAAAAGGCGCGGAGAGTTGAGCAGATTTCTTTTCATTACTCTATTTTATGAATTCCCTACCGCCCATATATTTACGCAAAACTTCTGGAATTTTGATCGAGCCGTCCGCCTGCTGGTAGTTTTCTAAAATAGCTATAAGCATTCGGCCCATAGCACAAGCAGTAGCATCATTCATATGTACTAGCTCTAACTTGCCGTCTTCGCGGCGAACGCGAGTATTTAACCTGCGCGACTGAAAGCTGGTCATTAAATCTGATGTATGAGTTTCTCTATATTTATTCTGTCCAGGCATCCAGATTTCTATATCTATTTGTCGATAGTCAGGTTTCCCCATGTCTCCTGTGCAGATAGCCACAACTTGGTATGGAAGCTTAAGTTCTTGAATCAAATATTCTTGAATTGCTACGATAAAATCTTGCTCTTGAACTGACATTTCTGGCAGGCAGAAAGTCTCTAATTCTATTTTTTCAAACTGATGTAATCTAAGAATACCTTTCACATCCTTGCCGTGGCTTCCAGCTTCGCGACGAAAAGCAGGAGAATATCCGATATACCTTATTGGCATATCTTTTTCATTAAGTATTTGATCCATATGCATAGGCCCTATGGTGTGCTCGGCGCTACCTATTAGATACAGATCATCGCTTTCTATATGATAGCGCTCCTCTGTTGGATATAAGCGGTCCATTTTTAGAAAAGTATTCGGCTTTATCATAAATGGAGGGATAACGGGGGTGAAAGGCTTGGTGCTTACTTTTATACCTTTATCGCTCGCAATCTTTTCTAGAATTTGAGAATTGGTAAGGGTTTCAAAAACAAATTGAAGTAGGGCAAATTGAAGTAGCACCAGATCACCCTTGAGGTAAGTAAATCTCGAACCAGTAACTACACCCGCAGTTAGGTTGTCTATAATGTTAAGCTTTTCCCCTAGCTCGTCGTGCTCTTTTGGTGTAAATGAAAAATTAGGTTTATCGCCCCACTGACGTATAACTTTATTGCCAGACTCATCTGGACCTTCTGGGGTATCGGGCGAAGGAACGTTAGGGATTTTTATCATTAGCTTCTGCCATTCCTCCACCACAGTGCGCATTTTTTCTTCTTTTACTTTTATTTCTTCCTTTACCCCGCGCATTTCTTCGATGAGTTGGATTTTGAGAGCTTGATCTTGATTGCGGCCGATATCGTTCGAAACTCTGTTGACCTCACCTCGCAAATCCTCCACCTCCTTAAGTATTTTCAGGCGTTCGTCGTCAAGCACTATAAGCCGATCGAGGTCTACTTCTACCCTTTTTTTCTTAGCTCCAGCCTCAACCAGATCCTTATTTTCTCGGATAAACTTAATATCTAGCATTTAATTAGTATATACTATTAAGTATGGAAATCAAAAAGCTCTCTCGCTCCGAATTTCCTAAAGCATTACTTGAAATTCCTCAACCTCCGGAAGATCTGTGGATCGCCGGCAAAATGCCGAAAGAAAACCTGGTGTACTTATGCGTAGTGGGCTCGCGCAAGTTCACATCATATGGGCGTGAGGCTTGTGAAAAAATAATAGCTGGACTCAAGGGCTATCCTATAGTTATCGTGTCTGGGCTCGCGATGGGAATTGACGCTATCGCTCACCAGAAAGCGCTCGCTGTAGGGCTCAAAGCGCTCGTGTTCCCTGGATCTGGCCTCGCTCCTTCAGCAATGTATCCAAAAACAAATGTAAGACTAGCAGAAGAGGTGGTTAAAAATGGTGGATGCTTGGTTTCAGAATTTGAACCAGACTTCAAAGCAACACTTTGGAGCTTCCCGATGCGCAACCGTCTGATGGCTGGAATTTCGAAAGCGGTGTTGGTGATAGAAGCCGCAGAAAAGTCGGGCACTACTATAACTGCACGCCTAGCTACGGAATACAATCGCGACTTGCTCGTAGTGCCTGGCTCAATATTTTCACCAAACTCGGCTGGAACAAATAGATTACTAAGGCAGGGCGCTACTCCGGTAACTTGCGCCGAAGATGTGCTGGAGGCTCTGGGATTCGAGCGACCAAAAGATACAGAAAAACAGAAAAAACTTTTTGCAGACTTATCGCCCGATGAGAAGAAAGTCGTCGCCTTCCTCCGCGAACCGATGCCTCGCGACGACCTTTTGCGCGCTATGAAAATGGGTATACCTGCCGGCAACGCCCTGCTTTCAATAATGGAAATAAAAGGACTAATAAAAGAAGAATTGGGAGAAATTGGTTTAGCATGAAAAATATGAGTGATTTGCTAAAAATTTAATATTCGTGTAATACTCTACATACAATGCAATTATTAATTGTCGAGTCCCCCTCGAAAGCAAAAACGATCGATAAATATCTCGACGGCGCTTTCACTGTGCGTGCAAGTGTGGGACACATTAGAGATCTGCCGAAGTCGAACAAGAAAGCGATAGATATAGAAGCAGGCTTCGTGCCACATTATGAAATATCGAAAGGTAAAGAAAAAGTGGTACACGAGCTCGAAGGCTTGGCGAAAAAAGCGGATAAAATTTTCCTAGCTACTGACCCCGACCGTGAGGGTGAAGCGATTGCTTGGCACATAAGTGAATTGGTGAAAAGTCAAAAATCGAAATTGAAACGTGTTCGCTTTAATGAAATTACCGCCGAGGCAGTGATGGAAGCGATAAAGAATCCCGAAGACTTGGATATGAAGCTCGTCCGCGCCCAAGAAGCGCGCCGAGTGCTCGACCGCCTGGTAGGCTATGATCTGTCGGGGCTAATATGGAAAAAGGTTCGTTATGGTCTCTCGGCTGGACGAGTTCAGTCCCCGGCTCTACGAATAATAATGGAGCGGGAACGTGAGATTCGTGCCTTCGTGCCTGAAAAATTCTGGCGATTATCCGCATTATTCGACACCTCGAAAAATGAACGCATTACATTGGAATGCTCTGAGGAACCACGTGACGAAAAAATTGTGGAAGAAATTCTAAAAGTCGGAAAGGCGGGCAAGTGGCAAGTGAAAGATGTTAAAGAGTCAGAGCAGAAGCGCGCTTCCCGAGCGCCATTTACTACTTCCACACTTCAACAGACTGCAAGCTCGCGCCTAGGCTACTCACCTTCTCGCACTATGCAAATAGCTCAGAAGCTCTATGAAGCCGGACACATTACATATATGCGTACAGACAGCACAAATATTTCTAAAGTTGCACAGACGCAGATGCTTGAATATATAGAAAAGAATTATGGCAAAGAATATGCGCAAGCAAAAACTTTTAAAACAAAATCCAAAAATGCTCAAGAAGCGCACGAAGCCATTCGTCCAACACACATTGATAAACTTCATGCTGGGGGTGATGAGTATGACAAACTTTACCGCTTGATCTGGGAGCGGGCTGTGTCTTCACAGATGTCTGATGCAAAATTACTTAAAACAAAAGTTACTGCAGAGATAGCTGGGCATACCCACCTTCCAGAGTTCGGAGCCACTGGCTCACGCTTGTTATTCCCGGGCTGGCTTGAGGTAGACCAGGCGTCGCGAGGTGAAGATGTAGAATTGCCTGAGTGTAAAGCAGGAGAAGAATTGAAATTAATAGAACTCTCAAGTGAAGAAAAATTTACTGAGCCACCAGGACGATATACAGAAGCGGGTTTGGTTAAAGAACTCGAGAGTCGCGGAATAGGCAGGCCTTCGACTTACGCATCCATAATGCGCACCCTAGAAGAACGGGACTACGTAAAGAAAGAAGGGCGGACGCTCTTCCCCACTGACACAGGGGAAGTGGTGTCGGATTTCTTGGAAAAACATTTCGCAAATTATATTTCAGATACTTTCACTTCAGAGATGGAGGACGAGCTAGACGAAATATCGCGCGGTGAGCGAGAGTATGAAAAAACCTTGCGCGATTTCTATGGACCGTTCTTGAAAGATCTGAAAGAAAAAGAAAAGCTTGCCAAAGCTACCAACCTGGGCGAGGCGCCAGATAATATAAAGTGTCCGAAGTGTGGCGCGAGCATGATTATCAAGCTTTCCCGTGGTGGCAAATTTTATTCTTGTTCAAAATACCCAGACTGCACTGGCGCGTTAAAAGATGACGGCACTGAACTCAAAGGCCCAGAAGAAACTGGCGAGGCATGCCCAGAATGCGGAGAAAAGAAAGGCGGCAAACTCGTGGTGCGTGAGCGACGTGACGGCACAGGAACATTTATCTCTTGTTCTAGATATCCAAAATGTAAATTCATCAAGAAAGATGAAGCTGAGGAAGCTCGCAAACGCACTGGCGTCACCTGCCCTGTATGTAAAAAGGGTGACATGAGCGAACGCCGAGGACGCTTCGGAATATTTTATTCTTGTTCTAACTACCCTGATTGTAAATATGCGATTAAGGCCAAACCAACAGGCCGAACTTGCGACCTTTGCGG
>CAZFNV010000002.1:43911-46426 GCA_964520225.1 uncultured Candidatus Saccharibacteria bacterium | reverse complement strand
TATGGCTTCTATAAAGGAAATCACAAACCTAATACACGGCAAAGTACCCAAGAAAGATCTGGAGTTGCTACAAAAGGCATATACTTTTGCAGAAAAAGCTCATGCCGGCCAGAAACGATTGTCGGGAGATCCATATTTCGTACACGTATTTGAAACAGCGAAAACTCTGGCTAAATTCGGCATGGATATCAAAACCATATCAGCAGGGCTCCTCCATGACGTGCTAGAAGATACGACTATTACCCCAGAAGAGATAAAGAAAAACTTTGGTGAGGATATATTATTTTTAATAAACGGAGTTACGAAGCTCGGAACTTTAAAGTATCGCGGTATTGAAAGGCATGTGGAAAGTTTGCGAAAATTCTTTATCGCAATGACTAACGATATCCGAGTGGTTATAATAAAATTAGCTGATCGACTACACAACCTCCGCACACTACAATTCTTGCGAGAAGATAAACAATTAAGAAAAGCATTGGAGTCAATAGAAGTTTATGCTCCACTGGCTAACCGCCTAGGTATGGGAAAATTGCGAGGCGAGATAGAGGATGCGGCCTTCCCTTTCGCCTACCCGAAGGAATACAAGGAAGTAGAAGAACTTATAAAAAATGAAAGTGATAAATATCACAAATATTTGAAGGAAGTTGCCGATATCCTGGAGAAAGAGCTGAAGAAGAACAAGATACCTGTGGTTGAAATGGACTATCGCGTCAAACATAAATATAGTTTGTATAAAAAACTTCAGAAATACGATATGGATCTGGGTAAGATTCACGACATTGTGGCTCTGCGAGTTATCGTGAACACGCTCGAGGATTGTTATCGAGTTCTAGGGCTCGTGCATTCATTATGGAATCCGCTTCCAGGGAGAATAAAGGATTACATAGCTGTGCCGAAGTTAAACGGATACCGATCTATCCACACTACAATTTTTACAGGTTCTGGCGGAATTGCAGAGATTCAGATTCGCACAAAAGAAATGCATGCGGAGGCTTCCTACGGTATTGCCGCGCACTTTGCCTACAAGGAGCAAACGGGCAAGAAGAAAATGAGCGATGAGTCAAAATTTAAATGGATAGAAGAGTTGCGTGAATTAAATAATGCTCGCGAAGAATCCAAATCACTTCTCGAACATTTGAAGATGGATTTCTTTAATGACCGCATATTTATTTTTACCCCAAAGGGCGATGTTATTGACCTGCCAGAAGGTTCTTCGCCTATAGATTTTGCGTATTCTATACACTCAGATGTGGGTGACCATATAACCGGAGTAAAGATAAATGGCAAAATGGCTCAGATTTTCTCCAAGCTCCAGAATGGAGATATTGTAGATATAATCACCAAGAAAGATGCGCACCCTTCTACTAAATGGCTCGACTATGCAAAAAGCACCATCGCAAAAAAGCACATCAAATCCTACCTAGAGAAAAACAGTCTAGTTAACAAACTTAAGTCTCTCGGTAAAAGCTAGAGGCTAAAGTTCGAAATGTTATAGAGCTTGGATTCATCTTCTTCTTTTTCTTCTTTTGTGCGGTCATCTACAGGAGTTTGCGCTATTTCGCCTTGCGGGCTCGGCGTTACCTGCTGTCCAGAAATGTATTTTTCCAACATCTCAGTGCTTCGAGCTAGAGAGTTTTGCGAAGCTGACGCTTTTTGGTTCTGAATAAGGTTTAGTATGGTCCTGAGGTCTTCAGTAGAAAAAAAGTCTATCCGCACCTGACCACCATTTTCTGAACGGTCTATATGCACCCTAGTGCCAAGCTTCTCTTGAAATTCTTCTTCAAGCTCAGTAATCTCTGGATCTGGTAGATATTCTTTCTTGCGAACACGATCGTAAGCAATCTTGCGCGCTAGGCGTTCGGCGTCACGTACAGTTATTTTTTTGTAAACAATCTCCTTGAATATTACCAACTGTTCTTCGGGATGATCAGCAAGCATGAGTAGTGGGCGTGTGTGACCTTCAGAGATTTTGCCTTCCGCGAGACCTTGTTGTATTTCTTCAGGTAAAGTAAGTATACGCAGAGAGTTCGAAACATATTCCCTACTCTTACCCATCTTTTTTGCAATTTCAGCATGAGTAAATTTAAATTCCGCCGCAAGACGCTGGAAAGCGCGCGCGCGATCAATGGCGTTGAGGTCTTCGCGTTGCAGGTTCTCGATTATTGCAAGCTCGAGCTTCATAAGAGAAGTGTCCCCTGCGCGAATTATTACAGGCACCTGAGTGACTCCAGCCAGCCGTGAGGCGCGTAGCCTGCGCTCACCAGCTATGAGTTCGTACTCGGTTAGCAAGCCTCCTCCTTCTTTTTCTACCTCTACTCGCGAAACTACAAGCGGCTGAAGGACGCCATACTGTTTTATGGAATTTGCCAGGTCAGAAAGCCTAGCCTCATCGAATTCGCGCCTTGGTTGGTAAGGATTCGGCTTGATTTTATCGGTCTCGACCCAGAATATGGAATTGGAATAAAGTTCAGACATAAGGCTATTTTAGCACAAACTTATTTTTTACAAAATTGAT
>CAZFNV010000002.1:0-43811 GCA_964520225.1 uncultured Candidatus Saccharibacteria bacterium | reverse complement strand
ATTGATTTTGAGCATAAATTTGTGTAGAATGTGTGGGAAAGATTGCCGGAGTGGATGAAAAACAAACTGCTTTGTTTTTCATCCTAACAAAGTAAGGAGGGCCGCCACTCCGGCGACGGCCCAAAGGGCACAAAATACGAAGTGTATTTTGTAGTCGCCGGAGTGGCGGAATTGGTAGACGCGCACGACTCAAAATCGTGTCTCGCAAGGGGTGAGAGTTCGATTCTCTCCTCCGGCACAAATTTGATTTTCAAAAACCTGCTTGCTATATTCCTTTTTGGAAATGTACCAAACTAAAGGAGGCCAAAATGAAGACAAGTAAGGGTCTGATGATGCTCAGGCCAAGCTCCGAAACCTCTGAGCATCCGACCATCGACCAGCTGACTCGGCAAATGGTTGCCGCATTTCGTGCGGCCACGAAGAGCGAGTACCGCCTGCGTGGAGTGCACCGTTGTGCCTGTGGTGTCTGGAGCGATAATAGGCACTACTGGGTCGATGGTGTTCTCACCAACTCGCTCTGCGTGCACTACCTTGCCTTTCACCGGCAGGAAGTTCCGATGGAAGAACTTGTGAAGGTCAAGGCACTTCGGTCGGGCGAGGAACACCCGACTGACAAGGAGCTCGCCTGGCCCAGGAGGTAGGCCAAGGCACCCAAAATCAACATCAGGCGCACGACCTTCGGGTACGGCGCTTTTCGTTTGCTTTTCAATAACACTATTGTTATATTCTATTTTAGAAAAGCATCAAACAAGGAGGTGCTATGAGGTTCGAAGTAATCATCAAAAAAACATGGGATGCGGGCCACAATCAACCCGACTTCTCTCAGGAGACCCGACACGAGTTCAACGCTTCCGACATCCCGGAAGCCATCAAGAACGCTCGGAAGCTGGTTCTCGAGGTCTGCGACCCCAAGGCCCACTACCAGTTCCACGCCGAACTCAGGACCATCTCGCCGATCTGGGAGACTGAGTTCCGGCCCACTCCGAATGTGGGCATGACGGGCGAAATGCGCCCGACAGTCGTAGCTCACTTCGAGGAGCGACGACTCAACTAGGCCATCTTTCATCTACGGCCCCCAGCCGAAGCTCGGGGGCCGTTCTTTATTCTTGCAAAATATCTCATATATGATATAATGGACAGTATGAAAAATACCATATCGCCGAGGCAGATAGGGGCTTTTATTAAAAATATTCGTGAACGTAAGAACATAACCCAGAAAGATTTCGCTGAAGCGCTCCAGACTTCTCAGAGCGCGGTAGCTCGCATGGAGAGCGGTAAACAAAATTTTACTACTGATTTGCTCAATAAAATTAGTCTAGCACTAGGTCAGAGTGTCGTCTCCTTAAATAACTCTATCGACTTCCAAGTTACCGGCGGTCGCAAACTTTCTGGAAGTATTGAAACAAATTTTTCCAAGAATGGTTCCGTCGGACTCTTGTGCGCTTCCCTGCTAAATAAAGGTCAAACGACTCTTCACGGCATCGCGCGCATAGAAGAGGTTTATAGAGTTATTGAGATACTTGAGAGTATAGGTGTGGTAGTAAAATGGGTGGCAGCCAATTCTGTCACAATCAAACCACCGAAAAAATTCAACATTCGTGGAATAAACCGCGATTCGGCAGTAAAAACAAGGTCTATCATTATGCTTCTTGGGCCTCTGGTTCACTTTTTGTCAGATTTTTATCTACCACATGCTTCGGGATGCAACCTCGGTAAACGCACCATCGCAGCCCACGCCTTCGCCTTAAAAGACTTAGGGGTAGACGTACGCGCAACCAACGATTCATATAAAGTGAAAGTAAAAAAAATGAAGCCGGCCGAGATAGTGATGTATGAAGCTGGCGACACTGCCTGCGAGAACATACTGATGGCGACAGCACTAATACCAGGCACCTCTACCATATCTTTTGCGAGCTCTAACTACATGGTGCAGGAAATATGTTTCTTTTTGGAAAAATTAGGTGTGAATATTGACGGCATAGGCACCTCTACGCTCGTCATAGAGGGCCAGAAAGAAATAAACAAAGATGTAGAGTATTGGAATAGCGAGGATCCTATTGAATCGATGATGTTTCTATCGGCAGCGGTTGTCACAGACTCTGAGCTCGTAATCACTCGAGCACCGATTGATTTCTTAGCCCTTGAACTAGAGAAACTAAAACACATGAAGCTCCGCTACAAAATTTCTAAAAAATATAAATCATACAACGAGCGAACAAACCTCGTAGACATACACGTATTCCCTAGCAAGCTTGTAGCGCTCGAAGACAAGATTCACCCTGCACCATATCCAGGAATCAACATAGACAACCTGCCATTCTTGGCACTCATCGCTACTCAGGCTAAAGGCAAGACTCTGGTTCATGACTGGGTTTTCGAAAACAGGGCGATATATCTGACCGAGCTTAACCGCCTTGGCGCGAAAGTTGACCTAGCAGACCCACACCGCTTGTATATAGAAGGTCGTAGTGATCTAAAACCTGCCGAGCTGGTCTGCCCACCGGCCCTACGCCCTGCGGTAGTGTTGCTCGTGTCGATGCTCGGCGCGTCGGGTACCTCGATACTTCGTAATGTATATATGATCAACCGTGGCTATGAAGAAATCGCCGAACGTTTGAACTCTATCGGAGCAGAGATAAGAATAATCGAGGGTAACTAATATGGCAAAGCCGAAGGTTCTAGTATTACTAGGGCAAACCGCTACAGGTAAAAGCGATCTGGCGGTTAAACTTGCTCGTAAACTCAAGGGTGAAATAGTCTCCGCGGATTCTAGGCAAGTTTATAAATATCTTAACGTAGGCTCTGGTAAGATAACAAATAAAGAAATGCGAGGCGTCCCCCACCACTTGCTTGATGTGGCTAACCCGAAGACAAGATTCACTGTGGCTGAATATCAGCAAAAGGCAGTTCGCGCCTTAGATGAGATCCTAAGTAGAGGTGGAACACCAATAATCTGTGGAGGCACAGGATTCTATATTGATGCAATAACTCGAGGATTCACTTTACCCGAAGTTCCACCGAATCCCAAACTGCGCACAATGCTAAATAAAAAAAACACCGAAGAACTTTTTGATTTATTAAAAAAGCTAGATAGCGCCCGCGCAGAAAACATAGACAAGCGAAACAAAGTTCGCCTAGTACGTGCGATAGAAGTAGCCAAAGCGCTCGGCCAAGTCCCCCGCTTAGCTTTAAGACCACCGAATTATAAATTTATAAAAGTAGGCCTACGCTTAGAGGATGATGAGTTGAAAAATAAAATAGAGAAGCGCCTAATAAAAAGATTGCCTGGGATAATTAAGGAAGGCAAAAATCTACGACGTATAGGCCTCTCGTTAAAGAGAATGCTCGAACTTGGCCTGGAATACCGCCATGTGGCATTATTCCTACAAAAGAAAGTAAGCAAACAAGAAATGGCTGAGAACTTAGCACAAGACATCTGGCAATTTGCCAAAAGGCAGAAAACTTGGTTTAAACGTGATAAAACCATCCGTTGGTTTTCACCAAAAGAATATAGAGAGATAGAAGAATATACTCTAAAACAATTTTAGAGCTTAAGCTGTCTTTCTTTATACGTTTCCCAAAACACTGGGATTATTGAGGCTATAACTATCCCAAATATAAAGAAGGTCACATAATCCCTGATCGCTGGGAAAAGTTGACCCAAAAAGTAGCCGAGTAAAGTCATAACAGTAGACCAGAGCACAGAGCTTACAAAACTATACCGAAGAAAAAGGGTGTAATTCATTTTCGATATTCCAGCGACAATAGGCACGAAAGTGCGAGCGAATGGCACAAAACGCGAAAGTATTACTGCTAGTTTGCCATGTTTCTCGAAAAAGCGATGCGCTTTTTGAATATGTTCTTCTTTAAGAATTTTCCTAAAGAAAGCGTATCGGCGCAACTTTTCAATATGCACCCCAAGCTCATAACCCACGATTCCGCCCGTAAATGTGGCTATGAATATAAGAGAAATGAGTAGAAATATATTCAATTCCAAGAGAGATACTAGTAGTCCGGCTGTAAAAAGCAAGCTGTCGCCAGGCAGGGCAAAAAATATCCCGGATTCGAGAAATACAATAATGAATATCCCGAGATATCCATAAGTGCTTATAATGTGTGTTAAATCAAAAATTTCCGGCATAAAAAGCGGTCTCCCGCAGTTGAAGTATTATAACATACCTACTGTTGCGGGTGATGAGAGAATTTAATGTTGTCAGTTAACAGTAACATACCTACAGACAACGGAATGAATGAGATTAGTTGCCACAAAGCTGGTTGCTGGTTAAGCATAAACCAAGATATTAACAATGTCAGAAGTGGCGTAAAAGCAGTTAAAGCTATTGCCTTAGTAACAGAAATTCTGTGTATGCCTTCAATCCAGAATATTTTTGAAACTCCTAGTATAAGGATACCGTTCACTGTAAGTAAAAGAATTATTTTTGTATTAATTGGAAATAGAATTCCATTACCAAACAAGAAGGCAAGTATAAATAGAAAAGGAATAGAGATGAGTGTTCTCCAGAAAAGTATGCTTTCAGCTGATGCGATTTTCCTTGCTTCCTGCTGAAAATAATTTCCGATTGGTGCAGTACAAACTGCCAGCAAAATTAATATATCTCCTAAGTTAAAATTTGAGAAGTTCCGCCAGAGCACAAGGAGCGCCCCCATCAACATAAAAAGAATTCCACACTGATGCTCTTTAGAAATACCGTCTTTTTTAAGAATATGGAAAAACAAGAATGAGGAAAGTATTTCGGTTTGCATAAGTAAGGCAACATTACCAGGAGAAGTATATTTAAGGCTAATGTAATACAAGAGATAAAACAGAAATGCGTTAAAAAATGTTATACGCAGTATATAATTCCAAAAGGTTGTATTCCTTATATCTCGCCAAGAATTCTTATAAGTAACCATCCCGAAAAAGAATATCGCAGCCAAAAGCGAACTCCAGGCAAATGAAGTTAGTCCAGACACGCCAGTGTATGAAAGAGCGACTAAAACCGGAAAAAAGGCCCACAATATTCCACTTGAAAGTACGAATATTTCACCTTTCAATTTTTCTGTCTGAATATCCATTTTGCGGGCGGCGAGAGAATCGAACTCCCGCCAGCGGTTTTGGACCCCGTCGTTCGCGAACGACGGGGTGGAGACCGTTATCTCCCTGCGGGTCCGCCCCGACTCGAACGGGGAACCTCGGTTTTGGAGACCGATGTTTTACCATTGAAACTACAGACCCATACTTCTCTTTATTCTTTTTACCAACCCATTATACACGGAACCACTCTTTTTGAAACTTTTTTCTCTTGCTTTTGCATCATCTATATCTCTATAAGATTCGTAGTAGATCAATTCGACAGGCAACCTATGGCTGGTATTTTCAACTCTTCCTTTTTGGTGTTCGGCAATCCTTCTTTTTAGATCTTCTGTATAACCTATGTAGAGTTTATTGTCTTTTTTACTTTTTAAAATATAGACATAAAACATAAGGTTTTGGACCCCGTCGTTCGCGAACGACGGGGTGGAGACCGTAGTTATACCACTTGCCCCGTCACTCGTCCCGTCGTTACGCGAACGGCAGGACTCGCGAGTGACGGGGCTTAACTAATCACCCAGAAACTAAAACAACCCTTTAGGGTCGCATTTAGTGTAGCACAATTTAGCAGAAAATCTATCCTGTCGTTCGTGAACTACGGACTCTATTTCTTAGTCTCTTTGTGCTTGGTCTTCTTCTTGCACCACTTGCAATACTTATTGAGCTCGATCTTCTTAGTGACGAGTTTCTTGTTCTTGCTGGACCAGTAATTTATTCGTTTACAAGTACCGCAGGCAAATTTGATCAGTCTATCTTGTGACATAACATTATAATATTACAAAATTACTCTTTTTGCAACCCCATACCAAAGTCCTAGACTTGGTACGGGGCAAGGTACCTTATAAACTCACCTTTCTTGCTTTAATTACTTTTCCTAATAACCCAGAAGCAACTCGAGCGAATTTAGCAGAATTGCCAGTAGTAAAATACACGTCTCCCCTTCTTTTATTCGATAAATTTTGCCTTTGTTTGAGTAAATGCTTGGTTTGCCTAGCTATTGCCCCACCTGAGTCCACTAATTTGATTTTTTTACCTAAAATAGAACTGATGGGTCCCCTCAAAAACGGGTAGTGGGTGCAGCCCAAGACTAGCTGGTCAGCCCTAGAATCTTTAATCCCCGCAAGATATTTATTTAAAAGTGCTCGGGTTCCAGCTGTATTTATTTGATTATTTTCCACCACACTTTCAAGGCCTTTACAAGGAACATTTGTAACTTTTTTACCTTTCGCAAATTCTTTAATTAATCTCTTTAAAGTTTTGCTTTTGGCAGTAGCAGGAGTTGAGATAACAGCGATGCTACCTGTGTTTGAATTCATTCCGGCGGGCTTCACTGCAGGTTCGGTGCCTACTATCGGTAAATGGAACCTCTTGCGCAATTCTTTTATGCTGTAGCAAGTAGCAGTATTGCAAGCTATTACTAATATTTTTATATTATGTTCTCGGATTAAAAAGTCAGCGATCTTCGTAGCTCGGCTTACTATCTCTTTTTTACTTTTCTCCCCGTACGGTAAATAGGCCTGGTCTGCCAAGAATACGAAGCTCTCTTTCGGCATTAACTTTTTCAACTCTCGCAGTATCGAGAGTCCTCCAACCCCTGAATCAAAAACACCGATAGGCCTACTTTTCATAACTAGTTTACTGAAGTTTTTAACTTTTGCTCTTTTTTGAATCTATCTATAGCGAGGGCGATCAATTTATCTAAGAGTTTGGGTTGTGAAATACCGCTAGCCTCCCATAATTTCGGATACATGCTTATGTCTGTAAATCCAGGAATAGTGTTGATTTCATTTACTATCACTTGCCCGTTCTTTTTTAGGAAAAAGTCAACACGACCCATACCTTCGCAGTTGAGCGCTTTAAATGATTTTACAGCTAAATCCATGATCCTCCTACGAATTTTCTTGTCCACCTTGGCTGGTATTTCGGATATCGAACCTTCGTCTATGTATTTGGCATCATAAGAATAGAATTCTTGATTGGCGATAATTTCGCCCGGCACGGAAGCTACTGGCTTCTCGTTACCTAATACAGCGCACTCGATTTCACGCCCAGGAATAAATTCCTCTATCAGAATTTTTGTGTCGTATTTAAAAGCCTCACTCACTCCTTTTTTAAATTCTTTTTCACTCTGAACCTTACTCACTCCGACAGAAGAACCCATATTCGCCGGCTTAATAAATAGAGGTGTGCCGAGCTCCTTCTGTAGTTTAGAAAAATTCACCCTGTCTCCTTGCCTCAGAACTATAAACTTACCGATAGGTAAACCTGCGTCTCGTAAAAGACGCTTCATTATTTCTTTATCCATTCCTACTGCCGAGCCTAAAACTGAAGCTCCAACATATGGAACACCTGCGAGCTTCAACAGACCCTGGATTGATCCGTCTTCGCCATACGGTCCGTGCATAACCGGAAAAATAACATCTATCTTTTCCTTTGTGCGTATATCGTCATTTATCGGAGCAATCTCTTTGTTCGAGGTATTTAACTGAATTAATTTTGGATTATTATCGTTTAGTAAATAATTCGAAGTATTACCCAAAAGCCATTTACCCTCCTTGGTTATGCCCATCGGTACGACCTCATATTTGTTTTTATCTAAAGCGTTGATTACATTTTTAGCAGACTGTAGAGACACCTCATGTTCTGCGGATTTGCCCCCAAAGAGTACCCCGATTTTTAGTTTTCCGCGCCTAGACGGGATAAACTTTTTCATAGAGGCTTCAGTATAGCATCCTTCAAAGTTTTCGGCACGGTGGTCAAATTCTCAGCCCCGGTCGCCGTGATGAGATACATGTCTTCTATGCGCACGCCAAAATGTTTTTTCAGATAGATGCCAGGCTCTATTGTCATTACACAACCGGCGGGAATTATGTCTTCACTTTTCGGCTTGAAATTGGGCCACTCATGAATAACTGTTCCCACACCGTGCCCGAGACCATGATGAAAATTATTTTTGTATTTCTTGGCTAAAAATCCACGAGCTGATTGATCAATAATTTTTGCGCGCCTCTCTCCTTTTGAAGCTTTTTTAAATGCTATTTCTTGCGCACGTAAAACATCTAAATAAACTTTCTTCTGTTTAGCATTTGGAGTACCGAAGAAATACGTGCGGGTCATATCTGAACAGTAGTGATTCACTGTACAACCGATGTCGAACATTACAGTATCCCCAATTTTTAGTTTCGTATTATTTGGTTCATGATGAATATCTGCCGAGCCACTGCCAAATGCGACTATCGGGGGAAAAGAAAGTATCGGCGCGCCGTATTTCCGGAAACGTGTGATTATAAAATCAGCAATAGCTAGCTCAGTAACTCCAGCTCGAAGCTCGAGCAACACGTCTTTTAAAACTCGCTCACTTATTCTCTGCGCTTTTATAATACTCGCGAGCTCGCTTTTGCTTTTTACTGCGCGAACTTCTTGGATTAATTTATATTGAGCCTGCCGAACATGCTGAGCTTTCATGGTTTTTAGAATAATTTAGCAACATCGTTAAAAGTAACTACAAGCATCAAGAATAGCAGAATACCAAATCCAAGTACGTTAAATAGCTGTAATTTTTGTGGACTTAATGCTTTACCCCTAACTGCTTCAATAAATAAGAAGAACAATCTTCCCCCATCAAGTGCTGGAAATGGGAACAGATTAATAATGCTTAAATTTACAGATATGAGCGCGGCAAACGACAAAAGATATGCAAACCCGAATTCATAAGCATCTCCCGCTATACCCACCATACCCACAGGGCCTGTTACTGAGTCCAGACTACCCTCACCCTGTAGAGTGTTCCACAGTAGCCCAAAAAGGCCCACCACAGTGGTTTTGGTCATAAAAACAGTTAATCTCATCCCCTCCCAAAATGCCTTATGTGGGGGCAATTTAGCGATACCGATCTGGTCCATAGCTATTCCTATGGCGTAGCCCTGAGCCATCTTCTCTGGGGTAATTTCGACAAATCTCTCTTCGTTTTGGCCGCGCACATAGCCGAGTTTAACTGCACTACCGTCACGCACCATCGAGCGAATAGTCTCCGGGCTCACGTAACGGGTAGACTGCCCATCTCGCTCGGCAAAAACTATTTTATCCCCAGAGGTTAGGCCAGCATTTTCTGCAGGAGAACTCGGTGATACAGAAACCACCACTAAATGCACATCTTTTACATCTGCGCCAGCGATATTGCTTGAAGTTGAAGTGGGTAAACCAAAAATAAAACCAAAAGAGAAAAATATCCAAGCGAGCAAAAAATTAGCAAATACTCCGGCGAACAATACGCAGGCTTGTTGCCATTTAGGCTTACTCGTGAACCTCCCATCTTCATTTGGGCCCGCCCCGTACCGAACCGAAGGTTCTGGTTCGGGGTCTTCACCGAAAATTTTCACAAACCCACCAAAAGGCAGGAGGTTGAAAGTGTACTCGGTCTCCCCGTATTTCTTGCCGAATAGTTTAGGCGGAAAACCGAAACCAAATTCATCTACTCGAATCCCAAACTTTTTTGCAGAAAAAAAATGTCCAAATTCATGAACTAAAACCAGCACAAGTAAAATTGCGAAGAAAATTAAAATGTCCATACTAACCCATTACTTCTTTTTCTTTTTTAGTAAAGCTGTCTTCTAGATTTTTATTGCTTTGATCTATTATTTTCTGAAGTTCTTCTTTGCCACGAAACTTTTCATCTTCTGTTAATTTATTTATCTCGTTTAATACTTTCTCTCGTTCACGACGAAGCGCTATACGCGCTTCTTCAAGCTTTTCCTTTAATACTTTTACTAGTGATGCTCGGCTTTCGGTAGTGAGTTGTGGAAAAATAACACGGATGCCTTTGTCGTCCGTGGCCACAGATAACCCCAAATTTGCCGAAGCTATAGCCTTTTCAATATCTTTAATCTGACTCTTATCGAAAGGTAGAAGTCGCAAAGTTTTTGGATCTTCTATTGAAATATTTGCCACATTTTTGAGTGGCATTCGCGTTCCATAAGCTTCTACTGAAATACCGTCGAGCACCGCAGGCGACGCTCGGCCTACATTGAGCTCGCGGTATTCCTTGGCCAGGAAATCCTCAACCTTCTTGGCATCTGTCTTAAATTGTGAAAAATTGTATGGCATTTTGTGAGTATAACATTTTTTTAACGACTTGGTAATGTGAGCGCTATGGATTCAAGCAAGGTCTTGGGTGAGGACCCTGGCATACGCAAGAACTCGCGAACTGTGAAAATCTTGTGAAAAATAGCTGAGTCAAAGGCGGTCTTTGGTGGGTTGGTGTGAAGGGTTTGCTCTAATGAATTTAAGAAATTTAGAGATTTAGAGCGAGGACTGCTTCCCACCCCTATGTCGTCGCCCTCTTCCTCTTCCTCCATCAAAAGTCCTTTTATAAATTCGAGCCTAGCAGGTAAAGACATTTTAATGAAATTCTCTGATTCTCTCGAATCATACGAAGACTCTGTTTTGTAAGAAATAAAATAAAATCGAGACACAACTGTATCTAAAAGCACCGAAGCTTCTGGCACTATTACGAAGAAATGGGTATCCAATATAGGCTCCTCAAAAACTTTCAGCAAGCTATTCTGCGCTTCTAGTAATATGCTATTGGCCGAAATTATGAAAAATCTCTTACTTGCCCCACTCGCCCTCTCGAGTGCATGTGATTTTATATTGCGTGCATCATCTACCTTGATAGTGTCTAAAACAATATTCACCAATTCTGGTTTATCTTTTTTCGAAAAGTTTTCCGATAAGAAGGACATGACTTCGCGTGACAAAACTTCTCTGTCGCCCTCCAAGAGATACGCATGATGTAGATTTTCTTTGTTTAAATGTTTGGCCAGCATTTTACCACTTACTCAAAACACTTTTTTTATACACATCCAAGTGTTCTAGCGCCACGCCTGTACCTTTCACCACGCAATGAAGTGGATCTTCAGCTAATGTCGCCTTAACGCCCGTCCTTTGATACACCAAATCAGGTAAATTGCGAAGTAATGACGAACCTCCAGTCATAGTGATGCCTGAGTCCATGATGTCGGAAGCTAGCTCGGGTGGAGTTTCAGCAAGAACGTCTTTGATGGCTTTTACTATTTGTTTAAGTTCGGCATCTATGGCTTTTACTATCTCGCTAGTTCCCACTTGCGCCGAACGAGGAAGTCCTTGGATATAATCGCGCCCTTTGATGGTAACCAGCAGTTCTTCTTCTAAAGGAACAGCGGCGCCAATGCGAATTTTTACCTCCTCAGCAGTTCTATCACCTATCGCCAAATTAAAAGTTTTTTTGATATAGTCAGCTATCGCTTGATCGATTTTATTCCCAGCACATTTCACTGAAGTTGAAGCCACGATTCCGCCAAGTGATATCACAGCCACGTCAGTAGTACCTCCACCAATGTCCACTATCATATGCCCCTTGGATTCATAAATAGGAATACCTGCACCAATCGCCGCGAGTATCGGCTCTTTAACCACGTAGGCATTGAGCGCCCCTGCCTTAATAGCAGCCTCTACCACCGCGCGGCGCTCGGTAGACGTAACTCCCGCCGGCACTGAAACCATCACATCTGGACGAAAAAAATTCCATTTTCCAAGAGCTTTGTTGATAAAATACCTGAGCATTGCCTCTGTCACCCGATAGTCTGCGATTACTCCATCCTTCATCGGACAATATGTGATAATAGAATCTGGAGTCTTGCCGATCATACCTTTAGCTTCAGCGCCGATAGCCAGAATTTTATTGTCTTGCTCAGAAACAGCCACAACTGAAGGCTCGCTCAACACCACCCCTTTACCCGGCAAAAATACCAACGTATTGGCAGTCCCTAGGTCTATGCCGAGTTTCTTGGCGAAAATTCCCATAAAGCAAATATAGCACAGTATGTGCTAGAATAAAAATATGGATAAAGAGGAGAAAAATCCGTTTAAGGCTTATGGCGACAAGCTAAAAAAACACGTGCCGGCCAAGAGCCCGATCCATGAAATAGTGAATACTTACTATAAAATTCGTGGCTGGGATGATAAACCAAAAAGCTTTTATAAAAAACGTGAACACAGTTACGGTAAGCTAGCCGTCGAAGCGAAAGAGCTGTATGAAGTGCTCGGCCACGATCTCGAAGATTGTATTTGGGCTATAGACCGGATGAAATATCTAGCCGAGAAAGGGGGCTTCGAATGGAGCATTAGCACCTGCCTCAAGCACAAGAAAATTTAATTAAGCAACTATCACTACGAATTCACCACGGACTTGATCAGGGTGAGAAGTAAAATATTCTAGAATTTCAGCCGGTGAACCGGTTTTGTACTCTTCGTAGACTTTAGTAAGCTCGCGGGCAACGCAAACTTTTTTGTTTGGACAAAACTTTTGTAATGATTCTAATGTTTTCAAAATTCTGTGCGGGGATTCGTAAAATACATATGTACGTTCAGCGTCCGCTATTTCTTTAAATAAAGTTTCCCTGCCTTTCTTATGTGGCAAAAAACCAAGAAAAGTAAATTCGTGCGTGGGTAACCCTGAGGCTGAAAGTGCCGTGATGAGCGCGGTGGGGCCGGGTATCGGAACCACAGTCGTAATTTCACGAAGAGTAGAATCTTCCTTTATTTTTGCGATCAACATTGAACCCGGATCTGATATTCCTGGCGTGCCAGCATCTGACACTAGCGCTAAATCTTTCCCTTCTTCTAAATACTTTATAACTTTATGAACCTTAGAAACTTTAGACTGGGCATGAAAACTTTCTGTGGGTTTATTAATTCCATAGCGTGACAATAAAGTTTTCGTGACCCTAGTATCTTCACACAAAATCAGATCTACACCCTTAAGCGTTTCAACAGCACGAAAAGTTATATCTCCCATGTTGCCAATTGGAGTCGCAACAACGTAAAATTTTGACATAATTTTATTATAAACCCTGAGATCGTATTATTTTCTATACTTCTTTGTTCGCCACTTATCAGCAATCTTCACACGAGTGAGAGAGCGTTCAAGCTCAGATTCGAAATGTTCAAAGTCCACATGAGATTTGTTCTCCATCAGCTTCTTTAGTTCTTCAGCGCGAGCTTTTGCGCGCTCTATAGCATCATCGTGTAGCTCTGATACGTGTTCTGCAAAATCAGCCAGAACAGCTACCTCAGTAATGCCTTCGGAGCCTTTTTTTACTTCTACGAATCCACCAGACACAGCCATGGGCACAAGATCCCCATTTGAATACGCAACAACATCACCAGACGTAAGCCCAGCAATGAGCGGAACGTGGTCTGGCAGCACCGTTATCTCACCCAGAGTGGTGGGCATACTTACCTGATCCACAGCTTCTTCAAGAATCTTGCGCTCAGGGGTAACGATTTTTAGTTGTAATTTCTTTGAATTCATAGGCTTTAGGCTTTAGGCTTTAGGCTTTAGCTAGTTTCCTAGAGCCTAGTGCCTAGTGGCCTAGTTTTTAAAGAGCACCCTTCATATAAAACTCACTTTCTGATTTGCTGTCGTGTTTGCCTTCCAGAATTTCCTTGAACGAACGAATTGTTTCCTTCAGTGGTACATATTCACCTTTGGTGCCTGTAAACTGCTCAGCCACGAAAAACGGCTGCGAAAGGAATTTCTGAATTTTGCGCGCCCGCACCACAAGCTCTTTATCAGCATCAGAAAGCTCTTCCATACCCAAGATAGCAATGATATCCTGCAAGTCTTTATAACGCTGTAGAACTCTCTGAACTTCACGAGACACATTGTAATGCTCCTGTCCCACGATATTCGGGTCAAGAATTGTTGAAGAAGAGTCTAGCGGGTCAACTGCCGGATAAATACCGATTTCAGATAATGAACGGTTGAGCACAACAGTAGAGTCGAGGTGAGCAAAGGTTGTAGCTGGTGCTGGGTCAGTAAGGTCGTCCGCAGGCACGTACACAGCCTGCACAGATGTTACTGAACCCTTATCGGTCGAGGTAATACGTTCTTGTAAGTTACCCATTTCTGTGGCCAGAGTTGGCTGGTAACCCACAGCGGAAGGAATACGACCAAGAAGCGCAGACACCTCTGAACCTGCTTGAGTGAAGCGGAAAATATTGTCGATGAAAAGAAGCACGTCTTTATTTTCTGCATCACGGAAGTGTTCCGCCATTGTGAGCGCCGAGAGTGCTACGCGCAAACGTGCACCTGGTGGTTCGTTCATTTGCCCGAAGACCATGGCCACTTTATCGAGCACGCCAGAATCTTTCATTTCATGATACAAGTCATTACCTTCACGAGTTCGCTCACCCACACCAGCAAATACAGAATATCCCCCGTGTTTTGAGGCGATGTTGTGAATAAGCTCTTGGATCACGACTGTCTTGCCCACGCCAGCACCACCGAAGAGACCCACCTTGCCACCTTTGAGTACAGGACAAATGAGGTCTATAACTTTGATTCCTGTCTCAAGTATTTCAACTTTTGTCGCCTGCTTCACATATTCTGGAGCTTTACGGTGAATAGGAAGCTTGGATGTTTTGCTATTTTCCGCTAGAGGCATATCGTCTATTGCCTCACCTAGGACATTGAAAATTCTACCGAGAGTGCCTGCACCCACTGGCACAGAGATAGGCGCTCCAGTATTCGTAACTATCATGCCTCGCGAAAGACCGTCCGTCGAATCCATGGCCACGGCACGTACTACTCCACCCCCCAGATGTTGTTCTGTCTCAAGGGTTAACTTCTTAAGCTTCCCATCTGTGGACTTTGTATCTACTGTAAGAGCAGTATAAACATCGGGCAACGCGCTCTTCACTTGCCCGTCCTCTGGCGGGAACTCGACATCCACCACCGGCCCGATTATTCTTTTTATTTTTCCTGTTTGCATAATAATTTTTTTACTTTATAAACTTTATAACTTTTAACTTACGGAAGCCATGCCGGCACTTATTTCTGAAATTTCTCTGGTAATGTTCGCTTGACGAGCTTTATTGAACACCAGCGTCAGATCATCTATCATTTCACTTGAGGCCTCACTAGCGTTCTTCATAGCCATCATTCTAGCAGATTGTTCAGACGCGCTCGACTCCAAGAACATTTGATATATCTGCATGCGCGTTATCTTCTCAGCGAGAGAGCTAATTAAAACATCTTTATTTCCTTCCACTAAATATTCTATTTTATTATCTTCTGTCGGAGCAGGAAGATTCATCTCATCCCCCACCAGAGTCTCTATAAAATTTTTAAGTGATAATTTACTAATTGGCAGAAGCTCACGTATGTGAGGCTTCTGGATTAGCGCAGAAGCAAAGTCAGTATATGCAATCAGTATTTTGCCGTATTTACCTGCTCGATATTCATCTACTAAAAGTTTGGAAAGTGGTGAGATATCCCGAAGCGTTACACTGTCACCAAGTTCAGTAAAGCTTGCAATTATGTTCTGCCCAAGTCGGCGCATGCCGTTGTCGCCTTTTTTGCCGACGGTTATTAAATCCACCCTACCGTCGCGATCAGCTTTTAAGAATTGAATGGTTTTTTTGAGAACTTGGGAATTATATGCGCCACAAAGTCCTCGGTTCGAAGTTATCAGAACGAGAAGTGTATCTTTTGACTCCTGTGGCAAGAAAAATGGATGCTCTATTTTTTCTACATTTTTCGCGATAGATTGGAGCACTGTCCAAGAATATTCCGCATACAAGCGCGACGCGAGCGTGGAAGCCACCGCCCGCTTCATCTTAGAAGCAGCCACCAGCTCCATCGCCTTGGTGATCTTCTTGGTGTTTCTGATACTCTTTATTCGTCTTTTTATTTCCTTCGTGCCTGGCATTTTATTTTACAAAACTAGCTTTGAAATCCTCGATTGCTTTTTTAATATCGGCCTCGCCTTTATCTGTCCACATTTTCGATTCCTTCATTTCTTTGTAGAAAGTTTTCGCATTACGCTCTCCATACTCCACTAGACCTTGCTCGAATTCTTTAACTTTCTCGACTGGCACATCATCCATATAACCTTTTGTCAACGCATAAAGTGCCACGATCTGGTCTTCAGTTTTCACTGGTGAATATTGAAGCTGTTTTAGAAGCTCAACTGAGCGCTTACCACGTTCGAGTTGTTTCTTGGTATTGTCATCAAGGTCAGAGCCGAACTGAGCAAAGGCTTCAAGTTCACGATACTGAGCGAGGTCGAGTTTGAGCGTTCCAGCAACTTTCTTCATTGCTTTAATCTGAGCGCTAGAACCCACGCGCGACACCGAAGAGCCCACGTTCACTGCTGGTCGAATACCTTTGTAGAAAAGGTCCGTCTCGAGGAATATCTGCCCGTCAGTAATAGAAATCACGTTAGTTGGAATATACGCTGAGATGTCGCCAGCTTGAGTTTCAATAATTGGGAAAGCTGTAATAGAACCACCGCCATATTTCTGGTTGCGACGACATGCGCGCTCGAGCAAGCGTGAATGTAAGTAGAACACATCACCCGGATACGCTTCACGGCCCGGAGGACGACGAAGGAGAAGAGAGATTTCACGATACGCTACTGCGTGCTTCGAGAGATCGTCGTAGATTATTAAAACATCTTTACCTTGATCCATGAAATATTCAGCAATAGCGACACCAGTGTAAGGCGCGATATAAGCAAGCGCTGAAGATTCAGAAGCACCAGCGGAAACAATAACAGTGTAAGCCATTGCCCCGCCCGCTTCGAGTCGAGTTTCAATTTTGCGAAGTTTTGAATCCTTCTGACCTATCGATACATACACGCATATCATATTCTCGCCTTTCTGGTTTAAAATCGCGTCTATAGCGAGAGCAGTTTTACCTGTCTGTCTGTCACCGATGATGAGCTCACGCTGACCACGGCCCACTGGAATAATGGCATCAATAACTTTAATACCAGTAGCCACCGGCTGATCCACGCCTTGACGAGTTACAACGCCCGGCGCAACTCGCTCGACAGGATAAGCCTTATCACTCTTTATTGCGCCCTTACCATCAATAGGCTCACCTATCGCATTTACCACGCGGCCAAGAAGAGAATTTGAGACTGGCACTTCGAGAATTTTACCAGTGGACTTCACTTCATCACCTTCTTTGATTTTTGAGAAGTCTCCAAGCACCACCACGCCCACCGTATCGTCTTCGAGGTTGAGGGCCACACCAACCTCACCATTTTGAAATGTAACCATTTCAGAAGATTTTAATTCCGAGAGCCCAGATATACGCACCACGCCGTCGAAAACTTCGAGCACGCTACCTACCTTCTCGACTTTGAGTGTGTCTTTGAATCCTTCTATTTCCTTTTTTAGACTTTCAACTATATGGTTATGCATTGCTTTTATTTAAATGTTCTTTTAATCTTTTTATCTTGCCGGACAATGTGAGATCTATTCTATCGTCACCCACTTGTATTTTATATCCGCCGAAAATATTCGGGTCTTCTATTTCATGAAAAATAAATTGCTTGTCTCCATATTTCTTGCGAAGCATTTCTCCAATAATCTGCTTGGCTTGACCAGACACTTTCTCGCCTGACCAGATTTTTACTTCAATAAAGCCCTCCTTACTATTAGCTACTTTTTCTAATGCAGAAATAACCCCAGCGCTTCGACTGAGCAACCTGCGCACTGAAAGAGCCTTGACCACATTTTTCAGAATTGAACTTTGCTCACTAGAGGACTTGCCTTTTGTGGCAAAGTATATCGCTTCGGCTATGTGGTTGTTGGAAATAGTCGCCATGATTTTAAGAATTCTTTATCTCGTCTAAAACTTTCTGATCGAAGGCATGCTTGTCAGAATTCAAGAGTTTACGGGCAATAGATATAGCTAGGTCAGAAATTTCTTTCTTTGCCTCAGCCACCATTCGAGCCTTGTCAGCCTCTAATGTTTTCTTGCCCTCAGCAACCATCCCCGCCACACGCTCTTCCGCCTCAGCAAGCATCTCGTTTTTCTTACCCTCAGCTTCCTTCTTACCTGCTTCAAAAATTTTGTTGGCTTCAGCCCGAGCTTGAGCTAGCGCTTCTTCATACTTCGCCTTTGTGTCTTCTAGAACTTCTTCATTTTTCTTTGCATCCTTGAGGCCTTGATCAATCCTCTCTTTGCGTTCATCCATCAGCTTACCGAGAGGTTTGAGGGCATAAACATATAGCACCGCAAAAACGATACTAAAGTTGATAGCTTGAGCAATTATGACTTTCCAGTCTATATGAAATGTTGCGATTATTGATTCCATGAATTTATAAACATTAGGCCCTAGGCTCTAGGCCCTAGCTAAAAAGCTAACGCCTAATACCTAGCGTCTAAACACTAGAGTGAGAACGCGATAACTAGCGCATAAATAGCGATAGCTTCTGCGAACGCGCAAGAAAGAAGCATCGGCACCAAAATCTTGCCCGCAGCTTCTGGGTTGCGACCAATGGATTCCATAGCTTTCGAGCCAATCCAGCCGATAGAAAGCGCTGGGGCGATAGCACCGAGAGCCATAACTGCCGCTTTTGCAACAAATGTTTCCATGATTTTTAAAAATTAACTAATAATTTTGACCTTTTACTAAATTTAATGGGCACTCGCCTGCGCTGGTGTGGCCGGATGTTCTGCGTGTTCGCTCTCTTCGTGGCCATCCTCGTGATCATGATCGCTCGCTGAAATCGTGAAGTACACCACAGTCAGTATCGAGAATATCGCCGCCTGTATTACCCCCACTAATATTTCTAGGAAAAGAAATGGGATAGGAATAAAATAAGGCGCGAGCGCCGCCATAGATAGAAGCAATACTTCACCGGCAAAGATATTACCAAAAAGACGGAAGGAGAGCGAAGCAACTTTTGCAAACTCGCCCACTATCTCGATCAGACCCACAAAGAACGTGATCGGCGCAACTATTATCACCGTAGGATCCTTGCGGAATTTGGTGAAAACTTGCCCGAGCACACCTAGATTAACATACTTGTTAAAAGTTTTCCAGAGCCCTATCGAGAACACGCCGAATGCATTCGCTCCAATAACAGCCATCACCGCAAGCGCGAGGGTGGTGTTAATGTCGGCAGTAGAACCTCGCAAGAATGGAATGAAGGCCGGACCATGGTCGGTATTCTCAATAATCCCAAAGCCTCCGAAAGGCATTATACCCAGCCAGTTGTTGAGAAGCACAAAAATAAAAACTGTAACTGCCACAGGAAAAATTCTAAGAGTAAGCTTGCGGTCGTTTGTTATCTGATCATATAACCCAATAGTTGCCTCGACAACAAGCTCGAAAAGACTCTGGAGCCTACCTGGCACTTCACGAAGCTTGGAACGCAAAATTACAGAAATTATTAAAACAAACACAACCATTACCCAGGAAGTGAATACTGCATTAGTGACATTAAAACTTTCATTATGTAGTATTGGCTCGGCATAAAGCGTAATCTCATGCGCTATCTCATGATCGCCCTCCGCCGCCACATCTCCTCCTAACATTATTTCTTTTTCATTTTTTGCTGATTGTGTTGCCATAAATTACCTGCCCCGTAGTGAGCTCTGCTCTACTACTGGGGTTTACTGATTTCGTTGCCATTTTGAATTTTCTTCGCGTAATCCAGTATTACTCTATAAATGCTCCGCATGGAAAAAATAAACGTGAGGGCGGTAAGAGCTATGAACGCATAAGGCTCTGTGCCGAAGCGTTGATCTAAATACTTACCAGCTAAAAGTGCGAATACTACCGGCCCTATGATGAGCCCCGACACGCGGGAAAAAATAAGCATCCCTTTGCGCATCTCTTCACCCCCTACTTTCCTTTTCTCATCCATACAAATAAAGCCCCTAAAGGCTTCCTGAGATTATAACAGAACTTTTCATAAAAACAAAGTGAGCGTGGATGGAATCGGACCATCGACCTCTGTCTTATCAGGACAGCGTTCTACCACTGAACTACACGCTCAAACTAAAACTACTCATAACTGAAAGCCTATGGCTCCCCTTCGGGGCTACACGCTCAATGAAAAAACTATACCAAACAAACGCTTTTTGAGCAAACAAAAAATAAATATGAGTTTTATGAAAAAATTGAAAAATTATTTCTCTGTGCTACTCTATCTTCGGAGCAGTAAGAGGAGGGCGTATGGCCGAGGGAAACAAGCCTCTGGTCGAGATGCCTTTCCGGAATGTCCCCGTCGGGGGCGAATTCTGGAACGGCCCACAGACTCTCATCGACATGAAGTGCGCGGTCCGGTTCTGCAAGACGGGAGAGAACACTTGCGTAAGCCTGTCAGGCTGGAGTAAGGGTAGAACCGGACAGTATGAGCTCGACTACACGGTATTCTTCGTCCCCGGCTCAGAGGGCCTGCCACTACCTGGAGAAGATGGGCTGATCGAGGTGCCGTTCCTGAAGCTTCCTCTCAACGGAAAGTTCTGGAACGCCGATCCAAAGTTCGGAGTCCTCTTCTGTAAAACTGGCCCGACCACCTGCCTGACGATGACGGGCTGGAATGCGGGCGAAGCAGGAGAGTACCCCGTCTCATCGCTAGTATACGTATCGACCCAGGATTAGGGCATCAAGCCCGCGAGAAGCTCGTGATAACCACTGCTCCCCGCGGGCTTTCTCTTTTGTATTTAGGAAATAAATTTATACTCGCGAATACGAAACTCCTCGTCCAGTGGTGCCGTGCTGTTTTATCCTCCCATCCTTTTCAAGTTGCGAGAGGTAGCGCGTTGCCGTCGCATCCGAGACATGAAGTAGCTTCTCCACGTCGTCGTTCACAACTTCTCTCTTTTTCTCAAACAAAGTCATAATTTTATCCAGCTTTTTCCGTTTTCGGAATTGAAGCACATCCCTAGCCACGACCAGAAGTTCACCCCACTTTTGCAATTTTAGATACGAAAACCTAGGCTCGTCTGGCTTATCGGCCTTGGTTTCGGTAACGGGAGCTGGTTCAGTAAACGGCTCATTTACCGGTATCTGAGGCGTTTCGGGTTCTGGAGCAGATTCAGAGACTGGACCAGAAACAGTTTCCGGCTCACTTAAACCTGTATCGTTAGAAGCAGGGTCCACTTGCGGATCCGCAGGTTCTAATGGGATTTCGGGCTCAGGTTCAGGTTCAGGAGCAACTTCTGGCGTAGCTTCAACCACCGGCTCCTCCACTTTCACTTCATCAACAGGATCATCCGCTGGCGTAGCTTCTTCGGAAATTGGTTGATTTTCGTCAGACATATCTATGTTGTTTCAAAAATTTTATCACCTGGAGCGAAGTCAACTTGATATTCTGGGATGCCGAGTGAGATGCCGAATTCTTGCGCATCTTTATACAGAACTGGATCCTCCAAATCCACCTTAAACACTTTCCCCCGATAAATTATATAATGATAACTTTCATTCTTGAAGTCCGCATACCAGGGATGCTCTTTATCTAAACCCGCACTCAACTGCTCGGCAACTTTATCCGCATCTTCTTCTGCAACTTCCACAGTATGCATAGTCCACTGCTTCACCCATGGAGTTCTATGCTTCTCCGTCACCGGGCTCACTTTAGTTTTGACGATTTTCACCCTCCCAAAAACCGCCTTATCCCCCAAACTTTCTTCAATTATTACACCTCGGTAGGTCATGGTTAATTTTTATATAAAACAAAATATGGTAATTTATCCAAACCAATATAGTTAAACATCCATAATTCCCGCCCTGACTTCTTGATTGTAGTAAACCTCTTCTTAAGATTAAACTTCGGAACAAAAGGATAAAATCTTATCTCTTGCTTAAAATCCCATTTAAAATTTACGATCAATGGTGGTGTTATAAATCCTGATTTTAGAACCTTATCAATTATCTCCCAACCGGCTCCGAAAATCACTGGCTTCGGTTTGGTGTTGTTAGTTTTCACTTGAGCACGAAAAAGACAACCTGTGCATTGAATATCATACAAGGGATAATTTTTAGGTAACGTCATTAAACTTTTTCCGCAATTAGGGCACGGAACAAGTTTTACAACCTCACTTTCTCCTAAATCCCCAGATTCTTGATTCTTCGACATACCCACATTAGATCACTTTTAGATCTGAGGTGCAAGAAGAAGTTAACAGGGCATGCTTGTTTGATTCTAGACAAGCGCGTAAAATTTGTTTGTCGGCTTAGTCGGACCGATATAAAAAATAAATCATAGATGTTAAATAAACCTAGAAGTAGTAAAAGTGTCGCAAGAAAAGCATCTTCATTGTTGAGAAAAAGCACCAGCAAAAAAGTAAAGAGTGTTGCAGGTGGTGCTTTGAGCAACAGAAGAAGATACGCTTAAGAGGAACTGAGCAAAAAGTACTGGATTATCGAGAGCCTGATGGGAGGAGGATATCGGAACACAGACCTTCGGACTAGTATCCTATGATGGCGCGAGAAAAGTACGCCTCGCTCAGAAGAACCACCTGAGGGGGGTGGTTCTTCTTTTCCCACAAAACAAAAATACCAAGGTTAAACCTTGGTATTTTTGTTGAAACTAATTTGAAATTAGTATTCTCTGCGTCCTCCGCCGAAACCACCGTTACCGCCAGAGCGTGGAGGTCGAGCTTCCATTGGACGAGCTTCGTTCACAGTCAGCTTGCGTCCGCCGAAATCTTGGTCATTGAACATTGAGATGGCCTTTGCCGCCTCTTCTTGAGATGACATTTCTACGAAACCAAACCCCTTTGACCGACCAGTCATTTTATCCATGATAATCACAGCGGATGTTACTGATCCAGCCTGCGCGAAGTGCTCACGGAGAGCATCTTCTGTGGTGCTGTAAGGGAGACCCCCTACATATAGCTTTGTCGCCATACTTAAACTTCCTCCTTTTTTACGAAAAAGGATAAAAAACTATTATTAACACAGGTCCTCTTTCGCTAAATGAAGCCCTGCGTAAAGTATCATACCACACACATTAGAAAAAGCAATTATTCTTCTTCGCTGCCCTGTTCTCCGGATTCTATGGCTGAGATTACTGGCTCGATACCGCCCGCCATTATTTTAGGTAAGTTGTGCCAAGACATTTTGATGCGGTGGTCGGTGAGGCGGTCTTGAGGGAAATTGTAAGTGCGAATCTTCTCGCTCCTATCTCCTGTGCCTATCTGCTCTTTACGCTCGCCGGAATATTTCGCAGCTTCTTTCTCTTCTTCCATCTGAGCAAGTTTAGCGGTAAGTATTGACATCGCTTTCTCTTTGTTCGCCAGCTGACTGCGTTCATTAGTAGAACGCACATCTATGCCGGTAGGCTTGTGGATCAAACGCACAGCCGTCTCCACCTTGTTCACATTTTGTCCGCCCTTACCTCCCGAGCGAGAATATTCCATCTCGATGTCAGCAGGATTTATTACAAATTTTACTTTCTTGCGGATTGGTAGTATCGCAATGGACGCAGTAGAAGTATGCACTCGTCCGTTTTTCTCTGTCGCAGGCACTCTCTGCACACGATGCACACCGGTTTCGTAGCGAAGCTTTTTATAAACATCTTTACCTTTGATTTCAAAACTTGCTTCCTTGTATCCACCGGCATCATTTTTCTGTTCATAATTCACCTTCCAAGACCAACCTTCCGTTTCGGCAAACTTTTCATACATATAGGCGAGCTCCCAAGCAAAAAGCGAAGCTTCATCCCCACCCGCACCGGCACGCACTTCTAGCACAACTTCTGTCGGAAATTCGTCTTCTTCTTTGTCTTTATTTAAAATATCTTCTATCTGCTTTTCTACACTCTCGCGCTCAGCTTGGATAAGTTTGAGCTCCTCACCGGCAAGATCGTGCAGGCTGTCATCGCTCTCGAGCATTTGGCGCACCTCCGCCTCCTTGCGCATTAAATTCTCTAGCATTTCGGCCAGATAATTCGTGCGATGATCTTTTTTTAGTTCAGATAAATCAAAGCTCATTTGATTACAATAACATTTAAAAAATCTTGGAACAAACTTTTTAAGGGGTTTGGCGAGCGACAAGACGAAGCCAGAGTGCCTTTTGGGAGACTTGGGAGCGCGACGGCGCGAGCACGAGGAATTTTTTAGCAAAAAAATATCCGTGCTCCGAAAAAGCACCCTGGCGAAGTTACTTATTTCTTTTTCTTTGAAGCACTAGCAGCCTGACGCTTCTTGAAGCGATCCACGCGTCCAGCAGTGTCCATTATCTTCTCATTACCAGTGTAGAACGGGTGGCATGAGCTACAAATTTCTATTTTGATTTCGTCTAGAGTTGAACCAACTTCGAAAACAGCCCCGCAAGCGCAGGTAGCCTTAACTTTATTACTATATTTCGGATGTATATCTTTTTGCATTGCAGAAAAAGGTTACCACAGTTTATGCGATTTTGCAAATCACATCTATTTTTATAGACCCTCTATCTTATCTATATCTAACTGAATTAAGGTGGCTTTATTCATGACTGAAGGAGCATAGCTTGAACAAGAACCGAAGTACCTACAAGCCGCATTATATTCAGCAGAAAACGTCCTTTTAGCAGCCCCTAAGTCTTGCAAAAATACAGCTGTTGCGGTAACTGCGTGCCTAGGATCCCATGGATTTGCAGTAGCAACCCCAAGATATGAACGAACGCGAGCTTCTACAAGAACCCAAGTACTCGGGATAAATTGCGTATACCCCATAGCACCACCAAATCCACGTCCTTCATAATAAACAGTGGCTGTACCTTTCTTTTTTAAATCTATAGGACAAGAAACTGGAGTTGTTTCCCAACTTAGACCAAGACTTTTGGTTATATCAGAGAAATGAGAAAGACTACCACTACCCATTACTTTCTCATAAAAAATACCTGATGTCTTACCTTTTCCATCCCCTGTTGTTAAATCTGTAACATAACAACCACCAAAATCTCTACCGAAACCTGTTTCCTGTTGCATTATCGCCAATATTAAAGCCGTTCGAACACCAGTTTTTGCTGAAGCTTGTTTGGCATATTCATAAGCTTCACCGAAAGATATTTTTCTGTTTTCAATACCACTGCCTTGAAACTGAATTAGAGCGCTTTTTATTCTATCAATCTCAGCTTTCTTTGCATCAGCTAATTTTTTATATTCAGCTTCTTGGTTTTTTGATATTGCAAGAAGCTGTTTTTTTTCTTTTTCTGTTACTGATATTTTTTGATGTGCATACTCGAGCTCCGCTTTTGCATCAGCTTCCGCATCCTGCTTTTTCTCAAGATCAGTTTTTGCTACTTCAGTTTCCGTCTTTATGCCACGGATATTGTCCACTGATGCCTTTACTGCTTTTTTAATAGAGGCGTAGGATTCTAGATCACCATAGAATGCAGAAATACTCTGATCCGAGAGTATCAGGTGCAAAAGATTCT
Organism: uncultured Candidatus Saccharibacteria bacterium; assembly: GCA_964520225.1. GTDB lineage: Bacteria > Patescibacteriota > Minisyncoccia > Phycocordibacterales > UBA9973 > UBA9973. Next base: position 18,509 of record CAZFNV010000002.1, on the reverse strand, counting down.
TGTTGTCGAACTCATTCGTATTGCGAATCAGTTGGGCAATAGACTCGTGTTCGCGCTCTATCTTTTTGTTCAAAGAATTTATTGTAGAGACTTTCTCAGTTATAGCCACCTTGAGCTCGGCGATGAGGCGTGAGCGGGCCTGAATTTTCGTCTTTAACGCATTGATCTGACTCTGCAGATAATTCACATCACCTATGAGTGTGCCTGTTTGTGCCTGTTGTTTCTTCTGGAGTTCGAGCAGATGCGCCAGCTCAGCCTCTATCTCAGCGAGTTCGTTCTGGCAGTAGCTCTTCATGGCAGCACTCGATGAGGATGTCAGCGCTAAGCAGTCGTAATTCGCATAAGTAGTGTCAGATTGAACGAAAGCAGAAATCGAAAATAAAATCGTAAAAATAAAAACTATGACTTTCTTGGTCATAGTTTTTATTATATCACAAAATCGTTTATTTTTCCTCTTTAGCAGGGGCTTCCGTACCAGCTTCCCCTTCTTCCTCCTTCTTACCTTTCTTCTCGACTTCAATAGCTGATAGATCTACAGGCGCAGCTGGCTCTTCTTTCTCTTCCACTTGAGCAACGATTGATGCAACAACTTCGGTTAAAGGAGTCACCGCTACCACGCCAGACGGCAACGCAATATCAGATACTGTGAGCTGACTATCTAAACCTGAGAGCGAAGAAATATCTACGGTTAGAGACTGAGGAAGGTCAGCAGGTAAAGCTTCAACTTCGATCTCGTGGAGAACTTTCACTAGATTACCGATACCAGACTTGACTGCAGGTGAGACCCCCTCGAACTCGAGAGGAACTTCCACCTTAATCTTCTTCTTCATGTCGATAGCTAGGAAATCCACGTGGATAGGGTCGTCGGAAACTGGATCAACTTGCACTTCATGGATCAAAACATCGACTTGCTTGTCTGGAGTCGCAAGCTTGATAGCTGAAGACTCCCCGGCATCACGCCAAACTTTCTTGAATTCGCTTTTAGATATAGATATAGAAGTACTCTCTTCGCCTGCGCCATAGAATACCGCTGGTAATTCACCCGCTTTTCGCAGTAAGTCCAACTTCACACCCGCATCCCTCTTTTTAGCTTTAATTGAAAACATAAAAAAGATTATACACAAAAATTACGAGAAAGCAAATACTATATTAGTCTTTAATAATATGAGCCTTCAGGTATTTCTTGGTTCCGCCCATGGTTTCAGTTGCTACCTTTTTACCTGGATTGAAAATGTTGTAAGGGTCGAAGATCTGTTTGATTTCGGCAAAAATTTCAAGCATTCGAGGAGAAAACATTTTACCAAGATATGGAGTGCGGATAAGGCCGTCGTTGTGCTCAGCAGTGATGGAACCGTGATAGCGAGCGACAAGGTCATAAACTTTTTCACCTAATTCCATAATGATTTTCGCTGTATCTTGACGTTTGAAATCCATAAGAGGAATAATGTGAAAATTGCCATCCCCTGCGTGTCCCGCAACCGTATAAGTAATATCGTACTCACCGAGAATCTTGTTGAGCTCAGGCAAGAATTTAGGCAAGAACTCTGGGCGAACCACTATGTCATCAATAAATGGCGCAGTGTGTTTACCCCGCACGTGCTTGCGCAGTAGTGCGAAGCTCTCACGCCTGATGTCCCAATATTTACCCGACTCAGCCTCACTCTCAGTAATGTGAATTTGTAGACCAAAGTGCTTGATATGATCTCTGAGTTCCAGGCACCTCTGGTGAGCAGCTTCCTCATTTACGCCAGCAAATTCCACCAGAACAGCAAGTTTTGGAAAACCACCCGTGAGCATCATCTTGAGCTCTGGCAGAAAACTCCACATGAATTTAAACATTCCCACAAAACCTTTATTTTTAAGAAAATCAAAGAAGAACCTGACTGCAAGCTTCATGGTTTTGTCATCATACGATTCAAGTGTCTCGGGTTTAAGCTCAAGTATTTCATCTACCAGTCTGCCGAGTGGGGCTAGGTCTTGCATGAAAATAACAGCAAGCTTGGAATACTTTTTCTCAGGTATCAATCGGAAAGTAATCTCGGTAACGATACCTAGTGTGCCCTGCGAGCCAACGAGAAGTTTATTGAGATCGAAAAAATCAGAATACAAAAAATCTTGTCCGTGTCGGAGCCCCCGTAGAGAGGGTAAAGCGGCGAGATTTTTTGTATTCTGATTTTTTATCAAGTTCCATATGTAATACCCCGCAGAATTTTTGGAAACTTTTGGCTTGGCATGAACTATCTCATCTTCATTATCTTTAACTAAATTAAAAATTTTTTGATAAATTTCCCCTTCCAGATTCTCTTGCTTCATCTTATCTTCAAGTTCGGCTCTAGAGAGTGGCTTAACCTCATATTCATTACCATCGGCGAGAATTAGTTTCGCGCCAAGCACATAGTCTTCAGTTTTCCCATATTTGAGAGTACGCTCACCAGCAGAGTTGTTGCCATACATTCCCCCCATAGCATTTAAGCTCTTAGACGCAGTGTAACAAGGCAGTATTAGACCTTTACTCAAAGTTATTTTCTCAAAATCACGATAGAACATCCCCGGCTCAACCGTTATCTCCCAATTATTCTTACCTGCCCCGTAGGAAGTAATCTTCCCTTCGGGGTCATGTAGTGGCACCGGCCCGCCGAGTAAGCGATTCATATGCCGTGAGAAATCCATTATTATCGACTCACCTATCGCCCCGCCCGACATATCAGTACCAGCACACCGTGCAGTTATCGCAATATGCCCATAAGTATGCAACAAATCCGGCCTATTAGAATTCTCACTCACCCAACGCACCAGATTCTTCACATCTTCTTTATCTTCTGGAAATACCACCACCTGCGGACGCACAGCAAGCAAACTCGCATCTCGCGAGTATTTACTCAAAGTCTCGCTGTCATCCATCACCTCCCCCTTAAAAAATTCTTTAATCTCGTCTTTCACTAATTTATATTATTGAAAAGTTTTAAACGGGCTTCGACTATTTTTTCGATAGCTTCAACTGCTGGTTGTAGTATTTTAGATGGATTGATTTCGTTCGCGTTCGCATCTATGAACTGATCTACAGCCTCTTTCCACGCTAGGCGAATTTCAGAATTGATGTGCACCACAGAGATACCGGAAGCGATGGCATTCGTAAAATCTTCGTCTTTGAGCCCTGAGCCTCCATGGAGCACTAGTGGCACACCGCTAGCCTCACGTATTTCCCGCACAAGCTCAGCGTGAATGCTAGGCTTGCCGGACTTAATAAGCCCATGCACAGAGCCGACAGATGGCGCGAGAAGGTCAATACCAGTAGCCTCTACAAACTTCTTTGCATCTTCTGGCTTCGTCAGGATACCCGCACCCTCCGGCACACTGTCTTTAATATTGCTTCCTACTCCTATATAGCCAAGTTCAGACTCTACCAGCACATCACGACCTGTCTTTGTAGAATATTCCCTAGCGTATTCTACGCATTGTTTTGCCAGAGCCACGTTATCCTCAAAAGCCATCTTCGCCCCATCGATTATCACCATGTCGAAGCCCACATCAACACACCTTTTTACTGAATCAAAACTCGCATGATGGTCAGCGTTTAGGAAAATCGGGTAGTCATCTCGCTCACGAATTGTTTTGACAAGTGCTACCGCTTCCTCTCTCCCCACGAACTTTTCTTCACCCTCCGAAAGGCCAATGATCACCGGTACATTTAGATTCTTCGCTGCTTTATATATCGCGTGAAGCGCTTCGAGATTGGAAATATTGAAATGCCCTATCGCCACCTTTTTCTCTTCCGCTTCTTTTATATACTCACGAAGTGTTTTCATAATTATTTTAGTGCTTCTTTCAATAATTTAATAACTGCTTGTGGGTTAGCGGAACCTTTCGACTCTTTTATAATTTTACCAACAAGAGACATTATGGCGTTCTCTTTACCGCTTTTGTAAGTAGCTACCACTTCAGGATTTTCCGTAATCGCTTTTTGCACCATTTCTTTTAGAGCACCCTCGTCGCTCACCTGGAGCAAGCCCTGCTCTGTGGCAATTTTCTGGGGAGATTCGTCTTTTGTCACAATCATAGCCAGAATATCTTTCGCCCCGCGGGAAGAAATCTTACCATCAGTAACCAAATCAATAAGTTCGGCAAAATGTTCCGCACTCGGTAGTTTTATGTTTGGATTATTTTTCTGGAGACCTATCAAATCAGAAGTGATGTAGTTCGAAGCAGTTTTTAGTTTATCTTTATTTATGATCTTGTTAGTAACGCCAGTAAACAATGCGTCTAGCTCGTAATCATTTATGTAAACCTCTATATCTTCATCTTTAAGACCAAAATCTTTTCTATACCGCTCGCGCTTGGCCTCGGGAAGCTCGGGCAATTCGCTCCGCATTTTATTTAGGTCGAAGGCTTCATGAAGTTTTAATTTTGGCAAGTCAGGATCTGGAAAATACCTATAGTCATGGCTTGATTCTTTCTTGCGCTGAGAAAAAGTTTTCTGCTTACCTTCATCCCAACCACGAGTTTCCTGAACTATTTCACTACCCTTACCTTCTTCGACAAGGGCGATCATTCTATCTACTTCGTATTTAATGGCGCGCTCCACACTACGAAACGAGTTTAGGTTCTTTACCTCTACTTTTGTACCTAAGACATCTTTTTTATCTGAAATAGAAATATTCGCTTCCACGCGCATCTCACCTTTCTCCATGTTTGCTTCCGATGCACCCAGATACCATAAAATAAGTTGGAGTTCTTTCGCAAAACGCGAAGCAGAGCGAGCCATTTCGTCCACAGTCTCAAATGTGTGAGGTTCAGTCACCAGCTCCATTAGTGGCACACCCGCCCGATTGAAATCAATTAGTGAAGAATCATCTATGTGTTTGTTATTGCCTGTATCTTCTTCGAGGTGAACCCGAGTTATGTCCATCCCCGCGAGGCGCCCGCCAGAAACTATAGGATATTCAAACTGTGAGATCTGATAACCTTTTGGAATATCAGGATAAAAATAATTCTTGCGATCAAACTCAGAAAAGTCAGCAATGTTGCCACCAAGGGCGAGCCCTACACGTATAACATGTTCTATTGCCTTTTTATTTATTACCGGCAACGCTCCAGGATGCGCCATGCACACTGGGCAAATATTTACATTCGGCTTCTCCTCATCCGGATCATTCTTGCATGCGCAGAACATCTTGGTCTTCGTCGCCAGTTCGGCATGTATTTCGAGCCCTACAGTGTAGTAATACTTTTTCTCCATCGAGAGATATTATAGCACGGTTTCTTTTTCTATTCTTCCGTCGTTGAGGTATATGATACGGTTGGCATGACGGCTGTATTCTTCTTCGTGGGTGACCATTATGATGGTCTGACCGGCACGGTTTAATTCTTCGAAAATTTTCATAACTGTGCGTGAAGATTCATTGTCGAGGTTGGCAGTAGGCTCGTCGGCAAAAAGAATTTTCGGGTTGTGAGCAATAGCCCGCGCAATGGAAACCCTCTGCTGTTCCCCGCCCGAGAGTTTGGAGGGCAAATTCTCTAAACGTTCACCAAGACCAACTCTCGTTAAAGACTCAGTAGCTTTTCTATCTGCATCACGACGCGAATAGCCTTGCATAAGTAGTGGAAGCGAAACATTTTCTAGCGCAGTGAGCTCTAGCATCAGTGCATAATCTTGGAAAACGTATCCGAAAGTATTCAAGCGAAATTTCACTTTTGTTTTTTCAGACATCTCGCGTGTCGATTTACCCGCAATTAAGACTTCACCTGAAGTCGGCTCGTCGAGTAGCGACATCTGATACATGAGGGTAGACTTGCCCGCTCCCGAGCGCCCCATTATAGCTACAAATTCACCATCGCCAGCCTGAAAATCTATCCCCCGCAAGACATGTGTCTCGATAGCCCCACTCTTATATGTTTTTACTATTTTTTTTACTTCTATCATCTTAATTTTTAATTTCTGCCTAATATTGAATCCAATGTATTCTTGCGCACGATCATCCGCGCTGGAATGTAACCAGCGACCACTGTGGTAAGTGAAAGTAGTAATATTCGGAACAGGGTACCGTCGAGTGGCGCGACGATAATAGCATTACTGATCGGAAGCACGATAGGGTTTGCAGAAATGTATGGAACGATAAATCCATACAATATTGCCAACCCAACCAGAGAACCAAGAATGGCGTAGAAAAAAGACTGAAACATGTAGGCAACCTCAATAGCTTCATAAGAAATACCAATGCCTTTCAATATGCCTATATATTTGCGACGAGTCACTGCGTTAATAAATATAACTATGAATATAGTAACCGAAGCAACCAAAAGCCCGAGCGAGCTGATTGCGTTACCCATTTGCTCAAAGGTATCACGCACCTCCTCTACCCCGTTAGGAATAGCTTCCTCGAAAGTTTGCACCAGTGCGACTTTATCGATACCGCTACGCTTGAGCAGGTCACGAAAAGCCACCGCATCAGTACGAGGTTTGAGCATTATAGCTATCTGATTGTAATCATTACGCCCAGACATCTGACGAACTTGAGTCGCCGGCATGAATACGCCAGTGGCGAGTGGTGAATTGGCAGTAGTGACGATTATACCCTTCACAACAACCTCACGCGTAGCATCACCTATAGTAACCCTCACTTTACTCCCCGGATAAACATTCTTAAGAGGGGTAAGGCCTGGTATGTCACCCCCGAAAGAATATCGATCAATAAGCTGAGAACCTATTAGTATAGAATCGAAATCACTCGGCGCAAGAAACGAGCCTTCACCCACGAACCTAGAAAGGTTGGAAAAATTATTTTCTGCTTCTGGATCTACACCGAAAATATTGGCACCGGTTGAATTCGGCTTTTCATTCCAGTCAGTGCGAGTTTTATAGTTCGCTTCAAGTGTCGCGCCGGTGACATAACGGGCGGAAACTCGTTCAACCTGAGGCAAACCCTGGATCAAGGAAAGTATTTGCTGGCTGTTTTCTATATAATTTTTTGTCTTGAGCGTGGAAACTATCACATCCCCGCTTTGCTGTTCACGAAAAAGTCTAGATATGCCATCCACAATCCCTACCATAAAACCAGTAATAACAACCAAGTTTAGGAATGTAAGAAACATCACGAAGACTATGAGCCCTGTGGTCCAGTAGCTCGAACGCTTGATCTGACGCAAGGCGAGGAAGAATCCTATGCGAAGATTAAGCAAAGAAAACATATTAGTCGTATTTAGGATTAAGGAGAACTTCATCGCCCTCAGAAATTCCTGATAGTATCTCTACCTGGCCCGAGGCTGAGACGAGCCCAGTGGTAACTTCACGGTCTTCTATTCCGTTTATATTTTTTATCTGCACATACTTCACACCCTCTTTTTCAAAAACAACTCCGCTCGGCACAGTGAGCGCATCCGGCTTCTCGAAAGTTATGATATTCACATTGGCAGTCATACCCGAGCGAATACGATCATCAAACTCGCTAAATTTGAGTTTAGTTTTATAAGTTGACACACCGTCACGCACTGTTTCCCCTGGGTCTATTGCAAATATTATAGCGTCAAACAAAACATCTGGTCCATAAGCATCCAGGGTCACTCGCGCCTGCTGGTCGAGCGCTATCTGAGCTACATTTACCTCCGGCACAAAAACCTCGATCTGAAAAATGTCAGTACCGATCATAGATACTATAGCTTCGTTGGTGTTCGCAGTCTCACCAGCGTCCTTAGTCACACTAGTTATAACTCCAGAGAAAGGCGCATAGATAGTGTTCTTGCGGATCTCGGCATTTATTTTTTCTATTTCCGCTTTTGCTATTGCTGAAGAAGAGTCTTCGCTCACACCCTTAAGAGATGCGTCGAAGCGATTCTTGGCTTTTTGATAAGTATTGTAATTGGTCACATACTCACTACTTGCCTTGTTCGGAATATCGAGATACCAGATAGTGTCATCGTAGTCCTCTAGGTTTAAGCCATCAAAATTCAAATACAATCCCTTGGTTCCGATAGGGGTAGGACTATTGCTATTTATCAAAACTTTAGTTTTCTCTAGTCCGAAGGTGGAAAGATAAAAATCAGACGAGGTTACATCTCTACGACTAATTATTATTTTATATTGCCCTTCTTCTCCTTTATATATTCCTGTTATATCTGGATACTCCATGTCGTAGTCCTCAGAATCCGGCACTAGAATCAAACCTTCTGACAGAAGAGTTCGATAAGCGTTAATAACATCGGATTCTAGATCTGTATCAGAAGTTTTGTAACTACTTTGCTTTATTTTGAGTTCTGCCAGAAGGTCGCCTATCTCTAGCTGAGCAAGTGTCTGCCCAGCACGAACAACATCGTTTTCTTGTACGAAAATTTTGCCTACACGACCAGAAGAAGCGAACCCAAGCGATGCATCGCTATCTTGTAAAACCTTACCAGAGACAGAGACCTGACTCACGAAATTACCCCGAGTTACTACTAAAGTATCTAAGCCATTACCGTTGCCGCCAGAGACAAAAATACCGATGGCTACCAGAGCCACTAAAACGACCACAACATAAACAAGCTTCCCTTGGAAGAATGATTTTAACATATTCATGAGAATATTATACTATTTACGCAAAAATTTTACCAGTGTATCCGAAACTTTCTTAATCAGCTTATCATCATAGAGTGAAAGAGCTAGAACTTGCGTGTTCAGCTTCTTGAATTCTTTGATTTTTTTCTCTACCGTCTTTTGGTCAACGCTGTCGGATTTAGATAGAATAATAATTTCTTTTTTGTCGGACAAGCTATCCTCCACCAACTTTAATTTCTTGTCATATTTAGCAAGTTCCTTCCTAATATCTCTATAATTTTTTAACATTGAAGCGTTTCTTGCCCCGTTGCGAGACGCAGTCTCTGCTTCGGGGTCGAAAGATACCAGATGCACCAACAGGCGCGTTCGACTAATGTGGCGTAAGAATTTTATCCCCAGACCGCGCCCTTCTGAAGCACCTTCAATAAGCCCAGGAATGTCTGCCAGAACATAACCATAGAAATCGCCCAAATTCGGATCAAGTGTAGTGAAAGGATAATCCCCCACCTCGGCTTTTGCATTCGTAAGCGCGTTAAGTAATGAAGATTTACCGGCGTTAGGAAGACCGATAAAGCCAATATCAGCAAAAAGTTTGAGTTCGACAGAGAAATGGCCATGCGCCCCCTCCTGCCCGGCGCGTGATTGTTGTGGCGTAGTATTGGTAGAACTTTTGAAATGTTCGTTGCCGAATCCACCATAACCTCCACGGAGAATCATTATCTTCTCGCCTTCCTTCTCTAGCGACCAGACTTCATCTGTATCTAAATTTGTAACTACCGAACCCACAGGTAGCTGTAAATAAAAATCTTTCCCCGAAGCGCCATGTAGGCTCTTCTTGCCTCCGTCTTCTCCCCGACCGGCCTTAAATTCTTTCTTAGCTTTGTATTTCGAAAGCAAATGAATGTCACGCACGGCCTCTATGTAGAAATCCCCACCCCTGCCACCATCGCCTCCGGCTGGGCCACCCTTCGGCACAAATTTCTCTTGGCGCCAACGCACCACACCGTCGCCACCACGACCCGCTTCTGCGTAAAATTTTAATTCGTCTATAAAAGGCATAATGATTTAGGCGCTAGGCTCTAGGAAACTAGGCACTAGCTATTTTTGAGCGCAAGCTCAGCTAACTTTAACGCACCTTCTTTACTTTTAGCAACAGCCAAGAAAAGATTCCTGTGGCAGAAAATTGCGTCCTCGACACCTGTCACCTCCTGTAATTCTTTGTCTCGCAACCCAGCCCAAGACAGAGGTAAATCTTTTTTATTTTTAAATTCTTGATTTGGCACTCCTAAAGTTTTTAGAGACCACAAGCCATCATTCCTTCTTTGTGAAATTATAAATAATGGATCTGGGAAAATATCTAAGGTATCTTTGACTGGATAGAGCCCATCAAATATGATTATTCTTTTGTCGTGTGCTGCTTCATAACATTTTAAAACATTTGCTTTGGCTTGTATAAAATCTTTACCGCACACGATTTCTCTTTTTAAAATCATTTTAGCTATCTCCACACTCTCTAAAAAGCGCTGGTCTGCAAGAGTTGCATCTTCTTGCCAAGTAGGATTCATTGCGCCTTGTAAAAAACTTTGGATAGTGTACGGCCCTACTTCCCCTTTTTTATCAAAAACTGGCATTCCATTATCTCCAGCATCGATCGGTGCAACCAGCCGTTTATCTATTACGTCTGCAATTTCTTGGGACCCCGCTAGTTCTGCACCAAATCTTTTCCAAACCAAACCAAAAGCGGCGTATTCTATAGCCATACCACCAAATTCGCGGGAACCGGCACCGCCCACTTGATGATGGTCGAACCTATTTATCGCTTCGTCGTGAACCCCACCCACGTCAAAAACATAATCGGCAGTCTTTATTATCTCTTCATCGCGAGTGCGAATTATTTCATATTCTTTACCATCGCGCTCAAGTAGCGTAGCGAGCGTAGCCGCAGCAAATATATCATCTGCATGGAAGGATCCGTCGTGAGTTACGAGTTTCAGCTTCATACTTAAAACAATCCGTCTACCACTTCTTTTACGACCGAGCCATCTGCCTTACCTTTTAGGTCTTTCATTAGTGCGGACATGAGCATACCTTTCTTTGCTGGATCATTTATTCCGAGTTCGGCTTTTTTCGCATGCGCTATCTTCTCTACCTCGCTTTTATCCATCATCTTTGGTAGATAAGTCTCGAGAATTGCGAGCTGTGCCTCTTCTGTCGCCACCAGGTCTTCACGTCCACCTTTCTTGAATTGTTCTATAGAATCTTTGCGCTGTTTAGCAAGCCGAGCTATCACAACCAAAACCTCTTCGTCCGTCAAAGTGTCTTGTGGTTTACGTCCGCTCGCTACTAATTCATTCATAAAACTGGCGCTCATCGCACGCAGAGTTTCAAGGCGCACGCTATCCTTCGCCATCATCGCTTCTTTTATTCCGTTTTTTATTTGATCTTGTAGCATAATATGGCGCGAGTATTGTTGTTTTTGGGGACTTGCGAGCGCGACTGGCGCGAGCACGAGGAATTTTTTAGTAAAAAAATATCCGTGCCCCAAAAATAACAATACTAGCGCCATTATAACAACTTTGTGCTAAAATGGGAAGATGCGAAAAATTATTTTTTTAGACACAGAGACTACTGGTAACACAGAGGAAGACTTCCTAATAGAGTTAGCTTATAAAAGTGATAAAGAAACTTTCAGCCAGAGATATAAAGCGCCGAAGAAAATTCCACCTGAAGCTTCAGCTGTACATCACATAACGAATAAAATGGTAGAGGATAAATCAGCTTTCCGGGAAAGTAAGGAGTATGCAAAAATCAAAAAGCTTCTGGAAGATGAAGGCAACATTGTCGTCGCTCACAACGCGCTCTTCGACTTAATGATGCTAGAAAAGGAAGACATAAGGCCGAAAGATTTCATCTGCACTCTGCGCCTGGCTCGATACCTAGACAAAGAAGATAAGGTGGAACGATACAACCTGCAATACTTGCGATATTTGATCGGAATAGAAATAGAGGCTCCAGCGCACGACGCCCTGGGTGATGTGCTGGTGCTCGAAAAACTTTTCGATAGATTACAAAACAAGATGATGGAATCGGAAGGTTTGGATGAAGAACAAGCTCTCGAGAAAATGATAGAGGTTTCCGCTCATCCTTCCCTCCTCGGCACATTCCGCTTTGGCAAATATAATGGCCGTAAAGTAGAAGAAGTGGCCCGCGAAGACCGTGGCTATCTGGAATGGCTACTAAATGAAAAGAAGAAAGATGGCGGTAATGACGAAGACTGGGTGTACACACTTGAACACTACCTCAAGAAATAAAGCATGCTAGAATAAGCAAATGCTTAACTTTGAACTTATAATAGTTATTTTGGTTGTGGGTGGAGTTGTATATGCGATTATAAATAAAGGCCGCCCCAACACGGATAGTGGTGCAGGGCTCAACCTCATACTCACCCAGCTCAACGAACTCTCCCGCACAGTAGATGCGAAGATTGGCGCCTCCCAGAAAGAAATGAGCGAAAGTTTGAAATTCCACTCTACTGAATCAAATAAAATAATCCGCGATGTAACCGAGCGCCTTACTCGCCTCGACGAAACCAATAAGCAAGTCATATCCTTCGCTGACCAGCTTCAGAACTTGCAAAACATTCTGAAAAATCCGAAACAGCGCGGAATCCTCGGTGAATATTACCTCGAAACTCTACTACGCAACACTATGCCTCCAGGTAGCTACGAGATGCAGTACCGGCTAGGCAAGAACGATAATGGTGAAGAGCTCGTACCGGACGCGGTGGTGTTTGTAAAAGAGAAAATAATTCCGATAGACTCGAAATTTTCGTTAGAGAATTACAACCGCATCACCGAAGAAGAAGATGAAGCAGAACGCGGAAGGCTAGAGAAAATTTTCGAGAATGACCTCAAGGCTCGCATCATAGAAACTGCGAAATACGTGCGCCCTGAGCTCAACACCCTAGGCTTTGCCTTTATGTTCATCCCTCACGAGGCCATATACTACGACCTACTACTGGGACGTGTGGGTAGAGATGAAGAGGAAAACCTAATCCAGCGTGCCGCGAATAAATATAAAGTTATAGTTGTCTCCCCTACTTCTTTCCTTGCGTATTTACAAACAGTCCTGCAAGGCTTAAATGCACTCAAAATTGAAAAGGAGGCGAGTGAAATAATCAAGCGCGTGGGCGAACTAGGTAAACACTTGAAAGCTTACGATGAATATCACAACAAGCTCGGCAACTCGCTCTCGACAGTGGTGAACCACTACAACGCTTCTGGCAAAGAGCTTAAAAAAATAGATAAAGACGTTATGCGCATCTCCGGCACCTCCCCCGACATCGAGATCCAAGAACTCGAAAAGCCAAAAGTGGAGGAATAGCATAGTGGTTTTCTGTATTTGACTACTCTCAGTAATACTTGATATAATTTCATTATGTTAACTGATCAAGATATCGACAAATTGACTTCCCTCCTAGCATCTAAGAAAGACGTCGAGGAGATCAAGAGTGATCTATCGCACTTGCGAGAGATGGTACAAGGCCTTTTAGTTTCGAGTGACTTGATAGCTAAATCAATCGGAGAATTAAAACTAGAATACGCAGCGATATCTACCCAGCTTTCTAGGCACGACCGTTGGATAAAACAAATCGCCGAAAAAGTAGGCCTAAATTTGGCTACCGAATAATAATGTGCTAAAAATAGGTATGGCCTCATCGTCTAACGGTTAGGACAACGGGTTCTCAATCCGTTAATCGGAGTTCGATTCTCCGTGAGGTCACCGCGACAAAAAACATCCCAACTGCTTGGGATTTTTTTGTACGCGGTGAAGGCACAGGCCTGTCTCGCAAGCTTGCGAGAAGCCGAGCCGGGGTCGGCAAGTACTTACATAAAATTTGATTCTGAGCTTGTCGAAGAAGAAAAATTTTATTTAGTAACTTGTGACCACATGAACTTAGCGCGCGAAGCGCACTTAAAAAAATTTAGAAGTGGAAAAGAAAAGGACCGCGCGGGCAGTCCCTTCCTCGGGGCCCGGCGGTCTTTTTGATTTTTTCTTTTTCTTTAGTTCACCTCCTGGAGCTCGAAGAGCTCGAACCTGTTCCAGTTCTTGAGGTCTTCGGGGGTCGCTCCATCGACCTCAAGAATGTTCTCGTTGGTGTCCGAACAATACACGTCCTTGCCGGACATCGAGCACAGCATGTCTGCAACGAACGTCAGGTCTCCGGGACCCGCCGCTCCCAGCACACGAATGCGCAGCATGGTAACCTCCACGCACAATTTATCACATAAAAAAATATAAACAATGTGCTACAATTCACCTACAAAATCTATGCCTAAATTTCGTGCTAGAAAAATTACGATCAATAACGCAATGCAGAGGGGTTACACTTATGTGCGAACTGAACCGGAGGGAAAAAATTTTGACCCGAGGTTTCGGCCAGACTTAACTCCCAAAGAAATGCTTGCACTCGGAGTTTTCGGCGGATTGTATTTAAATGATTGCCAAAAAGAATATCCGAAAACCTGGTTCAGAAAAGCGAAATTACAGAAAGATGTAATGAAAGGCCCCGACCCAAAACTCAACTTTTTTAAAATCAAAGCATCACAGAGCCTAGCCGAGTGGCAAAGGAAAGGCTGGATATACAAAGACGACCCGCGCGGATGGTTCGAGTGGTATGCCCGCTATTATATGGGTAGAAGAATTCCTGACGAAGATGAAAGGCAGATAAAGCGCTGGCTCAATATGCGCCGACACATAATGCAAATAAAAAATAATTGCCTCGCCGGTGACATTTCTTGCCGTCGTCGCCAACGCCAAGCCCTCCTCCACTGGGCATATGATTCGAGGAAAATGTAAAGTGTTAAAAACTTTGTTATAATATAAATATGGAAATCAAAAGACCTGAATCAAAACAACCCCTTCCGTCAGATGCAACAAAAGTTTTTAAAGGTGTAATATTCGATGTATATCAGTGGGAACAAGAAATGTTTGACGGCACAAAAGCGACTTTTGAAAAACTGAAGCGCCCCGATACCGTAGTCGTGTTCCCAGTATTACCAGACGGTCAAATTTTATTGACCAAACAAGAACAACCCGGCAAGAAACCTTTCATCGGAGCTACAGGCGGAAGAGTCGATGAGGGCGAAGATATTCTAGAAGCCGCGAAAAGAGAACTGTTAGAAGAAAGCGGATACGAAGCGGAAGAATTTATACTTTGGAACGCGCAACAGCCTACCAGTAAAATAGAGTGGGCAGTCTACACTTTTATAGCAAAAGGTTTGAAGAAAGTCTCTGAACTTGATTTGGACGCTGGAGAAAAGATACAGCTATATCCCGTAACTTTCGAAGAATTAGTAAATATTGCCACTGATGATCACGAAAGTTTTTATGAAAAAGAAGTTGAGTTAGAATTTTTTAAAGCGAAATTGAATCCAGAAAAAATGACCGCGCTACGAAAATTATTCGAACCAAGTACCAGCTAAGCAAGAACGGTTCTTGCTTGTAAAAAAGCCCCGTGAGGATCTTGTCCTAACGGAGCCAGATCGAGCCCCGAAAGGCTCACAACAGAAAAAACGCAAAGAACTTGTTTGCCGTGCCCCGCCGGCCTTCTGAACCGGCGGGGCACACTGAGAAGCTACCCCAGATCCCAAACGCAGGTGTAGCTCCCGCACGCCTCGCACCACCCGAAGTACCGCCCGCGGTGGCGCCGCACCACCAGGCTCGGCAGCAGGCTCTTGTTCATGCCCAGGGGTCGAGGACCCTTGGGTTCCCCCGCCCACTGGCGCGCCTTCCTGCGGTCGTTCCGCGCCTTGCGTTTCCGTCTCAGCTCCTTCGCTCGCTGGGTCATAGCGAGTCACCTCCACTTTTTATATAACACAAGTTTTTTGTTTTGTCTAGTTCTATATTTATTTTTCAAATCATATTTTTACTCGTGATACAACAGTATATTGCAAAAACTTAAGTGGTTGTTGTCCGCGAAAAATGTAATTAAAAAAAGAAAAGGACCGCGCGGGCGGCCCCTTTCACGGGAGCCCGGCGGTCGTTTTTTGATTTTTCTTTACTTCACCTCCTTCAGTTTGAGGCCGAGGCCTTGCAGCCTCTCGATGTCCCCCAGCTCGCCATTTCGAATGACGAGATTCGGGAACGCAACGTAGACCGTACGCTTGAGCTTGGTCGCAACGTCAAGCATCAGCTTGCCCCACTCTGGGGTGCTGAGTTGCTTGTCAGCAACCTCAACTCGGAGGTCGACCATGGTGGTACCCCCTAGTAGCTCTTGCGGTCGCCGGTCTGCATGCCGCAATGGGGACAGTTGTACCCGCCCTCCTTGCGGGCCATGGAAAACCCGCAACGCCTGCACGGCGGACCGGCCAGGTCTCGGAGAGGGGTCGGCTTCGTCTCTTTCATTCAAGAACCTCCAATTAGTTTTCTACTATAAAAAATTTATGTTGTCAATTATAAAAAGGAAAGCCCGCGAGGAGCAGCGAAAATCGCGGGCTTCCTGCGGGCTGATGTGGTTGTGTGGTCTGGGTCTAGTTCACGCGCCAGACCCCACGGTTGGGGTGGAGCTCACCCCGGTAGGCACCCGTCTTCGGGTCGCCGTAGGCGACCCGGCCGATGCGCACGAACGCCGGACCGTCGACGTTGAAACAGAACTTCTGTCCGACAGGGATGTCCCTGAAGTTCGTGTGGCGAAGGCTCATTTTAACCTCACTCGAGTTGGTACTGCTCCACCTATATAATAACATATTTATTTAAAATATTCAAGTTCTAAAGCGTAAATTAGCAAAAAACTTGATTTTTTCATTTTTGTGTGTTTATATATTTTTAGAAGTTCACTTTCAACCTAACCCCTAGGAGGCCCATAAGATGATCGAAAAAATCTTCAGGACGATCGACGGATGGAGCGACAGGAAGCGCTTCATCTGGATCGTGCTCTACATGCTTCAGCTTCCGACTGTGCTCGTCGTGGCGCGAGAAGTCAACGCCCCGCCTCTCGCCGGTCTGCGCGTCTCGCGCATCTACGGCGAAGGCCGTGGAGTTCCGATCAAACACCCCACGGCCGAACTGCTCGCATACGAGATGGCCGAGATGGGGGCATGGTCGGAGGGCCGGATCTTCCTGTCGCAGAACGACAAGTGGCAGGAAGACAAGTCCTCCACGGAAGGCTACCGCGCCCAATGGACGGGCGCCAGCATCCGCGGGAACGAGGAGAGCCCAAAGCTCAACTACAACGCCCGGTGCTCGCCTTCGCATTGCGAAGTGTGGCTGAGCTACATGAGCGTCTTTTCGGTCGGACTTGCGGAGCCGGAGGATTTCCGGCCTCGCTGGCCTTCGAGCGGAGGAACACCACAACCTCTCTCTCCTCCGCCAGTCAAGAAGGACGCTCTTCTGCAACTGGCAATCAATCGCTCGGTTGAGGATTTCGTCACCGAGTGGCAAAGGTTCCAGAAGCACAACTAGAACCCGCGCGCTGAGCGCGCCAATATCAACGCCGCCCACACGGGAGAGCCGTCCGGCTCCTCGAGTAGGGCGGCTTTCGTTTTATATATTTATTTTTTAGCCAGCCACTCTTTGTCTTGGCGAACGAGCAAGTTCTCTTTATTCTTCTGGTCAAGCAATATTTCTCCTACTACTCGCTCCATACGCATACCTTGTGAACCTTTCACTAGCACCACATCCCCTTTTTCGATAAATGTTTTTATAAATTCCCCAGCTTTGTACGAATCCGTGAAGTGAAAAATTTTATCACTAGTTAATCGGGCAAAATGTGTAGATTCTGCTCTAGGCATAGCCCCCTCTTTAGTATCTTGAGAGCGTGGCCCAACAACCAGTAGTACGTCTGCCACTTCCGTTGCTATTTTACCGATCTTTTTATGAGCTTCGACTGTATGTTTGCCGAGCTCGAGCATGTCACCCAATATTGCTATCTTTCTGCCAGAACACTTTATCTCGCCGAGCGTGCGCAGTGCAGACTCGCAAGCAAAAGGTGAAGAGTTGTATGTGTCATCTATTATTAAGGTGTCATTGAACCCACGCAATAGACGCATTCGGCCCGGTGGAACATCATAACTCTTGAGCGCATTTATACCTTCAAGCATATTCAATTTGAATCCATAAGCAAAAGCGAGCGCAGCGAGTGAAGCATAAGTATGGTTTTTGCCAAAAACTCCATCTATAACAACGGGTAAGCTGCTACCATCCACATCTACTCGGAATATTATCCCTTCAGGCTCACCTGCCTCACTGTAAGCGATAGACTCCCCTCCGCCCTGCACATCCACATCACCCGAAAAGCCGTATTTGATAATACGATGTTTGGCACCTTCGCCCATTTTGTCTACCGTCTCATCGTCTTTGTTGAGTATGAGCACACCATCTTGTTTTAAAGTTTTGATTAGTCCGCTCTTCTCTTCCACTAAGTGTTTGCGTGACTCAAAGAACTCTATATGGGCTGGAGTATCACCTATCGCTGTAATGATCACCGCATCAGTCTTGAGCCACGATGCGGTGCGCGCCATATCACCTGGTTTACCCACCCCAACTTCGAGTATGAGCCATTTCGGATATTTATGAGGCCACAAAAACAGCCAAGCACCTTTGCAAATATTCTGCATCCAAACTGAAAGATTATTCCAACCATTTGGCACACCAAGTATTGTGAGCGGAAGACCGAGCTCGCTGTTATAGCTCTTCTCGCTCTTGCGCACATAAGCCACCTTAGACAGCACGGCATACACAGCGTCCTTGGTCGAAGTTTTACCCACTGAACCAGTGATGGCAACTATCCTTGGTTTATACTTCCAGAGCACGAGTTTCGACTCGGCCTGCATAACATTTATTAAAATTTCTCGGACAATGGTACGCATATGGTTCAACGTCGCCCTGCATGAAAATCATCTATCAGGTGCGACTTCGTAATAATTGAGTAAAAATTTAGTAATATCTAGAAATGGATCACTCCAGGTCACTGCGGCATATT
>CAZFNV010000001.1:71981-138839 GCA_964520225.1 uncultured Candidatus Saccharibacteria bacterium | reverse complement strand
ATAGCTATATTTTTCTTTGGCTTCATGCTGTTTTTGAGCAGACTCTTAACTTCTGCTAGGGTTGGAGGTCTGTTTTTGAGTTGGTATTGGCAGATTATTAGGTTTAAACCCCCCTCAAGCTCTCTAATATTGCCCTCTACAGCGCTTGCTATGTAGTCTATTATCTCTGGGTCTATGTTTATGTTCTGATCCTGCAATTTAACCTTTAGAATAGCGAGACGGGACTCGTATTCTGGCTCTGACACATCTACGATCATTCCTGCAGCGAAGCGCGACTTCAATCTATCCGCTAATTCAGGTATATAGTTTGGATGCTTGTCAGATGAAAAGACTATTTGCTTGTTGTTTTCGTAGAAAGTATTAAATGTGTGAAAAAGTTCTTCTTGAATCTTTTCCATCTTACCTATGAACTGGATGTCGTCGATGATCAGCAGATCATACTTTCTATATTTCTCCTTAAAAGAGTTTGCTTTTGCCCCCTGTAACGAATTAACAAAGTCGGTCGCAAACTTCTCTAGGGTAATATAGTGTACTTTTTTATTTGGATATTTTTCTTTAATTGAGTTTCCGATAGATTGGATTAAGTGGGTTTTACCAAGGCCCGTCCCTCCGTAAACAAAGAAAGGGTTGTATTTAGTACCCGGATTCTCAATGATAGCCTGGGCTGCCGCATAGGCAAGCTCATTAAATGTTCCCACAATAAAGGAATTGAAGTGATAGCGAGGGTTTAGGTTGTCGTCTGGGTTTATGTATAAATCGCGCAGAGGAAGCTCTTTGTTGGCAAAGAGCGCGCTAGGCTCTACGGGAGAAGGTTCCACCTTTTTGTTCTCTATCTTAGATATAATGTACTCTACCCCTCGCATATTTTCATATGCATCAGCGATAGTTTTGGTTATTAGTTTGTGGTATTTATTCTGTAGCCAATCGCGCACAAACTCGTTTGGCACACCTATATACACAATACCCCCAGCTTCTTTAACAATCGAAGTGTTTTTAAACCAGGTACTGAAGTTTGCCTTAGACATACCAGACTCTATCTCAAGCAAGCAGCTGTCCCAGAGTTGTTTCGTATTCATTAAGGCATAGTTTATACTATTTTTAAGCTTAATGGAAATTTTCAAAACTTATTAAGTGTGTTGATAATCTGGGGAAAAACACACACCAGTTGCCTAATGCTAAAATTTGTTATATACTCGCGTTATGTCGTTTACATACAAACCTAGAAAGAGGAAAAGGGCGAAGTCCCATGGTTTTTTAGTTCGCTCAAAGACTAAGACAGGACAAAGAGTCCTGCAGAGAAGGCGCCGAAAGGGCAGGAAAAAGCTTTCAGTTTAAAATGCTTCCCAAGCAAAGAAGGCTCGATAGGAGTATGGTGGATAACCTGTTTAAAAATGGCAGGTCCTTTTCTTCCCCATCGCTATCTCTTAGATTTATCAATGATCCATCCGAAAAACTGGCGCGCATCTCTGTGTCTGTGCCTAAATCAGTCACCAAGAAGGCTGTAGCTCGTAATTCTCTTCGCCGAAAGGGCTATAGGGCTATTCAAAAAATTAAACACCCCCTACCTCAAGGGTTTGTAGGGATGCTTCTTTTTAAGAAAAATATAGCTTCATTTGAAGAAATAGAGAAAGATGTTGCAGGGATTCTTAATAAAATCAATTAAGTTGTACCAGAAATACATATCCAGGCTCCGTAAGCGTAGCTGTGTATTTTACCCTACTTGCTCTGAGTACGGCATTCAGGCTGTTGGCAAGTATGGAAGTGTAAAGGGTGTCCTGTTAATTATTCGTAGGTTATTGCGTTGTCATCCATTCCAAACGCCAAGAATCGACCACCTTCCATAATTGGTATTTTAAATTTTGCCAAAAAAGAGGTTTCGAGGTAGTATAGGAAAATGCTGTCTTTTATTTGGAATACCTTTCTGTATCAACCACTTGTCAACCTTCTCGCCTTCTTTGTGTCTATAGTTCCTGGAGGAGATGCAGGTATTGCAGTGATTCTGCTCACTATTTTTGTGAAAATTCTTCTCTTTCCCCTATCTCAACACCAAATACGCAACCAGGCGGCTATGGCCATGCTTGCTCCGGAGATCGCAAAGATAAAGAAAGAAGGGGGCACCAAAGAAGAACAGGCGGTAAAAACTTTCGAGCTATATCGCAAACATAAAACTAATCCATTCTCTGGGTGTCTGGCCATAATACCTACGATTTTTGTGCTTATTGCCCTATATCAGGTATTTATGCGGGGCATAAACTTCGATCCAGGCACACTATACTCCTTCGTAAGCTCTCCCGAGAACGCCAGCAACCTATTTCTGGGTTTTATTGATATAAGTCAAAAAAGCTTCATTTTAGCCCTTTTGGCAGGTATTTCCCAGTATCTCCAAGTACATTTTATGCCTAAGCCGGTTTTGGCTGAAGACACAGACCCTAACTCATTTCAGGCTAGTTTAGCCAAGAGTATGCACACAAATATGAAATACGGCTTCCCTGTCCTAATTTTCATCATTCTCTATACTGATTTCCTGGGCGTTTCACTTTCTGGCGCAGTAGCCCTATATTTTATAACTAGCAACTTTTTCTCTATAGGTCAGCAGATTTATGTTAAAAAAACAGAGAAAAAAGTTTTAGCTGAAGAAATATAATTTTATGAAAAAACAAGATATAGAAAATCTAATAAAAGAATTAGTAGAAAAGACCACTATTTTAGTGAATAAAATCGAGGCCATAGAGGAGAAAAACTCCGGTGTTATATTTTCTCTTGAAGTGAGCGAGCCACACCACTTTACTGCCCGCGAGGGTGAGGCTCTCCACGCCTTGAATCACTTGGTTCGCAGGATTATTGAATCCAAAGAATCAGAAACCCCTGCCCCGGGCGAGCTTCCTGGCGCAAGTGTTTTGGTGGACGTAAATGATTTTCAAAAAAGGCGCATCGATAGTGTCCGTGCAGTGGCTCATATGATGTCTGAGCGAGCTCGCTATTTCAAATCAAATATTGAGGTAGACCCTATGTCCGCTTTTGAGCGCAGGATCATACATGAATTTATAGCTGACGCCCCAGATCTAGAAACTGAGTCCATAGGCGCAGGAAATACTAGGCGGGTGGTTATTAAATACATTGGCGATAGCTTAAAGCTATAAACCAACTAGCTAAACTCTCGAGCTATTCCAAATCCAGCTTCCAGAGCATAGAGTCTTTTTTGTTTACAAACAATATATATTTATTGTCTTTATCTAGTGCGAGCTTAATAGCATCTATGTTTTTCCCGTCCAGAGTTGTATCTATTATAAGATCAGTGGTCCCATTTACTGTGTCTATTTTCCATATTTGATCTGCGAATGAAACTTCACCTTGATACCAGCTGTCAGGGTACTGCCCTACTTCTAGAAATACTGGCACAGCGCAGTATAGGGTTATGCTGTCGCTACCCCACACACACTTCTCTGGTAGTGTTCGGACGCCCGCTGGGGTTCTGGTGTTTTTGTCTATACTTAAAATATTCAAAGACAAGCTACTGTCGCCATAAAGCACCGATTTACCACTCGGGCTAGTGAGGGTCGTGAGCCCTAGTACGCCCCCCAGGGTTCTACTAAAGCTTTTACTTGTTGGATTTAAGGAATACATATGGCCCTCTATAAACGCTGAAGGTTTAGTATTGAGGGTGATTAAATTAGTGCTTGGCCATTGTACTAACCATTCAGTAAATGGCGAATCAAATATCTGCGTTTTTTTATTGTCCGCAAAGTTTAAAGTTGTTCCGACGCTTACATCGCCAACGTTAACCAAATAAAACATCTTGCTTCCATCTGGCGAAATACTCATTTCAGTAATTCCCTCTGGTAGGAAGGTGCCTGTGAGCTCGTTTTCCATTGCATCCGCGCCCAGTATTTCCTTAGGCACAGCGCCCTGGAATGTCTGGATTGTCTTGTTGTCAGTCTTTAAATAGCGCAGTATTACGGAAGAGTTTTTATTGCCAAAATATGCCTCATACACCTTCGGTATGGTGGTAGTGGAGAATCGTCTCTCAGCTACTTGATCTAGGAAAGTTTGATAAATATTGCCAGATGCTCGGTCTACATAACGTGTGCTGGTTACTAATTCAGTAGCAGGCGCTACTGGTTTTGAGGTTGAGGACGTTGCGGGTGTGGCTTCACTCGGCGCTACTTCTACCATCTCTTTCAGGCGTTCTCGCATCAGTATCTCATAACCTGCCACCGGCACAGATGATATCTGGGTGAGCTTGCTTGGTAGTTGTGGCACTTCCAGAGTCGGAGTTTCTGGTTCGGATATGTCTATAGGCTCTTCTGGGGTCGGGGTTACGGGGTTACTTTGACCGAAAGGGTTGAATCTAGACAAGAAATTTGTACCACCACCCTCCCCTGGCTGCTGGTTCTGACCTTGATAAAAATATAAAAATCCAAAAATACCGGCTACTACCAAGATGAGAGTTATTATGAAAAGTGTAAAGTTTCTTTGCGACATAAAAATTTAATTACCTGCCAATGTGCCAATGATCTCCTTCCCAATAATAAGGTCCATTTGGTGGAGGATATCGAGAGTTTAGTACTAAAGGTTTTCCCCCACTGAGATATGCGTTTAATTGAGGGTTTGGTCTTAAGTCTACAGTTGAACTACCATTTTGGTGTGTTGTGCTGCCAGATTGTCCTCCGTGTAGCCACCACTCTGTACCACCAGTTATAACAATATTACAATTACATCCTCGCTGTATTGCTTGCACCTGACTCATATTGAGGCCAATAGTAGACGTGCATCCTCGCTGTCCAACGAAAGTACATTGTGCTGCGTTAAGAGTAACCCCTGGTGGTAATGGTGTCGGAGTGCCTGTCAGGGGGGTATTTTCCGCTATGCCGTTTTTATATTTTCCGCCCACTGGTGTCTGGGGCACGCTATCGTCTACCACTACTGTAACCTTTGCATCAGGAATATTTATATTACTTTTCAATAAACTCGGGTTGATTGTGTTCAATAGTGCGTATGCACCGAGGGCTATCAAGAGCCCGAGTAGTGCGTCCTTAATCCTGTCTTTTCCCGCCTCCTTACTGGATATAAGCTCGCTACCCATATATTCTATACCTCCCATTACTATCATAACCACAGCTAGTATTGCGGATATCCCTATAACTAGCTGAACTATAAGGTTTAGATAGCTACCTAAAGCAGAACCATTTTCATTTGTGGGGTTAAATGTTGTCAGTTTTCCGCTTTCGCATCCCGGTGTGTCCTTAGAACAAGGTAGTGGTGCAAGTAGTTTATAAGGCTCACTTGTCCCCCCTTGCGCTTCTATGCGCGCCACTGGGCCGAATATCCCAACAAATGTTGCTAGTATTAGTATGTATAAAATATATTTTCGCATTTTAGAATTCAAACTGTATTTCACCATTTGCTGTTTGGGTTAATTTATCTCTGTGCTCTATTAAAATTCTAAGTTTAGACATCCCGGACACACCACTCTCTACTTGTAGAGGGATGATGTTTGGCTGGATGTTCTCGTTTATTATCCTGGAATCATTAATATACCAAGACCAGTCGAGTCTCGGAATTCTCAAGTCTCTCGGTGAAATAAAATACGGGGCCACAAACACAACTTCCTTATTTACAATTCTGTGTCCACTTTTTAGTGCATTTTCAAAGAGTGTGCCTAGTGCTTCATCAACTTTATAAAACAGAACTTTTGGTTGGTAGGTACCTATATTTGTCCCCCCAGAAGATGTTTTATCTCCAGCCACCGTGGTTGCTGATACCTCTATGAAGCTCGATGGGTCTAGATAGTCGCTAGTGTAAATAAAATAATTTTTACCATAGCCAGAGGCTTCCTGGTCGTTACTATAATCCTTGCGCCAAGAGTAAACCATATTTTTCGGGTTAACTCGCGTGCTTCCTTGGCCTATCTCTGGCATCGCCACTATCTTCACGGCGCTGTCTGCAGTCAGCAATGCCTTGCCTTTATAGAAAGGGGGCACATATGAATCACTAGTTTCCCATAGTATTACCATCACTGAAGGACGAATTACCACTGACACATCAACACTATCTTCCAGCGTCTCTAGTCTTGCTACAACGGTTGTTTCTTTGCCTGAGTCTGGAGCCTTCATTGAGTGAGACTTAAGTCCAATCCCCGAGGAAACTCGTTTACCATTTTCATACCAGGTTATCAGTGTGCCGTCCACATTGATAGTGTAACTACTTACTTGTACCGTTACATCTTCTCCTGGCTCTGGATTTTCTGGTATCGTAGCTATATAAACATCACTTACGATTTGTGCGTGCGTATAAAAACCGCTCAACATATACGAGCCTCCGAAGGCCACGAGCATAAAGAAAATTTTTAGCACGAAAGATTTAGAATAATCTATATTCATAACTACCCAGATACACCATTTAAGTATAGCATATAGCTACCTGGAGTTCATTTCTACTTCCTCGTGTTCTTCTTTTGCTTTACGAGTAGATAGTATTTGGGATGGGTCGGAGGTTATTATCTGGTCTTCGGTGTAGGAAGCGATCATCTTTATTGCTACGTGTTTAGTGCCGGCGAAGAATATACCCTCTCCTACGTTTGATTCCAATAATAGATATTTTTCTTCATCTGTAAGGTTGAAGGTTCTCTGGAGTACATCAATGGTCGTTGCTGACTGCTTCAGTAATATTTGGATGGAAGAGTTGGTAATTATCGGTACCCCGTATGGAGAGTTCATAAAGTCAGCCGCATCTTGAGTAATAGTGGCCAGGCCTAGATAATATTTTCTTCCGCGTTTAGCTATGGAGTATAGGAAAGATGCCGTGTCCTCCGACTTCATCATCCACCAAGCCTCATCCACCACCAAGAGGCGCTTCTTCAGGTTTTTACGGACAGCGTTCCAGATGTAGTGCATGATGATATACATAGCTACCGGTTTGAGCTCGTCTTCCATGTCGCGGATTGAGAACACTACGAATTTTTTATCAATATCCACATTGGACGGTCGGTTGAGGAATGTTGCCCAAGAACCACGCGTGTATTTAGTCAGACGCGAGAGCAAAGATTCACTTCCCTCCATACCCCCGAGCACCATTTCAAAGTCGGAAAGCAGGGGCGGTTCTATGTTGCGGAAATCTGAATCAGGAGTGATGTCCTTCATCGCGTATGTTTCTGAGATGGCGCGGTCTATCATAGAGTCTTCCTCTGGTGTTAGCCCTCCGAGCATTATGCGAAAGAGACCGACTAGGCTAATGATATTAGAGCGGAGCACGTCCTCTGCTGTTTCGTCTTCGCGAGGTATCGGCAGGTCGAAAGGATTCATATGGTGATCTGATGAAATAGAGATGTTGAAATACCTCCCACCCACAGCTTCGGACAGGAATTCGTATTCGCGTTCTGGGTCTATCACCATGACATCAATATCGAACATTAGACTGCGCAGTATTTCTAACTTTGTAGTATATGATTTACCAGAGCCGGACTTGGCAAAAATAATAGAGTTGTAATTTTCTAATGAAAAACGGTCGAATATGACCAAACTAGAGTTGTGTCTATTTACCCCGTAGAGTATTCCTTTGTCAGAAGTGAGGTCGAAAGATACAAATGGAAATATACTAGACAAAGGTTCAGAATTAAGTTTCTGGTTGATGTTTAAAATGTCAGTGTTGGTAGGCATCACACTCTTGAAGCCGTCTTCTTGCTGGAAAAGGGCTGGTTTTATATAGATAAGTTTAGCTTCGAGCATAGACTTGATCTCTGTCTCGATTTTGAATAATTCTAGCTCGCTGTCTGCGTATATGGTGATATACACACCCACATCGAACATTTTTTCTTGGGCCTGAATTAAGTTGTCGCGCAGACTTTCGAGATCCTGATATGCCGTGTCGAGCATTGGGTCGCGTACCATTCCTTTCGCCTCTCGAACATTGATCTGACTTTGCACCTCGGCCACTTTTTTCTGGAATTGTCGCAATACCAGTGAGGTGTCTATAGGGTGGATGAATATGGAGATATCAAAAACCTTATCCAAGTTAATAACTGGCGAGAACCAGTTGTCGGTTAGGAATCTAGGATAAGAAATTATGAAAAATGTGCGGGCTATTTTGTCCCCCAGGTTGATGGATTTCGAATCAATTTTCAGCGCAGAGGGAGCTATGACGTCTTGAAGCTCGAGATTCGCCGATTCATATATTTCTTCCGGCAGAACGGCTAAAGTGGACGCATTTAATGTGTCGTCTATTGGCTTTCTTCCTAAAATTTTATCAAGTATCCCCATCGTTTTTGTTTAGATATATACTAGCACGCTATCTACTACTCCAACTTAATATGCCCTTCTGTCTGTCCCGGGTTGAAAACTTTGTAAAACACTTCTATCACCTCTTCAGTGCCTAGCTGGACAGACTTTATTCCACATCTACCGAGCCCGCTTTGTATTACGCCCACTCTTTGCTCAAGCTGGGAACGTTTCTCTTCAAACTCAGCTTTCTCGTTCATGCGTTTTTCGTCAGCACTAGGTCGTGAGAAGAAGCTGAACATTCCACCGCTTGGTTTTGGTATGTTTACATGAGTATAGGGTACCACTATAAAAAAGCTCTTTGTCATTATGCTTACCGACTCGGTGAAATTCTTTATAAATTCGATGTATTCTTTGGTCTGAAGTTTGAGTAGAGGCTCGGTCTGCACCTTGAGTCGGTTTTCGAGTAGCATCAAGTATGGACCTATGTCGAGGCGCCTGGATTGCACAGATATCTGAACCGGAAAGTCCAGAGTGTTTAGAAAGTTTTGGAATTGGAGGATCGTGGCTTTTTGCTCATCAGCAGATTTTAAAGATAGATTGACTGAGTTCGCGAGTACTAGTGCACGCAGGCTGTCATCTTTCAAGACCACGATACCGTCACGGATTTCGCGGATAGGCACAAACTCTTGAGTTCTCTTTGCGCTTAAGGCCATGTTTATTAGCTGTGTTTATGTTGTTCCATATCTAATACATCTAGGCTCCAGGCTAGGTCGCGGAGCTTGCTTCCAGTTAGTCTGGGGTTACGACCTTCCGTGCTGGTGTTGGCGGTGTTCTCTATGCGTGGCCTTTTCCTCTCTTCTTGTCTCCTCTGCCATATGTACAACTTGCTCTGTAGCATATATTTACTCCCTGCTTGTAGCATTTCTATAAATGGCTTATTGTTGGGTTTGTAAAATGCTAAGGCTAAAGAAAATCCGGCTATGATTATTATTGGTATTGCTCCACCATATAGCCCGAGCAAGCGGTAAAGTACGAAACACAGCCCTGCCCCACCAGCGAGGTATACAAATTCTCGGAAAGTAAATGGTCCGAAAATTTTATCTTCTATATCCAAAAATTGTGGAACTTTAAATTGCATGAGTAGGCGCTAGGCAACTAGGCTTTAGGCTCTAGCTGAGTAATCATTTTATTTAACATCCTCATAACCTCATTTAAAAGAGGATCCACTTTATTATAATCTAAATTTACCATTTTAGGTAATTTTCTAGCTATTATAAGCTGAGTTTCGAGTTCCGCGCCCGAAGCAAAAGCGATCAGCAGAAACCTTTTTAATTCTATATTTCCGCCACGCATTTTACCTTCAGCGATATTTGAAGGTATTGATACTGCTGCTCGGCGGATTTGTGAAGTTATGCCAAATATTTCTTCTCTTGGGAATTTATCCGTAAGGCTATATATAGCGATTACTAGCTCTATAGATTTCTTCCAAACTATCAAGTCTTGGTAAGTCTTCATGTATTTATAGCTAGTGCCTAGGGCCTAATGCCTAGAGCCTATTATTCCGGTATTTCCCTGTATGGGTCTGAGCCTTTGGCGTAAGGTTTAGATTCTGGTTTTGCGGCTGGTGCTGGGGCAGATTTAGCCTCTGTTGTAGCTATTGGCGCCGGAGTTGGGCTGTGGTCTGTCTTGATTATCGGCACTTGGAGTGGGGCGGAAAGTTTTTGGGCGATGAGCGGGTGCACCTCGGGCTCTTCTGGCGCCACCTCATCTACTACCTCTATGCCGTGAGTTTTGAGTAGTGACTTGTCTTCAGCTGGTAGCTCCACTGGCTGTTCTACTATCTCTGATGGATTTCTACCCGACATTATCATTAGCCCCTCGCGAATTTTACGGAAGACTTTATTATTTACTTCATCAGCTAGCTTGGCTATTTCTTCTGGAGGTAGAGCAAAACTTCGCGCCAAGGTTTTCTGGAAGTCTTCAGGCCGGGTGGTGCCGGTTATTAGGTCGGTGGTTAGGCGCTCAAGCGTGCCCATCTGGCTGATGCTGAGCTTGTGGGCGCGAGCCACATCGTAGAGTGCAGACTGATATTTCGAATCTTCAATAATCTTTTTTATTCCCTCGGGAAGTTTTTGTATCCGCGGATCCAGCGCGCCGGACATATCGGGCGTTGGTTCGCTCGATACTTCCAGTGCCTCTTTATTTAGAGCAGAAAATATTTTCTGCTCCACATCTTTTGCGACTAGGTCTATTTTGACTTGGTCAAAATTCAGGTTGCGCGACAATTCTGTTCTATAATCTCCTGGTCCAAGTAAGCCCATAACTACAAAAGTTGTATCTTGTTCTAAAAGGCTCGATTGTTCTGGGTTTAGTTGATATTTCTGCTCTATCTCTAATAGAGACGTTTCGAAAAATTCAGACAGAATAAATTCCCGAATCCGCTCTGGGAGTTTATTAAATCCTTCCTTTATAATTTTTTCTTTGTTTTCATCCATATATTTTAGTTATGGCCATTACCATGATCTCCTCCACTGCCGTGGTCGCCTCCAGTTGGACCATGAGATTCTTCTTTGTGTGGCGGTGCGGAATGTGACGGTGCGTGCCCACCACCGCCTCCATGACTCTCTTTCTTATTATCAAGTCCTAGTTCTTTAACTGCTTCCGCTAATTTCTCTTTATTGCTTTTCGGTCTCTTTGCTTCTGCTAATCCGTAGGCATGTATAGCGCCTTCGTTCTTCAAGACATTTTTCAATTTTTTCAAGAACATTCCACCTGCTATCGGTATACCGGTTCCAAGCACAGCCCCAGTTACTGTTACTGCACCAAGAGCCCCAGCGGCGCCTCCGGTATAAGCCCCCATTGCCGCTGATCCTGCCATACCTGCCCCAGACGCCTTACCTGTTGTTTTTAATGCCTTTACTAAATCTTTCATTGCCGCCTTTAATCCCTCTGCGTCGTGGTGGCTTTCTTTCTGAGCAAAGTATCTTCTCTTTATATCGTCATTAATATCTTTCGCTGTCGCCACTTTCTCTAGGCTACCGTTGTTTTTAACAAATTCTTCTTTGAATTTATCTTCATCCAATAGTGGGTCTGTCTCTCTTGCCTTCTTGAGTTCCTTGTTGTATTGTTTCTGCCTCTCTTCTATTTCCTTATTTGCAATCTCAGCCTTTGTGTCTTGCTCATTAGCTTCGCCCGCGCTCAGCATATATGCTTTTATATTTTTCTCCTCATGCTCTTTGGCATGCTTGATTTGTCCGGCTATTCCGCCTTCAAATGCATGAGTATCAAGACCCAGCATGGAAGATATTCTTCCTTCAGTAAATTTGACACCAGATTTATCGGCCACAAATTTACCTAGCTTGGTGTCGCGGAAGTCGAAACTTCTATTCACATTTCTTCCCGCTCGCTCTATCTCTTTTTGAGCAGCAGTGTCTCCACTCAGCGCCCTTTCTCGTAACCCTTTGTCGGCGAGAGTTTTCATTGCAGCGCCTCCAACATATCTAGTTCCCAAAGCTGCCACTCCGGCGCCAGTAGCGCCAAGCGCAAGACCTCCCGCCAATTTAGCTCCCGACATAACGGTCTCTCCAAATTGTCCTCCAGCCTTTTTGGCTAAGTCTTTTGCTTTTAGTAGTAAGCCAAGAATTATTGCCGCGGGAAGGAATATCCCCATAAGTATTCCAATCCACGATGTGTTGCTAGGGTCTATGAAGCCACTAAAGAAATTTTTCGTTCCAAGTATTAAAAATATTAAATACAAGAAAAACATAAACGCCGGGGCCATAAATGCTACTGAAATTAGCTTCTCGGTCCACTTACTCCAGCCGTATTCTGTGTGCGCAAGGCTCGGTAATGCGTAAGACATAAATGCAAACGGTGCAGTGATCATCAGTATCCACAGGTCAATAATCCTTCCTAGGAAGAAAATCCCCGAAACAAAAAACACATACGCCGCGACTATCATGATGGTTCCTGAAACAACAATGATCCCGAACTTTATTCCAAAGCTTTCTAGATTTCCCAGCACAGGTATGCTATTAACGGTAGTTGCACCAATCTGACTTACAACCTCTTGTCTCATTAAGCGCGTGGCATCAAATTTTGAATATAATGCACCCGCTGCGTCCTTTTCTTTACCTGGCGTAACAGATGTGAACGGCCTTTCCACCTTTTCTCCAGTTTCTGTTTCATATTTAGTGTCTAACTCACGATAAAATATTAATGCCAGCATGTTGGACGAGTCGATCACAATACGCGTGAAGAACATCGAAAAGTTTATTAGTAGCGCCATGAGCACAACTGATGTAATAACCTTTTTTGTTTCATGTCCGCCCATACCAAGCACAGTTTTTATTCCGATATAAAGTAGTATCAATATAAAGAATACATTTGAAAGATCTCGTACCACGCTCCATGCGTTGTTAATAAAATCATGCTGATACATTGAGTCTTGTATCACCAGCGACATTAATATATTAAAAACATACGCCGCAACATACAAAATGAATGTTGGTAGTTGGAAGTAAAAATAGTAAATAAATTTTAAAAGACAGCCAGTTAGAGTGCCTCTTATTATACTAGGGCATCCCTCGTTGATGCTGTTTTGAAAGGCGTTAGGATCTTCGGAGTTGCTGGTTGGCACTATGCCAGTAGGTGTTACGTCCCCAGGCTTAGTGCGTATGCGGTCATTTACCGCTGTGGTATATTTAGCACCAACCACAGACGGGATGCTGCCATTGCTCGGTTCTTTAAAGAGGTCGCACTCACTTACTGTCATATTAGGTAGTGTTTGTGTGCCAATTTTTGAGATTCCACCACCAGCCACGATTACATAGTAAGTTACCGTGCAAGTTCCCACAACTTCATTCGGTGCGGATGTTGTCGTCTGCGCCCCCGCATCGCTTACTCCGCCAAAGAAAGCAAAAAAGAGCACGAGCGCGAATATTGGAATTGTTAACAAGTATCTTTTCATCCGGTGATTATATTTTAACACTGTTGACTTTTTTTATCTATCTGCTAACATGTATATATTACGACGAAAAGGGGTCCGAAAGGTTAATTACCTAAGGCACCCTTTTCTTTTTTATGCTCTATTTTATCTTTTGTGTCTGGATTATCTAGGAAAGCGAAAAAATTATTTGATAGTGCTTTATATAGAGACGAATAGTTTCTCCTGCTTGGGAAGAGTATTTTTGCAAACCTGTTCTCTTCAATCAAGAAATCTACCAAAGCCTTATAATCACCATCTCCTGAAACAAATATAACTTTATCGAAATTCTCTTTTTTATAGACGCGTCTCATGGCAGAAAAAATTATGTCAGAATCGACGTTTCCCTTCTTCTTACCCATCATAGCAGGATTATGTTTTTTAAATACTAAAATAAATCCTGCATTTTGAATTTGTTCGTATAAATCTTGATTTTCTTCATCTAAATATCCCAGATGGTAATACGCACGTTCAACGCCATACTTTTGTAATAAGTAAATACGAAAACGAGTAAAATCGACAGACCAAGGCTCCACGCTTTCTTTTGTTGCCATATATAAATTTTGGCCATCTATGAAAGCTATGTTTTTTGCTTGCTCTTTATCCATTTTTTATTTTACTCCTCCGCCCCCGCATCGCTTACTCCACCAAAGAAAGCAAAAAAGAGCACGAGTGCGAATATTGGAATTGTTAACCAGACCCTTTTCATCCTGTAGTGAATTTTTATTATGTTAAATTTTTCAATTTATATAAATAATCCTTTATTCTTCTTTTTCTCAACCTCCCTCCTTGTGTTGTTTTTAGGTATTTTTCTCTGCGCCTAGCATCGCTTTCTTCTGCGCAGGCTTCGTAGTATATAATGTTCCATTTACCATATCTTTTAGTAGAAAAATTTAACCCTTGATTATGTTCCAGTAGTCTTTTCTTGAGATCTTTAGTGAAGCCGATATATAAGTTTTTCCCGACTACACTTTCAATTATGTATACATAGAACATAATCGTAATAAAAATCTACTACGGGACCCACCTCTTTATTTTAACACTATTTTTATTTTAAGTGTACAGCCTTTTGCTTTTCGGTGTCTTCTGAATAGAAGTTACCTCATTTGGATCAAAGGTACACCAAGGTCTCGACAGATTTTTCGGCCAGTGAAAGTGTTTATCTCGGAGTGTCTCGGTATGGTAGAAGCCCGGCCATTTTCTGGATTATAGTAAACACTATGAGAATTTCCCTCTCTCAAAAAGATCACACCGTTTTTTCTCAGGTGTGTTATTAAGTCGGTGCGTTTCATAAGGGGTTTTTATGCAAAGAGCACTTCTCTTTTTATATAGCCAGCGCCTGCTTCTTTTTGGACTATGTGCCGCTGAGTTTCTAGGACTAACATCAAAGCTTCTTTTAGATTCTCGCGAGCTTCATTCAGAGTTTTGCCTTGGGTGTTTACTCCAGGCACTTCCTCTACCCAAGCGGCATAGAACTTGCCAACTTTCTTAAATAGGGCTGTAAAATTTCGCGATTTCATGTGCTGTATTATATCACAAACCTTACAATTTTCAACTTTACACTTTATAACCCATTGCTTTGTCAGCAATATCTTACTGGCAAGTGAATCCTCGGCCGCTAGTGCTGAATTCTGGGTAGGCTCCATCGCCATTTAAGCTGGTGCAGAACGCCATGAAGCGGACATTGACGAGCCCGATGCTAGAATATACATCGAAGTTTTCTTGGAAGGTGTCACCTGTTCGCGCCACACCTATCTCATCGTTCACTCCGTCGGCTAGGTAGCCTGCTTTGCGAAGCTCGCAGACTATGGCTTTAGCATAAGTGTCACCATATGAATAGCCTAGGAAGTTGCCGTTGGCATCAAGTCCGACTGCTGGGCTTGGGTTAGCATGTACTGCATCTCTCGCTGCCACCACAGCCGCTCTGTATTTCGAGAATATACCCAGCCCCAAACCATCTAGATCGTTATTGGCTTTACAGGTGCAATGTTCGTTGTCGCCTCCACCACAGCCACCAGCCGGAGGAGGGTTATCTACACTGCCACCGCCAGGAATGGGGTATCGATTAAATTCCGACAAATCTGGCGGTGTTCCTCCTGGCACGCTTACGCTAGTGCAAGATTCGCTTGCTCCGGAGTTGTTTAGTTCGATGTCTAGGTTCAGGTACTCGCCTTCTTGGGTGTAGCCGGATGCGTTACCTGTTGCGATGCTTGAGCCCACGCTCTGGCACGTTTCTACATTTACCCCACTTCCCCCTACAGCATTAGGTCTAAGGTTAACCGTATCTGTGCCTGCCGTGGAATCTAGCACACCTCCTAACTTGGTCAGGCCTTTCTGAAGAAGGCTGTCTAACAAAAGTCCGAATCCTGTTGCCAGAGCGTTACCCATAGCAGCAGCTAGCTCTGTTTGTCTTATCTTGGATTGCAGGGTTGTTTCTATCTGGTTAGCTACCACACTCCCAGGGGTCGTGGTCACTAAGTTTTTACAAGTGTTATCTTTCGCCCAGTCGGCTTTTTCTTTTTCAAGCTTTGCGTTCCATTGGTCATTACAAATTGCGAAACCCAGAGAATCAGAGGAATCACAGTTATAAGGATTGTCTCTTTCAAATTTTGCCATATCAAATCTTGGTTGCAAGAATTCGTTTTTACCATTGTTGTATTTTGTGCCAGGGTCTGCACATACCTGCGGAGCTAAAAATCCTCCACTTTGCTCAAGTATAGTGTTTACTTTCTGGGCTGCAGTTTGAGCGGTTCCGTCTAGCTTGCGCGCCAACTCTTCTGTTGCGAGCATCTGAAAGCCTATATAGTTGTTCTGCGGATACTGGGTGTTGATGAAGAATCCATCCCATCCACCCACATTGAAATCATTTCTATAGTTTTCCAGGAAAACCGGGTCATTAATAACTCGGCTGAGAGTGTAGGCTGTGTTGTCTTCTAGGTTGCGTTGATAAGCAGAGATTGTGTTTAAAGCAAAACTACGCCCGAACGGGAACTTGTCCCTATTGTATGCATAAGTATCTACTATATTCTTCACCTCATATTTAACTATATCTTTGAAAAACGACTTCGAATTCTCTAGGTAGAAGGGGTTGCCGTGGAATCCTGAAGCTATCCATTTCGTAACGCTTTGGTTGAGCCTGTTGAGTAGTATTCTCCCCACGTGCATTTTTATTTGTTTAAATGTCTGGTTTATCAAATCTTTAATCCAGGCGCCAGCATTAAAGGGGTCAACATACTGGGCTTCCACCTGTCGCGGTGCCATAAAGGTTGCGAACACAGGCGTGAGGATAGCGCATATCATTAGCCCAGCTATAAACTTTTCAACCCTCCATTTTTTTATCAGCTTCTTTAGCATAATGTTACTCTAATTATAGAACGCTATTGTCAACTATTCAATTTCATATTTATCAACATAAAAAGCTGTCTTAAGTATATAGATATCTCGCTTAAATTCTCTTCATATGTATTTATCGCTCCCAACGCCACCACCGGGTCATCTTCTATTTTCTTCATATCGGAGATGTTTTCAGAAAGATGCTGAAATTCATTTATAATCAATAGATGCATGGGCGCTATATATCTAGGCGTATCTGTAATTGCGAGTTCTCTCACTATATTATTCAACTGGTTTATTGTTGGGTCGAGTTTGTTTAGTGCCGCAACATCAGTTTCGCCCTCAGGGGTTATGGAGTTTAATAATGTAAAGGCCACATCTTCAGCCTTGCCGAGGGGGTATTTTTCTTGTATTGTGCCCAACTGTTTTCCGTATTCTAGGGTTGTCTCTTTACTCTCATTATCAATCGTCTTTATGTCGGTTATAGTAAAAATTTTCCTTTGTTTCGATGTATAAAAGTTTTCTGCTAAAGAATTACCAATTGCGTCGATAGTCTCTTCATCTAATGCGCCTCCCTGGCTAAGGGCCGCTGCTGTGGTAAAAAGTTCGCGTGCAAATTTGTCAGTTTCAGTTAGGTTTTCTGCGTTAGCTGAGAATATTATAGAATCTGGATCCACGCCCGCCTCTGCCTTGAGCCCCTCTATTTCTTCTTTGTCTGTTATCCCGTCACCATCAGTATCCGTTTTGGTTGGGTCTGTGCCCCAGAGTGCTTCTTCCCAATCGAGCACCCCGTCTCCGTCTGTGTCTTTAGTCACAAGATCCTCAAGGGGGGTGTTGCTATACACTAGACCCCTCATATTATCAGGGTTACTAAACTCAGTTTGATTTTTGCTCCAAAACAAACCAGCCAAAAAGATTACCGCTAAGGCAACCAAGATAGCTATCTTGTTTTTCGCCCAAAATAATTTATTAATACAGAAATTATACACTGTTTTAGTGCACAGTAGCAAATTATGCTCGACATATTTTAACCCAGTCTGAAAGAGACAGGTCTTCTGCCCGCTTATCACCTATAGATCTTTGTGAGTCTTCACTTACTATCCCCTTTAGGTTGCCAGAAAGCTTTTTGCGTTTATGGGCAAATCCGGCATGTGCCACCTCCCAGAATCGTGCTTCAGAAATTTTATTTTCTGTGAAAAATTCACGGGAAATGTTTTTGATCACTATTACCGCCGAATCTACTTGAGGCGCTGGAGAGAAGTACCGCGCTGGCACCTTCAGAATTATTTCAGGGTTTCCGTATGCTTTCACTGAAACAGAAAGAAGGCTCTCCTTTTTATCAGAAGCTACGATCCTTTTCGCAACTTCGTTTTGCACCATGAGTACCATCCTCTCAGGTTGTTCGTTTCCAGTTAGGAATTTTTTTATTATGGCGCCGGTGATGTTGTACGGAATGTTGGCGATAACTTTGTAGGCACTAGGCTTTAGGCTGTAGGCGCTAGGAAGAAATTCTAAAATATCATCATTAATTAGCACTAATTTCCCGGCTTCGATTTCTTTTGCGAATTTATTTTTTAATAGTTCTACAAGTTGTCTGTCTTTCTCGACAGCTATCACCTGAGTGCTACTAGCTAGAAGCTGTTCTGTAAGCGCTCCTTTGCCGGGGCCAATTTCAAGCACAGTTTCTCCACTCTTTATCTCTCCTGCTTCTACTATCGCCCGCAAGGCGCTAGTGGATTTCAAGAAATTTTGCCCTAGAGATTTTTTCGCCCGATGATTTTTCATATTTAAAATACACTCACAATAATTATTGTGAAATATATAATATATAAAACAAAAATTTTCCACTCCGCATAATTCTTGGCATTTATAAAATACCAAGAAAGTATACTGGTCACGATGGCTGGTAACCATAAAGTTGCCGAGTCAAAAAACACAGGTGAAATAAGTATTGGTATGAACATTAGTCCCCCGAGTAATTTTTTTGTTTTTTCTACGCCAAGCAGTACGGGCAGGGTGTATATGCCAGAAGCACTATCTCCTTCTACGTCCTTTATATCTCGTATGCTGGATGCCAATGTAAATAATAGTATTGTGGGTAAAATTAATTCTACCGGAAAAGCGACAATGTTTTTGTCTTCACTCATCAAAAAAAACCCTGCCATTATTAGCGACATACATGCTAGGCCTATCAATAAAGAGCTAAGTATCGGAATTCTTTTGAGGCGCAGGGGCGGGTTGGAATAAATATAGTAGAGAAGTATAAAAATGGAAATGAACACCAACACATAATGACCAGCCACATAGGCGGTCATAAGGCTGAACAATAAAAATATTTTTGAAACCAAGGACATATCCTCTCGTGATAATTTCCCAGATACGAGTGGGCGAGAAGCATTAGAAATCCTGTCGATCTCTTCGTCGTGAAGGTCGTTCTGGCATATGCTGAATATACAAGCGCAAACTATAGATATGAGCGCCAAAATATAACCCTGAATATCTACCCAGCCTCCAAGATTCTCACCAGCCAGTAGGCTTCCGAAAACAAACATCAGACAGTAGCAAGCTAGTCGGAGTACTCGGCTATTTTTAGCTACAGCAATAAACTTGGTACGCATGTCTAGATAAGCCAGTAGAACCACCGAAAGCATCACAATTATAATGTGTACGCCAGCCATTGCTTTATTGAATCCAAGATGCACTAGCGCTAGGCGCGTTGTGCTCCACTCAGGGTGAATATTGTTTTGGATTATATTAGAATCGGCGAGCGCTCTGGCTATGGTATCAAATGGCGTGGCGCCTGCTGGTAACGCCAGGGCTATGAATGAAGGTAAATTAAATAAGAAAAAAATAGCGCAGTAGAAAGAAATCGTTGCTCCCAAGCTACGCCAGATATTTTTAGTGATAAGAAAAATGTACGTGAAACATATAATCAGGGCCAAAATTATTTCTAGCTGAACACCCAAAGTGGCTCCAGTGGTGGTGTTGGCGCCGAAGAACATTGTGAACCTGGCTAACAGCTCTGGTCCCGACACAAAAATATAACCAATAGTGTGTCCACCTATTCCGCTCGACGCTAAGTCGAATACCGGGGGGATCCATATTATTAGCAGTGCAAAAGTCGAGCTTACGATTATCTCGTGGAGGCTTAGATTGGTGAAAATTCTCATGATCACCATAAATAGAGCACTGATCGCGAGGAAGGCGTACGCGTAGTGCATAATTGTCGGCAAGTCTAAAAGCACAAAATGTCGGGGTAGATAGCTCGAAAATTGCTCAAAAGAAATCCTTACTAGCACAATTCCGACAAAAGACACTAACCAGGATTCCAATGTGATTGGCGTAGACTGTATATATAGGCGTATTTTTCTGAATATTTCCACAAGAAAACTATAACACAGGGCGATTGGGGGTTGCTAGTTTACTGTTTTGTCTATGAAACTCAGCCTCTAAGTGCTACGATTAACTGATGGACGACTTTTTTAGGATCCAAAAGAGCTATGTTGATTCTAAGATCAGTGCCTATTTAGATGTTAACCGACGCTATCAGCACCTACTGGCTGCTAGGTATTCCATATTACCTGAAGGCAAGAGATATAGAGCCATTATTGCGATGGAGATTTACAGATTGTTGGGTGGTGCTGACGGTCGGTACGATAAAGCTATTGTAGCGCTGGAGTTTCTGCATCAGTCGTCTCTGATTTTTGATGATTTGCCCTCTATTGACAATGCGCCTCTCCGAAAAGGTAAGCCATCAGTTCATTTGGAGTACGGAGAATCAAACGCTATCTTTGCGGGGCTCTTCTTACAAGAAGAAGGTAGAAAATTATTGAACGAGGCTATACAGGATCACCTGGGTGATGTCCAGGAAGTTATGCAGGCTGATGTTTTAATAAATCAGGCGATAAAAAATGTCCTCCTGGGCCAGGAGCTGGATCTTGATATTAAGAAAAATGACAACGATCTCATATCTTCTATGCAACTCAAGAATAGTATGCTGTTTTTAGCCGTGCTTCTACCCGTTCATCTATTAAAAAAACAGAACCTTTTAAATGTATTCGAAAAGATTGGTAATGATCTTGCACTTGCTTATCAGCTGTTTGATGATTTGAGAGACTTGAAAAACTCTACTTTAACCGGTAAGCCGACGGGGGTAGATAAAGACAAGAATACAAGCGTCTACCGGTTTGGAGAGGAGCAAGTAAAGAGCATGCTAAAGGATAAGCTCGACGAAGTTTATTCCAACTTAGATAAAATCGACGGTAGTGCCAAGGTAAAATCTGTCCTTGAGTATATATTCAAGAAAGAAAGTTAAGCATCCTAATATCTATATATAAATCGTTTTTACTCCGCTTTTGTCCCTTTCGCGTTCGAGTAGGTCGGCAGGTATGTCGCTTAAGAATTCTGATGGTGCGTTTATCTGGCGAGAGCCGAATATGGTGCGAAAATTTGCGAAAGACAAAAATATTTTATGTCGTGCGCGAGTGAGAGCTACATAGAAAAGTCGGCGTTCTTCTTCATCATCTCTTTTCTCACCACCTCTTGCCGAAGCTGGGAAAAGTCCATCTTCAAGCCCAACCACGAATACATATTTAAATTCTAGCCCCTTCGATGCGTGTACAGTCATGAGCTTCACTCCAAACTTATCTTTTTTTGCACTTTTTTCTGTTAGCGAATCTTGATCAGTAGCAAGCGATGCCTCCTCTAATAATTTTTCAATTCCACGTGGTGGCTCGAGCTCTTCATATTTAAGCGCGAGCGTAGCCAGCTCTTTAATGTTGGCTAGTCTTTCTGCATCATCTTCACCACCTTCTAACAACTCTCGTTCAATTCCTGACTTTTTCACTGTGAATTTTATCGCCTCTTCTGCACTTACTGTCTCTATCTTTTCTTTTATCTCCGTGAGTAGTTGGTAGAAAGAATTTATTTTAACTCTCGTGCTGGCAGGCAAACTCTCTAGATTTTTTGCAAACACTTTATCTAGTGTTGCCTTACCTATGCCTCGCTTTGGAAAGTTTATTATTCTTTTTATGTCTGACAAACTTTCAGGGTTTAATGCTGCGCGGAGGTAGGCTAGCGTGTCCTTCACCTCTTTACGTTCAAAGAATTTTACTCCGAGCACTTGATATGGAATATTGTAGCGGAGCATCGCTTCTTCAAGCACTCGTGACTGGAAATTAGTGCGGTAAAGAACTGCAATGTCAGAAAAATCAGGCGGAGCAGATGATAGAATTTTTATATCCGAAGAATCTGCGTCGCCACTAATACTTTCTAGGGTACGGATATTTTTCTGCTGAAAAATTCCTCGTGCTCGCGCCGTCGCGCTCCCAAGTCCCTCGAAAGCATCAGTGGCTCCGCTGTCTATAATTTCCAAAATTTTCGTCGCTACGAAGTCGGCTTCTTCTGCTTCAGAGAGCGCTTCATATAACCCGATCTTCTCCCCCGTGTCATTGCGAGTGAAAAGATTTTTCTCTACGCGAAATTGATTTTTCTTTATCACTTCATTCGCTGCTTCTAGAATATTTTGCGTCGATCTATAATTCTCTTCCAAGAGCACTACCTTCGCATTTTTATAATCCTTCTCAAAGTTCAAAATATTTTTCAAATTTGCTCCGCGCCAGCTGTATATGTTTTGATCGCCATCCCCTACCACACAAATATTCTGATGTTTCTCTGCGAGGAGTTTGGTCAGGAGGTACTGCACTTCATTCGTATCCTGATATTCATCTACGTGTATGTATTGCCAGCGGCTTTGATAATGTTCTCGAACATCCTCGTGCTCCTTCAAGAGCTTTACTGTTTTAAGTAGCAGGTCGTCGAAGTCGAGCGCATTCTCCCCCGCTTTTCTGTCTTCATATTTGCGCCAGACTTCTGTGACTATTCGGCCGAACGGGTTCATATTGGCGCCTGCGTATTCATCAATATGTGCAAACTTACCTTTCTCGCGCGAGATTGCTCCGCGTATTTTCCTTGGTTCATATTGTTTTGGATCAATACCTAGCTCCTTCTGTATTTCGCGGATCATACTCACCACATCACCCTCATCTAGTATGCTGAAATATCGGCTGAGCCCTAGCCTGCGCGCATTCTCTTTCAATATATGTACACCGAGCGAATGAAAGGTAGAGACGAAGGGCGGAACACCCTCCGCAGCGGGTTTTGAGCCCTCAATAGCATGGTCCGAGCTCGGCTCGGTAGTGAGGGCGAAACCCTGAGCCGGCACGCTGGGCTGGCGAGGAAAGCGAGGAGGATGTTCCGCTCTTCGTTCTTCTAAAGCTTTCAATATTCTTTCCCGCATTTCCTTTGCTGCTTTATTGGTAAAAGTTACTGCGAGTATGCTATCTGGCGCGACACCCTCATTTATCAAGTTCACTATGCGGTGAGTTATGGTTTTAGTTTTACCCGCACCTGCGCCGGCCACGACCAAAAGCGGCCCGTCTTTGTGGATGGCCGCTTCTCTTTGTTTAGGATTTAGTTCGTCTAGATGATTTTTCCCCTGCACCTAGATAATATAACACAGCTAGCCGACTATCTTGAGTTTTTCCAGGGTGCCGTCATTCCTTGCTGCAGCGTATTGTAGCGCGCGCGCAAGATATTTTTCTACATTTTCTTCCCTACTAAACCATCCACCAAGCTTGGGCTTTACTCCAGTTATGGCGCGAACTTTTTCGAGATAGGAATGCACTGGAGTTTTAACCCCTTCCATATCAAAACCCTCGGCAATTATTTTTGGATTTTTTGGTAGGAATGTAGATATCTTTGTTCCTGCAAGTTTCGTTTCTTCACCATAAGCAAGCTTGTGTAGGGCATCGTTGTATGCCGTATCTACTTCTTGTAGAGCCTCGGGCGACAGGTCGTACCTATTCCCTGCAATCTCTTCTGTAATGTTTTCTTGGACTGGAGCCTCTTCTACCATCTCGGCTTGCTCTGGGACTATCTCCTTGTCTTCTAAGTACTCAGTTTCTATTTTCCCAGGCTCTCCATATGCGTGCTCCAACTTTTTTATTACTTTTTCTATACTATTTTTTGGTGTGGTTTCTTCTCCAGCAATTTCTTCAGTAGTGTCTACATCCGCAGATATGTTTCCTGGATTATATTCAGCCGTCATGTGTATTGGCGCCTCATCAGATTCTGGCACATCTCCTTCTAAGTATTGGCGTATAGCTTCAGGGTCGCCCATTTTTTCCTCAGGTACACCGATACCTCTCAAGTACTCTGTTTGTTCTGGATGTAATTTTACTTCCTCTCGTTTATTAACCTCAAAACCAAACTTCTTATGTTTATCACCTAGCTCCTCTTTGGTTGTGTCTTCGTCTGATGCTTCTAACTCTTCTAAGCTTTCAGTTCTTAGTGGGTTTTCATTGCCACCCATAGGAATTTTCATTACTTCCTCCTCCTCAGAAAAATCTCTAGGCTCTTCGGTCATTTCTTCTGGCGTTGCTGGTGTTTCTGCTGGCGCAGTTGGTGTTACCACTTCTTCTGCCTTTGTTTCAGTAGGGGCAACTTCTGTATCTTCTTCGTCCGCAAATTCTCGAGGCTTTTCTGGAGTTTCTTCTACCCCATGTGTTGCTTCTGTTGGTGTAACATTAACCTCAGGTTTTTCCTCTGAGATTTCTGTTTTTACTTGTGCTCCCTCTGGAGTAGACTCTAGAGTAGGAGTAGGTCCTGTCGGAGTTGTTGTTTGTGGTGTTTCGACTTCTGTTGTCGCAGGTGCCATGGGTACCTTTGTCGGTTGTCCCCACATTGTATCAGCTCGCCACCTTGCTTCTGCTGCCTTATTTGCTTCTAAATTTTTTTGTGCGAGCTCGGCTTTCTCTGCAATTTTTGTTAACCTTGCCGTGGCCAGTTCTTTTACTTTCAGATTTGCCTTTAGATCATACGCGCTAAAATCGTCTTGTGATGCCAGACTTGCTCCTATCTTTGCCAGCCCTTCCCAAACTTTCTCTAGGGTTAGGTAGGCTGTTTGCAATGTCGCTGCACGGACTAATGTTTTTGCGGCTGTTTCTCCGTAGCGCGCGAGAACTGCAAATTTGTCTACTGTACCTGCCTGTGTTAAGGCGCGATCATAATCCATAAGCCCCCTTTCCCACCAACGCAAAAGCTCTTCCGTCTTCGCCTTCTTTTTTTCAGCCGAAAGTTTTTTATTCTCCTTTATTTTTCTTATATTATTATTCAACTTGGCAACACTCAGCTCTAAAGACCTTCTTAAAATTCTTTGAGTGAGATCATAAACTGCTCCTGTGTCTTTTTTGAGTCTTTCTTGTAAATCTTTTGGAATACCTTTTAAATACGCTTTCTTGAGCGCATCAACTGTAACATTGTGTTTTACCCCCGCTTCTCCGCTTTTATAATATTCAACATCTTCAGGTGGAATTTGAACACCAGAATCTAACCTAGCCCGATTGTATATTCTCCAGGCTTCTTCTTCAGCTTTTTGGATATCCGCTTCTGTGGTACCACCGCGAGTTTGTTCTATGAGTTTTTCATTCGCAAAACGAGCCTCCTTACTTGCGCCGAGTACTCGTGAAGTTAGCATCCCTCCGGCCATTACTAGCCTTTGTGCTCCAGCTGGCGACATTCCTGTGACATCCATTATAAGGCGAATCGGACGTAAAACATTTTTTGCCAAATGTGCCACGCTCGAGACCTTTGTTAGCACTCCTTTGTTTTCCGCATCCAGCTTCTTTTTAGCAACTTCCGCATCTGACTTAAATGACTTTTCGAGCCCTTTTAGAAATCTCCCCAATGTTCCTTTTGGTGCTTTGGTGGAAAGTTCTGCGAACTGCTTCGCGAACCATTCACTCTTCTTTTTTTCAACTAGAAAACCTACATCATTCACATTTGCCTGAAGTATTTCTAAAGTTTCTGCCTTAAATTTTTTCAATTTTTCTTCCAGCCCTTTTTGCGGCGGAACGTCTTTACTTTTTGCGATTGGTTGACTACTTAAATCTAAAGATAGTTTTGGCATTTATTAATTATATTATTTAAAAAATTTTCTCGCTAGTGTTGCCCATAAATGTTAAAGAGCCAGCGTTCCTCCTTTCTTGGGGTACGTGCTGGCTCTTGATATTGTAGATCATCGGGATCCACTACCGTTGTCGCGAACTTTGGGTGTCGCGACCTCACCCCTTACTACTTCTACGATTCGTCCTCCTTTCCTCCCTCACCTTCCAGCGAGAGGTTCTTCCTGATCTCCTCCGCCATCTTGGCGGCCTCGAGGTTGTGGGGCTTCTTACCCCCGAAGGTGCTTTTCTTCACCTTCTCCTTGGCCACCAACTCGGTGGCGGAGGCGAGCTCGTGGAGATTGCCAGCGATGGCATCGTCCACCCGCGCGAGAACCTGGATCTCCTTGTACAAAGGAGACAGGGCCTCGACGACGATCGCGCGCACCTGCGCCTCCGTCAAGGCCGAAGCCTCCACGGAAGCGAGCTGCCGCCCGAGGTCCGCCTCGACCCGAGCGAGCTCGGTTCGGATCGTCGCGACGTCCTTCGCCGCCTTGTGAGCGACGGAGGACGCACGGGAGATTTCGGCCATCGCGACCTTGTGGGCCGCGGCGACCTCGGCCGAACGAACGTCGATGAAAACGTTCTCCAGGCTCTTTACCTTCGACCCGTCCGCGAGGACGAGGCGAAGGCGGGCAGGGCCCGTCTCGGCGTCGGTGGTGACGACCACCTTCGCCTTGACCACGTCACCCTCGCGGGTGACGTCGGTGAACGAGACGCCGCGTGCGGCGGCCTCGACCCCCTTCACCGCCGGGGTTTCGCAACCCCGGACGGCGAGACGGAACTCGACGTCCGCCGGTTTGGTCACCGGGTTCGGAACGCTCCGAACCACGGTGTGCTCACTGATGACCTTCACGATCTCGCACGCCGGCGAAGCCGGCGTAGCGG
The DNA here is from genome assembly GCA_964520225.1 of uncultured Candidatus Saccharibacteria bacterium. Classification (GTDB taxonomy): domain Bacteria; phylum Patescibacteriota; class Minisyncoccia; order Phycocordibacterales; family UBA9973; genus UBA9973. The sequence goes on along the minus strand of CAZFNV010000001.1, from coordinate 112,416 downwards.
TCGGCGAGGGCGCGGGCGTCTGTGCCCAGACCTGACCCACGAGGGTCAGGCTGAGCAAGAGGGCGATGGCCGTGCCGTGCCCACCACCGTGGTGGTGCGGCGGCTCATCCGCATCCTCGTGCCCGATGGGGCGACGAGGCGCCGGTTTCTCCTTCGGCTTGCGCCAGAAGAAGAACCAGATCCCGCCTCCGATCGCTACGATCCCGCTCAAAACTCCGATTGGGAGCATCCACCACGGCCAGGACTCCTCCTCCTTCTCGGGAGTCGGGGCCACCGCGTTGGCGGCCGGGGTGGGGCGGGGCGTGGCCGTGGGCGACGCCGTCGGCGTCGTCTCGGGCGGAAAGTCCCGGACGGGGACCTCCTGGGCGCCGGCGACGAACGACGACAGCACGAGCGCGAGAACGAACGACATGATCTTCGTCATGGTCTTCCTCCTCAGGAAGTTTCTATCACCCAAAAAATTTGGGCGAAGCAGGTAATGCCCCTTAGGGGCGCTATCTGCCTCGTCCAAATATATGTAGGTAGAATATATCCTGTAGTGAATCCTAAAGCTATTAGGATCTACTACGGGATTTTAGAAGTAAAAAGTCAAAGAACTATATCTTAATATATTAGCATATTTTACCTAAAATGTCAAGAATATTATTGCTTATTTAAAATATGTGTGTTTTGGTTTTTTATAGAAAAGTTAAAGGCCCAGCGCGTAAAACGCGCCGGGCCTATCGAAGGCGATCAGGGCCTTCACCTGCCGGTGATCTTAGGGTGTCACCGGGCTACCCAAGCTTCATTACTTCTTCGTCTCCTTTCTGACCGACAACTGTATTGCCGTGGCCGAGTCAAACGTCGGCTGACTGAACATCCGCTGTGTTCTTTTCAGGCCGAAGTATTTCTTGTCTACGACCTGAATCCGGGCGATTCGGCGGTCATTCTCTGCCAATTCGTCGACGAGATGGAAGAGCTTGCGAATGTCCTTTCGCAACTCCTCCAGCTCGGCCGAGCTGACTGGTGTGGACGTCGTCACAGGAGCCTTCTCGAGACGGTCGATCCGCTCGAGCAAGCTCGGGAGGGCTGCCTCGACCAATTTGTGGTTGGGTGAGGGTGATGCCTCGAGGGGCACCACCGTGCGAGGCTGGCCAGATTCCTTACGGAGCTCGGCGAACCCGGCGATCATCTCCTCCCGCAGGGAGGACACTCTCGTGTTGACTTTGGCCGTAGCCGCTGCAGCTTCACGGCGGATGTCTTCCTCGCTCTTCGAGCGAACGATGATGAAGACCCCTCTCGGAGCCTCCACCTCGCTTCCGTTCTCCAGAACGAGACGGATCGGCCTAGTGGATGCAGACGCATCTTCTTCCACTACGGCCGAAGTGGTGATGATGCTGCCGTCACGAGACACCGTACCGAACCTGACAGCGCTTCCTGTGGTTTTGATCCCCTTCACCTCTCCGCATCCGCGGACGGAGATCTGGATTTGCTTCTCCTGCCCAGCGGTGACGAGTCCGCCAGCCAAGATCGGACCGATCTTGCACGGCGGGATGCCGGCCTCCTGCGCCTGGGCGGAGCCCATGAGCGCGAGGAGGATGACCCATCCCGCACCCGGGAAGTTGGCTCTCAGCCAATTTTGTACCACCTCAGGCATTTTTTCCCGCCATCCTTTCTTTTCGGGCGGAAACTGCGGCCGCCTCTTTTCATGATTGTAGGCGACTGTCTCCGACGGATCTTCTGTGTGATCTGGCGGAAAGATGCTGGCGAGGCCAGGCATCCCGCTCGGTCTTGCTGGAGTTACTTCTTCTGGCTTGTGTTGTCTCCACCAGTAGTAAGCCCAAGCCGACCCGAGAAACAGCGCCACTAGAGCAGCTTGGCCCCAGGTGAGGCCGAGGACCTGAGGTCGCGCCTCATCCTTCGGGACAGTCTCAGCCGCCGCGCTCATGCGCGGCGAAGCATCGATGGCGGTTGCAGATGGTGGCGCTTGCCCTCTCGCTTTGAGCTCGTTTAGCTCCCGTTGTAGCTGAGGGAGCTTGGCCACTTCTCTACGAACTGCTTCAAGCTCCGTAGAGAGCCGTTTGATCTCCTTTTGGAGCTCGGCCAAGTTGGCCGTCCCCTTGGCACCTTCGATCGTCCCCCACTCCATGGGGGCAACCTCTTGAGCCTGGACCTCGGAGGTCCAGAACCCGATGGCGAGGATCGCCACCAGCACCAGCACGAACGCGGCCACGAAGGTCAGCTTGCTCTTCATTTTTCTACCTTTCTTTTTAATGAACTTTCCTCATCTGATTAGCATATTTTTTGCATTTTGTCAATGGCGAGGCCTCCCCCTTTTTAAGGTAAAGCGTATGTTTTTTATTCCAAATACAATGTTTGTTTAAAAGCATATTTTTTGGTATATTGATTATGTATTTTGTTTTGCTTTGTCTCTCATGATTCCTACATTTCCAGAATTTAAGAGCATAGACCTAGAGGACAAGCCTGAAATAGAAGAGTTTACTTCAAATCTTCTCCCCTACTCTGATTTTAACTTTACTAGTATGTGGGCTTGGGATACCAAGAAAGAAAGGCTGATTTCTAAGCTGAACGGAAATCTTGTTGTTAGATTTACCGATTACTTGTCCGGAGACCACTTCTTTTCTTTTTTTGGCAACATTAAACCCGAGGATACTGCTCGTGAGCTTATAAAATTTGCCGAACAGGCGAGTATTTCTCCCGTTCTGAAATTGGTAACAGAGGAGGTTGTAAAAGATCTAGACAAGTCTGATTTTATAATAGAGGAAGATAGAGATAACTTTGATTATGTATTTTCAGTTTCTCTACTCAAAGATCTAAGAGGTGTAGCTTTTAAAACCAAAAGACATTTAGCAGAAAATTTTTTAGATAAATATCCAGACGCCAAATTTGTCCTACATCACCTAGGTGACAGTGTAATGCATGATCAGATAAAAAGCGTTTTTAATGATTGGAAGAAAAACAAAGACAACGATGCCCTACATGAGGAGAAGGCCTTCCATGCCCTATTGAGCGAGCCAGACAAGCATAGAAACATACTGTTCCCTTGTATTATGGTCGGCGATAGAATAGTAGGATTTGCCGTGGAAGAAATATTGTCATTTGGCTATGCGGTCTCACACTTTTTCAAGGTAGATAAACAGTACAGAGGAGGTGCGGAATTCCTAAACAGAAATATAGCTACTTATCTCTATGAACGAGGAGTTGAGGAATGGAATTGGCAGCAGGATTTGGGTATACAAGAAATCAAAAGATCCAAAATGAGTTACCGCCCCATCCAATTTTTAAAGAAATACAAGTTGGGCTTGCGTATAACCGTTGATTAAACCCTTATTATACAGTATAATTCTAGAATGATTTGGTTTTTGATTGCATTGTCTGGACCGTTCCTTTACGCTCTGACGAACCATATTGATAAAATTTTACTTGAAAAATATTTCAAACAAAGCGGGGTCGGAACTCTACTTTTGTTTTCAGCGCTAGTCTCAGCATTACCGTTACCACTATTTTTTTTAGCAGACACAACAATATTGGATATAGACCCGCAGAACATAGCAGTGATGGCTGTCGTCGGTATCTTAAATTTTCTTGTTCTGTGGTGTTACCTTGTCGCCCTCCAAGACGAGGAGGCTTCTGTTACAATTGTTTTTTATCAGCTGGTACCGGTGTTTGGATATGTTTTGGGTTATTTTATACTAAACGAAACGCTTACCCAGATGCAAATATTGTCTATGGCAATAATTATTCTAGGTACTACTATAATTTCCTTCGAAATAGACTCGGAGAATAAATTAAAACTTCGTCGCAAAACAGTTCCCTATATGGTGGCGGCCTCCTTTTTCTGGGCAGCCGGCTCAGTGGTCTTTAAGATGGTGGCGCTAGAGGAAAATCTTTGGCGGTCCCTTTTTTGGGAACATCTTACTCTGGTTGTTATAGGAATAATTCTTTTTGTTGGTGTGCGCTCCTATCGTGAGCATTTTTTGCTTGCGATAAAAGAAAATTCGACATCAATCTTATCATTAAATATTTTAAACGAGGTGCTGTTTATGCTCGGCAACTTCGCCTTTTCTTATGCTTATATGCTTGTGCCCGTGGCTCTGGTGTTGGTCACTGAGTCCTTCCAGCCGATCTTTGTGTTAGCTATCGGCATATTCTTAACCTTATTTTTCCCAAAGATTAGCGTTGAAAAAATACAAGCTAGGTATTTGTATCAAAAACTCATTGCTATTAGCATCACTGGTGTGGGCACATACATGCTTCTCGCCCTTTAGTTTATTACAGAGTGGGCCATTGCAGCTTGCCTGTGTTATAATTCATTTGTGCGATTTTACGCAGAACATATCATGCTTACTCACCTTCGCGACAATTTCTTTTTTTACATAATATTTATTTTTACTCTTTGGATAATGGTTTTGTCTTATGATCGGTTTTTTATAGAGCAGGATTATCTGGTGGGCTACGAAGGGGTATGCGACCCATTTTCAGAGAGCTGTTTTGTGGGTTGTCTGGATGAAGAATGTTCCGAGGAGTATTACTATTCTCTTGTGAAAAAACACGCAAAGAATTTATATGAATTCTGTGGCAATGATGTGACTGATTGCGAAAACGCAAGCGTGTGTTTACCTGGTGAGACTGAGTGTTACATAGAATATTGTACCCCCGATTCTGCGCAGGGGTCTTGTGAGCACCTGCAAAACCAAGAAGAAAACCCTGTTGAGATTCAAGACTTAGAATTAAACCAAGAAGAAATACCAATATGATCTGCTATCTTTTTACAGAACCATCATATTTTATTTTTTCCCCTGATGTCCCATCTTTGCTTTACTATGCGCAGATTCCGGCCACCATGGTTGCCTTGTGGTTGGGGTTCTACATATTTTCAAGGGACAGAAAATATTTACTTAACAAGCTACTCTTATTTATCTCTGTTACTTTTGCCGTATGGGTGCTAGGGACATTAATCGCGTGGACAAATGTGAATGGAGAATTTATAGCTTTTGTGTGGTCTTTCTTTACCTTTATTCTTGGACTGATTGCAGTTTTCTGTATTTATTTTGCGCATGTTTTCTTAAACAAGAAGGACATATCTTTGCCTCTCAAGGTGTTGCTTCTGGCGCTGTTGCTACCCATTGTGATTTTTGCAGCAGGTCATTCTAATTTAGCGGGTTTTAATATTACGAACTGCGATGCTTTTGAATTTGAGTCTCTCTCCTTCAAGTCTTACGGGTCAGCATTAGGATTCCTGGCAATGGTTTGGATATTAATCCTCTTTATTGTCCGATATAAAAGCGCTGATTACGATCTTAGGAGGCAGATACTGCTCATGGGGGTTGGAATCGAACTATTTCTTTTCTCTTTTTTTGGTATGGAGTTCGTGGCCACGTATTTTACAAAACTTGGATTATTGCCGGATTCTCAGATCGAGCTCTATGGTTTAGTTGGCATGGTGGTGTTCATGATATACATAAGTATTTTATCTGTTCGTTATCAAACTTTTCATATAAAACTCTTCGCTGCCCAGGCTATGGTGTGGGGTTTGGTTTTTCTGATCGGTTCCCAATTCTTTTTTATTAAAGAGCGGACCAATTTCGTTCTAAACGGTTTAGGTTTTGCAACAGCGGTTATTTTAGGCAGATATCTTATTAGGTCTGTAAAACGCGAGATTGAACAGCGTGAACAGTTAGCTAAGCTTAACTTCAAGCTTCAAGACCTACTCAAGCAGCGTGAGTCGCTCATGCATCTTATCAACCACAAGGTTAAGGGTTCTTTCACCCGTTCGAAATATATTTTCTCTGGGATGCTTGACGGTAGCTTCGGCAATATTACTCCTGATCTCACCAGGATGGCCAAGGCTGGGCTCGAATCTGATAATGCAGGTATCATGACAGTTGATCTAGTTCTAAATGCATTCAATATGGGCGAAGGTAAAATACAGTATGATATGAGGTCGGTCAATTTTAAAGAATTAGTTGAAAAAGTTATAGAAGAAAAGGCTGGCCCCGCGGAAGCTAAAGGGCTCAAGATAGAAAAAGAGATAGGTGAAGGAGACTTCGCAACTACCGGTGACCCTATCTGGCTCAAAGAGGTGGTGAATAATCTGGTGGGTAATTCTGTTGTTTATACTAAAGAAGGTCTCATTACTGTGCGACTTCAAAAACAAAATAATAAAATATTACTTAGTGTCAAAGACACTGGTGTCGGTCTAACAGAGGAAGACAAGCAGAAGCTATTTACCGAAGGTGGCCGTGGTAAAGATTCAGTAAAAATAAATGTAGACTCCACGGGCTATGGCCTATACTCGGTCAAGCTTATACTCGATGCGCACAAGTCCCGGGTCTGGGCCGAGTCTGAAGGCGCAGGCAAAGGTTCAACTTTCTATGTAGAGTTGCCGGAGGCGTAATCCTATTTCTTCACTCTCCCTGAAGCCAGGCGGGCGAGCACCTCATTCACAACTAGCGGGTCTCGCGCTATTATCACGTGGTTGTCATTCGCAAATACATACATAATGGCGATGTTTTCATAAGTTTCATCGTCTTTCGTGTAGAGCACTCGTGCATTTTTGTTGGCAATGATCTGGTCGGTAAAACTCTTTCGAAGTAAAGATTCTGTCTCGGACGATAATTCAAAACCAAAAAATTTATGCAAGTCGGCAAATATTTTACCCTCCCACTCGCGCAAGCTACCGAAGACATCTGTGGTCGAGCGGACTTTAAGTAAAATAAAAAAGTTTTTTTCTCTATTTTTAACCGCAGCGCCTATTAGGAAATTGTCGCTTATTAACCCACCCAGCCCCTCGAGTTTAGGTATTACCAAGCCCCCTTTTATTAATCGCAAGAATTCTTCTAACCCGACTATCGTATTACTATCTGTCAGATACAGGCCAAGGAGCTCTTCTTCCCTGAGCTCAGTGGCGTCGATTCTATTGTTAATGGATTCTATGATTTCATCTCTATTCAGGTCAGATATTTCTACAAAAGCGCTCTCATCGCTAAATATCATGGGGGTAAAACTGTTCTCTACATTCACAACACTAGGCTCTTTTCTCATGAAGGATAGTGTAAGTATCACAAAGGTGGCGAGTATCAGTAAAAAGCCTAGCACTATAAATAATTTATTCTGGCCTGACTCCGGTGACATCGCTAATCTCTCAGCTTCGCGCGCTTCTTCTTGATCTATGATTTTCTTGACCAGACCTTCTTTGTCACCTTCAATAACCTCCGCCATGTCATCCGCGAAGGTTTTAATAACTTTTGTTTCAGTATTTGTGGAATCAAAATTATTTTTTTGATTTTCTTCCCCTGTCATTTTTATTAGGCAGGACTACCAGCAGAAGTTTTCGGCGCGAAGAAATTTTTATCAGCTTCGCGGATGGACAAGCTTATTTTTCCTCGCTCTGTATCCACTTTGATAACTTTCACTGGTACGATCATACCCTCTTTTATTATATCGCTAACTCGCTCTACACGGAATGGGGCAAGCTCGGAAATATGTACCATACCGTCAGTCGATGAATTGAGTCGGACGAATGCGCCGAAGTCTGCTATCTTTACCACTTCACCCTTTAGCATGTCGCCTACCGTATATTCATGAGTCATTTCCTCAATTATGGCGCGAGCTTTTTCTGGACCGTCAGCTTTACCTGTGAGGAATACAGAACCATCATCTTCTATGTTTATTTCAGCGCCAGTTCTCTCCATTATCTCTTTGATTGTTTTTCCGCCGCCGCCGATCACAAGACCGATCTTATCTGGATTAATTTTCATCATTAATATTTTCGGCGCGCTAGCTGAAATATTTGCGCGTGGAGCGCTGATGGCGCTCTTCATTACTTCGAGTATCTGGGTGCGGGCAGTTTTTGCCTGACGCATTGCTTCTCCGAGAATTTTTATCGGTACGCCCTCTACTTTTACATCGAGCTGTATCGCAGTTACCCCCTCTGCCGTGCCAGCTACTTTGAAATCCATATCACCATGGTGGTCTTCCGGCCCCTGGATGTCGGTGAGAACTTTATACTCGTTGTCATTTTTATACATTAAGCCCATCGCAATACCAGCGACTGGTGCTTTGATAGGTACACCGCCGTCCATTAGCGCTAGTGTTGATGCACAGATAGAGGCTTGTGAAGTAGAACCGTTCGATGCCATCGATTCAGAAACTACACGAATGGTGTAAGGAAATTCTGTAACAGGGGGTAGTACCATAGCTAGCGCTTTTTCTGCGAGTGCGCCGTGTCCTACTTCCCTGCGGTTTGTAAATCCTGCGCGACCAGTCTCTCCGCTCGAATATGGTGGGAAGTTGTAATGGTGCATGAAGCGTAGCTCCTTCTCACCTTGCATGCCGTCTACCATGTGTTTGTCTTCTGGTCCACCGAGAGTTAGTGCTGAGAATACATGGGTTCCCCCGCGATAAAATATTCCAGAACCATGCAATACTTTCGATACACCACCCGCTTGGGCAAAGATGGCGCGTACTTCATCCATTCGCCTGCCATCTGCGCGCCTGTTTTCCTTGATTGCTTTTTCGTGCAATATGTCATTCTCTGTGTCGTCGAAAATAGCATCTTCAGCGGAAAAGTCTTTTTGGTCTGGAAATTTTTCTCGGACCATGTCATTCCACTCTGTGTGTAGAGCATCTATCTCATCTTTGCCGGCTCGGCCTGACATAAGCGCGCTTTCCATTTTAGGTAGAATATTTTCCTCAAAAAGCTTCTTTGATTCCGCGGAAATTTCTTCTTTCTCCACTACCCTCTTCTTCTTACCTATCTCCTCGGCTATCTTCTTCTGAAATTCTTCCAGGCGAGTTATTTCTTTGCTTGCTTCTGTGAGAGCGAGCTCAAGCTCCTCCTCTTTTACTTCCCGAGCAGAGGCTTCGATCATATTTATGTTTCCATTTTTACCGCAAACCGCTAGATCGTATTTATACTGTGCTTCTTCGCTTCGGAGTGAAGCGGGCGGATTTATTTTAAAGTTATTATCATCATACTTTCCGATACGTACTGCGCCGACAGGTCCAGACCAAGGAATGTCAGAAACCATAAGCGCGAGCGACGCCGCATTAACCGCGAGGATTACCGAATCATTTTCATCAAGCGAAAGCACTGTGACTATCACCTGTACTGCGTTCCTGATAGATTGGTCGAAGAGCGGGCGCAGGGTGCGGTCGATGATTCGGCTCGCTAAGATGGCGTCATCGGATGGCTTGCCTTCACGTTTTACGAAGCGACTACCAGAAATTTTACCGGAGGCGTAGTACCTCTCTATGTAATCTACTGTAAGGTTAAAAAATCCTAGACCCTCCTTCTTGTCTGGCGACATGCACGCGGTGGCGAGCACCACAGTCTCACCATAACGCACCAAGACCGAGCCGTGAGCTTGGTCAGCTAAATCAGAGAAAGTCGCCGTTAGCGTCTTGCCTCCGATCTCTAAACTATATTCTTTTTGTTGCATATATATGTCTCGCCTGTAACGAGACCGAGTTCATCTTCAGAATAAAGTAGTGTGCCACTTTGAAGTGAAACATTAGCTCTATCTAAAGACGAACCAAGTTAACTGATAAACTTTAAACAGAATAGCATTTTTTCTCACAAAGGCAATATTTACCTTACCCCTATCAAAAACTTCCTAGGGCTAGCTGAAAGATCTACGAACTCGTCCACTACTTCGCGTAGTTTCGAAGAAGTTGATTGACCAAAAGATGCCACTTCTACCTGTATGCCGATGGTCTGCAGATATTCTACTAGCGGAATGAAGTCGCCATCCCCAGACACTATGATTACAGAGTCAAGCCTAGGCGCCATTTTAATAGCGTCTACTGCGAGGCCCACATCCCAGTCAGCTTTCTTGGCGCCACCCTGAAATATTTGTAAATCTTTAGTTTTGGTTTCGATACCTTGCTTCTGCAGAGCTTCAAAGAAATTCTTCTCGTCCCCTGCTTCGGTGGTAATGACATAAGCCACTGCGCGTACGAGTTTGCGTCCAGCTACAACTTCCTTGAGGACTGCGCCGAAGTTGACCCGCGCTTTGTATAAATGCCTAGCCGAGTGGTAGAGGTTTTGAGTATCAATAAAAACACCCACCCGCTGTTCTTCATGCTTGATAACAGTCATAAATAAAAAAATAATTACAAAATATTAAAAATTTTACCCAGAGATATTATACCACTTCTCGCCCCGTAGGAAGCTATGCTTTCCTTCGGGGTGTTTGATTCCATTAGAATTTAGGCAAGCTCCATTTTCTTTACCAAAACACCGTGTCGAGATTTGTCTTTGCGCTCTAAATATTTCAAATGTTTGCGTCGGTCAGCTACCATCTTGATGAGGCCACGACGTGAGTGATTATCCTTCTTGTGTTTCTTCAAATGTTTAGCCAGTTCGTCTATTTTTGTAGACAAAACAGCCACCTGTACCTCTGGAGATCCAGTATCTTTATCGTGTATTTGATTTTTCTTTATAACTAACTGCTTTTTCTTCTTAGCTAACATACTTAATATACTAGCATAAAATAATAAAAATTGCAAGCCCCCGCACACATATATATAGGCGTGGTGGCAAGACCCTTGGCCGTGTTACAATGCTAGTAAAGTAAATTTTCTTATGATTAAACTAAATAATATTATGAAAAAAAATATAGAAGTAGAAACCCGCGGCCCCTTGTCTAAAAAAGAATTTCAAGCTCTTGTTAGATTTTTCTCTAAACATGGCGTGAAAAAAGCTGAAAAGGATCGGGTTTTGATAGATTATTCTACCTTTTTGAAAGGTGGAGTTAGGAATAGGCAAAAAGATATACGCCTGCGAGTTACAAACAATATTCCAGAAATCATTATTAAGGTCGGTAAATGGGGCGAAAAAGAACAAAGAAAAGAAATAGGAATTTTCACTGAGCGAGGAACCTTTGATACCTTGGTTGAAATATTCGGGGAAATTGGACTTACCAAGGGGATGTTGTGTGTCCGTAAAAGTAAAGTATTTGATTATAAAGGTATTGAGTTTGCCCTGGTAGAGGTTCCAGGTCACAGCTACTACTACGAAGCCGAAAAAATGGCGGTAGGAAACAAAAATCTAAATAAAATAACTGAGGAGGTAGAGAAAGTATGCCGTGATTTAGGGTTAAAGATTTTTAACAAAAATGAGTTCTTTGCATATGTCGTGAAGTTGAATAAACAAGCCAACGAAGTTTTTGAATATAAAAAATATAAATACAACTATTTCAAAAAAAGATTCAATCTAAAGTAAAGGATGATCATTTTTGTCCTCCTTTAGAAGGGTTGTCAAAAAACCATACCCTATTTAAGGGCTAATCTGCACTAATTTTTACAATAAAATTTTATTTTTGTAAATAGAGATTTTGATACATTCAACCTGCTATACTTTTTACATGGCATCTCTAAAAGCTCTCAAAACTCAATTTTTGGAATATATTGAAATAGAAAAAGGGCGGTCGCTCAAAACAGTTGAGAATTACGACCGCTACCTTTCGCGCTTTTTAAGCTTTATCAAGAACGATGAACCTGCGCGCATTACTGATGACACTGTGCGCGAGTTTAGGCTGTGGCTGAACCGCCAATCTAACCTGCCTTGGAAATCGCGCGGCTTTAATGCTCGCAACGTAGGCTACGAACAAACCCTTTCTAAAAAAACACAGAACTATTATTTGATAGCCCTTCGCGCGTTTCTCAAATATCTAGCCCGCCGTGAAGTGAAAACTCTTCCTGCGGAACGTATTGAGCTGGCCAAAGTTCCTGAGCGACACCTAGACCTTATAACTAGCGAAGAGCTCGAAGCACTACTCAAGGCCCCGAATGGTAATGACCTCAAATCCCTGCGCGACAAAGCCATACTCGAGCTACTTTTTTCTACCGGGCTCCGCGTGACAGAGCTGTGTTCCCTCGCCCGTGATATCAACATCGATGCTGATGAACTTTCAGTGCGAGGTAAGGGTAGTAAGATTCGCGTAGTTTTCATTTCCGAAAAAGCGCGAAACGCTGTGAAAAAATATTTAGCAGAACGAAAAGATATGGACGAGGCAATGTTTGTGCGGGTTGATCGTGAAAACGATAAAAACAAAAAAAGCAGAGACAGAATAACTGCGAGCGGCGCGCTTAATCGCCACTCGATAGAGCGGATAGTGCGTGAGTATGCTACGAAGTCTGGTATGTCGAAGAAGGTTACTCCGCACACTATCCGCCACTCCTTCGCTACCGACCTCCTCTCAAACGGCGCAGACATACGATCAGTGCAAGCCCTCCTCGGCCATGCCAGCATCGTGACTACCCAGATTTACACCCACGTTACTGACAAACATTTAAAAGAAGTACATAAAAAGTTTCATAACAAAAAATAACATGCGAATAATTTCTTGGAACGTAAATGGCATAAGGGCGGTACACAGGAAGGGGTTGTTTCTGCCTTTTATTAAAAAATCAGAGCCGTATATTCTATGTTTACAAGAAACCAAGGCCGAGAGGAGTCAAAGTGAAGTAGATTTGCCTGATTACAAAGAATTCTGGAACTCAGCGGAGAAGAAGGGTTACAGCGGCACGGCTATTTTTTCCAAGGAAGATCCTATTTCAGTGCAAAATAATTTACCGGATACAATAGCCGAAAAATATAAACTAAGTGATAAGTATGGTGACACGAACGCCGAGGGGCGAGTAATCACCGCCGAGTTTAAAAATTTTTTTGTTGTATGTGTTTATACTCCGAATGCGAAAGACGACCTTACTCGCCTACCCTTGCGACACAAAGGTTGGGACCCTGCATTTTTAGAATATGTTAAGAGTTTAGAAAAGAAGAAGCCAGTTATTTTCTGTGGCGATTTGAATGTGGCACACACTGAAGACGATTTGGCTCGGCCGAAAGAAAACATTGGTAAAAAAGGTTTCACCACGGAGGAGCGCGCGGGCGCGCAAAACATAGTCGATGCCGGTTTCATAGACACCTTCCGTACGAAAACTAAAGGCAATGGCCACTATACCTGGTGGAGCCACTTTGCGAACGCTCGCACGCGCAACATAGGCTGGCGCATAGACTATATATTCGTGAGTAATAAGCTGGCTAACAAAATAAAATCTGCCAAAATTCTGCCCGAAGTCATGGGCTCCGACCATTGCCCAGTGATGATTGAGTTATAATTTTCTTGTTCACGTGCTATATTTAAAGGCATGTATGTATTTACAGAAATTGTTCTTATCTTAGGTGTTGCTACGGTGGTTTCTGTGTTGATGAGATTTCTGCGACAGCCTCTGATCGTGGGGTACATCTTAAGCGGAATACTGGTTGGACCATATGCGCTCAACATAATTACCAGTATTGAATATATTGAACTCTTTTCGAAGCTTGGCATTGCCATACTGTTGTTTGTGGTGGGGCTAAGCTTAAGGCCGGACATAATAAGGGAGGTCGGTAAAGTGTCACTCATTACTGGACTTGGGCAAGTTGTTGTTACTTCTATTTTTGGTTTCATGCTTATGCGAGTGTTAGGATTCGGAGTTACGGCTTCTCTATATGCCGGCATAGCGCTGACTTTCAGTAGCACCATAATCATCTTGAAGCTTCTGTCAGATAAAGGAGATTTGCAGAAGCTTTACGGCAAGATATCGGTTGGTTTTCTTCTGGTACAAGACATAATAGCTACAGCTATTCTCCTCCTTGTTTCGCTATATGGTTCTTCGGCCAAGGGTGCAGATCAGAATATTACTCTGATGTTTTTGCGAGGGCTATTGTTCTTCCTGTTTTTATACTTAATTAGTAGATATGTTTTGCCTAAACTCTCCACCTTTTTAGCTAAATCACAAGAAGCGCTTTTTCTTTTCTCGATAACTTGGGGTTTGGGTATGGCTGGGGTTTTTTATCACCTCGGTTTTTCTTTGGAGATCGGCGCTTTAGTGGCAGGTGTTTTGCTTTCAGTTTCTCCATTTTCACAGGAAATAGGTTCGCGCCTGAAACCTCTGCGGGATTTTTTCGTCCTACTATTCTTTGTGGTGCTTGGTTCGCAGATCGTTATTTCAAATGTAGCTACCCTAATAGTTCCAGCCCTTATCCTTTCCTTATTTATTTTGATAGGTAATCCTATTATCGTGATTGTCCTTATGAATCTGCTCGGCTATAAGAGTCGGACAGGTTTTTTAGCTGGACTTACAGTAGCCCAGATTAGTGAGTTCTCTCTTATCTTAATGGCGCTCGGTTTCTCCTTCGGACACATTAGTCAGGAGGTAGTCTCATTAGTCACTCTCGTAGGTATCGTAACTATCGGTGGTTCAACATATTTGATTTTGTATGCTGACAAAATATATTCTCGAGTTAGGCCTATATTAAAACTTTTAGAATTTCGTAAAAATTTTGCCGAAGGCGAGGATACCGATGTTTCGGAGGTTTATAATATGATTATTTTTGGTTATGATCGAGTGGGATATGACTTCGTGAACGTGGCTGAGCGGATGCACAGCAAACATCTGGTCGTTGATTTCGACCCGGGTTCGATAGAAAAGATGCGAGCTAGTGGTATCCCCCATCGCTATGGTGATGCAGATGATGTGAACTTTTTAGAAGAAATAAAAATGCGAGATGCAGAAATAGTAATTTCCACTATACCGGATTTTAAAACGAATCTTGGATTAGTGACCTACTACCACAATCACAACCCTAATGGGATTATAATTGTGGTTTCGCATGATATCCAAAACACGAAAGAGCTCTACGAACACGGTGCGTCTTTTGTGGTTATGCCTCAATACCTGGGTGCTCAGTATGCTTCAGGTATGGTTCAGAACCACGGTGTTCGAGCCGAAGCTTTTGAGGAGGAAAAACAAAAACATTTAAAGTACCTAGAAGAACGTCAGCAACACTCGAGATAGATTTAATTTTATGCAAAAAAATTGTAAAACTTGCGGGAATGGGTTTGAGATAAGAAAAGCCGATACGATTTTTTACGAGCAAGTTAAAGTTCCTCCACCAGTCGACTGTCCTGATTGTAGGGCCATGAAGCGCTTGGCTTTCAGAAACGAAAGAACTTTTTACAAGCGATCGTGCGATATGTGTTCCAAGGATATTGTTTCTCTCTATGCGAAGGATTCACAATTCCCTGTGTACTGTCATGAGTGCTGGTGGAGTGATAAGTGGGATCCGAAAGATTTCGGGCAAGAATATAAGAAAGGCGCACCTTTTTTTGAACAGTACAGAGAGCTTCAGCTCAAAGTTCCTCGTCTTGCATTGGTGGCCCTTAACTCTGTTCGTAGTGAATATACGAATGGCGCTTCTGACAACAAAGACTGCTACTTAATTTTCGCCGCTGAGTACAATGAAGACTGTATGTACAGTCGCTTGATCCAGAAATGCAAATCTTGTGTTGACTGCGCCTTCATACATCAGTCTGAATTATGCTATGAGTGTGTAGATACGCGTGAATGTTTCAAGTGTATGTACTCTGAGCAATGCCAATCCTCCTCTGATCTTGTTTTCTGTTATAACGTCCGTAACTCCAACAACTGTATCTTTTGTGTAAATGGGCGCAACTTATCAAACGCTATTTTAAACGTCAAATATTCCAAAGAAGAATTCGAAAAGAAAAAGCAGGAAATCTTTTCAAGTTATGAAAATATACAAAAAGCCAAACAGCAATTTGAAGAGCTGAAGAAAAAAAGTATTTTCAAGTTCTCCTCACAAACAAAATGTAATAATGTCACTGGAGACTATATGCATAATTGCCACGATGGCGTCAGAATTTTTGACACTACTGGGTCTAAAAATTGTTCATATGTTGCAGACACCGAAGAGTCTATGGACAGCATGGATTGTAATAACTTTTATTACAAAAACGAACTTTGCTACAACATTATGGGTGCGCTACAGTGCAGTAAGTCAAAAAATTGCGCATATATTTTTTACTGCAATGAAGTTGAGTATTCTGAAAATTGTCACAACCTATCCAGTGCTATCGGGTGCAATGCTATTCGCAAGGGTCAATATATGGTTTTGAATAAAGAATATTCGAAAGAAGAATATGAGCAAATCAGAAATGATATTTACGAAACCATGAAAAAAGATGGAACTTACGGCCAATTTTTCCCTTCCACCTTCTCTCCTTTTGGTTTTAACGAGACTCTTGGCTTCGATCACTACAAAATCACCGAGGCAGAAGCCAGGGCGCGAGGGTTCAATTGGCAAGAAAAAACTACCGGCACCTATGGCCAAGAAACTGTTACTGAAGATGCGATGCCGGGAACTATAGGCGAAGTTAGTGATGATATTTTAAGCCAAGTACTAGTGTGTCAAGATTGTAAAAAGAATTTTCGCATTACTCGCGGTGAGCTCGCCTTTTACAGGCGGATGAACATTCCCCTGCCACGCAAAGACTTCGAGTGCCGGCATCAAGACCGTATGAAAAAACGCAACCCACGTAAACTCTGGGCTCGCGCTTGCATGTGTGATCTAAAAAATCATATTCACGGCGCTGAAAAATGTAGAACAGAATTCGAAACAGCTTACTCCCCCGACCGTAAAGAAATAATCTACTGCGAGCCTTGTTATCAGCAAGAAGTTTCGTAAGTTTTATTTCCTTTCACAAGTATTTTTCTGCTGAAAAATCTTGCGAACCCTCCTCGCCTCGTCAGGCTCCGGCCTTGCGTTCGGTTCCCTTGCCCGAGCTCACTCCGTGTTTTTGATGTAATTTCTCCACCTCTTGCTCTTCGAGTTCTTCTTTCTTTTCTTTTCCGCGGTCGCCGAGGGCCTTCAACTCTTTGTCGCCGAGCATGTCGAGTGATCTCACTAGTTCTGAAAGGTGTTCTACTGTATTTTTTTCTGGCGCGTCCAGCACCTCTTCGAGTAGGGCGTTTAATATGTACCCCATTCTGGGACCTGGCGTGATGCCGAGTTCCTTTATCATGTATTCCCCATTTATTTTGAGTTGAGCCACTGATATAGGGTCACGCAGAGCTTCTTCGATCATGGCGAAATATTTGCGAAGGCGATAAGAAGTTTCTTTCTTATTTGTGCCTACTCTGTCGCACTCACGCACATTCATTAGAAGCCAAATGTTGTCTCTGCCTACTTTGGTTATTATGCGCCTCACTGCTGACAGGGTGATTTGTTCCGTATCAGAAAAGAACATGTGATGGCGAACCATTTTAGTTACTAGCTCTATTTCTTTTCTGGGAAATTTTAATCTTTCAAGTATCTTTTCTGTCATGCGGGCGCCCACTACTTCATGGCCGTAGAAGGTGTATTTCTTCTTGGTGGCGCTACCAGAGATTCGTCTAGTGCGGGGCTTGCCTATGTCATGAAAAAGTGCGGAGAGTCTTGTCTCAAGTGGCCAGTTTTTATTAGCAGAGTGTTGGAGTGAAGTGAGCAGGTGCCCCCATACATCATAGATGTGTTCCCCTTCTTGCATGCAACCTATTCCTTCCTCAAACTCAGGAATAAAATGCTTCAATAAGCCAAGCTTTTGAAGTAGAACTATACCCATACTAGCATTTTCCGTCATTAATATTTTTGTGAACTCGTCGCGTATTCTTTCCGAAGATATTTTTCCTATCAACTCCGAGTTTTTTGCAATACATTCAGAAGTTTCGTTGGATATCGAAAAGTTTAGTTGGCAGGCAAAGCGCACAGCGCGGAGCATGCGCAGAGGATCTTCGGTAAACCTGTCCACCGGCTCCCCCACTGTCCGTAACGAAGAATCTTTTATGTCCTTTATACCCTCAAACAAGTCTACTAAGTGTCCTTTAGAGTCTAGAGCTAGGGCGTTTACCGTGAAATCACGTCTTTTTAGGTCTTCTTCTATCTTATCTGCGAATTTCACCTCCTCTGGGTGTCTAAAATCGCTATATTTACCTTCTATTCTGTAAGGAGTAACCTCAATGATCTCATACTCCGGTGTTTCATGAATAACGCTATTTTTAGCTGTTTCACGAATAACACACACCCCCACTGTGCCAAATGTGTTTTCATACACTGTTTTTTCGAATAGCTCTATTATCTGTTCTGGCTTGGCATTTGTTGTCACATCCCAATCTTTCGGTTCCCTGCCCAAAACTAGATCTCGCACACACCCACCCACTAGATAGGCTTCAAAACCAGCTTTTTCCAGAGTGCTGGTTACATATGAAACTTTTTCTGGAACCCTGGATATTAAATCTGTCCTTTTGTCCAATTTTGTTTTGTGCGGCCAGGGAGAATCGAACTCCCGTCTCATCCTTGGCAAGGACGTGTTCTACCACTAAACCATGACCGCCAGCATTATTTATAATGACTACAGAGATTATAATATTTTTATAAAGATTTTGCAATTTCAAACTTAGCTTTATAATACAAGGATATTTTACTAATTTAGTATTATGATATATAATTATTGTTGTATTTTCTATATAATGCACCCGTGGTGAAATGGATATCACTACAGTCTTCGGAACTGTCATTGGGGGTTCGAATCCCTCCGGGTGCACCAAACAATGTCCTTTTAAATTATTCCTTATAAAGCAAGGTTTTACCCAGTTTCTGGGGATAACTATGTTTGTAATGTTTATAAAGGACAGTTTGCAAATCTGTCTTTAAAGTGCTTTTTATTAAAAATATCCTTATAAAATAAGGTTATAATAGTAAAAGACACAAAAAATCACTACTTTGTTTCATGTGAAACATATAAAAGATATGTTTTTCATGAAACCTGGCTATTATGCCTAAAGTTTTTACTTCAGAGAAACAAAAAATAGGCGAAACTGGCGAAAATATTGCCGTAAAGTTTCTTATGAAACATGATTTTTCTATAATAGAGAGAAATTACACAAAAAAGTGGGGAGAAATAGATGTAGTGGCTCAGAAGTTAGGCAAAATACACTTTGTGGAGGTAAAGAGTGTTTCGACTGATATTTTTAAGGGGGAAGTTATTCGTGAAACGTCTGGGTATAAGCCAGAAGATAATATGCATCCGTGGAAAATGAAACGCCTATCAAGAACAGTCCAAACCTACTTGCTGTCTAAGAATATTCCTGATGACACGGAGTGGCAAGTAGACCTGCTGGTGGTGTATATGGATATGAAAAATAAAACTGCCCGTGTAAAAGTGGTAAGCGATATAATTTTATGATATACTGCGCAAGTTAACGTGAGAGCGGGCCGTAGTATACCGGTAGTACAAGCGGTTTGGGACCGTTTAGACCGCGTTCGATTCGCGGCGGCCCGAAAGAAGGCGGATATTAAATACACTACATCCATGAAGGATGAAAGTAGTGCAGTGAATAAGCTAGGCGCTCGAACTTGGGCGAAAATCACCAGAGCGTTGAGCGTTTCCATGTAAGATTTGCTGAAATAATATGAAAAGTAAAAAATTCAGACTTTCTATCAGTGATTTTCATCGAGCTGATCCTATACCAAAAGAGGCTCTTGTGCGGGTCAGCCAAATTTTAAAAAGTGGAAATTTATTCCGATATATTGGCGATAAGCCACAAGACTCAGAGGCGGCCTTACTGGAAAAAGATTTTACGAAATATCTTGGAGTTAAATATGCCCTTGCTCTTAACTCTTGCAGCAGCGCAATGTTTCTCGCGCTTATTAGTTGTGGTGTTAAGCCTGGCGATAGAGTTTTAGTGCCTGCCTTTACCTTTACCGCTGTTCCTAGTGCCATACTACATGTTGGCGCAATACCTATACTTGTTGAGTGCGATAAAAGATACGTCGTAGATATAGAAGATTTAAAGAAAAAAATATCCGCAGAAACAAAAGTTTTACTTCTGTCTCATATGAGGGGTCACACTTCGGATATGGATCGTATCGTTAAATTGTGTAAAGATAACGGGATTATTCTTATTGAGGATTCCGCGCATAGTTTAGGCGTTTTGTGGAATAACAAACCAGTGGGAACTTTTGGAAGAGTTGGCTGTTATAGTTTTCAATCATATAAAATTATCAATGCAGGCGAGGGAGGTCTGTTGGTCACTGATGATGAAGAAATTATAGTAAAAGCAATTTATCTGTCCGGTGCATACGAAAAGATGTACGAAAAACATTTTATGAACAGTAAGCTTTTTGAACGATATAAAAATATTCTTCCAGCTTTTAACCTAAGAATGAATAATGTTTCTGCGGCAATCATTAGATGTCAAATTAAAGAAATAGAGAAAAAAGTTGCTATCTATAACGAAAACTATCGTTATTTAGTAAGCAAGCTTTCCATGTCTCAAAATATAAAAATACCAAAACCTGACTCAAGAGAAAGAATGGCTCCGGATTCTATCCAATTTAATCTTGAGGGACTAACACTAAGTCAAACAAAAACATTCATGGATAGAGTACGAAGATGCGGTATCTCACTATATGTTTTTGGTGTTCATCCAGACAATGCGAGAGTTTTTTGGAATTGGAAATATATCGGAAAAATTCCTTCATTGGAGAAAACAAAAGTAATGCTTGAATTCGCGTGCGATATGAGGTTGCCTGTTTTCTTTCGTAAGAATCATCTTGATTATATCGCAGAAACTATTATTTCGACCTTAATAGATATTAAAGTATGAAAAAAATTAAAGTAGGATTTTGTATACCGGCGCCAGTATCGAAAGGTCAAAGTGCCTCAATCCATTTTGGCGGGATTGGACGCTTACCTAAGGCTACACAGCAAAAATTAGAAAAAATGATCAATGACATTAAGGATGCGGATATTTATTGGGATTTAAATTTCAGAAAATCTTTTATTCAGGATGGTAAGATATATGTAGATAATTTTTGTTTAAATGATCTAGATATTTTCTTTTGGTATTGCGAGGTTGATAGAAGTGTAGGTAGTTACGATCTTGATGTGTTGAAGACATTATCCAAAGATACTAAGGTGGTAATCAATCCGATGGGTTTTGAAATTGGATTGGATAAATACGCTTCTCATTTGGCAATTAAAAAAGCCGGAGGTTCGGTAGCTGAAACAGTTTTATTTGATTATAAAAATCTTCACTATATCGAACGCGTTATGAAAGAATGGGGCGCGGCGGTTTTGAAGCCGCGGCGTGGCGGATTCGGCAAGGGGGTCACTTTAATAAACAGCTTTGCTGCACTACGTGATATTACAGATTATATTGACAGCACTACAAGAACCACGCCAGACAAAGCATATCTATTGGAAAGATATTATGAAAATAAACTCGAAGAATGGGTCAGTGTAACTCTTATCAATGGTGAGATAATGTATGGTTACAGGAAAAGAGAAAATAAGTTGGCTGATATGGGAAACGGAACCACGAAAGTATACGACGCAAACGAAATAGGCGGAGAAGTTGATAGTTGCGAAGTGCCTCAAGTATGTCGAGAAGAGGCGTTAAGAGCTTATAAGGCAATCGGTGTCGAAGTTATAGGTTTTGATATGATATTTCATAATGGAAAACCGGTTATTGTTGATGAAAATACGTTCCCCGGTTATTATGAAGAAATTTTTAAAGAAGCGGGGCGCGACCCTGCTGAAGAATTTTATAAATTAATCCTCGCCGAAATTGAAAAGATTAAATCTAAATAGCCATGCTTACCTATCAGCAAATTCTAAAATACCATACCGCCGGTCAAGATGAAAAAACTTGTGGCTTTGAATATGAAGTTTTCTGCCTAGATAAAAATAAGCAGAGATTATTTTTTTACAACGGAAAAGAAATTTCAGGATTAAGAAAAATCTTTGATTATTTGGTTTACGAAAAGGGTTTTAAAACATCACCATTTGGAAAAACCGTAGGTTTTGAAAAAGATGGAGTCAGATTTACACTGGAGCCAGGTTCTCAGCTCGAGTATAGCGCTTGCCGAAGTGGAAATGCCCAGTCTTTAGTTAAACAGTTTTTGAACCTACTTCAAACCTATAGAGTTTTATCCGAAAAGTTTGGTATAAATTTTAGTGATGTTTCTTTATTTCCTATTGGTGATGTAAATTCCGTGCCGCTTCTTCCTGTGGATCGTTACCAGATAATGGATACCTACTTTCAAGGCACCGGCGCCCTTGGCAGAATCATGATGAGGGACACCACTTCTCTGCAACTCACTTTTAATTTTAATTCAAAAAATGATTTAGAAGAAAAAGTTAACCGTCTGCTTTTTTTGAAGCCATTGTTGCTTGCTCTTTCGTCTCATTCGCATGTCTATAATGACAAGACTCAGAAGTATCGTTCTTTTCGAGAGATGGTATGGCGCGATACCGATCCGAAAAGATGCGGGGATCCCGGAAATGATTTTTGGGCAAAAGGTCGCTGGGCAATCGAAGATTACATTGAGAAAGTTTTAGACGCGCCGACGATTTTTGATGTATTAAATAGGGAATATAAGGTTTTGCACGGCGAGCTACCTTTTCGGAGTTTTTTAAATAATGCCAATCTCGATTCATATATATTCCATAATTCCACTATTTTTACCGACATACGCATAAAAGATTATATCGAAATGAGATACCTCGACAACCCTTCAGTTCTATTGGTGCCAGGCATTATTCTTCTTTTAGAAGGTATTTTAAGCGACGATAAAATATGGAAAACCCTTTCCAGTCTCCCCTATAAATTCCATGAGGTGCCTGAAATAACAGATAAATTAAACATGTTATCGCAAGAATCTCGTGATTTTTGGAATGATGAAATTAAGCCAATATTTGTTAATGTTTTACACCTCACGAAAGAGTTATATCCTGAGGAGGTTCATTTATTTTTCGACCCTCTATTCGAAAAAATAAATGTGATTGGTAATGTGGAAGTCAAGGAGGTCAATATTAAAAGAGTGTTAGAGGATTCAGCTGATAGATTTAATAATAGTTTAGCGATATTACTCGCTACAATAAAATAACTATGATAGACATTAAAATTGTAAGAGAAAATCCAGAATTAGTTAGAAGCAGAATTACCACAAAGGGATACGATCCGTCGATTGTTGACCAACTTTTGTCATTAGATAAAGAATATCGAAAAATGCTGGCCGAATCCGAAAATTTACGGAGTCAACGTAATCAGCTTTCAAAAGATAATACTAAACGAGAAGAGGCGAAACAAATTAAGATTACCCTTCAAAAAGTTGAAAAAAATCTTTTAGAAATTAAGGAAAATGTTTCTAAATTACTTAATGGTATACCGAACCTACCCTTTGATAATGTGCCAATTGGTAAAACAGAAACAGATAATAAAGTAATCAGAATATGGGGCGATAAACCCAACTTTAAATTTAAACCGAAAACACATTTTGAGTTGGGAACAGGACTTGGCATGCTTAACTTTGAGGGCGGTGCAAAAGTGGCCGGCTCACAATTTTACTTTCTTCTTGGTGATCTGGCATTACTCGAATTAGTTTTAGTGCAGTACGCATTTAAATTGCTTATTCAAGAGGGGTATGTGCCAGTGATAACTCCCGATCTGGCAAAATCAAGATTTTATTTAGGTACTGGATATTTACCAAAAGGAAACGAGGCACAAATTTATGCTATTGACGGTCACGATCTTGGTTTAATCGCAACCGCTGAAGTCACTATTGCTGGGTTGCATGCTGACGAGATTATTCCAGAGGATAAATTACCATTGAAATATATTGGTTACTCTCATGCGTTCAGGCAAGAAGCTGGTGCGTATGGAAAATATTCTCACGGCCTCTATCGTGTGCATCAGTTTACGAAAGCAGAGATGTTCATTTATTGTCTTCCAGAACAATCTGACTCAATGCACAAGTATCTATTGGAGCTTGAGGAGAGGATTTATCAAAAATTGAATATTCCGTATCGAGTTTTAGAGATGTGCACAGGAGATCTTGGGGCAATTGCAGCAAGAAAATATGATATTGAGGCATGGATGCCAGGTCGAAACGATTATGGTGAAGTAACTTCAACATCAAACTGTACCGATTATCAGGCAAGAAATCTAAATATTAAAGTTCGCAGAAAAGACGGTAAGGTAGAATTTCTGCATATGCTAAATGGTACAGCAATAGCTGTCTCGAGAACACTTATCGCTATATTGGAAAATTACCAACAAGAGGACGGGACAATTCTTATTCCTGAGGTGTTGAGATCGTACATGGGGAAAGACACTATTGGTTTTCCCGAGGATAGTTTATAATTGATTGATAATGCGCCGCGCGGCATCATTCGGGATTTCGTTCAAAAAAGGTTCGAGCGGCGTTCAGTAATTGCGAAAGAAGGCGGGATTAGTTTAATGGTAAAATATCAGTTTTCCAAACTGAGGTTAGGAGTTCGATTCTCCTATCCCGCACAGAGTAAGGGATAGTAAGCAAACTGCTTTGCTTGCGTAGGGAATCGAAAGGCTTTTCCTTGTGAGTATGGTGAGACGGAAAAGCACCTGGCTATGTAGTAGCCGATTCTCCTATCCCGCACCACTGCGCTCCTGACGAATCAGGAGCTTCGCGGTGCAAGCACCACAAAACTCTATATTGAAATTGATATAATAAAAAACACGAAAGCGAAGTGGCCTCGCGCAATCTTGATGGAGTGGGGCAAAAAATATGTACTACACTTATATTTTATTTAATGCAGATAAGCAAGAATATTATGTTGGTTAGTCCAACAATCTGAAAGATAGACTTATTTACCATAATCAAGGCCAAGTAGAAACTACGAAAAATGGTAAATATAAATTAGTTTGGTATTGCGCATTTGCGTCAAAAGAAACAGCGCTAATGTTTGAAAAATACTTGAAGTCAAGTTCAGGATATGCGTTTCGCCGGAAGCATTTACTGTGAATTTATTTACTTAAAAAACGAAAGGCACCCCGAGGGGTGCCGAATTTATGATGAGTGAAAAAAGTCAAGCTCTTCGCTTTAGCCATGGGCCGGCGCCGTTGCGACGCCGCAGTGGTTACAAGCCCATTATACGTCAGCTTCTCCCTGTACTTGCTCTTGCGTGAACCACGCTTGAGGCTGAGTCAGACTTTCACTACGTGTGACATGAAAAGCCTGGCGACTAACACGAGGGTGTCTAATCCACATGCTAGGTTCGCGGGAATAATTTCTTCGAAGAACTCGACTTCATTACACACTACTCCTTGCCCATCAGTAAGTCAAGCTATTTATGGAAGGAGATTTTCCTTATTTAGAAAGGATTTTTTCCACCGAGGACTTCGAAGTGCAGGTGGTCTCCACGAGATCTGCCGGTGTTACCAACGTATCCTATAACTTCACCTTTTTCTACTTTTGTGCCATAAGATGTTCCTAGTTTGGACATATGTGCATATAGGGTGCGAGTGCCGTTAGAATGTTTTATAACCACATAGTTACCGAAGCCTCCATTCCAACCGTAACGAGCTATTTCTACTGTTCCATCTGCGGCAGCGAGTATTGGTGTGCCAGCGCGAGCAGCTAGGTCGACACCCTTGTGAACACGAGGAATTATACCTCTGGTTCTGCGTGCGCCTGGTAGTGGGTGAGAGAAGTATCCAGTTGTGTCTACGGTAGCCCCCGATGATCCCGTAGAGGATTTTGAAGAAGTAGAACCAGTAGATTTAGGAGCCTCCACTAGCATACTTGCACCCGGGATCATGAGCTTTTCCCCAGGTAAAATCTTAGTGCCTGAATCAATATCGTTAGCAGAAAGTATGTCGTTTAGGGCCACTTTATGCTTTTTAGCTATGCTTTCTAGGGTGTCTCCCTTTACTACAGTGTATTCTACGCCGGAATAAGGCAAAATAAGCAAAATATCACCCTCCTTTAGCTTGGCGCCCTTCTTGAGATCGTTGGCAGAAAGTATTGTATCTACAGTAACACCGAACATTTTGGCGATTTGATCCAAGGTATCTCCACCTCTAACCACATATATGCTTGTTTCTCCTGAAAATATGTTCTGTGCCGGAGATCCGGTGATGGCCTCCACTGCATTCGAGGAAGGCACTAGAGCGTTATTGTCTGCTACCATACTGCTGTTTATCTCTTCATCGCTCGCGGTGCGTATAGATGCTGGGGTGGGCTGGAGTAAGGCCATAGTCTGTAAATTGTCCACAGGGCGGGGGTTTTCTTCTTGGGCTAGGGCTTGGCCACCAAATACTGAAGATATGGATGGCAGGGAAATAGCCTCAGCGGGTAGAGGCAACAAAATCGCCCCAGAGGCGAGGATTAGGCAGAAAAAATCACGGGATATTTTAAATAGAGGTTTTATAAAACAAGATTGCTACCGCAAGGATTCTATTTTAGCCTTATTTTATAAGGGCAGAATTATTGGCGACCAAATTATTCTGCATTCATCCCCGCCATAGGGCAGGGTAGAAAGAATTCTCACGATGGTTACTGTCGGGGCTGTTTTTTCTGAAAAATTGGACTTTTTGCTTCCATCTAACCGTAACCGTAGTTTAGCCCAAAAAGGGTCAAAAGTCAATCCACCTATCTTTTTACTAAAAACTAGCTATAAATTTTTTTTGTGCTATTATTTGGGTAACATTATGATAGATAAAAAGAAAATTAAAGAAAAACTGGAGAAGGAGCGGGATATGCTGGTAGAAGAGCTGAGTGGAATGGGTAAGCTTGATCCGGAAACAGGGGAATGGGAGGCTACTCCAGAGGAACAGCAGGCGCCAGAGGCCGACCAGAATGACGTGGCGGATCGTTTTGAGGATTTTGAGTCTCGAAGCTCTATGTTGAAGGCGCTGTCTCCACGTTTAAAGGATATACTTGGCGCTCTGAAAAGAATAAGTAAAGAATCTTTCGGTAAATGCGAGGTTTGTAAGGGGGAAATAGAACCTGCGCGCTTGGAAGCTAACCCAGCTGCGCGGACTTGCAAGGAACATTTATAGAATTAAGCGGAAATGTCTTTCGCCAAAGTTTATTCAGCTCAAGTGAATCTACTCTCGGGCGCAATTGTTGCCATTGAGGTTGATCTTTCGCGCGGGTTGCATGCTTTCAGTATTGTAGGGTTACCCGACAAGGCGGTAGATGAATCGCGCGATAGAGTGAGTAGTGCTATAAAGAATTCTGGCTATAAGTCTCCAAAAGCCCAGAACCAGAAGATTGTCGTTTCACTTTCACCGGCCGACCTCAAAAAAGAGGGGCCGTTTTTTGATTTAGGCATCGCGCTGTGCTACATGCTATCGGCAGGAGATATAAAATTTAACCCAGATAAGAAAATTTTTCTTGGTGAGCTCGGGCTCGATGGCACTCTGCGTCGAATTAGGGGCGCCCTACCACTCGCGCAGGAGGCCAAGAGGCGAGGTTTCGAGGAAATATATCTGCCGAGTGAAAATGCCGAAGAGGCCGCGCTTGTGGAGGGGCTCCAAGTCTTCGGCGCGGGGAGTTTGAAGGAAGTGATAGAGCATTTGTTATCACTAAATCCAAAAACTGCCAAACCTTCTTATAAAAAAATTACTTCTCAACCAAAAACCAAAATAAACTTCAAAAAAAATTCAAAAATCGGCGACTTTTCAGATATTCGCGGGCAGGAAGGGGCCAAGCGCGGGCTCGAGATAGCAGCAGCAGGTGGGCATAACATTGCTATGTATGGACCACCCGGCACAGGTAAAACGATGCTGGCGCGAGTTTTCTCTGGGCTCCTGCCAGACTTATCTACTGATGAAGTTTTGGAAATTACCGGGATACATTCTGTGGCGGGTGCTACGTCAGGCGAGCTCGTAGCCGTGTCTCCATTTCGTGCCCCACATCATACGTCGTCATACGTGTCGATGATTGGCGGGGGAACATATCCGAAGCCTGGTGAGGTGACGCTCGCGCATCGCGGGGTGCTTTTCCTTGATGAATTTCCGGAATTTGAAAAGAGAGTAATCGAGTCTTTACGTCAACCACTTGAGGACAATATTGTATCAATCTCTCGGGCGAAAGGAACTGCTGTTTTTCCATCCAATTTTATACTAGTCGCGGCGATGAATCCTTGTCCATGCGGAAATGCTGGCTCAAAAACCAAAGATTGTATCTGTAAACCTTCCGACCTTGATAGATATAAAAGGAAGCTGTCGGGCCCTATAATGGACCGTATTGATTTGTGGGTTTCTGTTGGCAATGTGGATTTCAAAAAGTTGGGCGGAGAAGCGAGCGGGGAGGGCAGTGAGAAAATAAAAGAACGAGTAGCTCAGGCGCGGGAAATTCAGAAAAAAAGATTTACGAAACTCAGCAGGCCCATCAGTACGAATAGTGAAATGAATGTGAAAGATTTATCGAGTATTATCAAGTTAGATAAAGAAGTGCGAGAAATTTTAGATAGCAGTGCTGAGCGTCTAGGACTCTCTGCGCGGGCATATCATCGGGTTATTAAAATAGCACGCACGATTGCTGACCTCGAAAGATCGCCCGAAATAAAATCCGGACATATTTTAGAGGCCATCCAATATAGGCCGAAAGTGAATTGATAGTTTTCCACAGGTGATACGTTGACAGGTGAACGCTCGTTCACTTATACTACACACAGCTGCTCAGCTATTAGGTAACCAGCTAGCTAGCTTAAAAAAATGTCACAATCACAATATTTAAAAATGCTAGATAGAGAAATCCAGAAGATAAATAAAAAAATAGATTTGAAAATTCTACGAGGCTTGGATTACAGGAAAGAGGCGAGAGATCATAGGTTGCTTCTGCAGAAAGTTCGCTTCCACACTCACAAGAGTTTCACTAATCGTTTTGTAGATTTATTTTTCCGCAGAGACATTCTAAACACTCATGCGTAATCAATATCAATCCGAGCTAGAATCCTTTTACGGTAAACACAACCGTATGCCCACATATGCGGAGATGGCCAAGCTCTTCGGCTTCAAATCCAAGAATGCGGTTTTCAAAGTTGTGAACAAATTAATTGAGGCAGGGCTCGTGGCCAAGGATCACCTAGGTAGGTTGATTCCTGCCAACTCTTTCGGTGAAGTTCCAATGCTTGGTCTGGTGACTGCTGGGCTACCAGCGACGGTGGATGAAGAGATGACCGACACGGTATCGCTCGATAGCTTGCTAGTAAAAAATAAATCACTGACTTATATGCTCGAAGTTGATGGCGACTCTATGATAGATGCACATATTGAGAAAGGGGACATGGTGCTGGTAGAGCGGGCGAACACAGCTCGTGATGGTGAAATAGTTATCGCCGAGGTGGATGGAGAATATACGATGAAGTATTTGCGCGAGCGGGCAGGTAAGCGTTGGCTCGAACCCGCGAACAAAAACTACAAGCCTATTTACCCAGAATATAGCCTAAAGGTTGTTGCCACGCTTAAAGCTGTGATAAGGAAATACTAAAATCATCAAAGATGGAGTTCAGTGTTGAACAATTCAATAAAGTTAAAAGAGATGCTGAGGAGTTTTATCAAAACATCGGGAAGGTCTCCTCTTCTTATTTTAAGAACGAAAAAATTCATTTTAACACTAAGGGCTGGGATCATTTAATTTTTAAAACTTGGAATAGTGCTAGGCCTATAAAGGATCAGTATAATAGATTAAGGCATATAAAATTAGCGCCAGAAGTTATTAAGCAATCAAGAACACTTCAAGGTATTTTAACTAAAGAAAAGTTCGAACGTATAAAGAAAAAAGACGGGGAATGGCAGAGTGTTATGAAGGTAACCACTTACTATGAATTCATCGCGATAATGGAATCTCATAATTCGAAAGTTAGAGTGAAAGTAATTGTGAAACAGGTTCATGGAGGAGAAAAATTTTTTCTAAGCATTATTCCTTTCTGGGGTCTCAGTAAACAGGGGGAAAGAATCATGCATAGCGGTAGTCCAGAATACGACTGAAATCAAAAAATCCGCCTTTCGGCAGATGTTTTGATGGCATTTGGCTGCAGTTTGATTTTAACCGCGAGAGAAGCGAACTCCTCACAAATGCCTTTTTCTATTATATAACATTAATATATTCTTGCAACTTGTCACAACAATGACCATTTCTTGCGCTCATGATCTAAAAATGATCTAATGTCCGCATGTCTAAAAGTAAGGAATCGGGCTATATGGTTCCACCATTAATCACTAACTTTAAATGGAATGATAGGGGTGCGCATCATCAAGAAGTAAGATTCTATCCTTTCGTGCCCAAAATCAATTTAAAGATGCATCAACTCTCACCGACTGCTCGTCGCGCGAACTACAAAATGTTTAATTATATTGGCATAGACAAAATCCCATTCTTTGTTTTGTATAAAAAATAAATACTAAAATCAAAAACCCGCCAGTGGCGGGTTTTTGATTAATTCTTCTCGCGCGAAAAGAATTTTTATGAAACAGAATCCTTTAAACCTTTTGCAGGTCGGAATTTAGGCACTCTCTTAGCTTCTACTTTAACTTGTTCCCCAGTTTTTGGATTGCGAGCCGTACGAGCTGCTCTCTGTTTAACTGAGAATATACCGAAACCAGCTATGGACACTTCGTCTCCTTTTTTCAAGGTAGAGATAATAGCATCGAAGATGCTGTCCACTACCTCTTCAGCTTGGACCTTAGTGCCACCTAGCTTGCCGTGCACCAGTTCCGCTAATGCTTGTTTGTTCATAGAGTGTGTTGGTTAGTTTTGTAATTAGTTCGACCAAGTACCCTCTTATTTAATACCTTTTCATTATACCTCGTAGAGAATTTTGGTCAATTACCTAGCATATTCCACGATTCTGGTCTCACGAATCATGGTAACCTTGATTTCACCAGGGTATTTGAGCTCTTGCTCTATTTTTACTGCTATGTCACGAGCCATCATCTTGGCTTCAGCGTCAGAAATTTTCTCTGGAGTGACAAATATGCGGATCTCGCGCCCAGCTTGGAGGGCATAAGATTTCTCAACAGCAGGGAAGGCGTTCACTAGGGCCTCGAGTTCTTGCAATCTCTTTAGATAATTCTCTACTGAGTCGCGTCTTGCGCCTGGGCGACCGCCTGATATAGCATCTGCTGTTTGGACTATTCTAGCCTCGATGGTTTCATATGGGTAGTCCTCGTGGTGGCTCTTCATGGCTGTCACAATGCGTTCATCTGCACCGAACTTTTGCAGTATGCGCATACCTATTTCCACGTGCGTACCCTGCACTTCGTGGTCGAGAGCCTTACCTATATCGTGTACTAGGGCCCCAGCTTTAGCTATCGCTACATCGGCACCAATCTCTTCCGCTATCATGCCAGCAATATGGGCTGCTTCAATGGAATGCTGGAGCACGTTTTGTCCATAACTCGAGCGAAAATAAAGCCGACCAATGATGGCAACTATGCGCGGGTCAAAGTTGAATATTCCGCATTCATAGACTGCCTGTTCGCCTTTTTCTTTTATTATTTTATTTATATCTTCTTTTGCTTTTTCTACTAGCTCCTCAATCTTGGCTGGTTGTATGCGTCCATCTAGAATTAAGTTCTCAAGAGCAAGACGGGCAACTTGTCGGCGTATTGGATCGAAGGATGATATGACGATAGAGCCCGGGGTGTCGTCCACTATGAGTTCTACACCAGCAGCTCGTTCGAAGGCTCGAATGTTGCGACCTTCTTTACCAATTATTTTACCCTTTATTTCGTTGTTGGCTATTGCGACCGAGGTCGTCATCAGCTCAGAAGCGGTACTTGCCGCTAGACGCTGGACAGATGTCGCCAATATTTCTTTAGCTCGGGCTTCTAACTTCTCGCCATTGCTACTTTCTAGCTTCTGCATCTGCGTTACCAGATCCTCTCCGTATTTCCTCTGAATATCTTTTAGCAGTTCTTCTTTTGCGTTACTCTCTGATAATCCAGCCACCCTCTCTAGTTCTTTTATTTTATCTTCCTCAATTCGTGTGACTTTTTCTTGGATTTTCTTTATCTCTTCTACTTTGAGCTTTATATTCTCTACCTCTTTGTCTATTTCCAGTTGACGTGCATCCAGAAATTCGTCCTTCTTCACCAGCCTTTTTTCTGTTTCTTTAAACTCCTGTACCTTCTTGCGTTCTTCTTCTCGCAAGCTGGCCAACTGTTCCTCAGACTTTTTCTTGGCCTCGTCTAATATTCTCTGCGCTTCTTCTTTGGCGCTGACCATCATTTGCTTGATGTCTATCTCAATAGATCGGCGTTTGCCGAGCGCGATAATGAAGCGTAGGTAATAACCGACTAAAACACCAAAGAGTAACACCCCGGTGCCTAGTAAAACTATTGTTAAGGTTATGTTCATAAGCTTACTTCCAGCTTATGAGAGCACACACAACTATATTTGTGACTTTGTTTTCAGAAAGACGAAGACCCTAGCGAAATTTGCAATACTCCTCTTCATATTTTCCCTGATAGAATTCATAAATATAAGGTATGTTCTCTTAAGACTGGCACGATTAAATCAAATAATTGTTTCAACAATTTTAGTATAACAAATGATTTTGATTTTGTCTACTCAGCGGATTTCTCGAGTTTATTCTTAGATTTGGTGACTATTTCGTCCACCAGGCCGTACTTTTTAGCCTCTTCAGCGTCCATAAAGAAGTCGCGTTCTACGTCTTTTTCGATTTGGGTTAAGGATTTGCCTGTATTTTTTGCTAGCAATTTATTTAAATTATCTCGAGTTTTCAAAATATGCTTTGCCGATATTGCAATGTCGGTAGCTTGGCCCTCTACACCGCCGAGTGGTTGGTGAATCATAACTTCTGCGTTTGGTAGGATGTAGCGCTTGCCCTTTTTACCAGAAGAGAGGATTATCGCTCCGCCGGAAGCTGCGAGCCCAACACAGAAAGTCGCTACATCTGGGCGTACGTGGTTCATGGTGTCCACAATAGCCATGGTCGAGGTCACTGAACCGCCAGGGGAGTTCACATACAAAAATATATCTTTCTTAGGATCTTCAGATTCCAGGAAAAGCAACTGGGCAATGACGATGTTCGCAGTGTGGTCGTCTATCGGCCCACCGAGAAATATTATCCGCTCGCGCAAAAGGCGAGAATATATATCATACGCCCGTTCACCAAACTGACTTTTCTCTATCACTGTAGGTATAAGCATACGAGTATTATATTTATATTGAACGATTTTTCAAGTCGTTCTTAAGCAGAGTCTTTCTCGAGTAACGCAAATATGAGCTCGTTAGTGAGCACTTCTTCCACATGGGCACGAGCGCGGTCAGGGTCAGCGTCTTTGTAGTGAGCGAGTATTTGTTCCACTTCTTGTTCAACTTTAGCCTGGTCGGCAACAATTTTCTCAGCTTTAGCTATTGCATTTAGTATGAGGGCGAGTTTGGCTTTCTTCTCGCCATCTTTGCGAAATTCTTTACGCAAGTCTTCCGCAGTTTTGTTCAAATGTTTTAGATAGTCTTCAAACTTGAGTCCCATTTGGGTAATGTCCGACTCCATTCGAGCCAGAATTTTATTGAGTTCAAGCTCGACCAGAATGTCGGGTACTTCAAGCTCAGAGTCCTCAATGACACCCTCTATTATTTTGATGCGAGTTTTTTCTTTCTGGAGATTGGCTTTTTCTATTTTTAGATTTTCTTTGAGCTTGGTTTTGAAATCTTCCACACTGTCGAAAGGTCCAAGCCCTTTTACGAACTCATCATTCCACTCTGGCAGTTCTTCTTTGCCTTCTAGCTCTTTTTCTTCTGCGCCTTCGGTTACATGCTTCTTCGGTGCGCGAGATTTTCGGATGTCGAGTATTGTGTTTTCGACTTCCTCATCACTAACGGAAGTGTCCTTGTCCTTATCCGATAAGGAAGAAAGAATTTTTTTAGCTAGAGCTTTGTAGTCAGGCAATTTCACTTCAGGTAAAACTGCAGTCTTGATTTTAAAACCGAGCGGGTTCTTGCGGGCGAGCTTGGTTATCGCAATTTCCGGCTGACTTATAGCGTCGATCTTTTCATCTTCGAGAATTTTTGGATAGTGTTCCCGTAGAGCCATTTCTGCCATTTCTTCCAAGATAACTTTTTCAGGAACCCTAGAAAGTACTACATGTTCCGGTGCTTTGCCTTTGCGGAAGCCATCTATCTCTAAGTCCTCAAATATTCTCTTGAGCGCCAAAGGGAAATACGCTTCAAATATGTTTTCGGCAAGCTCGCCCTCTATCTCCACTTCGCTTTTTGGTAACTTTGTGACTTTAGTTTTTGACATTTCATTATCTTATATTCGTAAGTTGATTTTGTCAAAATAAAATCCCCGCTACTATGGGCGGGGATTTTATTTTTGAGATTGAATCTTGTTTATATTTCTGAATCCAAGTTCTCTAAATCTATGCCTTCTAGTTCAGCTTCTAGGTCGGCGGTAGAGTTTAGGTCTGACTCGAGTAGAGCCTCAGTGCCATTTTGAGGAGTAGGAGCGTTTGCTGGCGTTTTCTTGAAAAGATATATACCTCCGACGATGAGTATGATGATGATAATTATTGAACTCACGAAAGCACCATTTGATTTTTGATCTGATTCCATAGTTTTTTAGTTAATTACTCAATGTCGTAACCTTTATCTAAATTAAAAACAAAGGCTTAATTAATTTTGATCTGTTTCGGTCGCGCTATCGCTATCTTCACGCAATACTTTGAGTGCTGACACAGCTTCTCGCAAATAGCTCCTTGCTTCTTGCAATAGATCTTTTGCTTCACGGGCTAGAATTTTCACCTGTTCGAAAATCTCCGGAGTTACTTCTTCACAGGATTCTGGTATGAAGGTTTTAATTTCTTCAGTCTTGTCTTTAGCCTCATTGATTTTCACAGATGCGCTGTCGAGAGATGCTTCTGCTGTAGAGGTATCTTTACCATCAGCCTCAAACTTTGCGACTACGTTTGTAATCCTAGTGTATAGTTTGTCCAGGTTAGTGGTAGCAGACTCGAATCTTTGTTCGGTCATTGCTCGTGCGGCTTGGCAAAAGCCAGTTTTTGCTTTG
Source organism: uncultured Candidatus Saccharibacteria bacterium (assembly GCA_964520225.1). GTDB lineage: Bacteria > Patescibacteriota > Minisyncoccia > Phycocordibacterales > UBA9973 > UBA9973. The sequence continues at coordinate 77,716 of CAZFNV010000001.1, read as the reverse complement.
CTGTCAGCGTTGCGGAAAGCCTCTTTCTTGGCCTGCACTTCTTTCATAAACTCTTCACGCCTTTTTTCCATTTCGGTTTTCATTACCTCTCTTTTTTTCGCAAACCCTTCTCTCACTGCTTCGCGTTTTTCGGCAACTCCAGGGCATGGAGCGAATTCACACCTAGGGCCTTGGCGTCCTACGAAAGAGCCGTCAGGGCACTGTTTTGCGTCCATGGTGCAAGCCACAAAATCTTCTTCGGCTTTTACCACGCTTCCGCCTAGTAGTAAACCCAGAACCATTAGTAAACCAAAATATTTTTTCATAATTTTTATTTATTAATACTAATAAGCTAATAAAATTCAAATCTACTCACTCAATTTGGGCGAATAGAGTTCTTTGTATCGTTCCTCGCATTCTTTGACAACCCTTAGGGCTTCGTTTTTATCAAAGAATCCTTTTGTTACACCGGTGCCTGGCTTCTTTAGAAACTTGATATGTTCCCAGAAGTAGGTTGTTTCTTTTTTAAACTGTTCGCTTAAGTCTTCAATAGACTGAATATGGTCACTCCTCTTGTCGTCGGAGAGTACGGCAATTATTTTATCATCAACTTCACCACTGTCTTCGAATTTCATGACTCCGATTATTCTTGCCTCGACCAGACATCCCGGAACGAGGGGTTCGATGACGTTTACTATCTCCACATCTAGCGGATCGCCATCGTAGTCCCATGTCTGCGGGATGGCACCATATGCGAACGGATATGCCAGTGAAGAATATCCGACTCGGTCTAGCTTGAGCTGGCCAGATTCTGTGATGGTTTCGTACTTATTAATACTACCAGCGTTTATCTCAACGATTGTATTTATTACACCTTTCTTTTCATCCACGAATGGAGGTAAAACATGCAGTAAATTCAGCATGTACTTGGATGGTTTGTGATTTATGTTTGCCATATCACAAGTATATTCTTTTTCCTGGCTTTTTCAAGCCAGGATTTAAATCGAGTATTGAAGGTTTATTTCTCTTCAGTTGTTTCTTCTGCGCTTTCCTGTTCTTCTGTTTCCTCTCCAGATTTATTGCTCTTGATGTCTATTTTCCAGCCAGTGAGCTTGGCCGCTAGGCGCACGTTTTGCCCGCCTTTACCGATGGCGAGTGACAGTTGATCCTCGGCTACTTCTACGATAGCTCGGTGTTCTGCCTCATCTATTTCAATAGAAATTATTTTTGCAGGAGAAAGAGCGTTGCCGACGAAAACTTTCGGATCTTCGGACCAAGGGATTATGTCGATTTTCTCGCCGTGAAGCTCGCTGGTGATAGTATTTACCCGAGTTCCTTTTTGTCCCACACAAGATCCGACTGCGTCGATATGTTCATCGCTAGAATGTACGGCTATCTTGGATCGTGCGCCAGCTTCGCGAGCTACAGATTTTATCTCTACAGTGCCGTCTTCTATCTCGGGCGCTTCAGCTGCAAAGAGTTTTTCAATAAATTTAGGATGGGTGCGGGATAGGCGAAGGTTGATACCACGTGGACCGTCCTCTACTGAGTAGAGATATGCACGTAGGCGCTGACCTTGCTCTAGATACTCCCCTGGGATCTGCTCTTCTGCGGGCAAGATACCAGTAGCACGGCTGAAGTCTACGTACACATTGCCTCTCTCTATCTTCTGAACTACGCCAGAGATAACCTCGCCTTCGCGACCGCCGTATTCGTCCATAATAGAGGTGCGTTCTGCTTCGCGGATTTTCTGGATTATAACTTGCTTGGCTGTTTGGGCAGCTATGCGACCGTAGTCATCTTTCGCCTCGAGAGGGAAAACTATCTCATCATTAAGCTCGGCATCGCTCTTTATCTTCTTCGCATCTGCGAGCAGGATGTGGTGCTCGCTGTTGAAGTACACACGCTCATCGCTATCTGCTGGCTCCTCGCTGTCGTCGAGTATGGCGATGCTTTCATCTACCACTATCTTGATTTGATAAAAATCAGTTTTACCAGTTTCGAGGTCGAACTTGGCGCGAATTATCTGACCCTTCTTGCCGTAATCTTTCTTATACGCGGCAGCCATAGCCTGCTCAATGGCGTCGAGAATTTTTTCTTTTGGAATTTTGCGCTCTTCTTCTAGTTGTTCTAGCGCGGATTTGAATGTTTTTAGATCTAACATGACGATTTTAAATGAGCGAAGCGATTATTAAAATCGTCACCCCGTGAAATTTTTGGCTCAAGCAAGGCTTGAGCATTTCATTGGGGTATTTTACTAACCTCTTGCTCGCTATTAAATTTTTTAATATTACCCCATTAAATAAGATTTGAGCCGATTCTTCAAAAACTTTTTACCCCAAGCTGTTTTTAAATATCTCTCACGATGTGTTGCATCGGGTTTACTTAAACAAGCTTCAGAGTACACTAGTTCGAGCGGCCTGCGATTTTTTGTCGAAGTAACACGTCCTTTCGAATGTTGCTCAAATCGCGATTTCAAATTGTCGGTGTAACCCACATACAGTGCGCCATCTTTTTGGGATTTAAGCACATATATGTAATAAAATTTTCCCATAAATTTGAAATCATTTAACGGGGTTTTAGAAAATATGGTCGTTTGCACTCCTTATTTTCTAAAAAATAAAAGCCCCGTTGCTGCAGGACTCTTACGCCTAGAATACTATCACAGCATACATATAATTGCAAACCAGCAGACTTATCCACAAAGTTATGCACAAAATTTGCAAAAAAGGGGTGTTTTGTGGTATAATCATCTCGAAATCATCGTACCTCACAATTTTTCTGTGTTCGCTCGTGGCTCAACCGCGAGCATGGCCTGAAAGGAGGGCCATTATGTTGAAGAAGATGTTCGTACTGGTGGCTCTCGCGGCCATCAGCGTGGCGTGCGGCGGGGACTCTCCCGTCGCGCCGTCGGCGACGACTACCACCACGACCGGCAAGGTCGTCGGCGCCCAGTCGACCGTTACCCCGACGCCTGCGGCTCTGCCCTCGTCGTTCCAGTTCGTGTCGGTGGGGCCGGAGCTGTTTTCCGTCCCGCCGAGCGAGCTCCCCCTCTGGGGCATCCGTGGCGCCAATTCCGTCGAGACTGCCATGCTGCTTTCGTTCTGTGGCAAGGGAGTGCTCAGCGCTGGCGAGAACGGGGGCGTCCGTCCTCTTCGGAAGCCAATGGGGCCGATGACCATCGCTATCTCGCCGGATTTCTCGGCGGGAGAACGTGAAGTCATGGAGCGCGCTTTGAGTCCAGAGTTTCGGGCTCAGCTTAACGTTCCCCTTGAGCTCGTTTACGGTCAGCTTGAGGGTCAAGGGGTCGTGAACGTGATCCGCGATCCTTCCTACACTGGCTGGGGGTCTGCCTGGGTTCAGGTGGACAACAACCTAATCACCAGTGGGAGGGTTCGTTTCGGTCCCAACGGGGTTTACGTTTCGTCCTTCCGGCACGAACTTGGTCACGCTGTGATCGGCTTGTGCCACAGCAACGACCCTGGAGGGTTGATGTCTGGGGTCTGGGGAAAGACCCAGGATCAGCTCCTCTCCAAGGCTGAAGCCGATAACCGTGAGATGATGTTCCGTCTCGCGGAAGGCACGCTCCCGCCCGGGATGACGTCCTTCCAGTCGAGGGCGGGATCGTATACCCTGACCTTCGACCATCAGTAGTCGGGCCCAGGGGGCGGAGGGGGTACAGAACCCCTCCGCCCGCACTCCTTGTTCTTGTTTAGTTCCATCTGGAGCTGGACGTTCCACTTGTAAAAAAGTAGCGTTCGGCTCCTTTTTTGTTGCCAAAAAACTTTTCCACACCTTTTTTATTTGTGTATATTTTTATATAAGTGGTATAATTTTCTAATATGGAAGGTGATAACTTGACCACTGAGTCAAAAAATTCTCATTTTGGGCTTATTGTAGTTTTATTAATTACGCTTGGAGTAATACTTTTTGTATTTACGAAGAAAGATACTTATACAAACGATCCGGAGCAAGAGCAAGAAAGCCCTACGGTTGAACAAGTAAAGGCTGTCCTCCTTAAAGACTCTATTTTGCCTGATTTACCCAAAGAGACTTTCGGAGCCATAGACTCAAATAGTTTGCCTGATGAAATAAATAAGTTCTTAGATCCTGAGGCTTATGATGTTGAGATAAAACAGTCTAAAGACAGAAACGCGTTTACGGTAGATCTCAAAGTTCAAAAACCGTTGTCGGAATTTCACCAGAAGCTACTGGTGCAACTCTCGAATGCTCAGTTTGACATTAAAAAAGCGAGTCGCGCCAATAACTTTGGATTCATAGAAGCAGAAAGTTCAGATTATTTATATCGTTTCAACGCTACGCAATTGTCAGAAGGTCAAACTAGCATTTTAATAGAAATATACACAAAATGACCATCAAATATCACGGGAGTTTGCTTTTGTTTTTAATGGGACTTTTTGCGGTCTTCGGTTTTCTCCTTGCTCCAAGTTTGGTCTCTGCAGACAGCATACAGTGTTCCAATGGTGGCTATGATGATGGGGAAAATTTTTATCCCAACAATCCTGCAACGTATACTTGTGATTGTGGAACCGAGATAGCTTCATGTGTTTGGGGAGGAGCTGAGCAGGAAGAGGGGTACTCAATAATTTATCCAGAAATGTGTGTTTGTATACCCGAAGACGAAGATACTACCCCACCTACAATAACTAACGGTTCATGTTCAGCTACACACTACAACTGTGATGCGGGTACTTCGGGCAATACTTCGCAAACTCCAAACTGGTGGTACTGGACTTGTTACGGACAGGGTGGTGGAAGTGACGCCCCTTGTTCAGAAGCAAGGCCAGTGAACGGCTCATGTTCAGCTACACACTACAACTGTAACGCAGGTACTAGTACAAATAACGCCAGCGGTACTTCTTCTTGGACATGGACATGCGCGGGCTCAAACGGAGGAAGTGACGCTTCTTGTTCAGAAACTAAAACTTACACCCTTTCTGTAGGAACTGCCGGTTCAGGTTCTGGTACGGCAGGACCTGCGGGCACATATAATGGAGGCACTTCAGTCACTCTAACTCAAACTCCAGCCTCAAACTCTGTTTTCTCGAGCTGGAGTGGAGATGCTGACTGTACTGACGGCTCGGTGACGATGAATGCTAATAAGTCTTGTACGGCAAACTTTCTTTTAATGACGGGAACTCTTACTCCGGCTACCACTTCTTGTCAAATCGCATCCGGAGCAAGCACCTGTAATGTGACTTTAGCTTGGGGTATAACCAATACTAAGGCAACTCCTACTAAAATTACTGCTAGTGGCATGACGGATATAACTGTAACTAATACTCTTGCCACTCCGCAGTCTGGTAATCAGTTGGTTAATGTGCCCTATGGTGGGCGTTACTTTTTTTTATACAACAATAGTATTGAGCTCGCGCAATCGCAAGTAGCTGCATCTTGTGCGCCTAACACCACCTGGAATGGTTCTACTTGTGCTACCAACCAATACACCGTCACCCCATCAGCAGGTGCCAATGGAGCAATCTCACCTAACACTGCACAAACAGTTGCTCATGGTGCGACAACTCAATTTACTGTAACTCCAAATTCTGGTTACACCGCTTCAGTTGCAGGTACTTGTGGTGGTTCACTATCTGATCCAGTCAATGGTGTTTACACCTACACCACCAACGCTATCACTTCTAGCTGTACAGTGGTGGCGAGTTTCTCATCTAGTTCTTATACCGTCACCCCATCAGCAGGTGCCAATGGAGCAATCTCACCTAACACTGCACAAA
>CAZFNV010000001.1:31045-71881 GCA_964520225.1 uncultured Candidatus Saccharibacteria bacterium | reverse complement strand
CCAACGCTATCACTTCTAGCTGTACAGTGGTGGCGAGTTTCTCATCTAGTTCTTACACCGTCACTGCCGCTACTAATCCTGCCGTAGGAGCGGAGGGCACTGTTACACCTAGCTCAAGGGCAGTGGACTATGGTAACACTACAACATTTAATATAACTTCAAACCCTGGATACAGCCCAGCGATTTCTGCGAATGGTTGTAGTGGTTCACTTACCGGTGGTCCGACCAACTATGTTTATACAACTAATCCAATAACACAAAACTGCAATCTATCAGTTGCCTTCGTGTACGGAATGAATGGAGTTCTCGAGGCGGAGAATTCTGTATGCGATATTGCCATCGGCTCAAGTAGTTGTACTATCAACTTTACTTGGCAGGTGAATAGTCCTGTAGGCCCAACATCTTCGGTGACTAGCGATATAACTGACGCTGGTGCGTATGCTCCAAATACGGTTGTAGCTACGGGACACAGTGGTGGTCCTACCCCTTTTGTTATCCCATACATTCCTTCTCAGAGCAGAAAGTTTTACCTATACAACAACTCTATTTCGCTTGCTGATGTGACTGTTACGTCTAGGTGTATTGCGGGTTCTGTCTGGAATGGTTCAGTATGCGGAACAGTTCCTACCCTCTCATCTCCGAGTCATTCCAACGTGACTACGGTAAGCGCGACTATAGGGGCTAATCTGACTTCTGTCGGCGTTCCAGCTGCGACCGAGCGTGGTACATGTCTTGGGACTACCCCAAACCCGGCGACCAACTGTGTTGCCGAAGGTGGGACTTCTACTGGAGTATTTACTCAATCCAGAGCAGGCTTGAGTCCTGACACTACCTACTACTATCGTGGTTATGCTACAAACGCTACAGGCACAGGATATTCAGCAGATGGTTCATTTACAACATCTACTGTTCCTGTAATGTCGGCGACCATGAATCCGTTGCCTTCTTCTTGCACTATACCGCTCGGCGCAAGCAACTGTAATGTAGATATGTCTTGGAGCATAACCAACCCAGAAGGTACGCCTACAGCTATAACTGCTTCGGGTATGACCGACATAAATGTTACTAGCACTCCAGTGTCACCGCAGTCTGGGGTTCAAAATGTAACAGTTGTTTATCCTAGTCGCACATTCTATCTTTACAATAACTCAAAATCATTAGTACCTACTTCTCCAAGCGGTTCTGGGGTAACAGTAACTACACAGTGCGCGGAGGGTAGTGCCTGGAACGGATCTCTTTGCGCTTCCAATGCAGTTGGTGGCTCATTAACACCAGCGTCTTCATCTTGTATCATACCCGCCAATGCAAGTACTTGCCCGATGGATTTCTTGTGGGAGGTGACGAATCCAGTCCCGGGGTCGGATTCTGCGGTTACTAGCAACACCCCAATCGGTAATACTACTCTAGCGACAGGTCACACAAATGGGGCCAACCCTGTCTCCCTTGATGTATTTTATCCAAGTCGCACATTCTACCTTTATAACAATGGTGACGAACCACCTGTTGATACTGAAACTGTATTTGCAGATTGCGCGGCTGGTACCGAATGGGTCTTAACAAAATGTAAAATTATTGCCGATCAGCTATCTCTTGATTTGACTGTGAATGGCGGAGACCACAATAGTCCAGAGACAGCTCTCGGGGCCTTGATCGGACAGACAGTCTACTTCTCTTGGTTCTCCTTTGGTAACGAAACCCTGGAGTGCTGGCATGAGGATGGAACTCCTGGCATAGGATGGGCGCTCCCATCAGCTGTTGCTAATAGAGTAGATAAACCTCACGTTGTACCTGTCGCTCCTGGTGTGTATGAGTATGTAACCAAATGTAGAGAAGATGTGGAGTTCGGCGCCGGCGATACACAAAACAAATTTGCTTTTGCAGTTAATTTCATAAGAGAAGCCTTTGCCCAGGTATTTGAAGAGGTAGAGGATAGCGTATTTGTTAGCGTAGGTGTCATAACTGCGGCTCCAGCTGATCCTTCTGGTCCTGGTGATGGCGGAGGTGGGGGCGATGGAGGAAACGTTAATCCTGTAGTTTACTCCGGTAGTGATGTGGTTATTAGCTGGCAGTGTCCTGAGGGTTCAACCGCGAGCGTGGGAGTTAACTTCGATACCGGCGGGGCTCCGAGTGGCTCTGTCACGATAACCCCAGATCTCTCTAAAACCTATTCTATCGTTTGTAACGACTCCGCAAATACTGGTGGGTCCGTGAATGTTACAGTCACCAAGCGACCATTCTTCATAGAAAACTAATATAATCCATAAAAATTATAACAAAAGATCTCCCTATACCATGAGGGAGATTTTTTGTTATAATATGAAGTAATGTTGGTAGATGAAGAGAAGCTAGAGAAGTTTATATTGGATTCGGGCTTAGTGAGCTCGAAAGATTTGAATTCTATTCAGAAAAAAATCAAAGACAAGGGCCAAAAGCTCGGAGATGTTCTTTTAGCTGAAGGTAAGCTCACAGAAGCTGATCTGAAAAAGGCAGAAGGCTTCGTTTTAGGTATACCTTTTGTGGATCTCTCTAACCAGAAAGTTGATCTACCCGTGCTCTCCCTGATACCAGAGCCTATTGCGCGTAATTATAATATTGTTGCTTATAAACAAGGTGCTGACAGTCTCGAGGTGGCTATGCTAGACGCAGACAATCTTCCGGTAATAGACTTTATTAAAAAACGTTCCGGATTAAAGATATTGCCTAGGCTTACCGATTCTGCTTCTATGAAGGCGCTTCTCGTTCAATACCGCAAAAGTTTGCAGGTGGAGTTTGGCAACATAATACAAAAAGAATCCAATACGGTTGCGATTAGGGATGAAAATAGTAAGGAAGAAAACTCCGAATCCGAGCTCAAGAAAATGGCAGAAGACTTGCCCGTTATCAAGATAGTAGACTCTCTTGTTTTTCATGCAATCTTACAAAACGCTTCTGACATCCATATAGAGCCTGGTGAACACGATCTGACTGTGCGTTATCGTATAGATGGCATATTGCATGATGCAATGGTGCTCAGTAAGAGTGCCGCTGCGGGTATTACGGCTCGTATTAAGGTTATGGCTAACCTAAAGCTTGACGAAAAAAGGCTTCCTCAAGATGGTCGTTTCAAAAAAGAAGAAAATGGAGAAAAAATTTCTTTTCGTGTTTCTATACTGCCTACATTCTTCGGAGAGAAAACGGTGATCAGGTTGCTCAAAGAGAACTCCCATGGTTTTACCTTAGAAACTCTGGGGTTCCACGGTGAAGCTCTAGAGCGGATTCATAATTCCTTGAAGCAAAAAACAGGGATGGTTCTTGCGACTGGGCCTACTGGTAGCGGTAAGACCACCACTCTATACACGATGCTTGAGATTCTGAATAAACCAGAAGTTAATATATCTACCGTCGAAGATCCTATAGAATATCAAATGCCTAGAATAAACCAGACTCAGGTCAAGCCTGAGATAGGTCTTACTTTTTCTAATGGTCTACGGTCGCTACTGCGCCAAGACCCAGACATAATAATGGTGGGTGAGATACGTGATGGGGAAACTGCGGGGCTAGCAGTGAACGCGTCCTTGACTGGGCACTTGGTTTTGTCGACAATCCATACCAACTCTGCAGTGGGTGCAGTTCCGAGGCTTATAGACATGGGCGTGGAGCCGTTTTTGATTACAGCCACTGTGAAAACAGTTATAGCTCAGAGACTTGTGCGCAGACTTCTGCCGAACAAGGAGAAATACTTTTTGAATCCTGATGAATTGAAAAATCTATCAAAGATAGTTGATCTCGACAGGATGCTAACCTTGCTAAAAGCCGAGAAGGTGGTGGGAGAAAAAGATACCTGGGATAAAGTACCTTTTTATCGACCAGTTAAGATAAGTGAGCTAGAGGACGGATATTCTAATCGTATTGGTATGCATGAAGTGCTTAAAATTACTCCCACAATAAAAGAGATGATTCTAAAAGGTTCCTCGCAAGACGATATGGAGATACAGGCCAAGAAAGAGGGGATGATGACTATGCTTGAGGATGGAGTTTTCCAAGCGGCGCTTGGAGTGACTTCGCTTGAAGAAGTATTTAGGGTCGTTTCAGAATAATTATTTAGGAACCTGTCCCGTACTAAATTTTTGATTACGAAAAATGGCAATTATAAATAAAAAATTAAAATTTTAGTACGGGATGCTTTTTTCTTACAAGGCAAAATCTCAGACTGGTGATATAAGTGAAGACTCAGTGGAGGCTCGTGATCGTTTTGCACTTGCTCGGGATCTTCGTTCTCGCGGTTTGTCCCCCATATCCATTACGGAAAAAAATGCGGGGTTTCTGGCAGGTGTCAACTTTGGCGATTTATTCGGCGGAGTTAAGTTGGAGGAACAGGTTATTCTAACAAAAAATTTGAGTGGTATGCTTAAGGCTGGTTTGTCGCTGGCTCGCGCCCTGTCGGTCTTGCAAAAACAGACCAAGAATAGAACCCTCTATAATATACTGGTTGCCATATCCACAGACATAAATTCCGGAGGAACTTTCTCTGAAGGTCTTTCTAAATTTCCAAAAGTTTTCTCTCCGCTCTTTATATCTATGGTTAGGGCTGGGGAAGAGTCTGGCAACTTGCCTGGCGCTCTGTCGGATGTAGGTATGAACTTAGAGAAGGCTGATTCCTTAAACCGAAAGATCAAAGGCGCCCTCATTTATCCTGGGGTTATTTTCACGGCAATGATAGTGATCGGCATACTTATGTTTGCGTTTGTGGTGCCAACATTGGCAAAAACCTTTCAAGAGCTTGGAGTTGAGCTGCCCTTAACTACGCGCATTATTATATATCTCGGCAACTTTTTCTCGGAGAACCTACTTCTCACATTTGTGGCTGTTTTTTTAGCATTCACGGGTGGGCTACTTCTTTTCCGAGCTAAGTTTATGGAGCGCTATATAGATTTCCTACTTCTTCATTTACCAGTAATAGGCACTATGGTTAAAGAGGTGAACACAGCCAGAACTGCTCGAACCATGTCTTCTCTTCTCCTGTCGGGGGTTTCGATAGTGAGGGCTGTAGACATAACTAGAGAGGTGGTACAAAATGTTTACTTCAAAGAAGTATTGACGGAGGTCGGCAAATCTGTAGAGAAAGGTCTGTCCTTCTCTACTGTTTTCAAAGAACATAACAACCTGTACCCAGTTATGATGTCAGAGATGGCAGAAGTTGGTGGAGAGACAGGCAAGCTCTCAGATATGTTGCTCGAAATAGCTCTTTTTTACGAAGCAGAGATTGAGAATAAAACCAAAAACCTTTCGACGATAATAGAGCCAGTGCTTATGGTCGTGATAGGTGCTGGGGTTGGCTTCTTTGCTATATCGATGATTTCTCCACTTTACTCAGTTTTGGATAACATACAATAGTAAAAACATATGAGCTATTTCGATGGTAATCTTAGAGGTGATGCAGATAGCGACCGCAAGACATATCTTGCTCGACAAAGGGCACAAGATGCATCAAGGCTTAAGTTAAAGCTCGATAATCTAAAAAGTGATCTTATTCGTCTAGAGCGCGAACTCGAGAATAAGAGTAGCCAGCTTCGCAGTACGAGGAGCGAAAAAGAGTCTACAGAAAGACGTATTAGGACCGGTCATTCTGACGAGCAAAAAAAGGCAAGCGATCTTAGTTTACTGAGGGTCCAGCTTGATAGGTTGAACCGAGACATCCAGAGAACTCAAGATGACATAAGAGATCGAGAACAAAAATTACAAGATAAAAAAAATCAAGAATTTACCACTAAACGCAAATTAACAGAGGAGCATGCTGGTGGGCAGAGTAAAAGAATGTCTCTGAAGGCTAAGCTCGAAGAGCTGGAAGCCGAGAAAGGAAAAGAAGAAAATATTCTGGCTCAAAAAGAGCTCGAGCTTGAGCGTGAAAAAAATATTGAAGCTACACTAAGGCGAGATTTATCCAAGGAGCATTTCGAGTCCCAGAAGCTTCGATCTGTTATCGCTTCTTTAAAATCTCGCCTTGAAGGATTGATCGGCAGGAAGGGCAATAAGTCTGTCTTAGTCTCTGAGGAGCGACAAGAGGAAACTAAAGTTGTCGCGATTACTCGTATTGTTAGGGAGCTTCGGATGAAGGTTAACTCCCTAAATAAAGAGATATTAGATCTTAAATCCAAGCTTGATAAGCTTGAGTCTGACGCACGTGCCACACAGGCCGAGCTAGCGAATAAAGAAGCGGAGCTCGTTAGAGAAGAGGCTACGGACAAGACCCTGCGCGGGAAAATAGTTTCCGCTGAGTCGGAAGAAGAAAAGCAGCAGGCAGAGATAGATCGTATTAAGCAAGAGATAGAGGCTGAGACTAGAAAATTAGCTGATATGACTGATCGTTCTGAAGTGGATTTGATTGCAAAAGAGAGGCAGGTCGAGGCGGAAGAACGCAAGCTTGCGCGCGAGATTGACGAATTAAAGACCGAGATTACTGCACACTCTCGGGATATTTTTGCAGCTAAGGCAGAGTCAGATCGCGTTGTTCAAGGTTCAGAACAGGCCGAATCAAGTTTGACTTCAGAAGAGCGCCATACTGAAGCTGAAGAGAGGAGGTTGGTTCGAGAGATTGATGAGTTAAAAATTAAAGTTAGCAGTATGACCAGGGAAATGAATTCGGTTAAGGCCGAAATCGACAGATTAGCAGGCGGGGGAAATGGCTTGATTAGTCATCTGTCCACTGAAAAACAAAACGAAGAGGCAAAAGAGCGAGATTTGGAGCAAGAGATTAAAGATATGGAATTGAAGCGGGATAATATAAAGAGGGAAATAGATACGGTTTCGAGAGAGATGGATAGATTAAGATAATTTTAAAACAAAAAATGAATTTTAAAAAAGGTAACACAATGCAAGAGATTCTACTGGTTGTGGCGATTCTTATGGTTATTTTATTTATAACCTTACCGGCTTTCCGTTCTTCGCGTGATCAACAGGTGCTCAAATCCACCACGCTTGAAGTTTATTCTTCGATAAATAAAGCACGGTCGCAGGCCCTTGCATCACTAGATTCTTCAGAATACGGAGTTCATTTCCAGTCTGACCAAGTGGTGATATTCAAGGGCACTAGTTACTCATCGAACGACCCTGATAATGAAATTATAAATGTTTCTTCGCCAGCATCTATATCAAATATCAATTTAAGCGGGGGAGGAAGCGCTCTATATTTTAGCCGTTTATATGGCGAGCCTAACAAAACAGGAACCATTACCATCCTCGTAGGTTCGACTAGTAAAAACATAACCATCTCCGCCACTGGGATAGTGAGTGTGGACTAGTGCAAATATTCTTTTGTGTAATATAATTAAATAATGTTATTTCGGAAAAATTTTTCTAAAATTTCTCGTATACGTGGATTCATGATGGTAGAAATTATTGTGGGAATATCCATCATTGCAGTGGTTGTGCTTGCCATGATGGGTGTTGCTCAGAAATCTCTAGCACTCTCTCGTCAGTCTTTACATACAGCTCAAGCAAGTACACTCCTCGAAGAAGGCGCCGAGGTAGTTAGACTCTTGCGTGATAACGCATGGACAAATATTTCAGATCTCACTGTCGGAGCAGATTATTATCCATCTTATTCTGGTGGAGTTTGGAGTTTATCTCCCACAGCGAATACCGTTGGAATATTTACTCGCACAGTTGTAGTGTCGGATGTGAATCGCGATAACAGTACTGATGACATAGTGTCTTCTGGTGGAACACTCGATAGTGGAACCAAGCTCATCACAGTTACAGTGTCTTGGGCCGAGGGTAGTACCACCATTACTAAGACCTTGCAATTTTATATAGCCGATATTTTTCTATGATTAAAAATCACACAAAAAATAAGCGCGAATTTTGTTGCAGACATGTCAATGATGGATATTCTCTATTAGAATTAGTTTTTTACATTGCTTTATTTACAATACTTTCCATCGCTGTTTTAAATGCGCTAATGACTATGACTAAAGCTTTCAAAGAAACGGCGATCAACCTCGAACTTTCACAGGGGGCAAGTATAGTGGAGAGGATCGCGCGTGAGATCAGGCGAGCCGAGAGTATAAATACTATCAGCGCGAGCGACCTAACGCTAAACACTACTGATTCGGGGGGTGCCAGTCAGACTGTCAGGTTTTTGCTTTCTAGCTCCAACTTGCAATTTTTCGAGAACGGTGGGCTTGTTGGCAATTTAAATACTGCGGACTTAGCAGTTACCGCGCTTTCTTTCACAGAGATCACTACTACCGAGGGCGAGGCGGTGCGTTTTGTTGTTACTGTTCGGTCACTGAACGACACCTTGAACCGCATTATTGATTTTAACAACACTATAGTGCTCCGAGGAGGATATTAATTTATGCGAGTAAAAAATATAAAAAAAATAAATAGGCAATCTGGTGCAGCGATGCTTATATCGATTATTTTCTTTTTATTCATATCGCTCGCTATAGTTTTCGGCCTAGTTTCTCCGACGGTGCGAGCGTACAAGAGCGCCGACACTGATCTAAAATCCAAAAAATCTTATTTTCTCTCCGAATCTGGTGTTGAGGACATGGTATACCGCAACATTCAGGGTATGACAGTAGACAATAGTGAGGTTATAACTCTGGATTCTAATTCTGTCACTACGAGCACTACGACATTACCAGGCGGAGGCAAGGAAATAAGCGCGCTCGGAGATATTTCAAGTTATCAAAGGCGAAGCCAAGTTACTCTGACTACCGGCGCGGGTATAGCCTTTAATTATGGTCTTCAGTCGGGTACTGGGGGCGTGACCATGAATGGCGGTTCGAGTGTTAACGGTAACATTTATTCTAATGGCAATATAAATGCTACTACTGGCGTCAGCATAACTGGTACTGCGGTTGCTGCGAGTAATGCCACATTAATATCTGGTCCTGTGAATGACAGCCCAGAAACTCCAGCATCTTCTATAAATTTCCGCAATGTATCAGGATCGCAAGACTTCGCGCAGAGTTTCCAGGCGACTTCGGCTAGCCCTATGTATAAAATCCAGCTCTATATTAAAAAAGTTGGTTCACCCCAGAACGCGACAATTCGCCTAGTAACCAACAATAATGGTTCTCCTAGTACCACCACGGTGAATATTGGAAGTGTTTCGTTGAATGCCGGGCAAGTTACCACGAATTATGGCTGGCTGGATATTCTTCTACCAACACAGCCGTCGCTCACAGCTGGCACCACCTACTGGATTGTCGTCGACAGTAGTTCTCAAAACGCAAATAATTATTTTACAATTGGAGCAAATAATACATATACCTCTGGTGCAGCAAAAACTGGTCAATACTCCGGCACTTGGAATGTAACTAGCCTCGATGGATACTTTCGTGTTTACACTATGGACGGCGTAACTTCACTTATCGGTGGAGACACTTGGGTGGGTGGGGTCAACATTGGTAGCGCAGGCGTGGGGGATGCCTGGGCCACTGTGGTGCAAGGGGCCAATGTTGCCGGCACTATCTATTGCCAGGCAGGCTATTACAACAACAAAGCGTGTGACACTTCGCGTGGGTCACCGCCGCCGGTTGATATGCCGTATTCAGATGCAAATATCCAAACTTGGAAAGATGAGGGCACAGCGGGGGGAATAATAACTGGTGCGACTCAGTGTCCTGGGGGCAGTAGTGGGGGCAACTGTACTGTAGACTGGCGAGGAGCGAGTTTCGGGCCCGGTAAAATTACTGGCAACTTGGTAGTTAATGGGGGAGGCACGCTTACTATAACAGGTACTGTGTACGTGGTGGGCACTATTACGGTGACTGGTGGAGGAAAAATAAAACTACCGTCAAATTTTGCTGATCTTAGCGCTACAATTATTTCTGATGGGCGGGTAACACTAAGTGGTGGAAGTTATACTGGTTCCGGCGTGCCGGGGAGTTACGTGTTCGTTGTGTCCACTAGTACGTGTCCAGTAGGAGATGGGTGCTCAGGGAACCCTGCCATAAACGTGACTGGTGGAGCAGGGACAATAGCAGTGAATGCGCAAAACGGTACAGTCAATTTAAGCGGAGGCATAGATATAAGTGCGGCGGTGGGCAAAACTATTACAGCAACTGGTGGCGCGGAGATTACTTATGATTCTGGACTAGCTAGTCCGAGTTTCCAGAGCGGGCCTTCGGGCGGATGGAGTATAGGTGGGTGGGGTGAGACCGAGTAGTCGACAATGTGATATACTTTCCTAATGTTGAAAAAGACAGTAATTGGTAACTGGAAAATGAATCCTGTTACGATCAAGGAGGCTAAATCGTGGTTTGCTAAGGCAGTAAAACTCACACCTGCTATTAAGCAGGCAACAGTAGTAATTTGTCCGCCTTCTATATATTTACCGATCCTGAAAGATAGTTCAAAGAAAATCATTCTAGGTGGGCAAAATATTTTTTGGGGAGATACGGGCGCTTTTACTGGTGAGATTTCAGGAGAAATGTTATATGGTAACGGAGCGCGATATGTAATCTTGGGTCACTCTGAACGTCGAGCGCTTGGGGAAAATAATGAGTTAATAAACAAGAAAGTTAAATCAGCCCTTGCCTCTGGGCTTGTGCCTATACTTTGCGTTGGCGAGTTAGAGCGGAGAGAGGGGCACACATATTTTGATGAGGTTAAGATGGAGCTCGGCGCCTGCTTGAAAGGCATATCAAAAGATTCAATTGCAAAAGTTATTATTGCCTATGAGCCTGTTTGGGCGATCTCAAGCACTAAAGATAGGCGAGACGCTACTCCGGATGATATTCGTGAGATGATAATGTTCATACGCAAAACAGTTTCTGATATTTACTCTCCAGAGCTTGCCCACAAAACTAGGGTGGTATATGGTGGCTCAGTTAACACGCGCGATGCGAATGATTTTATTAATAATACTGGAGCAGATGGTTTTTTGGTCGGCAAGGCATCGCTCGACCCAGAGAAATTTTTTGAAATTGTAAAAATATGCGAAGCGTCGAGCAAATAGGAGACCTGGCTGGGAAAACAGCGGTAGTTCGAGTGGACTTTAATGTCCTCGTTCAAGATGGGCGTATTAAAGATGAGATCAGAATAAAAAAAGCTCTGCCGACGCTGGGTTTTCTGTTGGACAAGGGGGCGAATTTATTTCTGATTACTCATTTAGGTAAAGATGGTTCGGCCGATCTCGCGCCTGTTATAGAACGATTCTGGGAACTGTCTGGTTTTGATAAAAATAGAATAAAATTCTTTGAAAATGTGCGCAAATTCCCTGGAGAGATGGCTAATGATGAGGCTTTTGCCAAAGAGCTCTCGAGTATGGGGGACGTGTATGTGAATGAGGCATTCTCTGTGTCGCACAGAGAACATGCTTCAGTTGTGGGTATAGCCGATTACTTACCATCGTATGCTGGCTTCGAGTTTATTAAAGAGGTAGAAGAGTTGTCTAGATCTTTTCATCCACCTAGGCCATCCTTCTTGATATTGGGTGGAGCAAAATTTGAAACCAAGCTTCCAATAGTAGAAAAACTTTTACCAAATACAGACTATGTGTTTATAGGAGGAGGTATGGCAAGCGCTGTGAGCAATACTTCACTTAATGGGAATCCAAAATTATTTTTCTGCACACCAAATCCTAGCGCTATTGATGCGAATTCGGAAACTCTGGAGTTGATCAAGGATAAAATCGATAGCGCGAAGTTTATTCTCTGGAATGGCCCACTAGGGGATTATGAAAACGGGCACATGGCGGGCACGCTCGAATTGGCTAAGATGCTTGCGGGTAGTGGCAAGGAAGTCGTAGTGGGAGGAGGCGACACGCTGGCCGCTATTGAAGACTCTGGCCTTGTTGATAAATTCTCCTTTGTGTCTATCGGTGGCGGAGCGATGCTCCATTTTCTAGCACATGGCACTATGCCCGGCATCAAAGCGCTCGGGTGATTTTCTCCTTATTGCTTTCAAAATCTTTTATATCGCCAGGTACTTCCGGCCAGACCCAGATATGGGCGTGGGGCACTTCTTCACCATACACTTGTGAACGCACTATGTCAGCATTGAATGCTTTTTTCTGAGCAAGGGCAATTTTTTTAACTATCTCAAAGTATTCACCAATGTTGGGGGACGCCTGCCTGCCGGTAGGCAGGTCCCACACGAAACGGTAATGCTCCTTGGGTATGACCTGCGTGTGACCTGGTCCAGCTGGGTTTATATCTAGGAATGCCAAGAATTTTTCATCCTCATAAACCTTATAGCTCGGCACTTCGCTTCTGACTATTTTACAAAAAATACAGTCGCTATTCATACCAGTATTATATGCTAAAATTACTGCCATGGCGAATACGGAATTATTGAGTGAACTTTTGGCGAAACGTGGAGTGAGGGGCGAAGAACAGGCCGAAATCTTTTTGAATCCTAGCTATGAGCGAGACTTGCATGACCCATTTCTGATGGGGGATATGGAGCGGGCTTGTGTGCGTATTTTTGAAGCCATAGAAGCGGGGGAAAAAATAATTATATATGCCGACTATGACTGCGACGGTATCCCTGGTGCGGTGATACTGACTGATTTATTTAAAATAATAAATTATTCTAATTTTGAGGTGTATATACCGCAGAGGAATTCTGAGGGTTACGGTTTAAATATGGAAGCAATAAACAGTTTCCGTACGAAAGAAGTAAAACTCATTATAACCATTGACCTTGGTATTACCGCAGTGGAAGAAGTAGCCCAAGCAGAAATTTATGGCATGGATACTATTATTACCGATCATCACTTACCCCGTTTAAGCGAGGCGGGGTCGGCCTCCATAATTTTACCTCGCGCGTATGCCATTTTAAACCCAAAAGTAGATGACTATCCCGAGAAAATGCTTTGTGGGGCGGGAGTTGTTTTCAAGTTGGTGCAAGGTTTTCTGAAGAAATATGGAGAATATTTTGAAGTAAAAAAAGGACGAGAAAAATGGATGCTCGATATGGCGGGCCTTGCGACGCTCTCCGATATGGTGCCACTAACTGGAGAGAATAGAGCCATAGCATATTTCGGTATGAAAGTTTTGCGTAAATCTCCGCGCCCGGGGCTTCAAAAACTTTTAGCAAAAATGAACATTGACCAGCGTCATATCACTGAAGACGATGTGGGTTTTATGCTTACTCCAAGGCTGAACGCCGCTTCGCGTATGGACAACCCAGTGCGAGCTTTCGAAGTACTGGCAACTGAAGACGAGGGGCAGGCCGGGATGCTGGCTGACCACCTGACCAGAATTAATGATGAGCGCAAGAGTATTGTAAAAAATATAATGCGTGAAGTTGGAGTGAAAATAGAAAAAAGAAAGGAGAGCGAGGTGATGGTGGTGGGTAACCCATTGTGGCGGGTGGGCGTACTCGGGCTCGTGGCTGGCAAACTTTGCGACGAATATCAGAAGCCGGTGTTCGTGTGGGGTAAAGACGAGAACGATATGATCAAGGGATCTTGTCGGAGCGATGGCTCGGTGTCTGTTGTGGAGCTTATGACTGCCTCCTCCGATTCTTTTCTTGAATTCGGAGGGCATGAACTAGCGGGCGGGTTTACGGTGCACACAGAGAAAATACATTTTCTAGAAGAGAGCCTATCTGCATCATTTGCGCGAGTTCGAAGACCGAAAGAAAACAAAGAATCAGCATATGATGTCAAAACAGATTTGAGTGCGGTGAATATGAAAAACTGGCGGGAGCTCGAGAAGCTTGCCCCATTTGGACTCGGTAATCCGAAGCCAGTTTTCATGTTTGAAAATTTAAAAATAGAGAAAATTAAAAAATTCGGCAAGAATGGCGGTGAGCATTTGGAGATAGTTTTCTCAGATTCAAGCGGGAACCGCGCAAAAGCAGTTTCCTTTTTTTCGGGTCACGACTCTTTTGATGCAATCTTAGAAGAAGGTCGAAGAGTGAACCTTCTTAGCACCTTTGACTTATCTAGATTTAGGGGTAGGGAAGAATTGCGACTCCGAGTCGTGGAGATTAATTAATTTGTTATATAATATCCTTAATTATGTCGGGTAAAATTACCATATACACAGACGGGGCGGCGAGGGGGAATCCTGGGTCTGCTGGCTGGGGGGCAGTCATTATGTTCCATAATGACGAGTTGAAAGTTCAAGGTGAAAAGTTGAAAATAGTTGAACTGGGGGGTCGGAGTGATCACGCCACCAATAATCAGATGGAATTAACGGCGCCGATTGAGGCGCTTAGATATGTAAAAAATAATATAGCGGGTGGCGCAGATTTGGAAGTCTTTTCTGATTCTAAGTACGTGATTCTTGGTATTACTGAATGGATACAAGGCTGGATGCAAAACGGCTGGCGCAATGCAGCCAAGAAGCCGGTGATGAATCGCGAACTTTGGGAGAAATTATATGAATTAAATTCCGAATTAAAGCCCAAGTGGCAGTACGTGAAAGGCCACAGCGGGCACGAGCATAACGACAGGGTGGACCTCATCGCCACTAGCTTTGCTGACAACGAACCAGTAGATTTAAAAAAATAATTTTATGGAAAATAGTATCACGCCAGCCGAAAGAAGATATAAATTTATAGAAACTTTTTCAGAAGATGCTACGATTGGTTATCTAGAGAATAAAGGTTTCTCTCGCCTTCAATTATCTGGGTGGCAGAAAGGTGGCTCGGTTCTGTTTGTTTTTCCAGACACTTTTCGCTCGGATCGCCGAATATCGCCCGTGCAACTTCCAGATAAAAGAGAAATGCTACCGAGTTTTTGTATTGTTCGTCATCCACTGAACATAGAATTTAATGTTAATAAAACGCGACTCATTCTAGAGAACGATGGTAAGCCTGTTGACTATTATGCAATAACGCAGGCAGGAGAAGTTGTGTATCTAGAAACTAGCTTTAACAGAAGGGTAAAAGATGCCGAGCCATATTTTTTGACGCCAGAGTGCACACTGGTTGGCCCTCTTGATTTATTCTCGGAGCCTGAAGAAAGAAGAGAAAAACCATAAGCGTATGCGCGATAGAATTTTTTATTCTATATGTTTTGGGTTCACATTAGGAGTGCTCTTGCGCTCCTTTTTTGTTTTAGATATTTACATCACTTTGTTTTTACTACTACTTTCTGTGAGCGTATTTATGCTAAGCCACTTCAGCACACTAAGGTGGGGAGTGACAACATCAGTTTTTGCATTTACAGTCATGCTTGGTATTTTGCGTTTTGATATGGCCAATAATCCACCGTCAGAATATTTTGAATTGCAAGTGGGGCAGAGAGTGAATTTCTTGGGTGAAATTGTGGATGAGCCAGACATAAGAGAGAATAACCAGAAGCTCACTGTGGAAGTTTTGGGCGTTGATAATACAAAAAATAAAATTTTAGTGAGCGTGGATCTCGCTGGAGATTTCAGTTACGGAGACAGGATAAATTTCTCAGGTCGTCTGGAAAAACCAGAAAATTTTATCACCGATCAGGGTAAAAATTTTGACTACATTAACTATCTTAGGAAAGACGGCATATTTTACTCAATAAATTTCGCGGAGGTTGAAGTTGTCTCGAGTGGGAATGGTAATCCCGTGCGCTCGGCACTTTTTAAAATCAAAGGAAAGTTTTTAGAAAAAATAAATCTTATTATTTCTGAACCCGAGAATTTACTAATGGGCGGGCTTATATTGGGCGAGAGGGCAGCGTTTAGCGCCGAGCTTCGCGAGCAGTTTATAGCTACCGGTACTATACACATAGTAGCTCTATCTGGTTACAACGTAACGATAGTTGCCGACTGGATAATGAAAATGTTTTATTTTCTACCGATCAATATGGCTATCTGGGCGGGGATTGGAGCAATTTTTCTTTTTGTAATTATGGCAGGCGGGCAGTCTACCGCAGTTCGGGCAGGAGTTATGGCGTCACTGGCGCTTTTGGCGCGGGTGACAGGGCGCACATATGATGTGGCTCGTGCTCTAGTGCTTGCTGGTGTGCTTATGATACTTTTCAATCCGCTCGTGCTCGTGCACGATGTTTCTTTCCAATTATCTTTCATGGCTACGGTGGCGGTTATATTCCTCGGCCCAAAATTTGAAAAATATTTTGAATTTATTACAAAGAGTTTCGATTTGCGAGGCACGGTCGCCATAACCTGTGCAGCGTATATCTTTGTATTGCCTTTTATTTTATATAAGATGGGCAATCTTTCCTTTATGGCTTTACCGGCAAACTTTCTAGTTTTACCTTTTATTCCGCCCACCATGCTTTTAGGTTTTACTGCAGGATTTATAGGAATATTTTCACATATTGTTGCTGTCCCTGTTGGTTTTCTGGCTAACACATTGCTTAGCTACGAGCTTTGGGTTATAGACTTCCTAGCAAGTGTGCCTCATGCATCTATCACCATTCCTGATTTTCCCCTCATCATCACTATTCTGATATATTTATTTTTCATTTACCACCTATTTGGAGCGCAGATTAAAAATTTCTTCACCATGTTAGAATAATGGCAATGTGGACCAATCGCCGAGCGAATGTTTTACTCGCTATTATATTTGTTCTGGTCGTTGTAGATGCCTATTTAATTTTTCTAGACCTCAAGGGCTCTCCGCAAGTTCTTACTTTTGCTATGCTAGACGTGGGGCAGGGGGACGCGCTGTTCATAGAGTCACCTACTGGCACGCAGGTATTATTTGATGGCGGGCCGGCGCGCAAAATTTTAGGACCCCTAAAGCAAGTTATTTCGCCTTTTGATCGACATATCGATGCTTTAATTATTACCAACCCCGACGCAGACCATATAGGTGGATTCTCAGATGTTTTGAAGAATTATGAGGTTGGCGCAGTGCTTGAGCCCGGTACGACGAACGACTCTGCCACGTATAAAAATATTAAAGCCGAAATTGCGAATAAAAAAATCCCAAACATCCTGGTTGAGAAAGGTATGCGCCTGAACATGGGTGGAGGAACATACATAGATGTTTTATTTCCTGATCGTGACATATCTACCTGGTCACGGAACGATGCTTCTGTGGTGGCCAAGCTTGTCTATGGCGACACTTCTATAATGCTCACCGGCGACTCTACAACTAAAACAGAAAGGGCGATTCTCACGGAAGAAAATTCAGAAAATTTACAAAGCACAGTACTCAAAGTGGGGCATCATGGTTCGCGAACCTCATCTTCTCTGGCTTTTGTTGACGCTGTTTCGCCGGAATATGCTCTTATCTCAAGCGGTAAGGGTAACAACTATGGTCATCCTCACAATGAAGTTTTGCAAGTTCTACAAAAAGTAGGCGCGCAGATATTGCGAACTGATACGGAGGGCACCATAGTTATGAAATCAGACGGCAAAAACGCGATATTTTCATTTATAGAATAGTTTGTTACACTAGCTCTATGCGAGACAAACTAGTGGGGAAATTCATAAAAGGTGAAGAGAAAAGGCAGAGGGAAGGGCTCGAACTTATTCCTTCTGAAAACTATGTTTCTCAAGATGTACTCGAGGCTAACGGCTCAATACTAACAAACAAATATTCCGAAGGTTATCCGGGGCGCAGATATTATGGTGGGCAAGATTGGACAGACAAGGTAGAGCGTCTAGCTATTGAGCGCGCCTGCAAGCTTTTCAAATGTAAGTTTGCCAATGTTCAGCCTCACTCTGGAGCGCCGGCGAATCTGGCGGTATATTCAGCGCTTCTCGAGCCGGGCGATACAGTGCTGGGTATGGACTTGTCTCATGGCGGGCACCTGACTCACGGTCATCCCATGACTTTGCCGGCCAAGATTTATAAATTCGTAACTTACAGAATGAAAAATCCCGATACTGGCGAGATAGATTATGAAGAGTTGCGCCGGGTGGCCCTGAAAGAAAAACCAAAAATAATTTTGGCAGGATTCTCTGCGTACTCGCGCAATTTAGACTATAAAAAATTTGTCGCTATAGCTCGTGAAGTCGGTGCGATTACTGTGGCGGACATGGCGCATATCGCAGGGCTTATCGCAGCAGGGGTTTTGCGTAATCCTTTTGACGATGGTTTTGATATTATCACGACGACTACTCATAAAACTTTGCGGGGTCCGCGCGGTGGCATGATACTCACTCGGGAGAATGAAGAGATAGCAAAGAAAATAGATAAAGCCATTTTCCCAGGTATTCAAGGTGGTCCACACATGCACACTATCGCTGCGAAGGCTGTGGCACTAGGCGAGGCGATGACGCCGAAGTATAAAGCTTATGCCAAGCAAATACTCAAAAATGCTAAAGCTATGGCCGAAGTTCTGCAAAAAAATAAAATTCGCATGATCGGTGGGGGCACTGACAACCACCTTATACTTGCTGATGTTTTTGGTTCGCTAGGAGTTACAGGCAAAGAAGCGCAAACAGTGCTTGATGAAGTGGGTATAACACTCAATATGAATTCAATTGCAGGGGACACACGCAAACCGCTTGATCCGTCTGGTATTCGCTTCGGTACGCCAGCCATAACCACCCGTGGATTCAAGGAGCGCGAGTGCAAGCGTGTGGCTGAGCTTATGATCGAAACCCTAAAGAATAAAGATGACAAAAAAGTAAAAGCTCGCATTCACACAGAGATTAAAAAACTCGCCAAAAAGTTCCCGATACCTAAAAAATTTATCTAACCCGGTAGTTAACTCGAATTTTTAGGGCCGACTTTTTCCAGTGCGGGGAGGAGTTCTTGTGTCACGAATCTCTCGATTTCCCCGTCTGTGGTATCTAGCGACATGGAAGGCTCTAATTCTGGGATGGTACTACTTAATACTAAGTCATGAAATAACAAGAAGTTGCTAGCATTTGGATGCTTTTCTCTGAATTTTTCAGCAAAGGCTAGTACTTTATTATACGGACCTCTATTGGTGGGGCCACCTTTAGTAAACATAGTTATGGCCCTTTCTCCGCACTCTTTTACTAAGGCGCGCTTTTGTTCGGGGTTTAATGGTAACTCCCTTTTGTTTTGTGGGGCAAATTCATTCATAGATTTAATACTATCAAAAAAACTACACCAAATACAGTTTCCTTTTAGGAATTTTTTCTGTTATATTTTTCTTATGGCTAAACGCAGGAAATACTCGCCAAGGCGGGGTAAGCTAATTGTTATAGACGGGACAGACGGGAGCGGGAAAGCAACGCAAACAAAGCTTTTAGTTGAGCGCTTGAAGCGGGAAGGGCACAAAGTTAAGGTGGTTGATTTCCCCGAATACTATAAAAACTTTTTCGGTAAATTTATCGGACACTGTCTGTCTGAGCAATATTATAAATTTTTAGATGTTCATCCAAAGATTGCCTCTGTGCTATACGCAGCTGACCGCTGGGAGTCGAGGGAAGAAATGGATAAATGGCTTAGCAAAGGTTACATAATTGTGGCGAATAGGTATGTGAGCGCGAATCAGATTCATCAGGGCGGAAAGACCAAGGACTCCAAGAGGAGGCACGATTTCATGCAATGGCTGGATGAGATGGAGTATGGGGTTTTTAAAATCCCTAGGCCAGACCTAACGCTTTACCTTGATTTGCCGACCGAGATTGTGCTTAAGCTTATAGCGAAGCGCGACAGTAGCAAGATGAAGCGTGCTTATTTAAAGAAGAAGAAGGATGTTCACGAGGCGGATGTGGGTTTCTTGCGCAATTCCCGCGCAAGCGCGCTCAAGCTAGTAAAAGAGGTAAAGAACTTTGTTAAGATAGATTGCTCTGTGCGGGATGGAATACTTCCTCGCGAAGATATTCACGAAAAAATTTATGAGAAAGTTAAAAAAGTAGTTAAGTAAAATCGAATCTCATGCAGCTCAAAATCAAAAAGTTAAATAGTGAAGCGAAGGCTCCGACGCATGGGCACCCAGGTGATGCGGGCCTCGATTTTTATGCGCTTGAGGAGGTGGTGCTGGGCGCAGGGGAACAGAAGCGGGTGCATACAGGCATAGCGCTTGAGATACCAGATGGCTATGTGGGGCTAGTGTGGGACAAGTCTGGTATTTCTTTTAATAAAGGGCTCAAGGTTATGGGCGGGGTTATAGACGCTTCCTTCCGTGGAGAATTCGTGGGTTCTATGGTTAATTTGTCGAAGGAGACGCAAGTTATAGAGAAGGGCCAAAAGTTTGCTCAAATGCTCATACAAAAGTTTGAACATTGTGATATTGTAGAAGTGAGCGAATTGTCGGAAACTGTCCGCGGGCATGGGCGCGAGGGGAGCACCGGGCACAAATAATGCAAAATAAAATTTACAATTGGATAAAGGATACTTTGCAAATCGAGGGCGATGTGGTTTTGACGCATCCGAAAGATTTTAAAAATGGAGACTACACTTTTATATCCCCCCTAGAAAGCGCCGATGAAAATTTTATCAAGCTCAATGCGAACAAATTAGATTTTATCGAAAAGATCGAAAAGGTTGGCCGATTCATAAATTTCTACATGTCGCGCGCTTTCTTTGCCGGCAACGTGGAGGCAATTTTGAATAATAAAGATTTCGGCCACAATAAAATTTTCGCTGGCCAGAAGGTGATGCTCGAATACACTGACCCGAACCCTTTCAAGCCTTTCCATATTGGCCACTTAATGACGAATGCTATAGGTGAATCGCTAGCGCGGATATTAGAACTCTCTGGCGCCGAGGTTTACCGCGCCAACTACCAAGGTGACGTGGGCCTACATGTAGCGAAAGCAATATATGGGCTTTTAAAAAATCACAACTTGCAAGACCGCTCGGGTACTCACAATGAACAGGCAAAAAATATTGGCGAGGCATACGCATATGGCGCAGGTGAATATGAAAAATATCCAGATGTAAAAAGAGAGATAGATGGGCTCAACAAGAAAATATACGACCGTAGTAACCCGCAGATAAATGAAATATATGACTGGGGCTTCGAGGTGACGATGAAGGCCTTCGAAGATCTCTACGACATGCTCGGCACGCAGTTTGCCCATTATTTCCTCGAGAGCGCTGTGGCTTTGCGTGGTAAAGAGATAGTGGAGGCCCACAAGGGCGAAGCAGGCCAGCACGTATTCGAAGACTCTGACGGCGCAACTGTGTTTAAGGCAGAAGCACATGATCCCAAGCTTCACACTCGCGTGTTCCTTACCTCTGCGGGACTACCAACATATGAAGCGAAAGAGCTCGGCCTCGCGGTAGAAAAGTTCAAGATATTGCCCGATATGAGTTTGTCTATTGTTGTTACAGCAAATGAGCAGGCAGACTATATGCGCGTGGTGGCCAAAGCAATATCACTCATCTATCCTGAATATGGCAAAAGGATGAAGCACATAACCCACGGCATGATGCGTTTTGCTTCCGGCAAGATGAGCTCACGCAAAGGTAACGTGGTGACAGGGGAATCTCTGATCGCTGATACGGTGGCTCTAGTTTCTGAGAAAGTAGAGGCGCGGGATTGGGATAAGGCGACAAAAGAAAAAGTCGCCCGCGCTGTGGGTGTGTCTGCGCTCAAATATTCAATACTCAAGCAATTCATCGGCGGAGATATTATTTATGATTTTGAAAAGTCTATTTCTTTCGAGGGGGATTCGGGCCCGTACCTGCAGTACTCGCATGCGCGGGCCTGCTCGGTGATGGAAAAGGCACAGAAGGAAAATATTTATCCTGACCCGCATCTCCACACCAAGGAAATTTTTGAAGTTGAAAAATTTTTATACCAATTCCCTGAAGTTGTGCATCGCTCGGCAGAGGAATATGCGCCACACCACATTGCGAATTACTTGATCAGCCTTGCTCGCGCATTTAATAGCTTCTACGGCAACACAGTGATAGTGGACAAGAATGACTCCGGCTCACCATACAAAGTCGCCCTCACTTACGCTTTTGCTTTCGTCATGAAGAAGGGCCTCCACCTCCTCGGCATCGAAGCCCCAGAGAAGATGTAGTTTGGTTCTGCGCAGTTTTGTGTAATAATAGTAGTTGAATAACATGCGGACGAAATTTATCTTTTTGTTTTCGCTTATTCTCACTCTTTTTTGCTTTACCCAAAATGCCTATGCCGAGACATTCGTCGAGGAAGACATATTAATCGATACTGTATGGACTAAAGACCAAGGTCCGTATGTTGTGGACTTTTCTCTATACGTTGCGCCCGAGGCTACGCTTACTATTGAGGCAGGAGTTGTCGTTAAATTTTCTGGTGATCTATATGTAGCAGGACGCCTGAATGTGAATGGCACCAGCGAAGAGTCGGTGCACTTCATATCTCTATATGACGACTCTAGCTGGGGCGCGGTTACTTTCGATTCATCTCTGCCTTCGACCCTCGACCACCTGGTGATGCGTGACACCAGTGGTGATATATTTTTCTACAACGCTGGCGCGGTGAATTCAGCATCACTAAATATAGATCAAGGAGTAGCAGTGCTCAATTCTAGTGTTTCATTCAGTAAGCTCAAGAGCAGAAACATAGAAGTTTTTGCAGGAGGCTCGCTTGTTGCGAATAGCGCCGATATATCGGGAAGTATAAATATTTTTGGCGGTAGTGAGCTCACTCTCAAGAATGCTACGGTATTTAGTGATTTTGGCGTGACCGCTATCAGTGTATACGATGAGTCGTCTGCCATTCTTGAGAACGTAGAAATTTTAGGCGAAGATTCTGATGGTGGTGTCGATATATTTAGTGATAGTTCTGTAGATATTATGAATCTCTTTGTGGCAGGGGTACAGAATGGCCTGGCAATATTCAACGATTCTTTTGCCACAATTCAAGACTTGGATGTTTCTTGTGAGAGTATTGGTGTGTACGTGGCTACGAATTCGAGTCTTGAGCTCGACGGCGGGGATATAGCTTGCGGGCAGTATGGATTATTTGTTTTTGACCGAGTGGATGTAGTGGTGAGCGGGGTCAAGATTTCTGGTGCCGTAGCGACGGACTCCGATGACGCAGGAGTGTTTGCTTTTGGTAATTCGGATTCTCCTAATGAAAATAGTATTCATATTACGGACAGCGAAATAGTGGATAATGAAAATGGATTTTTTATATTTCGCACGCATCTGGTGGCGAATGACAACACTATTGTGGGTAATACCAGATATGGAGTATTTACTTTCCCCACGGATCCATTACTGGAATTTGATTTCACCGGCAACTGGTGGGGAGATGCGAGCGGGCCGTATCATGCGACCTTGAACCCCGAAGGTTTAGGCAATGCAGTTTCCGAACTCACCGAAAATGTAAATTTTGATTCTTGGTGCGAGCGTGAAGGTTGTGATACACGTTATCCGGTAATAATAGTGCCGGGACTTTTGGGGACGGAGTTAGTTAAACCGACTGAGGACGGAGAAGAAACAATTTGGCTGGATTTAGTACGTAATGCCCTGAATGTCGGGGATGAATTTTTAGAAGTTTTAGGGTTTGAAGAAGATCTGACTCCCTCAGATTTAAATATTATTATTGGTGATGTAATTAGGCGTGAGATGATTGACTTAGTGGTTGCAAAACCTACCCTGTTTAATTATTCTTTTAGCTTAATTGAGGAATTTAAAAACCAAGGTTACACCGAAGGTACAGATCTATTTTTATTTCCATACGACTGGCGGTATGGAGTGGACGGATTAAATGTGAATAAATTAAAAGAGAAGATAGCTGAAGTTATGGCGCTTGCTGGGAGTGACAAGGTAGATATAGTGGCGCACAGCATGGGTGGGCTTATAACCAAGAAATATGTGTTAGAAAATGCCGACCATTATTTAAACAAGGTAGTTATGGTGGGTGTGCCGAACACTGGCGCACCTAAGGCTGTGAAGAATCTAATAATTGGTGATGGCAACCTACTTACAGCTGACAGCGCTATGAAAAATATTTCTAAAAACGCTCCCGCCGCCTACGATGTTCTGCCTTCACGAGAATATTATGATAAAAAGGGAAGCTTTGTGGAAATTGTCGAAAAATCTATAGAGGGCGACACGCATAAAAATCTGACCTATGAAGAAGCGGTTAGTTTTCTGATTGCTGACCATGGTCTTAATGCGCAAGCGATGATAGAGGCTATGGATTTGCATACCAGCGAGTTTGATAACTATGATATGCGCAGTGCGGGGCTTGAACTATATTCCATCAATGGATGTAAAGAGCCAACTATAAGCAAATTCAGAGAGGTGCGTATTCCGCAAGGCGCAGAATTATTACTTAGGGACACATTACCGCCGTATATATTGCCACATCTTACTCCTGGTGATAAAACTGTACCACTTGAGAGCGCTACAAATTTGCCCATAAACCAGGAAAATAAATTCTATGCACTGGCTGGAGAACACGGTGAGATGCTGACGGCCGAGGGTATACGCCAGCAAATAGTGAATATAATAGCTGGAAGCAGTTTGTCTACCTTGGATGGAGATAGTGAAGAAATTATTACTCAAGATATAAATAAATGCGAGCTCAACGGGCGAGCTATAGCTATATACAGCCCGCTTGCGATAGAGGTAATAGATCAGGATGGTAACAGAGCCGGGTTCTATGAAGACGGTACTAGCGTGGAGAACAATATACCGAATGCGAGCTTCGAAGTTTTCGGCGAGCAGAAATTCGTCTTCTTGCCTACAGATGATGGGCAAACTTATACAGTAAATATTTACGGTACGGGCACGGGGGTATTTACTCTGACCGACTCGACAATCACAGGCAATGAAGTAGTAAGCATGCAAGTATTTTCTAATATTGCCGTCACTCCGAGCTTGCTGGGTAGTGTAACTCTTGCAGACAATACTACTCTTGCACTCGACAATGATGGCGATGGTGATACCGACCAAGTTTTAAATTCTACGTCAAGCCTTAATGCCGAAGAAGCAGAAAATTTTATACCAGAGCATAGTGCGGGTGCAGAAACGCTCGAAGAGTCGACGAGCAACACTACTTCTGGCAGTTCTGCGCGTAACAATGCGCCTGTTGTAGTGCCAGTAATTCAAATTGCCGAATCCTTACCAAATATTCCCGAATTAGTTCAAGAAATTATTCCGAAAGTCGCCGTGGTTGAAAACGTAGAAGATAATGCGTCCGTGACCCAAGAAAGTACCCAAGATGAAAATTTACTTACGGCAAATGTAGCTGACACAGACGCCCCTATAGATACAAAAGTTGTAGTTATCACAATTATTTCAGCGCTTAGCATTATGATATTGGTAAAAATTTTTTATAAAGTGTAGAATATTCATATGTTTAAAAAATTTTCAGTTAACTTATCTGTAATTATGGTGACTTATTTAATACCTTTATTTATTTTGTATACTACACAAAATGATTACAAAAACATCTATCCCAGACAAAACTTGATGTTTTCAATATTACTGGGTGGATCACTTATATTGTCTTATCTTAACTACAATTATTTTAGAAACAATAATTCCTATAGATGGTTATATATAATTTTCTTATTTTTAGGGATTTTAGGGTTAATTTTTTCCGCCTTTGCGCTTTTCATGATTTACGCTTCGAAAGGGATACTATTTTAAGTTACTTTACTAAAGTAAAGTAACTGTTTTGGGTTGGGCTTGACAGGGTGGGGCTGAAATAGTAAAAAGAATGCGGAGGGTGCTATGTTCGGGCGAGCTTGTCTGATCAGCGGGTTCGTGCTCATTCTGGCTTCTCAAAGTCAGGAGACCCAGAAGGGTGCGGAAATCCTCGGTTGTACTGGTGGTGGCATCATGTTCGTGGGTGTCTTGTTCCGAGCCCACGATCGCCACAAGAGGTAGTGGAAAACACCGTAGAACTTGCGTGTACCGTGTTGCGCGTGACGTATATAACGGGTCGGGGGCACGGCTCTGATCCAAGCAATCATCTTTTCATCAAAGCCTCGGGCGGTTTACCGCTCGGGGCTGACTTGTTTATATTTACAAAATAGAAATTGTGTGTTAATTTCAATCCGGACAAAAGTATTTCTGAAAGAGAGGAAAAGGGGAATGAGAAGACGAGACTTTGAAACCGAAGTTCGTTTTCGTTGCTCGTGCGAGGCGAATTGGTACAACTTCTCGGGCATGTGTTCCGTTCTGGGATCTTGGGATCGACCCGGTGAGGAATTCCGTGAGGTTCTTCGGCGCGAGCGCAAGCGGAAGCGGATCGGCAAGTACCTGCTGATCCGTAGCGGTGGCTACTGGGACACTGTCTCGTGGCGGTATTCTGGTATCGATCGCGCGTTGAACTTCAGTGAGGGTGGGGTCGTGTGGCATGTGCTCCGACCGCGCTTCCTCGAGCTCGTCCAGCTTTCTCGCTACAACGGGGAGCGCATGGAGGCTACGTACGCTCCTGACATTCGTGCGTGGCGGGTGGATCTGTCGATGAGCGCGGATTCTGACTTTACTCCGCATTCCATCGGCACGCTCGACGCGCTCCAGCGCAAATTCGGCTGGTAGCGCACAACATCAAAGCCTCGGGCGGTTTTACCGCTCGGGGCTGACGTTTTTTATACTCAAAAATAATTGTGCTATACTCATCTTACTTGTCCCGTACTAAATTTTTGATTACGGGGCATAATGATAAAAATTATTATTTAAAATTTTAGTACTGGGATGTTTCAAAATTTTTTACTTAAGAAGATGCTCAGGATGAACGGTGTGCCCGAGGCACAGGTGGATATGTTCATCAAAATGATGGAGAAGAATCCAGAACTTTTTCAAAAAATTGCTAAAGAGATGGAAGAAAAGATAAAAAGCGGAATGGATAAAACCCAGGCAGGCATAGCGGTGATGCAGAAATACGAGAGCGAGCTCAAGAAGCTAGTTTAGTTTGTGGTGTGGTTAGATTAATTACTAATTTTAAAAATAAATAATATGGATTTTGAAAAACCACCAGAAAATTTACCAGATCCCTTATTATCAATACCACCTCTACGCGCTATTAAGCTGATCAAAGAGGGTGTTGAGCAAGGAAAATATAATTCACTTGAAGACTTTTACATTCACCTAGAGACTCTGATACCAGAAGCTAAGGGTTTGCCAGAAGGAGACGCTTCTCAGTTGGGTCTTGCAGTCAAAGAGCTAAAAATTCTTTGTGACAAGAAGGGTTTAAAATAATAATGCTTTTTAGAAATATCTATGATATAATTCTTCAAGCGAAGAAGGAGTTATCACTCTTTCGCCCCGCCTTAGGCGTGGCAAGCTTTGGGAAGAAACCTTTTTAGGGAGTAGAACCCGGTTTTTATGAGAAGCAAACAAGGTGGTACCACGGTTCGACAAGCTCACCGTAAACGGGCTTGAGACTCGTCCTTGAATTATAACTAACGTTGTAGTTCGTGGACGAGTTTTTAATTTTTATGAATGAAAATAATAAAAAGAGTGAAGCTGCTAAGAGGGAAGAGAAGGTTTTAGAATTCTGGCGGGAAAATAAGACTTTTCAAAAGTCACTAAAGAAAAATTCACCCAAAGGGCATTATGTTTTTTATGATGGTCCACCTTTTGCAACTGGGCAGATGCATTACGGACACATCTTGGGCTCAACGGCAAAGGATGTGATAGGTCGTTACAAGACTATGCAGGGTTTCTACGTACCAAGAAAATGGGGCTGGGATTGTCACGGTCTTCCTATTGAAAACATAGTTGAGAAGGAGCTCGGCATAGCAGGGCACAGAGAGATAGAAAAGCTTGGTATAGATAAGTTTGTAGAATACGCTCGAAGTAAAGTTTTGCAATATGAGAATGAATGGGAGAGCGGTGTCGAGCGCATAGGTCGCTGGGTGGATTTCCGTGGGGGATACAAAACCATGGATAACACCTTCATCGAGTCTGTATGGTGGGCTCTGTCTGAAATAAATAAGAAGGGATTGATTTATGAGGGTGTGCGCGTGCTTGCTTACTGCGCGCGCTGTGAGACACCTATCGCGAATTCCGAAATAGCAATGGACAATAGCTATAAAGACATAGCTGATATTTCTGTGTACGTAAAATTTGAATTGGTTGATGAGCCAGGAACACATCTTCTTGCTTGGACGACGACACCGTGGACTCTGCCGGGCAACACGGCGATTGCCATCAATAAGAATTTTAAATATGTAAAAGTGAAAGTTCTCGGAGAGAATATTATTCTAGCAGAGAGCACTCTCTCCACCGTTCTGAAAGGTAAGGAGTATGAGGTCTTGGAAAAATTCAGCGGCAGTAAACTCCTAGGAATGAGATATAAAACTATCTTTCCTTACTATCAAAACTCCGAGGTTGCGAACAACGAAAATATTTGGAAAGTTTGGCATGCAGATTTTGTTACTTCTGATCAGGGTACTGGCATAGCGCATGAAGCGCCAGCTTTTGGTGAGGACGATATGAATCTGGCGATTGCCAACAGGATACCTTGGATAATTCATGTTGATGAGACCGGTAAATTCAAAGATGAAGTCTCAGATTTTAAGGGGCTAAAAGTAAAACCTAAAGATACGCAGGAAGACAAAGATGCGCATCTGCGTACCGACATAGAAGTTCTGAAGTATCTGCAAGCCTCTGGCGCATATTTCGAAAAAGAAAAGATAATCCACTCGTATCCTCATTGCATGCGTTGCGATACTCCGATCATATATTATGCATTGCCGTCTTGGTTTATAAATATCACAAAGGTAAAGAGTGATATAGAGAAAACTGGCAAGAAGATGAATTGGGTGCCAGAACATTTGAAAAATGGTAGGTACAAGAATACGGTAGAGAACGCGCCAGACTGGAACATATCTCGCAATCGTTACTGGGCGAGCCCTCTACCTATTTGGAAATGCGAAGTTTGTAAAAATAAAGTTTTCGTAAGTTCAGGGGAAGAGTTACGAAAAAGGACTAGAAAATCGAATAATAAATATTTCGTAATGCGCCACGGTGAGGCTGAGAATAACGCAAAGAATATTTATTCTTCTGATCCAAACAAGAATCATCTGACCAAGAAAGGCAGAGCGCAAGTAGAGAAGGCAGCACAGGTTCTAAAGAAGAAAAAAATCACTCAAATATATGCTTCGCCATTTTTGCGTACTAGGGAGACTGCGGAGCTGGTGGCAGAGGCGATAGGCTTGCCTAAAGAAAAAATAATTTACGATAAGCGTATTCGCGAGCTAGACTTTGGTGATTTTTCCGAACGCCCAACCAAGGAGTACTGGAATTTTATGAAGGGGAAAGTTTGGACACTCGATACTAAGATTCCTGGCGGTGAGAGTTTCCAAGAAGGGAAGAGGCGCTTGGGTGAATTCTTGTATGATGTCGATGTTCGCAATAGTAATGAGAATATTCTGGTGGTCTCGCACGGGCTGGCTGTTGAACTTTTCCCTGCAATAATAGAAGGCGCAGACAAGGCGCGTTCGCTGGAAATTCTCAATAAGAATATAAATGTGGGTACCGCATCGCTTCACAGAGAGCATGAGTTCGTACCATTACCACACAACGCTGACTATGAGCTGGATTATCATCGGCCATACATAGACCAATTAGCTTTGGTTTGTGATTGCGGTCATGGGCTCGACAGAATTCCTGAGGTTCTGGATTGTTGGTTCGAGTCCGGATCGATGCCTTTCGCGCAGGATCACTATCCATTCGACAATAAATCCTGGAAGAAGAACAATTTCCCCGCCGGCTTCGTCGCTGAATATATAGCTCAGACGAGAACCTGGTTTTACTATACACACGTTGTGTCGTCTGTGTTGTTTGGTGATGCTCCGTTTAAGAATATCGTCACCACAGGAACTCTCAGGGCTGAAGATGGAGAAAAAATGTCTAAGTCAAAAAAGAATTATCCAGATCCTTGGGTGTTTATAGACAAGTATGGAGTTGATCCTCTCAGGCTTTACCTCATGTCTTCTACGTTGATGAAGGGAGAGGATTCAAACTTTTCAGAGCGCGCAGTGCAAGATATTGCTAGCAAGATAATAGGACGCATATTCAATGTGCTTGCCTTCTATGAACTTTATAGAGATAAATCTGTAGAAAAGAAATCCTCTTCGGAATCAAAGAACCTTTTGGATGTCTGGATAATGTCTCGTTTTGCTGAGGTTGTTCAGTCGGTTACCAAGAACATGGATAAGTATGATTTAGCAGAAGCTACCAAGCCCCTCGATCTTTTTGTGGATGATTTATCTACTTGGTATTTGCGTCGCTCGCGAGATCGTATTCGCGAAGGGGATAAAGGGGCGAAGCAAACCCTATACTTTCTTTTGAAGAATTTGATGAAGATAATGGCACCTCTTGCGCCGTTTACCGCTGAAGATATATGGCAGAAATTGAAAATAAAGGGTGATAGAGAGAGCGTGCACTTGGCGCAGTGGCCGAAGGCAGGTAAGGTAAATAAAAAATTAAACACACTCATGGCGCAGGCGCGAGATACAGTATCCTTGATGCTAAAAGAGAGGCAGAAACACAATTTGCCAATACGCCAAGTCGTGGCCAGTGTCGCGGGGCCTAAAATGCCGGCAGAGTATATAAAACTTGTACTCGAAGAAGTAAATGCGAAGCAATATGTTGTTGCGAAAAATGTAAGCATTGACCCAGTGATTACTCCAGCGCTCAAGGCAGAAGGCGAATATCGTGAATTCATGCGCGAGCTTCAAGACAGGCGCAAACAGCTAGGCCTCTCGCCAGGTGACAAGATGCCTATGCCCATACTCGACATTTACAAGAAATACAGGATTCCACCACTTCTGCAGATGCACATGCTCCGAGTGGCGGCAGTGGCCTCCTTGGTGTGTGATAACTTCAAAGGCAAAGTGGATAAAAAAACTATTCTCACTGCGTGTTTACTGCACGATATGGGCAACATAATAAAATTCAACATGGATGTTTTCCCACAGTCTTTCCAGCCAGAGGGGGTAGAGTATTGGCAAGGGGTGAAAGATGAGTGCGTGAATAAATACGGGATACAAGAACATAAGGCTACACTCAAGATCGCGAGCGAGATAGGAGTATCAAATGAAGTTTCTAAAATTATAGATTATGTTGACTTCGATCATTTCCGCAAGGTTCGAGACTCTAGAGACATGGGTCCCAAGATTGCTGTATATGCTGATGCTAGATCAGCTCCGCACGGAGTGCTGTCTTATGTAGAGCGGATGGAAGATGGAAGGAGACGATACCAAGGCAAAGAATCTAAGCTGAGTGAAAAAGAACGCCTAGGGCTAGTGGACGCGGGTGGAGAAATTGAAAAACAGATTTTCGCTAAATGTAAAATAAAACCGGAGGATATTACAGACGAGACAGTTGCGCCGATAATTGAAGAGTTGAAGAATTTTGTTATAGAATAGCTTATGGTGAAAAAGCTCGTAATGTTTGATTTCGACGGGGTTCTAGCTAACACCCTCGAGGCGTCTTACGCGATTCACAAAGAAGTGAATAAAGGTTTTTCTTGGCAGGAATTCCAAGATTTCTCCAATGGCAACTTCTTTAGTGGTATTGGCAAGGCAGTACAAGATGGATTACACA
This sequence comes from uncultured Candidatus Saccharibacteria bacterium, assembly GCA_964520225.1. Taxonomy (GTDB): domain Bacteria; phylum Patescibacteriota; class Minisyncoccia; order Phycocordibacterales; family UBA9973; genus UBA9973. The sequence continues at coordinate 40,603 of CAZFNV010000001.1, read as the reverse complement.
AGATTCCAGAAAATTTTTTCAACCACTACGAGCGAGCTATCGCCGAGCTTAACATTCACGAAATATTACATCAGACTGTGATTGATTTAGCGAAAAGTTACACGCTGTCCATAGTGTCTTCTACTGATGGAAAGTATATTAAAAAATTTCTCACACAGGAAAATCTGTCGAACGAATTTATGGATATCATGGGGACGGATGTGCACACAAGTAAAGTCGTGAAGATAAAGATGTTGCTTAAGCGATACGAAATTCAGCCGCAGGATGCAATTTTAATTACCGATACGCTCGGTGATATTTTAGAAGCCAAAGAGTGTGGCGTGCGATCCGTGGGCGTGCTCTGGGGCTTGCATCCTCAGGAGACACTCGAGAAAGGCGAACCTGCCCAGATTATCGAAAACCCAGCCGATCTATTCGGTGCTGTGAAAAAGTTGCTAAGGTAGAGTATAATACTAAGAATATTAATTCTCATGCATCACATTTATCATACCGAAGGCATAATACTGGGGAGTAAGAATTACGGGGAAGCGGGGAGGTATTATTCGATGCTCACTCGAGATCTGGGTATGATATATGCTTCCGCTTCTGGCGTACGCAAGTTGTCCTCCAAGCTACGCTTTATATTGAATGACTTTGCTTATATCAAGCTTGACTTAGTGCAGGGTAGGGATTTCTGGCGCATTACTACGGCTTCGAAGACTGGTGAGCTCGAACAGATAACTCGTCGCCGAGAAACTTTTATAATCTTTGCCAACATAGCGCGTTTGCTCAAGCGCTTACTCACTGGCGCAGAGCCAGACCCAAAATTGTTCCATATCCTACTCGACGGCTTACGTGCGCTTGAAAAGGCAGAAACCAAAGAAGGTCTGCGTAATTTAGAAGCGATACTGGTGCTACGGATAATGAGCAAGCTCGGCTATATCGGCGGAGAACACCCGAGTGATTTCATTAATTCACCATATGAAGACAGTTTCCTGTTCGAGGTTTCAAAACACAGGAGCAAGATCCTATCTCTTATTAATCAAGCGCTCGGTCATACACATCTCTAGCTGTGCTATAATAAAAAAATGCCCCCAAAAGATGAGGACAAGCTCAATCGGGTAGAGGAATTAAAAAATAAATTATACAGTCGAGACTACGGAGTTCGAGTCGAGCATCGCGACAGTTTTACGCGTTTTAAAACTTCTGAATTGCCTGAGTCTTGGGATACCGAAGATGCGGAGCGCATTCATCCTGGTGAGCATATTTTAGCTAAAACTTCAGTGTTCAAAAATTTCTTTATTTTCTCTCTGCTTTTCTTTCTTATTGGCGCAGGATACGCCGCTTACGTATTTTTTGCTGGTACTAATACAGTTTCCAAAGATAATATCGAGATATCGGTGCTCGGCAACAATTTCGTGGCTGGTGGTGAGGAGCTGGCACTAGTGGTAGGTATTGCCAACAAGAACGCGTCTTCACTTGATCTGGTAGATATGATCGTGGAATACCCTCGCAATTCTACCAAGCTTCCATCTGAAACTACCGCGCAAACAGACAGATTACGCTTGTCGCTAGGCACTATTCCAGCAGGAGCCGTGCGTAATGAAAATGTGAAGCTTGTTCTATTCGGTGAGCAAGGCAGTGTGGTGCCGGTTCGGATTGCCATCGAGTATAGGGTGGAAGGTTCAAATGCCATATTCCTGGTTGAAAAACTTTTTGAAGTGTCTATTAATTCCACTCCGGTGAACTTGAGTATCCAAGCCCCCTCGACTATTACCACCAATCAGGACATCAACCTCGATATAAAAGCTACCCTAAACGCCACCAACCCGCTGTCGAGTGTTCTGGTTAAGGTGGATTATCCGCTAGGTTTCGTGTTTGAATCTGCTACACCGCCACCAACTCTTGGAGACAATATTTGGAATCTGGGCGATTTGTCTCCAGGCGCGGATCGCAATATTTCAATAGTCGGTAGCATCGTGGATGCTTTTGAAGGTGAAGAAAAGATATTCCGTATTGCGAGCGGAACTCAATCAAAATCGGACAAATCCGAGATAGATGTAGTGTTTAACTCTCTGGCGCATGCTGTGTCTATCAGCCAGCCTTTTATTGGGGCGAAAATAGTCTTGAATGGTTTTACTAAAAGAGAACACGCGGTAGAGTCGAAGACTGCTATCCGGGGTGAGATAGAGTGGGCTAATAATTTAAATACTAAAGTTACAGACTTGAAAATCATAGCCAAGATTTCTGGTAACGCGCTCGACAAGAAAACTGTGAACGGGATACAAGGGTTCTATAATTCTTCGGAAGAGGTGATTACGTGGGACAAAACTTCTGTGCCGAAATTCAGCGAAGTGAATCCCGGGGATTCGGGACGAGTTGCTTTCTCTTTCTCGCCACTGTCGTCGATTTCGGCCGGAGGCTCGAGCCCTTCTATAAATATCGCGGTTGACATCTCGGGCAAGCAATCCACGCAAGGTTTTGAAACAAAAGATCTGAAGAATTCTGAATCGACCGTTGTTAAAATAATATCGAATCTTGGTTTTTCGGCGAAGGCACTCTACTTCTCCGGGCCTTTCTCCAACAATGGTTCACTTTCACCAAAAGTTGGGGAAGAAACCACTTATACTATAGTCTGGACTATTACTAACAGCGCGAACAGCGTGTCGGGCGGTAAGGTGCTGGTCACTCTACCTTCATGGGTGCGTTTCGTGGGGCCTGTTTCTCCAGCTACAGAAAATTTGGTTTACAACCCTAACTCGCGTGAAGTGTCGTGGAATGTGGGCAGTATACCTAGTGGTACGGGCGTAACTGGGCAGAGTCGAGAGGTTGCTTTCCAGATCGGCTTTACTCCTTCTTTGTCACAAATAAGTTCATTGCCGATTATCATAAATGATGCGACTTTGACGGGGCGAGATGACTTTGCTAATGTGAACGTGAGGGTCAACCGCGGGGCGTTACGCACCAGGCTCGACAGCGACCCATCATTTCCAGCTGGGGCAGGGCTAGTAGTTGAGTAGTTGAAAGTTATCCCAGCAGCAGAGCAAAGCTCGCTACGGGACAGAAAAAGTTCATAAAGTAGAAAGAAAAATGCAAAAAGAGGAAAACAATCTGATGGAAAAAATTGTATCGCTTGCTAAAAGGCGAGGGTTTGTTTTCCCTGGATCAGAGATATATGGAGGTTTGGCGGGGACATATGACTGGGGGCATTATGGCGTGGCACTTAAAAATAATATTAAAAATTCTTGGTGGAAAAAGTTCGTGGAATCTCGCCGAGACATGTACGGCGTAGATGCAGCAATACTGATGGATTCGAAGGTCTGGGAGGCGTCTGGTCACGTGGCGGGGTTTTCTGATCCGCTAGTAGAGTGCAAGAAGTGTAAGCGCAGGTTTCGTGCCGATCAGCTTGAAGATGTAAAAAAATGCGGAGAGTGCGAGGGTGAACTAGGGGAGAGTAGGCAATTCAACATGATGTTTGCCACCAAAGCTGGTGCTATGGAGGACAGTTCCGCGACTGTATACCTTCGTCCAGAAACAGCGCAGGGAATTTTTGTAAATTTCAAAAATGTAGTGGACGCATTTCATCCGAAATTACCATTCGGTATTGCCCAAATCGGTAAAGCTTTTCGGAATGAGATAACCCCCGGGAATTTTATTTTCCGTCTGCGTGAGCTTGAGCAAATGGAAGTAGAATATTTTATTCGTAGAGAGGATTGGGAAAAATATTTTGAATATTGGCGTGGGGAGATGATGGAATGGATGGAGAGTATCGGGCTCGATATGAATAAAGTCCATGAGGTAGAGGTGGCCGATGGTGACCGCGCGCATTACTCAAAACGCACCATAGATTTCGAGTTCGATTTTCCGTTTGGGCAGAAAGAACTATTCGGTCTTGCATATCGCACCGACTATGATCTTTCAAATCACAAATTAGAATATTTAGACGAGGAGAAAGGGGAGAAGCTTGTGCCTCATGTTATAGAGCCTTCAATGGGGCTTGACCGCGCGGCATTGTCTTTGCTTTTGTCAGCGTATTCGGAAGATGAGAAGGACGGAGAAGTGCGCGCGTTTTTGAAGTTAAAACCATCCATGGCGCCAGTTATCTGCGCTGTGTCTCCACTTCTTAAAAATAAGCCTGAACTAGTGGAATATGCTAATAGTAAAGTTTTCGCTCCGCTTAAGGCTGAATTTGGCAGGGTGGCCTGGGATGACAACGGCAACATCGGCAAGCGTTATCGAAGGCAGGATGAGATAGGCACACCGTTTTGTATTGTCGTGGACTTCGATACTTTGACTGATGACACTGTCACTGTGCGTGACCGCGACACTGGCGAGCAAGAGAGAGTGAAAGTGCAGGAACTCATAGAGTTTATAAAGGAAAAAATTTCCTAATTACATCAAATAAGTAGGATAGTTTATGAAAATTAATAAAAAAACTTTGCCGAATGGGCTCAAGATTATTACCGTGCCGATGAAAGGGAATCCCACGGTGAGTGTGCTGGTCTTAGTGAAAGCTGGTTCTAAATACGAGAGTAAAAGAATAAACGGCATTTCGCATTTCTTGGAGCATATGTGTTTCAAGGGTACAGTGAAGCGCCCGCGTGCAACCGATATTTCTAAAGAACTCGACGGGTTAGGGAGCCAGTACAACGCCTTCACGGCGCAGGAGTATACCGGCTACTACGCAAAGGCAGAGGCTAAACATTTTAATAAAATTCTCGAAATAGTTTCAGATATTTATCTCAATTCTACTTTCCCTGAAGCCGAGATTGAGAAAGAGAAGGGTGTGATAATCGAAGAGATAAATATGTATGAAGATATGCCGAATCGCCACGTGCAGGACTTGGTGATGAAGCTACTGTATGGCGATCAGCCAGCTGGGTGGAACATTGCCGGAGAGAAGAAAAATATTTTAAATATGAAGCGCAAGGACTTTGTTGACTACAAATCCGCGCATTATTTACCGGAGTCTACGGTGTTGGTAGTGGCTGGCAATGTGGTGCCGAAAGATGTGGAAAAGAAAGTTGCTAACATTTTCAATTCCATCCCGCGTGGCAAAAAAGGAGAAAAGATATTAGTGAAAGAGCGTCAGAAAGCTCCGCAAGTCTTAGTAAAATTTAAAGAGACGGACCAGACACATTTTGTTATGGCTTTTCGTAGTCATGATATATTTCACAAAGATAACCCCGCACTCAGTGTACTGGGTGGAGTGCTCGGCGGGGGGATGAGCTCACGACTATTTGTGAAGCTTCGCGAGGAAATGGGTGTGGGCTACTACGTGCGTGCATATAACGATGCATACACCGACCACGGCTTTTTCCAGATTTCTGCTGGGGTGGATAATAAGCGTATCGATGAGGTCTTGAATGCGGTGCTAGAAGAGTGCAAGAAGATTGTTGCCGAAAAAGTTGAAGAGGAAGAGCTTGAAAGAGTTAAGGAGTTTATTATAGGCAACATGAAGCTTTCGCTCGAGTCGAGCGACGACATAGCCAACTTTTTCGGCAACCAAGAATTACTGCGTGGAGAGGTAAAGACCATAGAGGAGAAAACAGCTAGGTTGCGCCGAGTCACCGTGGCCGACTTACAGAGGGTTGCCAAGAACATTTTCCATAATTCCAAACTCAATCTCGCCCTAATAGGACCATTTAAAGACGAGAAAAGGTTCATGAAAATTTTAAAACTATAGAAAGCTCACGTTTGGTTGCCCGCGCGGTTCGTGGTATTATGAAATTATGTATAGTGAACACAGTTTATCTCACATATCTATTTCTACCAGCACCATCATTCGGACAGTCCTAGTCCTCTTGGCAGTGGTCCTGCTCTGGGTTCTGAGGGATCTCGTGCTTGTGGTGCTCACTTCTATCGTTATTGCATCTTTTGTGGAATCGGCGGTGCCATTCTTTAAGAAAATCGGCATTGGTAGAGTTTTCGGCATAGTGCTTCTATACGCTACAGTCATGGCGGTTTTCGCCGGGTTGTTTTATCTCTTTGCACCGCTACTTATAACTGAAATATATAACTTCGCCAATCTGGCCGCCTCATATTTCCCAGGTGTTTCTTTCTTGAGCTATTTCCAAAATGAAGCTTTCTCTGGAGCGAAAGACGTCGTGGATACTTTGTCAGACAATTTGTCCGTCACTAGCTTAATGAATGTATCGAGAACTTTTATCGAGAACCTCTCTGGGGGATTCTTCCAGACCGCATCGGTTGCCTTCGGTGGAGTTTTTAACTTTATTTTAATAATCCTTATTTCTTTTTATCTTGCAGTGCAAGAGCGGGGTATTGAGAGCTTCTTGCGCATTATCGTGCCTATCAAATATGAAAGTTATGTTGTCGGTTTGTGGGAGCGATCAAGAAGTAAAATTGCTTTATGGATGAAAGGGCAGGTGGTACTAGCGTTTATCGTAGCAGTGCTAATATACCTACTACTGTCACTTCTTGGCATACAGTACGCACTTCTGTTGTCTATCATCGCTGGGGTGATGGAACTCGTGCCTTATGGAATAATCGTTGCGCTAATACCGGCCTTTTCTTTCTCATATGTTTCGGCAGATCTGGCTACTGCGATTACTGTGGTGGGTGCGTATATAATAGTGCATCAGTTTGAGATATTCCTATTCGCTCCACTCTTAATCAACCAGGTGGTTGGCCTTTCGCCAATAGTTATAATACTTTCTGCTCTTATCGGCTTTGAGTTAGGTGGAGCATGGGGTGCGATTATAGCTATACCACTAGCTATTATTGTCATGGAATTCTTGAGTGATTTAGAGAAAGATAAAAGTTTGGCACGAACCGGCAACTGATAAAATGAAAGACGGAAAAAATTTTTATATTACAACCACTCTTCCATACGTGAATGCACCTCTTCATATGGGGCATGCGCTTGAATTCATACGCGCGGATGCGATAGCGCGCTACAAGAAGCTTCTTGGCTATAACGTGTATTTCAATACAGGTACCGACGAGCACGGTATTAAGATATATGAAAAAGCCAAAAGCGCTGGTATGCCTGCGCAAGAATTTGTCGACCAAGGCTTTGATGTATTTCGTGAGCAACTTAAAATGTTTGGCGTGTCGGAAGATGCGCATTTTATCCGTACGACTGACAAATCTCACCAGGAGTTGGCGCAGGAGTTTTGGAATCGAGTTTATAAAAACGGATATATCTACAAGAAAAACTACGAAGCAAAATATTGCGTGGGTTGCGAAAGCGAGAAAACAGACAGCGAGCTAAACGAGCGAGGTTTTTGTGGAGATCATGATGGCATAGAACTCTCCCTGATCCAAGAAGAAAATTATTTCTTTAAATATTCAGCTTTTAGCGATAGGCTTTTGAAATTTTACAAGGAGAATCCTGGTTTCGTTGTACCCGAATTCCGCTTTAATGAGATCAAGGCTTTCGTCGAGCGTGGGCTCAAAGATTTCTCGATTTCTAGGCTTAAGAGCAAAATGCCTTGGGGGATAGAGGTGCCTGGTGACCCCGAGCATGTGATGTATGTGTGGTTCGATGCTCTAACTAACTATATAAACACCCTGGAGGATTGGCCAACCAATGGCGAAAATTTTAAAAAATATTGGATAGAAGGAGAGCCTACGCAGTACTGCGGTAAAGATAACACTCGGTTCCAGTCGGCTATGTGGCAGGCGATGCTAATGGCAGCAGACTTGCCGAATTCGCACAGAATAGTGGTGAATGGTTTTATAACTGCAGAAGGCGGGGTAAAAATGTCGAAGACGCTTGGCAATGTAGTCGACCCGAAAGACATAGTGGCCGAATATGGCACCGATGCCTTGCGCTACTTCTTGCTTCGCGAAATTTCTTCCTTTGAAGATTCACCGTTTACGATGGAACGTTTTAAAGAGGCATACAATTCAGGGCTAGCGAATGGGCTGGGAAATTTAGTGTCGAGAGTTTTGACTATGGCAGAAAACTACAATGTTGTAGCATCAAAACCTATCACTTTTCACACAGAAAATAAAAATCTAAATAATTTCAATATTAAAGAATACATGGATCAAATATGGGAAAAAATTCACGATACAGATAAAAAAATTCAAGAAAAAGAACCATATAAAATTTTTAAAACAAATCACGAAATTGCCATGGATATTGTTGCTGATTTGTGTGGTGATTTGTCTGTCATAGCAAATGCATTACTGCCGGTAATGCCGGAAACCGCAGGAAAAATCTTCAAGTATTTAGAATCAGGCAGGAAACCTGAGGCCCCTTTATTTTCTAGGAAAGGCTAATATATAAATACATCGTTTTACACAGGGGAACCCAGTGTAATGTGTAATCAATATTCTTGATTGCAATTTGACTTGCTTCAGTATTTTTTATACTCTCTCTTTCAGAGGTGAAGAAGTATGTGGGGTGGGCTAGCAGTGCTGTTCTTCTTGGTACCCGTTTTGTGGGTTGCGTCCTTCGTTCCGCAATGGGCGATGGATGCGCTCACTCTCCTGCTCGTGGTTGGTGCGGGGGTCTTGATTGACCGCGCCGAACAAAAAGTTATGGGGGAAGATAAATGAGATAGCAATAAGATAGGCCGCTTTTTTGCGAAAACCGCACGAGGGCGGTTTTCCTTTTGTGCTACTCGACAAGTTATACTATATTTATACTAATGTCTAAATATATCGACATACATAGCCATGTGCATTTTGTGGCCTTCGACGGTGATCGCGAGGAGGTGATGAAGCGCGCTCGAGAGGGAGATACTGTCGTGATAAATGTGGGCACGCAGATAGATACCTCCAGAAATGCGGTGGCTCTGGCGGATAAATATGAGGAAGGCGTGTATGCGATAGTCGGGCTTCACCCCATACACACCAGTGCGTCGTATCACGACGAAAAAGAACTCGGACCAATAGGCAAAGAATCTACCCGGTTAGTAGATTTTGGTGATGCGACAAAGTCGCGCGCTGAAAATGCTTCACCAAAATTCACTACCGGGTTTACATCTCGCGGAGAAACTCTCAATAAAGATGCTTATCGCGAATTACTAAAAAATCCGAAAGTCGTGGGTATTGGCGAATGCGGGCTCGATTACTACAGGCTTGAAGAAGAATCCATAGAAAGGCAAAAAGAGAATTTCATTGCGCAGATAGAGCTTGCCAATGAATTCAAAAAGCCATTAATGCTACACATTCGTAACAATCCGAAGGACAAAAGCAAGAACGCATACTTTGATGCGTTGGAGATTTTAAAAAAACATGCTGAAGTGCGTGGCGATGTGCATTTCTTTGCTGGCGGGTTAGAAGAGGCGAAGGCGTTCTTGGATTTCGGGTTCACCTTATCTTTTACCGGGGTTATAACTTTTACCCATGATTATGATGAAGTCATAAGGTATGTCCCGCTTGATATGATTATGACTGAAACAGACTGCCCTTATGTGGCACCCGTGCCTCACCGGGGTAAGCGCAACGAGCCTGTGTATGTGCGGGAAGTGGTAAAAAGGATAGCCGAGGTAAAGGGGGTGAGAGAGGAAGAGGCCCAAGAAGCCATTTTTAACACAGCAAAGCGTGTCTTTACATTGTAAGAATCTTTTGGTAGTATGGGCTCTATGTCAGAAGAAGAAGTAA
>CAZFNV010000001.1:0-30945 GCA_964520225.1 uncultured Candidatus Saccharibacteria bacterium | reverse complement strand
TTTACATTGTAAGAATCTTTTGGTAGTATGGGCTCTATGTCAGAAGAAGAAGTAAAACAAGTAGAAACGGTGCCTATGGCCGACCACGATGGCCGAGTTTACGAGGTCAGCTTTTTATTGACACCCAATACTAAAGAGGAGGAAATTCCTGCGATTTTTGGTAACATGAAAGAAATGATCTCAGCCTCTGGCGGTACGGTTATTTCTGAAGAAATGCCGAAGATGATATCTCTTGCATATCCAATGGCTAAGGTTGTTTCGAATATCCGCAGTACCTACAACACTGCTTATTTTGGATGGGTTAAATTTACCGCTCTGAGCGAGGAAATAGAGGCAATCAAGAAGAAGCTAGATTTGGATCCTATTGTTATAAGATTCCTGATCATTAAAACAGTTCGTGAGAACACTATGTCTGCCAAGAGATTTGTGCGAGGAGACTCTATGGCACGTCGAGGTCTCGGTGGAAAGACTGTGAAAGATGAAGGGGAAGCTGTGCCTATCAATAAAGAAGAAATAGATAAAGAGATAGATGCTATGGTTGCAGCTTAGCTTTAAAGATTTTTACATAAGTTATGTATCTAAACAAAGCAATTCTAATAGGCAACTTAACCCGAGATCCAGAGCTTCGCTCTCTGCCTTCGGGTATTAAAGTGTGTACTTTCTCTATAGCGACGAACAGAGTTTGGAAAGATAAGAATGGTGCTCGCCAAGAATCTGCGGATTATCACAACATAGTAGTATTCGGTCGCCAAGCAGAAACAGTGGCGCAGTATATGAAGAAGGGGAGCTCGATACTGGTGGAGGGTAGGATGCAGACTAGGAGTTGGGAAGACAAGAATTCTGGAGAGAAGAAGTATCGCACCGAAGTAGTGGCCGATAGAACTCAGTTTGGCCCTAAGGGATCTCAGGCGGGAGGTGGTGCTAGGGGGTCGGATACACAAGCTTCTGCGCCACAAGAAGATAGCAGTGTGGATACCATCGAATATCCAGAAGAAGATATTAACCCAGAAGATATACCATTTTAATTATGAAACAAGATTATTTTTCAGCCAACAATATAAAATACATAGATTACAAGGACGTAGAAATTCTCAAGAAGTTCTTGAATCCTAACGGTAAGATCATAAGCCACCGAAGGACCGGTGTTGCTTCTAAGAATCAGCGCGCGCTAGCTACCGCAGTGAAGCGAGCTCGCTTCATGGGCCTTCTACCGTTTATAGTTAAATAGAAAAAAGGCAAACATAAATTTTTGTCGGTACGGTGTGCAACAAAAAACAACCTAAAAATTTCGCCGCTTTACCCTCTCTGCGGGGGCTCCGACACGGACGAAATTTTTAGGTTGTTTTTTGTTTATACGCGCTCTACGTATTCACCAGTCTCAGTGTTGATGCTGACTGTATCACCCTCGTTTATGAACATTGGGGCATTGATGGTTGTGCCGTTTTCGAGGGTGATGATCTTGTTGCCACCTTTTGAAGTGTCTCCTCGCACAGCTGGGGGAGCTTCTTTTACCTTAAAATTAACTTTTATTGGTAAAGTAACTTTTATTACTCTTTCCTCATCATTGTCATCAGTCCACACAAGGGTGGTGACAGGGGAGTTTTCTTTTAAGAATTTTGTGCTGTTGCCCATGAGTGACTCGCTGAGCATGAAGCGTTTGCTTTTGTCGTCTGGTTTACAGAACCAATACTCACCCCTGTTGGTATAGAGGAAAGTAGCCTCCTTTTTCTCTACATCGGCTTCCTCCGCTGTCTCGGAAGCATGGAATGTAGCAGGGAAGACCTTACCCGAAACCAAACTACGTAGCTTGACCTGGTTCTGTGGTTTGCGTTGCTGGGTGCGAGCTACATGTGACTCTATTACCTCGCATGGTTCGTCATCGTGAATTATTATTTTTTTCTCACGTATTTCACTGTAATCTAATATTGACATAAGGCCCATCCTATCAGATATAATCTGATTTTTCAACTAATTGAATAAATCGAGCTCTATTTCTCTTCGGCAAATTTCTTACGAATATCTTTCAGAATGTCGCCTGCAACTTTTTTGTTTTCCTTGAGGAATGTGCGAGTATTGTCGTAGCCTACACCGAGTTTCACTTTCTCTCCACCGCCAGTGTAGAAGTATGAATTACCGCTTTTTTCAATCACTTTATATTTTTCTCCTAGAGCTAAGAGTTCTCCTTCGTGCGAGATGCCTTCACCATATATTATATCGAATTCCGTCTGCCTGAATGGTGCAGCAACCTTGTTTTTAACTATTTTAACTCGAGTGCGGGAGCCCACTACTTCCTCGCCTTTTTTAATCTGAGCTATTTTTCGTATGTCTATGCGGATAGATGTGTAGAATTTTAGCGCCTTACCTCCTGGGGTAGTCTCAGGATTCCCAAACATCACCCCTATCTGCATACGGATCTGGTTGATGAAGATAACTACGGTTTTCGAGCGGGCGACTATGGCGGTGAGCTTGCGTAGCGCTTGGCTCATCAGGCGAGCTTGCTTGCCCACATGGTGCGCTCCCATGTCACCCTCGACTTCGTCTTTCGGGGTCAGCGCTGCCACTGAGTCCACCACTATCACATCAATTTTACCGGTGCGGACTAGGCTCTCCACTATTTCTAGCGCTTGTTCTCCATGGTCTGGCTGGGAAATTAATAGGTCGTTGATATTCACCCCGAGCTTTTTTGTATAGTCTGGATCCATAGCGTGTTCAGCGTCTATATAAGCGCAGACACCACCTTTCTTCTGAGCTTCTGCCACTATATGGAGGGAGAGGGTGGTCTTGCCGGATGATTCTGGGCCGAAGATTTCAATTATTCTGCCTCGCGGAATTCCGCCTACACCGAGCGCCTCATCGAGACCAATAGAACCGGTAGGGATAACATTTATTCCTACCTTTGGCGTATCGCCGAATTTCATAATAGCACCCTCGCCAAATTTGGTTTGGATGGACTTTAGGGCGTTCTCGATCAGCGCCTTATCTTCGTTTTTGTTTTCTTTGGCACTGCTTGCGTTAGCTCCGTCGCGAACTTTCTTTTTGTTTATCATAAAATTATTGCCTACCCAAAACTAACTGATAATGTTTACTGTCCTCATACCCGAACTTATCCTTGGCTTCTAAACTTATTACATTATAACCCGGTAGAAGAGCTATGGCTTCACTGAAGTCGCCTGTCTGCTCTATGGATATTTCACGGCCATTAAGTAGAAGGCTCACAGCGTTTTTAGCATTTCCAGTTATCTTTATCATACTTTCTTCTGCTTTAGATATTGTTTCAGCGGGAGTTCCGTTAATGGTGATATTCTTTATTTTTATTCCGAACAGAAGATCGTGAGAACGAGAGAATGCGTAAAATATTATGAATACGAACAGAATCGTGAGTAGACCTTGGCGTAGTGTTTGTTTTGGATCTTTAGCCATTTTGTTTTAAGGCATTACATTTTCTCCGTTCTCGTCGCGAGAAATCTTCTCCAGCACTTCCCTTGGTTTAGCGCCTTCTCCTGGGCCGATTACTCCGCGTTCTTCGAGTTTATCCATCAGGCGCGCGGCGCGAGCGTATCCTAGCTTGAGTTTGCGCTGGAGGTATGAGGTGGAGGCACGTCCAGCTTCGATCACGCATTGTCTCGCTTCTTCATACATCTCATCCTCTTCATCATCGTCTCCATCTAGCGTGCTCTCGAATATGCTCTTGTCAGGGGAGATAGAACCTTGAGATAGAGTTATCTCTTCCGCAATTTCGTCTTTATAAGTGTCGCTTAGATACTTCACTATCTTCTTAACTTCGTCTTCAGAGATAAATGCGCTCTGGAGGCGTTCTGGCTGAGCTTCTCCAGAAGAGTAGAGCATGTCACCAGCGCCCAGTAGCTTCTCAGCACCGCCTGCGTCGAGTATCGTTCGCGAGTCTATCTGCGACGACACCTTGAGTGCTACGCGAGCAGGGATGTTGGCTTTAATGAGGCCAGTTATAACGTTGACTTCTGGTCGCTGAGTAGAAAGTATTAAGTGTATACCTACGGCGCGAGACATCTGGGCAAGGCGAACTATCGCAGCTTCGAGCTCTCGAGGGTAGGAGCTCATAATATCGGCAAGCTCATCTATTATTATGACAATATAAGGCATTCGGTCGGCGCCGCCAGACTCTTCATTTCCAGATTTCTTTTCTTTAGAACCAAGGACATTGTTATGGTATGACTCAATGTCGCGTACTGATTCAGCTTCCAGTATGTCATAGCGTCTATCCATTTCTTTGGCTGCCCATTTGAGGGCTAGAATTGCTTTCTTGGCTTCAGTTATTACTGGGGTAAGTAGGTGAGGAATCTTGTTGTAGAGGGTGAGCTCGACGCGTTTAGGATCTATTAGAATAAACTTCAAGTCATCTGGTCCGTTGCGATAGAGGAGGGAAGCTACTATGGCGTGGATAGCTACTGATTTACCGGAACCAGTGGTGCCGGCGACGAGCGCGTGAGGCATCTTGGCCAAGTTGCCGAACACAGATTTACCAGATATCCCACGACCAAGAGCGATAGTAAGAGCCTTGCCAGAATTCTGGAATTTAGTATCGCCGAGAAGAGTGGCTAGTCCAACAATAGACTTGGACTTGTTTGGTATTTCTATACCCACCAATGCCTTGCCGGGGATAGGGGCTTCGATGCGTATAGGGTGAGCGGCTAGAGCGAGGGCGAGATCGTTCTGGAGTCCAACTATGCGAGAGAGTTTGATGCCTTCTGCTGGTTTAAGGGCGTAGCGGGTTACTGTCGGACCTATGGTTATCTCGTCCATTTCAACCTCGATGCCGAAGTTTAAGAATGTTCTTTTTATAATATTCGAGTTGGCTTTAATGTCTCCAGTATTTGGTTTACCTTTGTCTTCCTCTAGGAGCGATAGCGGGGGAGGAGTGTAAGTGGAGTGTAGGCCGATCCTAGTCTTTTTGATCGGCATTTCTTCTTCTGCCTCACCTTCGGTTATTTTAGGTTCCCGAGCTGGTTTGTTTTTGCCGACCCCGAGCGCTTTCTTGATTCTTTCGCTAGTTGTCTCTTCAGGCTCTTCCTCTTCTTCCTCTTCGGCAAGTTCCTCATCTTCTTCGCTTACTGTCTTATCTTCCAGTTTAGTCTTTTTTGAGAATAGAATTTTCAATTTTTCAACTACACTATCCAGACTAATTTTTGCATCGAACATTACTAATACAGATATCATAAGTATCGCGCTCTGGAATATCACACTAGCTGTTTTATCGAAAAGCATCACTAGCGGGGTTGACGACAAATTACCTAAAAGTCCACCAGCATTTTCTCCGAGCGCTATGTCTATTATTCCCAACCCTGACAGAAGAAACAATATTGCGCTCGTAGTTCTAGTCCAACCCAATTCAGGTGTTTTGGATTTTAGAAAAGAAGATCCCAATAGCACAAAAAGTAATGGGAGCATCAGGTAGCCCAAACCAAGCAGTAATCCGAATTTTTCATAAACGAAACGCCCAGCTACTCCTGCTGCACCGAATCTTGCCATTAAAAAAAATATTGCAAGAACAAAAAATATTATTCCCAAAATTCCATGCTTTGTTTCAGAGCCCAATCCACTTGCTTCGCCCCTATCGCCAGACCTATTTTTATTTATTTTTTTTGCCATTTATTTTCATATTTTAACATATTCGTTTAAGTAATTCATGTTGTAAATTTCTACAGCATCTTGCTCGTAAGATTTATAGAAATTTCAAACAAAAAATACAAGGCTTACGTCCTTGACTATCCGTGTCTCTTATGTATTATGGACATATGTTGGACAATGGCCCCAAAAACATCAAAGACACTCACAGCATACAGAGTCATGGTGGAACAGGAGTTTCTACGCCCTTGTCTTATACTAAACATAAAGAGCTTACTACAGCTCTTTTTATGGTTACGGACATATTGGATGCGAACGAACCACTTCGTTTAAAATTAAGGACACTGGGGGTAAATATTCTATCGGACATATACAACGAACCATTAAATATAAGGACAAAAATAAATGAGCTCGTGTCTTTTATAGAAGTGGCTGTTGCGGTAAATATTATCTCTAATATGAATGGATCTATACTGGTACGCGAGTTTAGGAAATTAGGCGAAGCCTTGGATGCTTATATAAACACGAAGTCTTCTTGGTTACCTGATTTGCTGGCAGAATCATCACCCACAGACAACAAAGATGTTATGCTCCCAGAGAAAGATTTATTTGTTGTAGATATGCGTTCAAGGACATCATTACCGCCTACTAGACTTGGTGTCCAAAAAGCCAGCACACTGATGTCCGCAATAAAGGACATTAGTACTAATAAGACAGCGAGCCAAAAGATTATGTCTTTTAAAGAAAAGAGCACAGACTATGATTTACTTAAAAAACAAAGACGTTTCGATATTTCACGTATTTTAAAATCAAACAAGATAGGTCTAACTATAAAGGACATTATTACGAAAGCCAAGGCCGAGCCCGATAAATTTAATGTCCTTAATAACTGCGGCGAAAAGACCTTGCAAAGAGAACTGGTGGCAATGGTGAGGGACGGTGTCCTTGAGAAAGTGGGGGATAAGAGATGGAGTAAATATACGCTAAAACTGGGCTTGCATTTTGGCTAAAAATATGCGACAATAGAGTGCCCGATATTTGGTCCGGAATTGTCAAAAATAACGGTCAAATAACGAGTTATCCACAAGATATATTGCCTAGATTTTCGGCGATGTATTATAATGTGGTTGTGCATATGCGTAGCGCTTTTGCGTGTCGCGTATTCGCAAATTTACTTCTCTCAAAATTTCGTCGAAAAAGTTTTGAGACGAGGTAATGCCCATTGAAAATTAAATAGCATTATTTAGTTCTCAATGTATTAGTTTAGCTTTGATTGTATTTTGCTTCTCATTATTAGTGATTATTAATTAGTGAAGCGAGATACGATATAAAAGATGCGCCCTTAGTTTAGTCGAAACTTATTAATGGCGTAGCAAAATTAGAAAAAAATTATGAGTAATGTATTAAAATCAAAATACTTGCTCGGAGTTACAGTAGCTGTAGCTATGGTTGTTGCTTTCGCAATATTTGCGACTTCAGCTTTAGCTTATGTTCACACTGTAACTTTGAAGCAAGGTTCAAGTGGTTCTCAAGTTATGGCCTTGCAACAGGCTTTGGGAGTTACAGCTGACGGCGCTTTTGGTCCTATGACCAAGGCTGCAGTTATGGCTTTCCAGACCTCAAAAGGTCTAGTCGCTGACGGTGTTGTTGGTCCTATGACCGGCGCTGCACTTTCTGGCGGTTATTCTTCTGGTGGTTCTCTACCAGCAGGTTGTACATCAACTTCTGGCTACAGCGTAACTACTGGTCAGTCTTGTGCTTCAAGCTCAAGCCTTCCAGCAGGTTGTATGCCTGGTTATATGTATAGCTCAACAACCGGAGCAAAGTGTGATGGTAGCTCATCAGCTTCTGGCCCTCTAACGGGTACTGATGGATCAATCAACGATGTTGACACTCTATCTCAGTACAGCAATGAGGAAGTTGGTGAAGGTCAAGATGGCGTAAAGGTAGCTGGATTCGAGCTTCAGGCTTCAAACGATGGCGACATCTCAATCAAGTCCCTAAAGCTTTCATTTGATCCAACCGGTAATGCTGCTGGAGATTCTGATCATCTTGATGATTATATATCTGCGGTTGATGTTTGGATGGGTAGCACAAAAGTTGGTTCAGCTGACGTAGATGAATTTACTGAAAATAGCGACGACACTTATTCAAAGACCGTTACACTTAACGGTGCGGTTGTTAAAGCTGACGAGACTGAGAAGTTTTACATTTCTGTAGACGCTGCTGGTACATTTGATTCAGGAGATATTGATTCTGATTCATGGACTGTAGCAGTAGAGAGTGTTCGTTACGAAGATGGTTCTGGCGTTGTATCAACTGATACAACTACCGGCGACCTCGGTAACTCTGGTACTGGCATCGGTACAGATGGTACCGCTGGTGACGGTGTGCCAATCGCATTCGTTACATTTGCTCAAGCGGCAAATACCGAGCTTAAACTCAGCTCACACTCTGACAGCCCAGATGACGGTATCGTAGTTGTTTCTGACACAGGAACAACTGATGATGTCCTACTTCTTCAAGGTAAACTTGAGGCAAAGGGTGATTCAGATATTACAATCGACGAGTTCCCAGTTACCTTCGGCGTGACTTCTTCAAACTTCAACGTGATTGCTGAAGACGTTCGCTTGGTGCTTGACGGTGAAGAGTATAGTGAGTCAGTTGCGTCAATCGCAGCAGGCGCTACAGCGTCTATTACCTTCGATGACCTTGACTTTACTATCGATGCAGGCGACACCATAACCTTCAAGGTTATGATCGATGTTGCTGATGCTGATGACTTCACAGCTGGTGCAACAGTTACTGCTTCTGTAACAGCTACAAACAGAGCTGCTATCGATGCTGAAAACGAAGAGGGTGATCAGCTTGCTGCTGGCGAAAGGTCAGGTACAGTAGGTGGTGATCCTCAAGAATTCCGACAAAATGGTCCTAAGGTAGAGCTTGTGAGCGTTGACGCAGTTAAGTCTGCTGTTGATGCTGACAACGGTGACACTGGCTTGTTTACAATCAAGTTCAAGGTTACTGCTCTAGGTGATGACATATATGTTGCTTCAGTTGCTTCTCCAGACGGAGCTATGGCTAACGCTTATACTCTTGATTACTCTGGTACAGCAACAACCACTGATCAATCAGCTGCTTTGGTTAACACCACTGACGCTACTTTGAGTTCAGCTGGTACTTACTTGATCGAAGAGGGTGAGTCAGAAACATTCACTATGACTGTAGTTCGCAATGCTTCTGCTACCGATGGTCTGTATCGTGTGTCTCTAACGAGCGTTCGATGGACCACAGATGGTACAGACTCAACTCCAGACAACACTTATACTTCAGAACTTGATGCGTACAAGACGCCTTACATAGCTCTTGACTAATCAGTCTCAAGTTTAAGTTAGTCGGTTAAGTTAATACAAAACCGCTCCCGCAAGGGGGCGGTTTTGTATTTTAGGGTGAACTATGTATAATTAGTAAATGTTTTTCAAGCTTACTGGACAACAATGGCTCGAGAAAGTGATTGACTGGAGCTTGTATGCATTTATCGCACTTTTCCCTTTTGTGTCTTACAATGGTTTCCTGTTCTACGGTACGACCTCAAGAGCGGTCAACTTGTTTGTGTTCATTGAGATGCTTGCGCTTTGTCTGGGTGTGGCGCTTCTGTTCCGGAGGAATGATTTCCAGATAGCTAAATCGCCCATAACTCTAGCTCTTCTGTTATTGCTCGCAACCTCATTTATTTCAGGATTCTTTGGTGTGGACCCCCATACATCTTTTTGGTCGAAGGCCACTCGTATGACCGGGCTCTTTTATTTCTTGCATTTAGGGGTGTTTTATCTGTTTTTGTTAAATCTTTTTAAAAACGAAGGCAAATTAAGGAATTTTCTAAATATATTTGTTGTTGGCGCGGGGCTTTTCTCGGTTGGGGCTCTGTTGAGCAAAGACGGCTTCGGACTTTTGTTTAAGAGTTGGACGCTACCAGGTTTCACTATAGGTAACTCATCTTTCGCGGCGATGTACATATACTCAGCTTTCATGGCGTCGGTGTATCTAGTGCTCTCCAACGAGAAGCTGAAAGGTAAATGGTGGAAATATTTTATTCCATTAATTCTACTTATAAATCCGTATTTTATAAATATCAGTTTCTGGTCAGGCGGGGTCAATGTGTTTGAGAATCCTCTCGGTATTTTGGGCGAGGCGCAAGCTTCTTCGTTCGTTGGGTTTTTCTCTATATTCGTGTTGATCGCGATATCTCTGGTGGCCAGACTGCGCGCGGAGGCCTTAAAGAGAAAAATACTTTTTGGCTCCATTTTTACAGGAATAATTATAGCGATTCTGTCTGTTTACTCGCTTTTCTCAAGTTCCGGATATTTGCGTCAGGCCTATCTGAAATCTGCTTCTAGTGCGCGACCAATAGTCTGGGAGCTTTCTATGCAGTCCATAGCCGAGCGTCCAGTGCTGGGCTGGGGGACTGACAACTTCGACCGCTCTTTTGAAAAAAACTACAACAATAGTCTTCTGGAGAATAAAAACGGCGCAGAGCCCTGGTTTGATCGCGCTCACAATATATTTATTGACCAAGCAGTAGATACTGGATACTTTGGTCTCTTCATTTATCTTTTGGTATACGCGTCCGCATTTGGTTCGATGGTATACGTAGTCCTTAGGTCTAAAGAAAAAAATCAGCAAATATTTGCTATGATACTAGGCGTGTATTTTGTTGGTCACCTAATGGAACTTCAGACAGGATTTGACACCACTATTTCATATCCGGCCGTTATGGTCATGTTTGCTCTAGCATCTACTGTCTTTTACAGAGCGTATCGCGCAGAGAATAAAGAAAAAAGCTTCTACACTGTGCCGAAAGTTCTGCAATACGGCATGGGGGTTGTGGCCATACTCGGCTCACTGTACTTTTTCATCGTAGGTACTTTACCCATTATTCGTGCCGGTATTGCCAATATTAAAATACATAGCATCGGTAGGAGTGAAGAGCGGCTAAGTCTTTACCCTGTATTGTTCGGTTCGCCAGTTGATAGGGCGACTCATCTGTGGAAGACCGTTAACGACTTCCAGCGTGGAATTTCTCTGAAACCACAAGTGCTCGAAGATCCGGTGAAGGTGAGGGGTTTAGCTGAAGAGCTGGCAATTATGACAGAAGAATATAGGAAATATGCTAACGCTAATCCGAATGACTACCGTGTGCGGTTAAGTTTGGGAGGGGTTTATATCTATGAACGCTTGTTGGAAGTTAACCATCTAGACTACGCCCATCAAGTGCTCGATGATGCGATCAAGCTAAATCCAGAAATACCAACAGCGTATTGGATGAAAGCGGTGGCTTATCTGTATCAGCGAGAGTTCGCGCTTGCTCGTGAATGGGCCAAAAGGGGTTACGATCTTAATCCTAATATTGAACAGAGTAAAAAGATAATCGATTACATAGAGGAATCTATAAAAACTTTCCCAAATATTAAATTATTTACTTTTAGTCAAGTTTAATCAATTTATGGAAAAAATTATTGTAACAGGGGGGGCTGGTTTTATTGGGTCGCATATAGTCGATGCTCTTGTGGCAGAAGGGCACGAGGTGCATGTGGTTGATAATTTGTCGGCTGGTAAGAAGGAGTATGTGAATCAAAAAGCTACGCTACACGAGGTGGATATTCGCGACAGGGATAAGCTCATAGAGATTTTTAACGGCGCAAAATATGTATTTCATGAAGCAGCGTTGCCACGGGTGCAATTCTCAATAGAGAATCCAGTTGAGACAAACGACGTCAATGTGAATGGTTTACTCTCAGTGCTCGAGGCTTGTCGAGTCAATAAAGTGAAGCGTGTCATATTTGCTGCTTCCAGTTCCGCTTATGGAGATAATGCAAATCTACCCCTCAAGGAAAGTTTCCCAGCTAATCCTCTGTCACCCTACGGAGCACAGAAATATATTGGCGAGGTGTATCTGAAAGTTTGGTCAGAAGTTTATAAATTAGAAACCGTGAGCCTCCGGTATTTCAATGTGTACGGACCAAGGCTTAATCCTGAGGGAGCGTATCCTTTAGTTATAGGAGTTTTCCTTAAGAGCGCAAAAGAGAAGAAGCCCTTAACTATCACTGGAGATGGTACACAAACTCGTGACTTTACTCATGTGCGAGATGTTGTTCGAGCAAATTTGTTGGCGATGAAATCTGAAAAGGTTGGTAGGGGGGAGGTGATAAATATAGGGGGCGGGCACAGGAATTCTATTAATGATATTGCTAGGCTCGTCGGTGGCGAGGTAGAGTATGTGTCGCCTCGACTCGAGCCACACGATACTGAGGCGGACATATCAAGGGCTCTAGATCTACTCGGCTGGAAGCCTGTTGTTAAGATAGAAGATGGCATTGCTGAATTAAAGAAAATATTTGGAATCTAGAAATTTATGGCAAATAAAAAAAGAGCTTTAATAACTGGAATTACTGGGCAGGATGGATCATATCTGGCAGAATTTCTGCTTGAGAAGGGGTACGAAGTTCATGGCATTATCAGACGGTCCTCGAGTTTTAATACTGAGAGGCTTGAGGGCATATATCAAGATCCGCACGTTATCAATAAGCGACTTTTTTTACATTTCGGAGACCTGCTCGATTCTAATAGTTTAAATAGCATAATTAATAAAAGTCGTCCGCACGAGATATACAACCTGGGCGCGCAGAGTCATGTGCGGGTGAGCTTCGATATTCCAGAATATACTGCAGACGTGGACGCGCTCGGCACATTGCGCCTGCTCGACGTGGTGAAAGAGCAGAACTACCCTATAAAAATGTATCAAGCGGGATCAAGCGAGATGTTCGGTGAAGTGCTCGAGATTCCACAGAAGGAAACTACACCATTTAACCCACGAAGCCCTTATGGATGCGCGAAAGTTTTCTCACATATGATCTGCAAGAATTATCGTGAGGCCTACAACATGTTCATTTGTAACGGTATACTTTTTAACCACGAGTCACCACGCAGGGGTAAGACTTTTGTGACCAAGAAAGTAGTGGAAGGGCTGGTGGATATAAAACATGGCAAGAAGAAGGAAATATTCCTAGGCAACCTAGATGCTAAGCGTGACTGGGGTTACGCCCGAGACTATGTGCGGGCTATGTGGCTGATGCTACAACATAAAAAGCCGGATGATTTCGTAATTGCTACCGGCGAGACGCATACTGTGCGAGAGTTTATAGAATACGCTGGGTCACTGCTTGGGTACACAATAATCTGGAAGGGTAAAGGGTTAAAAGAGGTGGGTATTGATAAAAATACCGGTAAAGTATTAATCAGAATCGATAAGAAATATTATCGTCCCACCGAGGTTGATTTGTTGCTAGGGGACAGCACGAAAGCGAAGAAAAAATTAAATTGGAAACCAGAAGTGAAGTTCAAGAGTTTGGTTGACCTGATGGTGATAGAGGAACTCCATTCTAGGGAGATAAAGAATTAAAATATTATTATGAACAAGGGTTCTAAAATCTACGTAGCGGGGCATAGAGGCATGGTGGGCTCTTCGCTTTGTCGCGCTTTAACCCAAGCTGGATATTCTAATATCATTAAAAGAACTCGGGAGGAGCTAGATCTTACTGATCAGTTATCGGTGCGGAATTTTTTCGATAAAGAAAGGCCAGAATACGTGTTTCTGGCTGCTGCGAAAGTGGGAGGAATTTATGCGAACGACAAATATTCGGCAGACTTTATCCGTGAGAATATTATAATAGAAGCGAACATTATCGATTCAGCTTATCGAAGCGGAGTCAAAAAACTCTTGTTTCTAGGTAGCGCGTGCGTTTATCCAAAACGCACTCCACAGCCAATCAAGGAGGAATACCTGCTGACTGGTGAGCTTGAACCGACCAACGAAGCGTATGCCCTGGCTAAAATCGCTGGTATAAAAATGTGCCAAGCTTACAACAAGCAATACGGAACAAACTTCATCAGTGTTATGCCTACTAACCTGTATGGCGAGGGTGACAATTTTGATCTAGAGAATTCTCACGTGATTCCGGCGCTGATTCGTAAATTCCACGAAGCCAAAGAGGCAGGACTCTGCGATGTAGTGGTGTGGGGCACAGGGGCGCCGACTCGCGAGTTTCTTTATGTAGATGATCTGGCGGAAGCATGTATTTTTTTGATGAATAACTATTCAAGTAGTGAAATAATAAATATTGGGCTAGGTGAAGACGTGTCTATTAAGGACCTCGCGAATATGGTTAAAGACGTAGTAGGGTATGGGGGTGAGATTCGTTTTGACGCTACTAAACCTGACGGCACACCAAAGAGACAGCTTGATGTTTCAAAAATACATGCGCTTGGCTGGAGGCACTCTACCGAACTTCGAAAAGGCCTAGTAAAAACTTATGAGTGGTATAAACAACTAAACAATGAGCCTAAGGGATAAAAATTTTGCGTTGTTTATGACGCGCGGTATGTCGCTGTCTAAGTGGTCGGAGATAGGATCTATAGACAGAGAGATAAAACCGTATATAAAACTAGCGGAGTTTTTCCATGAGGTTTTTATTTTTACTTATGGCGACAAGAAAGATTTACTTTACTCTAAATTTTTTCCTGAGAATGTTCGTATAATTCCAAAACCTAAATTTATACCCGTTCTGATATACACTATCATTACCCCGTTTTGGCATATGGGTATATTAAAGAATATCCAAATACTAAAAACGAATCAGATGGACGGTTCGTGGGTTGCTGTGATTGCGAAGAAATTGTATGGCGCTCGACTAACTGTCAGGTGTGGTTATGAGTGGCTACACAACATCCGTAAAGCAAAAAAGAATTTTCTGAAACAGTCTTTTGCTTTTTGGGTAGAAAAATTTGCCTATTGTAATGCCGACAATATAATCCTGACTTCTGAAGAAAGCCGAGATTTTGTGATGGGGACTTTCGATATAGATCCATCAAAAATTAAAATTATTCCCAATTATATCGATACCAATTTTTTCAAACCATCTGGTGGCGAAAAAGAAAAAAACAGAATTATTTTTGTCGGTCGCCTGGAAGAGGAGAAGAATTTGAAAAATTTATTACATAGTCTGGTGGGCCTTAAGGCCAAGCTGGTGGTGGTGGGGGGCGGGTCTATGCGTCTAGGGCTAGAGAGTATAGCAAAAGACAGCAATATAGATGTGGAGTTCAAGGGGAACCTGACTCAACCGCAGGTTGTGGAAGAACTAAACAAGAGCGAGGTTTTCGTATTGCCGTCGCTCTACGAAGGTAATCCAAAGGCATTGCTCGAGGCGATGTCTGTGGGGCTTCCTTGTATTGGCGCCGATGTGCCGGGTATTAATTCTGTAATTAGCCATATGGAAGACGGTGTATTATCTAACCCAGACGCACCTTCAATAAGAAAAGCGCTCGAAATATTGCTTGGCGATAAGGAATTATGTGTTAAGCTTGGAACTAACGCTAGGCGACGCGTTGAAGTGAATAATAGTTTCGATTCATGCATTAATCGAGAAATAGCTTTGTATGGCAAGGTAGAGTAGAACATATGAAAACAATCTATAAAACATTACTCATTATTACCTTAAGATTCAGCAACTTCCTGTACAAGCTGATCAGCTTTTTCGCTATTAAGTACGAGGAGGGGCTACACCCGAAGCACCGCCTGATAGGGTACCACCAATTTTTCCTAGATAATGTATCGAAGAATGACTCAGTGCTTGATATTGGTTGTGGTAACGGAGCTCTGGCTTATGATTTGGCGCTTAAGGCCAAGACTGTCGTGGGCGTAGATATTTCAGAAAAGAATATCAATAAAGCTAGAGCGCAACATTCGCGACCAAATATTGAGTATGTGGTTGGAGATGTTACCGCTGGCCCAGGCACAGAGAAATTCAATGTTCTTGTTCTGTCGAATGTTTTAGAACATATCGAGGACAGGGTGGGATTTTTGGAAAGTATAAAAGGTTTAGCTACTAAATATTTGATACGAGTGCCGATGATAGACCGGGACTGGGTGACATTGTACAAGAAAGAGCAGGGTATAGAGTGGCGCCTTGACCTCACCCACTATACTGAGTTCACCAAGAAATCTTTCGAACAAGAAGTTGGCGAGGCCGGATATAAGGTGCAACATATCAGTGTGCAGTTTGGGGAAATCTGGGCGGTCTTAATATAAAATTATGAAATTCGTTATAAATACAAAATATACAAAATCCGCGGGGTATACAGTGCTCTGCGGGCTCGAGAGTAGGTTGCGAGCTTCCGGGAGTGAAGTAGTAATAAATGACTGGGAGAACTATGCAAAATACGAGGTGGCTATATTTATGGCTCCAGATTCAAAAATAAAGGAAGCAAAAATTGCTAACCCAAAATTGAAATGCCTTTTGTTTGACCCTAAAGTGTCTAGGCTGTGGCAGATAGAGGAAGTTAAGCAGGCGGACCTCCTGATAGTGAGCTCGATAGAGCAGAAAAATGCGCTACTAAGATACAACAAAAACATTTTTATATATTACATGTTCCCAGATACGCCAGAAATAAAAAAGGAACATTCTAAAAAAGACAAAATAATTATTGGCTATCATGGTAATAAACAGCACCTGGACGCGATGTGTGATGTGTCTTACGCGCTAGATGAACTGGCAAAAAAATTCCCGATAGAATTTTGGGCTATATATAATATCGACAAGCTGGGCCAGTGGTCAAAAAACACTCCTAAAATCTGCCCAGTCAGACACATACAATGGCGTGAGGATGATAATATGAGCAATCTTAATGTTTTAGCGGAGTGCGACATCGGCGTGGCCCCAAGCCTCATGCCAGTGAATAGAATATTTACCAGACCTCTATCGAGCTTATTCTTTAATAAAGAAGGTTATCATTATAACGACTACATACAGAGATTCAAGTTTTCTAACAATCCTGGGCGTATATATGTTTTCAGCCAGTTGCATATTCCAGTCGTAACTGACTTCACACCTTCGGCTTGTCAGATTATTAAGGATGGCGAGTCTGGATTACTGGTAGGCACTAGGGAAGGGTGGCTGGATGCACTAGAGCGCCTAGCGCAGGATAATGAGTTGCGCAACAAGCTCAGTACGAATTTAAAAAATAGCATAGATGCTAGCTGTTCCGTCGATTCTAATTTCAGAGATTTTCTAAGTTTATTAAATTTAGATTATGTCAATAAATAACCAGAATTTATACGAATCAGAAGAAGTAATAGAGAAGTATGGCGCCAATACAACAAGAGTTCGTTCGCTGAATAATGCCGAGAAAATTCTGATTGATAGGTTCGATGTAAAGAATAAAAATGTCTTAGTTATAGGCAGTGGTGCCGGGCGAGTGTCGGCAAATTTACTTTTATATGGGAACAAAGTCCTGGGTCTTGATAGATCTAAGAGGCTAACAGAAATAGCTAATAAAAATTTTCCAAATTCCAAATTCTCTGACCTGGTTTTAGAAGAAGGAGACGTTCAAGATCTAAGCAAAGTCAGTAATGAGTTCTATGATGTTGTTTTTCTGCCCATGAATACAATCGATTATGTGGACAGTTTCGATATGCGCCAAAAAGCAATACTTGAGGCTTCGAAGAAAGTTAGGCGTGGTGGCATCTTGGCTTTTTCCTCTCACAGCAAACCAGCATACTTGTTTTCACCAAAAGTAATTTTTAAGGATCGAAGTATTCAATCACTATTCGGAAATTATCGTTTTGCTAGAGAGTCGGTGGCGGGTGGAGGAGTTATATTTAAAGGAAATCCGAATTTTGTAATATCAGATACCGAGAGAATAACCGGCTTTTCATTTCTAGGTTTTGTTTGTGACGTTCGTACTAAGATCGATAAACTATTCTCATTGCGCTTGTCTCTGGCGCAGTTTTTCTTTCCATATATTTTATATGTTTTTCGCAAAAAGTGATTTGATTAATGTCTTTAATTGAGGTATAAATTATATTATGAAAATTATCGCAATCGGGGCGCATTTAGATGACATTGAGCTAGCCTGTGGAGGTGTTTTAGCTAAAGCTGTCAAATCCGGCCATACGGTGAAAATGGTAGTTATGACCGACTCAGCTTACTCGAATTTTAATGGAGAAGTTTTGCGCACTGAAGACGAGGCTATGTCAGAAGGGCGCGCGGCAGCTGACAGACTCGGGGTTAAAGATCTTGTGGTTCTCAATTTTCCTAATAAAAATGTACCTTATAATGGTTCTACTGTTGAGGCGCTCGACAAGATTCTGACTGAATTTATGCCAGACTATATATTCACTCACTGGATATACGATACGCACCAAGATCACAAAAATACATCGCAAGCCTCAATATCCGCTGCGCGATATATGTACAACATATTTATGTATGAGCCCATACCGCCTTCGGGTCGCTCGTACGCACCATTCAAGCCTCAAGTCTACTTTGATATCTCTGACTCGATAGACGATAAACTGGAGGCCTTAAAAGAGCACAAGAGTCAACATGCGAAATACGGCGAGAGATGGATTGAGGCTATCGAAGGTAGAGCTAAGATGCGAGGTTTTGAAAATGGTTGCAAGTACGCAGAGGCCTTTGAAGCGGTGCGCCTTAGTTTGAATGTATGATCGTAGCTATTCATCAGCCTGAATCATTCCCCTGGCTTGGTTTTTTTCATAAAATGTACATGGCGGATGTGTTCGTCATTTTAGACACTGTACAATTTGAAAAAAATAATTTCCAAAACCGAAATAAGCTAATTTTTTCCGGTGAATCCAGGTGGCTGACTCTGCCACTTGTGGATCATCCCCTAGATACCAAGATTAAAGACATACGTATAAATTGGAGTGACGATTCTTTTGTAAAGAAACACCTTTCGAGTATCGCTCAGAATTATTCCAAACATCCATATTTCGAGGAGGTATATAAATTTTTAGAAAGTCTATATAATAAAAAACCCTTATTGTTGTCTGACTTTAATATTTCAGTGATAGATTTCTTTAGAGATAAGTTGGGTATTAAAAATAGGCTTATCAAAGCCTCTGAGCTTGATCTTGCTTCAGATGTAAAAGGGGGCACGGAGGTGACTCTTGAGATTTGCAAAATACTAAAAGCAACTAAATACCTAAGCGGGTCTGGTGCTCGAGAATATTTAGACGTGGGGCGTTACAATGAGGCGGGCATAGAAGTTTGTTTCCAAAATTTTACACATCCAACCTATACACAAAAGGGCCGGAAAGATTTTATCTCTAACTTATCGATCATTGATTTATACATGAACGCTGGAGCTAAAAGTTTAGAAATCATTTTAGGAGGTACTAACTCCAAGATTTAATATGAATATCATAAAAAAAATTATCTACAAACTAGCACGAGCGAAATTTGTTTGGGGATTTGATAAATTCTGTAAAGTTAAAAAGGGGCGGGCACTACTTTATCATAAGACAGAGATGTACATATTGCCCGAGAGTTTCGTAGACTTTTCACATACAAACATTTTGGAGGCTTATGAGATGGGGAAAATCCTAAACCAACTCGGGTTTGTGGTAGATGTGATCGATCGCACGGCGGACCTTAAAGATATAGAAAAAATAAAAGATGTGTACGATATTTTTATAGGACTTGGGGCCGGTGATTCAGGCAAATATTTTTCTGACATAGCTGAGCGGGTACCAAGTGCAAAAAGAGTTTTGTATGCCATGGGTCCAGAGCCAGATTTGTCGAACAAAATTACTAAAGATAGGCATGATTATTTTCGAGCCCGTCATCCGAATATTCCTATAGTAGATAGAAGGCTTATCACTGCCGTTGATACTGATAGATTATATAAAAATGTTACTGACATTATCGCCACCGGCAGTGAATTCTCGGTAGGGTCTTATCGACACATAGGTAAACCAGTTCATAAAATAAATTTATCTACTTATCCGGGGCTTTCGTTTGATGAGACGGAGTTTAGTAAAAAAGACAAAAACAAATTTTTATATTTTGGAGGTAATGGAAATATCACCAAAGGCCTAGATTTAACCTTGGAAGTTTTTACCAAGCGTCCAGATTTACAGCTTTTTATATTTGGTCCAACTACTGAGGAAGATTTTAATGTTTTTGCAAATCCAATCATAAAAAACTCAAAAAATATTAAACATTTAGGTTTTATAGATGTGACTGGTCAAAAATTCCATGATGTGACAGCCGAATGTGCCTATGTTATAATGCCTTCGTCATCTGAAGCCTGTGCGACTTCTATAACCACTGGCATGCGTCGGGCGCTGGTGCCAATAATCACGATTGAGACAGGTGTTCCAGATGTAGAGAATTTTGGTTATTTAGTAAACCCAGGCACAGTAGAAGAGTTAGCGAAAGTCGTGGATATGGTTTCTAAAACCAGCTACGAAGAATTTAGAGATAAAGCCCAAAAATCTTATCAAGAATCCTCTAAATACACGATGACTTCATTTAAGGATTCTCTAAAGCAAGCAATTGGTAATATATTGAATTAATACATGAGACGCTTTTCAAATTTAAAAAATACCCTACTTAAAACCAATGAAAATCTTTTTAGTAAAGGTCTTAAGATCTTGAAGGAGAGAGGGGTTTTTGTCTTTGTGGGTAAAACTATATCAGTGGTGGCTACAATAATATGGAGGTTTTTTCGCGAGTATATACCGCTCAAGTTTCTGTATATGTTTTTCAAAGACGGCAAGATCATGAAGAAAGTACAGGGCAGTCGGATGTTCCTAGACTTGAATGATCTAGGTATAGGCCGAGAGCTTGCCCTTTACGGAGTTCATGAGACGAACAGTACCGCAGAAGTAAAAAGGCTTATCAAGCCAGGAATGAAAATCCTAGAAGCTGGGGCCAACATCGGCTACTATGCATTGCTCGAAACTAAGCTTGCTGGACCAAGCGGGCACTTGTACGCCATAGAGCCATCTCCGCAGAATTTCGAGATGTTAAAAAAGAATCTCGAGCTCAATGGTATTAGGAACGCGGATTTGTATCAGGCAGCTTTCGGTGAAAAGCGAAGCAAGGTTAAATTCTATGTTTATGACCGTAGCAACCTATCTAGCTTTATAAAACGAGATGAGATGGGCATGGAATATACTGAAGTCGAGGTGGACATGATGACCCTAGATGATTTTATTAAGTTTAAAAAAGTTGATTTTATAAGGATGGACGTGGAAGGGTATGAGCTCGAGATATTAAAGGGCGCCAAGAATATCCTATCGTCTAGCGAAAAACCAGAATTATTCTTTATTGAAGTCCATTCAGAGCTGTTGCATAAGAAGGGTAGTTCAGCTCGAGAGATAGTGGAAATGCTAGGAGGGTATGGGTATGAGGTAGAGAAGAGTTTCTGGCGTGGCAGTAGTCAGCATGTGGCAACATCTCGAGAAGAAATGCTGAAGCATGAGCTTTTGGAAGTTGGGTACTGGGAAACTTTCTTTAAGTTAAAATAAATGAACCCAAAGGTTTCTATAATAATGGGAGTTTATAATGGAGGAGAGTTCCTGCGGGAGTCTGTTCGAAGTGTTCTAGGTCAAACATTTAAAGATTTCGAACTCATCATTGTTAATGATGCTTCTTCTGACGGTAGCGCAGAAATTATAAAAGAGTTACAGAATACAGACGATAGAATTAAGTTGTTAAATAATAGTACTAATCTGGGACTAACTAAAACTTTAAATATAGGTATACAAGCATCCCGGGGCGAGTATTTGGCCCGCTTGGATTCTGGCGATTTGTGTTCTACTGATAGGCTAGAGAAACAAGTTCGATTTTTAGAGGCGAACAGGGGGGTGGGTCTTCTGGGTAGTTTTATGCATATCATTAATACCCACGGAGAAATAATTAAAGAAGTGACCTACCCGACAGAAGACCAAGAGATCAAAAGAGACTTAATAAAATACAACCCTTTTGTGCATTCTAGTATTATGTTTCGGAAATCGGTGGGGGAGAAAGCTGGTTTTTATGATGAGGATTTTCGATACGCCCAGGATTACTTTTTCTATTTTAAACTTTTTCCATTTACGAAGTTCGCTAACCTCCCACTCTATTTAGTTAAATATAGGCATATGCCGAATTCCATTACATCTACTAAAAACAAGAAACAAATGTATTTTGCGAATAAAGCCAGGGCCTGGGCTATAGGACAGGGCTTCTATGGAAAAATAAATTATGTATATGTTTTAAAATATTTTCTGATTTCACTTATACCCACCAAGGTCAAGTTTTTCATCAAGAGGTTTATATGAAAATTCTTTATTTAATAACCAAAACGGAAATAGGTGGCGCTCAGATGCATGTGCGGGATTTAATAAAAAGCATGGTGGCGGATGGGCATCAGGTAGCTCTGGTTAGTTTTCCTGGGGGCTGGCTAGAGAATGAAGCTAAAGTTGCCGGGGCTGTGTTTCACTCGAACATATATTTTTCGAACTCTCTTAACCCACTGAATCTAATAAGGTCAATTCGAAGAATAAAAAAAATAGTTCAAGATTTTTCACCTGACTTGGTATCTCTGCACAGCTCGAGTGCTGGGTTCGCTGGCAGGCTGGCGATCCGTGGGCGCATACCTACAATATTTACCGCGCACAGTTTCGCTTTCACTAAAGGTGCACCAGTATTAAGGAGGATATTTGCAGTGATGGCGGAAAAGCTGGTAGCTCTGTACACAAGCAAGATTATCTGTGTGTCGAATTTTGATAGACAACAAGCTCTATATTATAGGATAGCTACTCCGGAGAAAATTGTAACTATTTATAACGGAGTGCAAGAAGGTCCAGCAAATATTGGGCCCAAGGAAGATGTGATTGTGTCGGTGGGGAGGCTTGCATATCCTAAAGATTTTGCTCTTTTGTTCGAAGGCTACAAGCTAGCAAATACAAAAATGCGCCTTCAAATAATAGGGGATGGCCCAGACCGAAAAAATATAGAAGAAAAAATTCAATCGCTAGGACTCACCGACAAAGTAGAATTGTTTACAGATCTAAGCCCTGACGCCCTGCGAGTAAAACTAGCTAAAGCAAAAGTTTTTGCGCTTATCTCGAAACACGAAGGTTTACCACTGTCTATTTTAGAAGCTATGTCGTCAAGCCTGCCAGTGATCGCTTCAAATGTGGGGGGTATCCCGGAAGAGGTGGACGAAAAATGTGGTATTTTAGTGGCGAACAATGCGCAAGAAATAGCACGAGCCATCACAACCTTATCTAAAGAAAATATACAAGAACAAATGGGTAAATCTGCTCGCGAAAAGTTTGAACAACATTTCACCCTCGATCAATTTCTAGAGAAAACCAAAAAAGTTTATAGTGGGTTACTACAACAGTAATCAGTTAACATTCTTTGTTGTTACACTTAAGACTGTTTCCCAGAGTGTTTTTTCTTTTAGTATAAATAATATCAAGAAGTAAATTACCGCCGAGAGGGCGATTATGACAAGTAGTGGCCAAGCTAAGGTCTTCATTATTTCAACTACCACGAGCATTAGGACAGTAGCCACGCAGATTTTCCAGAGGCTACTTGCGATATTTATATTATAGTATTTTCTTATTACCCACCAGAAAACTCCGTTCATGGCGAGTTGTGCAGAGAGTGTGGCTACTGCTGAGCCCACTACTCCGTATTTCGCGATGAGTATTAGATCCAAGATCACATTCGTCAATGCTCCAGCTATGCTAGCTTTCACAAATGTATTTTGCTTACCAAGCGCAAGCAGGGTGCTGTGCCAGATCATTCCCGGGAAAATTATCAACAAGCTTAGGAGCAGTATCTGAAAAGCGGTAACCGCTTCTATGTAGTCATAACCGAATACTACATTTATAAAAGGGGAGGCCACAGCTATACCTCCAAAAACGATAGGGAAAGCTATGATTAAGGTAGCAACTAAAGATTTCCGAATGACAAGATTAAGCTTTACTTCATCGTTTTCCTTTACCAACTTACTGATGGTGGGGAACAAGGCTGTGTATATAAACCCAGGTATTAAGTAGAGCATGCTGATGGGTTTTTGAGCAGCAGCTAAAATGCCTAGTTCTTTAGTTGATCTCAGGAACCCCATTATTACGGAATCAATATTGGTCATGAGTACTCCGAATATCCCGAGGAAAGCAAATGGCCAAGCCGAACGTAGTATTTCGACCACGAGGTTTTTATTGAAATCCGTAAATACACCCTTCACGTATTTCCAGGCCACTGACAGTACGATAACGAAACCAATCATACTTCCTGCTAAATAACTCAAAGCCAGATTCTCGACTGAAGGTAGTTTAAAGAGCACAAATACGCTAATGCTGGTGATGAATATCTCAGATATTATTTCGAATATTGCTTCAATGTGCATTCGGTTTTGAGATCTGTATATTGCATAAAAGAAATTACGCATACCATCAAAAGTAATCAAAAAAGCCATGATAAATATGATGGGCTTGGCCTCTTCTATATTAGTGAATTCCGGGGTCACTGTGGCGATAAATGCTGTAGTTGCCATCACTAAAAATATTTTTATTGCAAGAGAAGTAGCCAGGTACTCTCTCTTATCTGCCTCATTCCTTTGTACGAGCTCTCGAGTAAGTAGGTTGGTCAATCCTATGTCGGAGAAAATATTGAAAATAGCTACAAAGCTTATGGTGTAAGCAAAAACCCCGTAGCCTTCTATTCCCAGAATTCTGGCAGCGTATATTACAATCAAGCTCCGGAGTACTCTGCTCACGGTTAGGCCCACAGAAAGCCACACAATATTTTTTATTATTGTTTGTTTAATATTAGAGCTTATGAAAAGAAAATTCTTTAACCCATCCATTGTGCGCCTTTAGTATTTAAACAACTCTGCTACAGTTTTTAAAATAATCAGAACATCAAAAAATATATCCCTGTTCTTGATATAGTACAGGTCGTATTTCAATTTTTCCCTTGCATCTTCTACGGAAGATCCGTATCTATAGTTTACCTGCGCCCAGCCGGTAAGGCCAGCCTTAACTCCATGTCGGAGGTTATAGTAGGCGATACCTTTCGCTAAGTCTTTAGTGAATTCGGGTCGTTCTGGGCGAGGGCCTACAAAAGACAGGTCGCCCCAGAGTATGTTCCATAGTTGAGGTATTTCGTCTAAGTGGGTAGAGCGGAGTATTTTACCAAATGGGGTAACTCGTGGATCTGTCTTGTGGTCACTGGTCCATACTGCACCATTTTTCTCCGCGTTAACAATCATAGAGCGGAATTTATAAATAGTGAATTCGCGCCCATTTAGGCTGACTCTCCTGTGGGGAAATAGTACCGGTCCGGGCGAAGTAATTTTGATTAAAATAGTAATAAGTAAAATTATTGGTGACAATACGACTAGAGTTATGGCAGAGAGCGTGACATCCATCATCCTTTTAGTAAAATTGTAAATAAATTTATCTTGGTTGATGTAGACTAGGGCATTCTCGTGATTGATATGCTCGAGTGGAACTTTTTGAAAAATCTCCTCGTAGAATTTCTCTACTTTGAGCACAGTTATTTTTCTTTCAGCCAGAGTGCAAATGTCTTCAAAGTTATGCATTAGGAAATCACTAAGCACCAGCACATCAGGATGGTGCGCTAGCACTTGCTCGAGATCAAAGCGAGGTAGCTCGGCCACGATGTCGTACCCAATATTTTGATTTCGCCTTAATTCTTCGATCAAGCTGTCGTCCTCCTCGCATATGAGTACGACCTTGCGATTGATTCTATTCTTAACGAAATACCTTTTTAATAATATGCGGATATAGAAATCCACAAGGCCAAATATGGTGGTGAACAACAACAGATTCGTCTTTGGTGTTAATTTAAATAAATCTCCAAATATGTAGAATACTACTATTGAACCGGCGAAAGATATCAGGATACTTTTTATAAACGAATTTGAGAAGTCAGCAATGTTCCTATTAAACCGGAAAGAATAAAGATTGAAAATATAAAATACCAAAATAAATAAACCGACAATGATCGAGAATGGGAAGATGTGCGCGGAGAACTCTTGCTTGAAGTTCTCTGGGCCGTAACGGAGTAGGATCGTGAGCGCAAGCGCGCTAAACGCCACAGCTATGTCTGCAACGAAAAGTATAAATATTTTAAGCTGTGTTACTAGGGATTTCATTCTGGGACGTCTAATGTTTTTCTTTTGTAAATATAACACAAAATTAGATTTTTTAAAGAGCGTAGAGTATACCCCGTAGTAGATCCTGGTAGCTTTAGGATTCACTACAGGGTATACTTTCAGTATGGCTGAGTTTCTTTTTAAAATTTGGTGGATGGTTGCGGTGATGCCTCTGTATATGTTTATGGAAGGGAGTAAAATGTTTGGAGAGTTTCTGAAAAAGCGAGACATATACGCCTACTGGGATATCTGGCACTCGCTCGTCGTCGCTTTAATAATTTTATTAATTGTTCTCTGGCTAAACGGTTTTCGACCATAATATGTTTACTAGACATTTCACACGCGGGTTTATTATTTTCACAATCATGATAGCTGTCGCGCTGATCGGAGTGAATATTCTCAGTGAGTTTATCGCTAGAGAGACTAATGTGGAGAAAGAGTCAGCTCTAGAGATACAGCTTGCGGAATAGTGTATTTATGTTATATTAAAGATACCGCAAAGACAGTAGGTTCACCCCGCCACGGCGGGGCAATGGTAAATCCTACAGAGTGGTCGATCTGCCCAAGTTGGGCTTGAAATTGCGGCTTAAAGGCCGTTTTTTTGTTTTCAAATTATATGGCATTACAAAAATCAAAAAAAGAAGAGATAGTAAAAGAAATCGAAGCTCTGGCTAAAAATGCTGGATCGTTGGTGTTCGTTAACTTTCATGGTATGAAAGTTTCCGACGAGACATCCCTTCGTTCTAACCTCAGGGCTCAAGGAGTAGGCTACAAGGTTTCTAGGAAAACTTTGCTTGCTCGAGCGCTCAAGGATAAGGCCGAAGGTGAGATGCCTTCACTTGGAGGCGAGGTGGCAGTGGCTTATGCTAAGGATCAAACTTCTGCTGCGCGCGAGATATACAACTTCGAGAAAAGCCACAAAGGTATCCTTAGTATCTTGGGTGGAATATTCGATGGTAAATTTGTCGGGGCTACGTTTATGAATGAGATAGCATCTCTGCCAAGCAAGGAAGTATTGCTTTCGAAGCTTGCATTCTTATTCAAGAGTCCTGTGCAACGTTTAGCTATTGCAATGAATGAAGTAGCGAAGAAGAAAAATTAAAAATTAATCAGGCTCTAGGCAACTAGGCCCTAGGCATTAGCGAATCAAGCTAGCGCCTAAAGCCTAAAATCCTAAAGCCTACCCAAAATTATGGATAAAGATAAATTGTTAGAATGGTTGGATAAGGCGACAGCTCTTGAGCTCAATGAAGTGGTCAAGGCTATCGAAGAAAAATTCGGCGTGTCTGCTGCAGCAGTTGCGGTGGCAGGTGGTGCGGCTGCAGGAGGTGCTCCAGCTGCTGAAGAGCAGAGCGCTTACACAGTAGTGCTTGCGTCAGCAGGTGAGCAGAAGATCGCGGTCATGAAGATAGTGAAGGAAGCTCTAGGCCTTGGCCTCAAGGAAGCTAAAGATCTAGTAGACGCTGCTCCTTCAACTCTCAAAGAGGGTATGAAGAAAGAAGAAGCAAATGACCTCAAGAAGAAACTAGAAGAGGCGGGAGGAAAAGTAGAACTAAAATAACGTTCTACTTTTCAGCCGGAAGCGCGACGGCGCTGAGGCGGGGGCTGCGCAAAATTCCAGCAGGAATTTATGTGTGGCCAAAGTAGAACTAAAATAATTCACCTATAGTTTATTCTAAAAAACACCCCGAAAAGGGTGTTTTTTTGTTTACTTGTGTTTTGCGAGAAAAGTAATAAAATAACGGGATGGAAATTCTAGAGAAAATTCTGGGTAACGGAGCACGGGTGAAACTCATGAAGCTTTTCTTGCTCAACAAAGGTAAAGGTTTTGAGTCTCGGGATATAGCTAGGCGTAGTCGAGTGTCTCCTCGCGTTGTGTCGAGAGAGCTTCGGGTACTCTCTTCGGTGGGTTTTATAAAAAAGAAATCCAGGACTGCTTCAGAATGGTTTCTAAATACGGCCTTTAAATATCACAAAGCCTTCGAGGATTTATTGGTGCGTTCCGACAATTTAAGTTCCGAGGCGATACTGAATAATTTTAAGAAAGTCGGTAAGGTTAAGTTTGTGGTTGTGGCTGGGGTTTTCATTAAAAATGAAGATTCCAGAATCGACTTGCTGATAGTAGGGGATAATCTAAAACGGGGCAGGATAGAGGCTGGTATTCGCCGGTTAGAGGCGGAGATAGGTACTGAGCTCGCTTACTCTATTTTTGAGACCAAAGAATTCCTGTACCGCTTGAGCATGTATGACAAGCTTGTGCGAGACATCCTGGATTTCCCTCATAAGGTATTACTCCAGACTAAGGATTTATCCACACAGATCTTAGAAATGGCTTAAAAAATGGTATACTAATAATAGCACTTTAATTGGTCGAACTTTTAAGGTATTTATTTCAGCCATAGGCTGATCCGCCTATGGCGGAAATTATTAAGTAACACATTATAAATTATGAATAATATTTGGGTTTCTTGGGGCGATGTATTTAATGCGTCCCTTCAGGAATTGTGGTGGGGATTGGTTCAATTTACACCAAAGTTCATAGTGGCTGTTGTTTTGTTCATGATCGGCTGGCTACTCGGTAACGTGGTGGCTCGTGCCCTTGAGCAAGTTTTTGCAGCTCTCAAGGTGGATAATGTTTTCAAGTCTGTTGGTCTAGATGACACACTTCGTCGTGCTGGTGTGGCGCTTGATTCTGGTCACTTTGTTGGTCAGGTCGCAAAATGGTTTGTGGTTGTAGTGTTCTTGATCCCTTCACTTGACCTAGTGGGACTCAGCAGCATCAAAGATTTCTTGCAATATGATGTGCTTGGCTTCTTGCCTCGCGTTATCGTGGCTGCATTTATCTTGATTATCGCTACTATGGTTTCTGATGGCTTGTCAAAGGCGACAACCGCTACTGCAAAGTCTATGAGTCTAGCTTCTGCGCACATGCTCGGAGCTGTGGCTAAGTACACAGTTTGGGTTTTCGCTTTTATCATCGCTTTGGGACAGCTCGGTGTAGCTGACTACTATATGAGCGTGCTCTTCACTGGCATTATCGCTATGATCTCCTTCGGTGGAGCTCTAGCATTTGGCCTAGGTGGACGCGATGCAGCAGAAAAATTCATAAACAAATTGAGCGAAGAAGTTTCTCAGAAATAAATTCAAACAGCTGATAGCTTAAAGCTTTTAGCTAACTAGAAAAACAAAAAAGATGTCGCCTGTAATAGGTTGACATCTTTTTTGGTTTAGTATATACTCACTCTATCAGTATGAATACCATTAAAAACAGTTCAAAAAGGCGGCATAAGTAGCAGACTTTTTTGTCTCGTTGGCCGCCCAAAAGGCGGTTTTTTTGCGCCAAAGGCGCATCAGCCTAAGGCTGAGGTTATCCACACTGATATTTCTTTGAAAATAAAACCCTGTCAGGTTGTGAGTAGAGAGGTCTTTTCGCGTCCCACATAGTGGGGCAGACCTAGACAGAGAGCTTGGAAAAATCCAGCGGTGGAAAAAGTACAAGCTATAAAAAATCCGTTTGAAAAGCGGAATGCGCCGATGAGGCGCAAAATGTGATTTCTAAATTTCTTAACAGGAAATTTAAGGGCGTACGGTGGATGCCTTGACTAAAAATGGCGATGAAGGACGTAGCGTAACTGCGATAAGCTTCGGGGAGGTGTGTAGCAACCTTCGATCCGGAGATTTCCGAATGGGGAAACCCATCTCGACGAATAATCGAGATACTCTGACGCAAGTTAGAGTGCGCACCCTGGGAAGTGAAACATCTCAGTACCAGGAGGAAAAGAGAACAATTGTTATTTCCCGAGTAGCGGCGAGCGAAAAGGAAAAAGCCCAAACCAGAGTAGCAATACTTTGGGGTTGTAAGATTACAGCTTAGATTTATCTAGGAGAGTTAAAAAATAAAATGTTAGCTTAAGTTGCTGGAAAGCGGCACCATAGAGGGTGATAGTCCCGTGAGCGAAAATATTTTATCTCTTTTGCTGTATTCTTGAGTACTTCAGGACACAAATGGCCGGGAGGAATCTAGCGGAACTAACCGCTAAGGCTAAATACATTTTTAGATCGATAGTGAACTAGTACCGTGAGGGAAAGGTGAAAAGCAGTCCGATTAGGACAGTGAAATAGACCTGAAACCGTATGTTTACAAGGAGTCGAACTAGGGCCTCGTGCCCTAGAACGGCGTGCCTATTGAAGAATGAGCCAACGAGTTTATGCATGTTGCAAGACTAAGCTCTCTAAAAGAGTGGAGTCAAAGGGAAACCGAGTGTTAATAGCGCAAATTAGTAATATGCATAAGACCCGAAGCTAGGTGAGCTTGCCATGAGCAGGATGAAGTAGGACGAAAGTCTTATGGAGGTCCGAACCCGTTCGTCGTACAACGCGTTGGGATGACTTGTGGTAAGGAGTGAAAAGCTAATCGAACCTAGTAATAGCTGGTTCTCTCCGAAATAGCTTTAGGGCTAGCGTCAAGTGTTACCTTTGGGGGTAGAGCACTGGAAGATTTCGACAGGGAGCAATCTCGCGAAACCTATCAAACTCCGAATACCAGAGGCCAGAACTTGGCAGTTACACCGTGGGGGCGAAGCTCCATTGGTGAAAAGGGAAACAGCCCAGATCTCTATATAAGGTCCCTAAATTCATGCTAAGTGTAAAACAAGAAGGTGATATTTCTTAGACAATGAGGAGGTTGGCTTAGAAGCAGCCATCCTTTAAAGATAGCGTAACAGCTCACTCATCTAGAGATTTCGCATCGAAAATAATTGGGGCTAAGCATGATACCGAATGTGAGGATATATTCAATTCTTCGGAATTGAATGTGTGGTAGGAGAGTGTTCCACTCTGCTGTGAAGGAGGACTCGCGAGAGCCTCTGGAGCGTGTGGAAGTAAGAATGTTGGCACAAGTAACCGCAATCCGCCTGAGAACGGCGGACGTCGAAAGATCAAGGTTTCCTTGGTAATGTCAATCAGCCAAGGGTTAGTCGGGCCTAAGGGAATGGCGAAAGCCGTACTCGATGGACACATGGTTAATATTCCATGACTTTCGTAAATTGTGACGGGATGACGGAGCGCAGTATGTATCGCTCATTATTGGATTTGAAGTTTGTCTGCTAAGGATGTGGCGTAGGTAAATCCGCGCCCTGCTTTAAATAGCGAATCCAAGGCAGGCGAAAAGCTTTAGGCTACGGCCTAGGGTGATGATACAAAGCGCGTTTCCAAGAAAAATCTCTAAACTTAAATTTACGAAATCCGTACCGCAAACCGACACAGGTGATCAGGTCGAGTAGACCAAGACGAACGAGTGAG